>JAFIFU010000002.1 GCA_020831885.1 Ectothiorhodospiraceae bacterium
GGTTGTGCCGCTCGTCTGGGCGGCCCAGTTCATCCCACCATCGGTGGTGTGGAGGATCGTGCCGCCAGTTCCCACCGCCCAGCCGGTCAACGGGTCGACGAAGTCCAGATCCCGGAGACCAGCGGTTGTGCCGCTCGTCTGGGCGGCCCAGTTCATCCCACCATCGGGGGTGTGGAGGATCGTGCCGCCATCTCCCACCGCCCAGCCGATCGGGCCGGCGACAGCCGCGCCCGTCGTTGCAAGAGATGCAGCGAGAACCACGAGCGCCGAGGCGAGCATGCGACGGGTTCTGGTAATCCACAAGGGCCGGGCACCGGAGGCGCATCGGCGAGGGCTTCTGGGTGACAGCTTCATTGGTCCACCTCCACCGGCTGAGCGCCGGAACCCGGGTCAAAACCGATGACCACGGGTGGGTTGGTCAAAACAATGGTCATTGACAAGCGAGTGTGTGTGCTCGTGCCTGCCGCAATGCAGCCCTTGTTTCCAATGCAAGTTCCCCGCCACGATGATTCCGGCATCATAAAGTGGCATCGAATAACACTACGCAATAGATGGAATTTCAATGGAATGCCGCGCCTTGGATACAGCTGCCGGACGCAGCGAAAGGCTGACGCCCTGCGTCCTGGTCCGTAAGTCGAGGAAGGAAAGGTGTAAGGAATTCCGACGGCTGAAACGGACAATATCGTGTCTGACTGCGCCCCGTCTCAACGACATGCAGATCGCAATAACGCAGTGCGAAGACTGGCTGCATTCCCGCATGCCAAACATGAGATTGCCCAGCGGCACCTATGCTTTCTCACAGCTAGCAGTCTGTCGGATTTTCGAGCGGGTCATGGGATAATTGCGCATGATGCCGCCGCAACGGGAACGACGCCATGAACCGTTTTATCCCCGTAGACCGCCGGACTGATTATCTGCTGCCGCCGTCGGTGGATGATTGGTTTCCGGATGACCATCTGGCGCGCTTCGTGGTGGATGTGGTCGAGCAACTCGATCTCTCGGAGCTGACGCGGCAATACACCGGTCGCGGGCGCAAGGCGCATCACCCGTCGGTGCTGTTGAGCCTGCTGGTCTATGGCTACGCCACCGGGGTGTTCTCCAGCCGCAAGATCGAGCGTGCGACCTATGATTCGGTGGCGTTTCGCTACCTGGCTGCCAACACCCACCCTGATCACGACACCCTGGCGACGTTTCGCCGGCGCTTTCTGCCGGAGCTGGAGCGGTTGTTCGTCCAGGTGCTGCGGTTGGCGCGGGAGATGAAGCTGCTCAAGCTCGGCACCATCGCCCTGGATGGCACCAAGCTCAAGGCCAATGCGAGCAAGCACAAGGCGTTGTCGTATGCCCATGCCACGCGGCTGGAGGAGCAGCTCAACGCCGAGGTCAAGGCGCTGACCGGACGTGCCGAAGCCGCCGATCGCGATGAGGCGGCCGATGGCATGGACATCCCCGCGGAGATCGCCCGGCGCGAGGAGCGTCTGGCCGCGATCGCCGCGGCCAAGGCCAAGATCGAGGCGCGTGCCAGCGAGCGCGATGATGCCGAGCAGCAGGCCTATGAGGCCAAACAGGCCAAGCGCGAGGCCCAGTGCGTATTCCGCCCCATCGTGACCGCCCATTCCGATCCATCGTGACCGCTGATTCCGGCGGAACGTGACCGGTGATTCCGATTGATTGTGACCGATTCCGGCGCTGGAACCGGAATCCGTGGTCACGTTCCGCCGGAAACCGCGGTCACGAGGCCGGAATCCCGGCGGTGTGCGCTGGTAATCCCGAACAGCCACAGGCATATAGCTCTCCTTTTGCCATTTGACGGGGGAGAGCGGATGCCGGCACCGAGGATCACCATGCGCAAACTCAGCGATATCCTGCGCCTGAAGCACCAGGCCGGACTCAGCCATGCGAAGATCGCCGCCGTACTCGGCCTCCCCAAGGGCGTTGTCGGCAAGTACGTCAGCCTCGCCAACGCCAAGGGCATTGCCTGGCCACACTGCCCGAGGCCATGGACGAGGCGGCGCTCGAGCGGCTGCTCTTCCCGGCCCCAAGCAGGGCCGCGCGGTTCACCGACCCCGATTTCCTGGAGATCCACCAGGAACTCAAGCGCAAGGGCGTGACACTGCAACTCCTCTGGGGCGAATACGCCGCCACCCATGGACAGCGCGCCCTGCGCTACAGCCAGTTCTGTGCGCGCTACCGCGACTGGCGCGCCGCGCAGCGCCGCTCCATGCGCCATGCATCAACCCCAAATCCGACAGACTGCTAGGCGCAAACTAAACAAGTAGAAAACCCGTAAAAAATCCGGACAGCGTCGGGACTTACCTGGTGACTTGGGTGGGGCGTCTGACCCGTCGCGGACTCCATCAATGCTGCAATCGGAAAATTGAAAAGGGGGCAATCTTCACATGACAGCTATTCGGAACCTTGATGTAGAAGGGATTACGAGACTCGATCTCTGCGGGTCTGCAGTCGCTGCTGACGTTCGATCGGAGGCTTGGTGAGAAGGGGCGCAAAAGCCACGAGGAGCTAATCTCCCCAGGCCGTGAAAAGAAGCGCTTCGCCGGGTGGCGAGGAGACGGGCCGTAGCCACTCTACCAATTCCGTTCGAGTTTCAAATGAAACTGGAACCCACACAATCCAGGGGGACGCCGTGCCACTAACATAATTTAACATAAGATACCTTATGCGCAGTTTGTGGTGTGCAAGATGGATGCGGGCGACGATGAAGTTGACTGACAAGTGATATGCTTCCCTCCTTCTTCCTGCAGTACGCACCCCACAGGATTCAGGCGCTGCAGGTTGCCAGTGACCCTGGAGAATGTGAGGTTTCATGATGATGCGCAAGGAGACGCAGCAGGCCCTGTTCACCGGCTTGCGGGATGTGTCGCCGATGCTGCCGGGCGTGGTTCCGTTCGGCATGCTGGCCGGAATCGCCGCCATCGAGGCCGGCATGGGGCCCCTGGCGGGCCTTGGTATGTCGGTCATCATCTTCGCCGGCGCCTCCCAATTGATCGTCGCGCAATTGGTTGCCGAAGGCGCGTTGCCGTTGGTGATCATCGCCACGGCGCTGCTGATCAATTTGCGCATGGTCATGTACAGCGCCTCGCTGGCGCCATACTTCGGCGGCCTGTCATTCCGTTGGAAAGCCGTGATCGCATATCTGCTCACGGACCAGGCCTATGCACTGACCATCGCCCGTTACTTCGGCACGCCGGCCCAGGTGGAACAGCGCTGGTATTACATGGGAGTCGCGGCTATGGGCTGGGTGGTCTGGCTGCTGTCCACCGGACTGGGCGTGTGGCTGGGGGCGGCCGTCCCGCCCGCCTGGCAGATCGGCTTCGCTCTGCCGCTGGTCTTCCTGGTCCTGTTGGTTCCCGTGGTCAATGACCGGCCCAGTGTTGTGGCGGCTGTGGTGGGCGGCTCGGTGGCGGTGCTGGCCTACGACGCACCCTATCATCTGGGGCTCACCATAGGCGCCGTTGCAGGAATCTGCAGCGGTATGCTGGCCGAGAGCCTGCTGGCGCGACGACGGAGCCCGGGCCATGGATAGCTGGCTGATCTGGCTGCTCATCCTGGTGATCGGTGCAGGCACGTATCTGATGCGGCTCTCTGGTATCCAGCTATTCGGAGAGCACGGCATGCCGCCGCAGCTCAAGCTAGCCCTGCGTTTTGTCCCATCCGCGGTGATCGCGGCCATCGTCGTTCCGGCCATCGTCTATGGTGGCCCGGAGCCGGGACTGCATCTTGAGAATGCGCGCCTGCTGGCGGGGATTGCCGCCGCCGTGGTGGCCTGGACCACCCGGAGTGTGCTGGCCACGCTGGGCACTGGCATGGGCAGTCTGTGGCTGCTTCAATGGTGGCTGTAACGGAATCAGGAGCTGCTAATGTCTCATCCGGAGTTTCCGCTGGACCCGAGCCTGATCTACCTGAACCACGCCGGCGTCAGCCCCTGGCCGAAGCGCACCCGCGACGCGGTGGCCGGCTTTGCCGACGCCAATCTCAGCCGCGGCGCAGCGGATTACGCGCAGTGGCTGCGGCATGAACAGGCGTTGCGCGACCGGCTTGCCCGCCTGGTGGGCGCCGCGTCCCCGGACGACATCGCGCTGATCAAAAACACCTCCGAGGGCCTGTCTCTGGTGGCCTTCGGGCTGGACTGGGAGCCCGGCGACGAGGTGATCATCAACCGATCGGAATTCCCTTCCAACCGTGTGGTTTGGGAAGCCTTGAGCGGCCGTTTCGGCGTGCGGGTGGTGGATGTGGATCTGGCGGACGGGGAAACACCGGAAGCCGCCCTGCTCCAGGCCATCACGCCGAAAACGCGTCTGCTGGCGGTGAGTTCCGTGCAGTACGGTACCGGCCTCAGAATGGATCTGGAGCCGTTGGGAAAGGGCTGCCGGGGCCATGGTGTACTGTTCTGCCTGGACGCGATTCAGAGCCTGGGCGCCCTGCGGTTCAACCACCGGAGCGCGGATCCGGATTTCATCATCGCCGACGGGCATAAATGGATGCTCGGGCCGGAGGGGCTTGGTGTGTTCTGGTGCCGCCCGGAACTGCGTGAGCGCCTGAAGTTGAACCAATTCGGCTGGCATATGCTGGAGCATGCGGGTGACTATGGCCGTCTGGAATGGGACGTGGCCAGTACCGCTCGCCGTTTCGAATGCGGTAGCCCGAACATGCTGGGCATCTTCGGACTCGAGGCCAGTCTGTCCCTGCTTCAGGACACGGAAGGCATGGCTTCGGTGGAACGACGGGTTCTGGAGAACACAGCCGGACTGATGGACGCGATTAGCCAGGAACCAACCCTGGCCCTGCTGTCGGACGGGAGTCCGGACCGGCGCTCCGGAATCGTTACCTTTCATGCGCCCGGCAAGGACAGCACCGCCCTTTACCGGGCGCTGATGCGGGACGGGGTGATCTGCGCGGCGCGTGGCGGCGGGGTGCGTTATTCACCCCATTTCCATAACACGGCGGATCAGTTGCATCGTGCGGTTGAGGCGGCCGCCCGCCTCGCCCGCGCGCTCTGAGGCCGTCAGGCCGCTTGGGGGAACAGGCGGTGAAAGTTCTCCGTGGTCTGCTCGGCCACCGCCTCCAGCGCCTGCCCCCGCACCTCGGCCAGGCACTCGGCCACTTCCCGCACGTAGGCGGGTTGGTTTTGCTTGCCGCGATGCGGGACCGGAGCAAGATAGGGGCAGTCGGTTTCCACCAGCAGGCAACGTTCGGGCAGTTTCCTGGCCACCTTGCGCAGCGCATCCGCGTTGCGGAACGTGAGGATGCCGGACAGGGAGATGTGGAAACCCAGATCGAGGAATGCGCAGGCGGCCTTCCAGTTCTCGGTGAAGCAGTGAATGATGCCCCCCACCTGGTCCGCACCCTCTTCCTTCAGGATCCGAGCGGTATCCTCCGGTGCACCCCGGGAATGGATGATCAGCGGCTTGGCCGTCAGTCGTGCGGCCCGGATCTGGTCGCGGAAACGCTGATGCTGCCATTCGTGATCATCCGCCGAATCGATACACAGATAATCCAGCCCCGTTTCCCCGATCGCCAGCACCCGCGGGTGATCGGCCAGCGCCGCCAGCGTCTCCGGTGCCTCCATCCGCAGGTGCGGACCGCACGGATGGACACCCACAGACGTATAGACCTGTGGATAGCGTTCCGTCAGCGCAAGCAGCCGCGGCACACTGTCCAGATCCACGGATACGGTCAGAAACTGGTTAACACCACGGCTTTCCGCGGCGACCAGATAGTGCTCCGGATGATGTTCCTGCGCATCAAGCAACTGCAGATGGCAGTGGGAATCCACCAGACGAATGCTCATGTCGGTTGGGTGTGATGCCTGTCCGTCTCGCGACAGTTACATGGTGTGGGTGGGGCGTTCGGCCTCCAGGGAGCCGGCCAGCAGGTTCTCGAACTTCGCCCGGGCGGCGCCGTTGTCCCGATCACTGAACTGCAGGCCAATGCCCGCGGAACGGTTACCCTGGGCACCCCGCGGGGTGATCCAGATCACCTTCCCGACCACGGGCACTTTCTCGTTCTCGAACTGGAGTGACACCAGGACGAACACATCGTCACCCAGGCGGTAGCTGTCCTGGATCGGGTCGCCGTTCTTCAGGGGCACGAACAACCCGCCCCCCTTCACGTAAGGCATGTAGGCCTTGTACAGGGCCGCCTTGTCCTGGATGGTGAGATTCAGTACGCCCTGTTTTCCGTGGCCGCTGCCACCCTTGCGAACGTCCATCACCCTGTCTCCAACCTACGCTGCCTGCCGGCAGATTCTGTGCCAGCGAATGAAAAGATCCTCGGCGACCAGCTCTGCGTTCAAAGAGCGTTCCGCCAGGGCACGATAGTTGTACACGGTTGCAAGATACTCGTGCAAGGCGCTTGCCCTCAAACCCGAGGCTGCCTGCGGCACAATCCCTTCAGCCTGTGCCCCGCTCTGTTGCCGGATGAGCTGATGAATCAGGTGCGGCAGCAGGTCCAGCAACAATGGCAATTCGTCCTTCGGCCAGGCGGCGGCCACGTCGGCCGGTTGAGATCGGCCTGTGGCCAGTGCATCCAGTTGTGCTCCCAGATCCTGCAGCCGCTGGTCGATCCCGGCTTCCGCCTGTTTGAGTGCCTGCAGCGGTGCTCCCCCGGCCAGCGGCAGCATGGCCACGGCCCGTCGGGCCAGTTCCGGCGCCGTCTGCTCCAGCCACGCCACGGCCTCGACCCGTTCCGGAACAGGTACCGGAATCTGTTGGCAGCGGCTGCGCACGGTGGCGGGAATCCGGCTCGGTCTGTCGGAGATCAGAACCAGCATCGCTCCCGGCGGCGGCTCCTCCAGCGTCTTCAGCAGACTGTTCGCGGCATTGGTGTTCATGACGTCTGCCGGATGAATCAAGCCCAGGCGGTAACCCCCATACTGGCTCTTCATGGCCATGAATTCCGTGAGCTGGCGCACGCTGTCGATGCGGATGACCCGGCTGTCGTCCTCTCGAGTGATGTGACGGATATCCGGATGGCTGCCCGCGGCGATCAAATGACAGGCGGGACATCGGCCGCAGGCACCCGCTTCATCCGGCTGGCGGCATAGCAACTGCGCGGCCAGCCGCTCCGCCAAGGCCTGCTTGCCCAGCCCCGGCGCGCCGCTGATCAGCAGCGCATGTGGCAGACGCCCGCCCCGCTGCTGCTGCTGAAGCCGGCGCCATGCCGCATCATGCCAGGGAAAGGCGGTGCTCATGACAGCGTCTCCAGCCATGCCCGCAAGGTGTTCCGGATCGCGGTCTGCACCTGATCTACGGGTTGTGCGGCGTCGATCACGCGGTAGCGATCCGGGGCCTCCCCCGCCAGTTGCAGATAACAGGCCCGAACCGCCTCGAAGAAGGGCCGTGCCTCCCGCTCGAAGCGGTCTGGGTCACTGCGGCCAGCGGCACGGCGCAATCCGATTTCCACAGGCAGGTCAAGAATCAGTGTCAGGTCAGGGCGGAAATCGCCCTGAACCCAGGTTTCCATCTGCGCGATCCGCTCCGCCGGAAGCCCCCGTCCGGCCCCCTGGTACGCGTAGGTGGCATCGGTGAACCGATCCGACAGCACCCAGGTTCCTTCCGCCAGCCGCGGATGAATGCGTTCGGCCAGATGTTGCGCCCGCGCGGCAAAAACCAGCAGCACCTCGGTGTCATCCGCCATTTCCGTGAATTCATGGGAGAGCAGCAGCTCCCGGATGCGTTCCCCCAGGGGGGTGCCGCCCGGTTCCCGCGTGATCAGCAGCGGCAAGCCGGCCTGCTCCAGAACCTCCCGGACGGTATCCAGTGCCGTGCTCTTCCCCGCCCCTTCAACGCCTTCCAGCGTGATGAAGCGTCCACGCGCATCGCCGCTCATCAGTCGCCCTGCCCCAGAATGTATCGCCGCACGGCCCGATTATGCTCCTCCAGCGTGGCGGAGAAATGATGGGTGCCATCCCCCCGGGAGACGAAGTACAGCGCCTCCCCCGGTTCCGGATTCACCGCTGCGGCGATGGCCGCGCCGCTGGGCATGGCGATGGGGGTCGGCGGCAAGCCATGCCGTGTGTACGTGTTATACGGGGTGTCGGTGCGCAGGTCCCGGGTCCGGATCCGCCCGTCGTAGCTGTCACCCATGCCGTAGATCACGGTGGGGTCGGTTTGCAGCCGCATGCCCAGCTCCAGTCGCCGTGTGAACACACCGGCAACCTTGCCGCGCTCATGGGGCTGACCGGTTTCCCGCTCAATGATGGACGCCAGAATCAGAGCCTCATAGGGGGACTCCAGGGGGATCCCCTCCTGGCGGGTCTCCCAGGTCTCCTCCAGCGTTTCCTCCATGGCCCGGAGGGACCAGCGCAGAATGTCCAGATCCGTGGTGCCGCGGGTGAACGTGTAGGTTTCCGGATAGAACCAACCCTCAGGAAATGTCCCCGGTCGCCCGAGACGCGCCATCACCTCCTCGTCATCCAGTTCGCCGATGGTGTTCACGATCCTAGGGTTCGCTTCAAGTGCGGACCGTAACTGATTGAATGTCCAGCCTTCAATGAGGGTGAAACGATACTGGATGACGCGTCCACGAACGAGTTTGTCCAACAACCCGACGGGGCTGATGCCGGGCTCCAGTGCATACTCACCGGCGCGGATGCGGCCCGCATCACCCCGGTGCCGGGCCAGGAGCTCGAAATAGCGTGGCCGCTCCAGCAGCCCCTCCCCTTCCAACTGGCTGACAAGCGCACGGAAGGAGGTCCCTGGCGGTACATCCAGGTAATGGGGTTCCTGCCCGGCATGCACCGGTTCCTGTAACCAGCGCTGGTAGTCCAGGTAGACGGTTCCTGCGCCAATGGCTGCCAGGACGAGCAGAAAAAATCCGATTTTCAAGAGTTTTTTCAGCATCTTGCCGAACCTTCTCTCCTTGCGGTATCCGGTACCATGGCAAAGCCGTCCTCGCGCAGAGCCTGTTGCAGCCGGCGGGTAATCGGGCCCGGCCGCCACTGCCGCTCCGCCACCATACGGATCGGCCAGATGCCGATGAGACTGTTGGTGAGAAACAGTTCATCGCTGTCCAGCCACCGTTGCAGCGTGTAGTCGCCCTGCTCCACCGGAATCCCCATCCTATCGGCCCGCCGCAGCACCTCCTGCCGCATGATCCCGTGTACCCCGCATCGGGACAACGCCGGCGTCAGCAAGCCCCCGGCCTGAACGGCGAACAGGTTGCTGACGGTTCCCTCGACCACGTATCCCGATGCGTCCAGCATCAGACCTTCCGCCACATCTTCGTCAGCCCACTCGCCCCGGGCAAGCACGTAATCCAGGCGGCTGCAATGCTTGACACCGGCCAAGCGCGGCTGTTCCGGCAGCCGGGTCCGGCACAGGTGCACGTGAACACCGTCCAGCCAGCACGCTGTCGGCCGCAGAGGAAACGGCAGCATGGCACTGACCCGCGTCACCTGCGGCGATAGCGGGCGACGCAGGCCGCCCCCGCCCGGCCCGGCCGTGTACTGGAGACGCAGCACCGCCTTATCCGGCACTGATCCGGCATTCAACAAAGACGCCACATCCTGGCGGAAATCAGCCTCCCGCGGTTCCGGAAGCCCCAGACAGGCCGCCCCGCGTTGCAGGCGGGCCCAGTGCTCCGACCAGCATGGAATCCGGCCCTCCAGCACGGCGATGGTTTCGAACACACCGTCCCCATAAAGAAAACCCCGATCCGCCGGGTCGACGGCGGATTCGGGGTTTCCATTGACCAGGCGGCGGGGAGACATCCCGGCGTCAGACTGTGTCAATCCGGCTTCCTGAAGAGCACTGTACCGTTGGTCCCGCCAAAGCCGAAGGAGTTCGACGCGGCGACCCGGATCGGCATCTCCCGGGCGTTATGGGGCGCATAATCCAGATCGCACTCCGGATCAGGGTTGTCCAGGTTAATCGTGGGCGGTGCCACCTGATCGCGAATGGCCAGCACCGAGAACACGGCTTCAACACCGCCGGCCGCGCCCAGCAGATGGCCGGTCATGGACTTGGTGGAACTGACCACCAGTTTGCGGGCGTGATCACCGAAGGTGCGCTTTACTGCCTTGGTTTCCGCCACATCCCCTGCCGGGGTGGATGTCCCATGGGCGTTGATGTAATCGATTTCCTCGGCGTTCATGCCGGCATCCTTCAACGCCAGCTCCATGCAGCGGGAGGCACCCTCGCCGCCTTCGGAAGGCAGGGTCATGTGATAGGCGTCCCCGTTCATGGCAAATCCGGCCAGTTCGGCGTAGATGGTGGCGCCGCGTTTGCGGGCATGCTCGTACTCTTCCAGCATGAGCACACCGGCACCGTCGCTGAGCACGAAGCCGTCGCGGTCCTTGTCCCAGGGGCGGCTGGCCGCTTTCGGAGCATCGTTCCGGGAGGAGAGCGCCCGGGCCGAGGCAAACCCGCCGAGACCGGTGGGTGTGGTGGCGAACTCGGCGCCGCCGGCCAGCATCACATCGGCGTCGCCATAGGCGATTATGCGCCCGGCCTCACCGATGTTGTGCGTACCGGTGGTGCAGGCGGTGACGATGGAAATGTTGGGGCCTTTGATCCCGTGAATGATGGACAGATGGCCGGATACCATGTTGATGATCGCGCCCGGGATGAAGAACGGCGACAATTTGCGCGGTCCCCCATCCAGGTACCCCTTGTGGCCGTTCTCGATCCAGTTGATGCCACCGATACCGGAGCCGATGGCCACACCCACCCGTTCGGCGTTCTCTTCGGTGATCTCGAGCCCGGAGTCCTGCAGCGCCTGAGTGGCCGCCGCGATCCCGTAATGAATGAACGGATCCATCTTCCGCGCATCCTTGGGATTGATGTAGTCCTTCGGGTCGAATCCCTCGATGGTGCCACCGAAACGCGTGGCGAAGGCGCTGGTATCGAACCCCGTAATCGGACGGATACCGCTCCGCCCGGCGAGAATGTTGTCCCAGGCTTCCTTAACGGAATTGCCCACCGGCGAGATGATGCCGAGGCCAGTGACTACGACGCGCCGCTTAGCCAAAGGACTACCCCCTTGATATCCTGATTAAACAATAAACTCGAGAAGGGCGGTGGATCATGGATCCGGGCCCTTCCCGAGTCAGTCCGGTCGGCAGACCCACCTGGGCGATTCAGTCGCCCAAGTGGTTATTGACGTAATCAATTGCCTGCTGAACCGTGGTGATTTTCTCGGCTTCTTCATCGGGAATTTCGCACTCGAATTCCTCTTCCAGGGCCATCACCAGTTCCACGGTGTCCAGGGAATCCGCGCCAAGATCGTCCACAAACGAAGCCTCGGGGGTGACCTCCTCTTCCTTCACGCCCAGCTGCTCAACCACGATTTTCTTGACGCGCTCTTCGATGCTGCTCATAAGTTATTACTCCCGATTTGAGCCGGTCCAGATTGCATTGACGGCGTATTCTATGAAAACAGGTACGCTCTTACCATAGCGGTTCGACAGTCGGTCCGCCGACCACCTTTTCACCCCATGTGCATGCCGCCGTTCACGTGCAGCGTTTCACCGGTGATGTACTCAGCCTCTTCGGAGGCCAGGAAGGCCACCGCCGCGGCGATGTGTTCCGGCTGCCCCAAAGTGCCCACGGGGATCTGCCGGACCAGTTCCTCCCGCTGCTGATTCTCCAGCGCGCGGGTCATGTCGGTATCGATGAATCCCGGAGCGACGGCATTGACCGTCACCCCCCGGCTACCCACCTCCCGCGCCAGCGATTTGGTCAACCCGACCAGACCTGCCTTGGCTGCAGCATAGTTGGTTTGTCCGGGATTGCCGGTGGCACCGACCACCGAGGAAATATTGATGATGCGTCCCCAGCGCGCCTTCATCATGGCGCGCATACACGCCTTGCTCATGCGAAAGGCCGAGGTCAGGTTGGTCTCAAGGATGCTCTCCCACTCCTCGTCCTTCATGCGCATCATCAGATTGTCGCGGGTGATCCCGGCGTTGTTCACCAGGATCAGGGGCGCGCCGAACGTCTTACCGATGCCGTCCATGAGCGCGGCGATGCTGTCCGGATCCGTCACGTTCAGCACTTCACCGCCACCCTGCGCCCCGGCTTCCTTCAGATAGGTGGAAATGCCGGAAGCGCCCTGCTCGGTGGTGGCGGTCCCGATCACCACGTTGCCCTTCCGGGCAAGCGTCAGCGCGATAGCCTTGCCGATGCCTCGGCTGGCCCCGGTGACCAGGGCAACACGTTGTTCTGCCATGTCAACTTCCCTCGTTGATTGCCTTGTCCAGGGTATCCGGGTCGAACACCGCCTGGGCGACAAGACCGCGCTCAATCCGCTTGGTCAGGCCGGCCAGCACCTTTCCCGGACCAGCCTCCACCAACCGGCCGACACCCTGGGACGCCAGCCACTGCACGGTCTCCACCCAGCGCACGGGGCTGTGGAGCTGCTGCACCAGGCGCGCCCGCATGGCGTCCGGCTCACCGGCCAGGCTCACATCGGCATTGTGTACCACGGGAATACGCGGCGTGCGCAGCGCGACATCCGCGAGCGCCTGAGCCAGCCGCTCGGAGGCCGGGCGCATCAACGCGCAATGGGACGGCACACTGACCGGCAGCGGCATGGCGCGTTTGGCTCCGGCAGCCTTGGCTGCCTCGCAGGCCCGTTCCACCGCTTCCCGATCACCGGCCACGACAACCTGTCCCGGCGCATTGAAATTCACCGCTTCCACCACCGCGCCCTGCGCTACGTCGGCGCAGACCTGCCGGACGGCGTCATCCTCAAGGCCGAGGACAGCGGCCATCGCACCTTTGCCTTCTGGCACCGCTTCCTGCATGAACCGGCCGCGCTCGGCCACCAGGCGTACCGCCTCGTTGAAATCCAGGGCCTCGGCGCAGACCAGTGCGGTGTATTCCCCCAGGGAGTGGCCGGCCATGAAGGCCGGTTCGGCACCGCCCCGGGCCTTCCAGACCCGCCACACCGCCACGCCGGCGGCAAGCATGGCGGGCTGCGTCCGGTCCGTGCGGTTCAGGGTCTCAGCGGGCCCTTTCTGGCTGAGCTGCCAGAGATCATCACCCAGGGCATCGGAGGCTTGCTGGAAGGTCTCGCGGACCTGGGGATAGGCACCGGCCAGCTCGGCCAGCATGCCCACGGCCTGCGAGCCCTGGCCGGGAAACACGAATGCGGTCTTCTCTGCCATGATCTGGCTCCTGTTCTTCTTGCCCGCGGTTCAGAAACGCACCAATGCCGAACCCCACGTGAAGCCACCACCGAATGCCTCCAGCAATAGCAGATCACCGGGCTTGATGCGGCCATCCCGCACGGCGGCATCCAGCGCCAGCGGAATGGAAGCGGAGGATGTGTTGCCATGATGCTGGACCGTCTGCACCACGCGATCCATGGGCAAGCCCAGCTTGCGCGCGGTGGCCTGGATGATGCGGACATTGGCCTGGTGCGGCACCAGCCAGTCCACGTCCTCCTTCTTCAGACCGTTGGCTGCCAGCGTCTCATCGACGATGCGGCCCAGCGTCCGCACAGCCACCTTGAAAACCTCGTTCCCGCGCATGCTGATCTTGCCGCTGGTCTCATCCAGGCGTTCATACCCCAGGCCGGGTCCCCAGGGCACGTTGAGCAGATCCTCCTGGGTTCCGTCCGCGTGCAGATGGGTGGACAGGATACCCGGCGTGTCGGAGGCCTCCACCACCACGGCCCCGGCACCGTCACCGAAGAGCACGCAGGTACCCCGGTCCCGCCAGTTCAGCAGACGGGTCATGGTGTCCGCGCCGATGACCAGCGCCCGGCGGGCGCCCCCGGTGCGCAGAAAACGATCCGTCACATCCAGCGCGAACACGAAACTGGAACACGCCGCCGCCACGTCGAATGCCGGGGCCCCCTGCTGCACACCCAGGGCTCGTTGCACCAGGCAGGCATTGCTGGGAAAGACCCGGTCCGGCGTGCAGGTGCCCAGTACGATCAGGTCGATATCCGCCGCGGCGACCCCCGCGCTGTCCAGGGCGGCACGCGCGGCCTCGATGGCCATGTCGCTGCAAGTCTGGTTCTCTGCCACCACGCGCCGCTCCGCGATCCCGGTCCGCTCCCGGATCCAGGTGTCGCTCGTGTCCACCAGCGCCTCCAGCTCGGCGTTGGTCATGATGCGCTCAGGCAGATAACTGCCAGTCCCGATGATGCGTGTATAGGTCACTTGTCGTCTCTTTCTGACAGCATCTGATCCAGCCGCTCGTCGATCAGGGTCGGTACACCCTTTTCGACCTCCAGCATGGCCGTCTCAATGGCCTGGCCGAAGGCGACCTCGTCCGCGCCCCCGTGGCTCTTCAGCACGATACCACGCAGCCCCAGCAAACTTGCACCATTGTACCGGCGAGGATCAATGCGTCGACTCAGATTGCGCAGCACCGGCATGGCAACCAAACCGGCCAGCCGGGTGAACAGGTTACGCCGGAACTCTTCCCGCATGTACTGCGCGATGAGCGAGGCAACCCCTTCCGATGTCTTCAGTGCGACATTGCCCACGAAACCGTCGCAGACAACCACGTCGGCCACTCCCTTGAAGATGTCATCCCCTTCCACGTAACCGACATAATTGAGGCGGCTCTGGGACAGCGCCCGGGCTGCCTGCTTGACCTGGTCGCTACCCTTGATTTCCTCTTCGCCGATATTCAGCAAGCCCACACTGGGCGCCCCGCGGTTGTCGAGCGCCTCGGCCATCACAGCCCCCATCACGGCGAACTGGAACAGGTGCTCCGCGGAACTGTCCACGTTGGCGCCGAGATCCAGCATGCGGGTGTAGCCCCCGATGGAAGGGATGGTGGTGATAATCGCGGGCCGGTCGATTCCGGGGAGGGTTTTGAGAACGTAGCGGGCAGTTGCCATTAATGCGCCGGTGTTGCCCGCGCTGACGCAGGCTCCGGCTTCGCCGGATTTGACCAGATTGATAGCCACCCGCATGGAGGAATCCTTCTTCAGCCGCAGGGCCTGGGAAGGCGGTTCGTCCATGCCCACCGTCTGGGATGCGTGATGCACCAGCAGACGGTCATTCTCACCGGCGCCGTGCCGGCCGAGTTCATCGCGTAATACCGCCTCGTCGCCCACAAGAATGAGCCGCAGACCAGGGTGGCGGCGGAGGATGGACAGCGCTGACGGGACAACCACGCTGGGGCCGTGGTCACCACCCATCGCGTCCAGCGCAATGGTCACGGTTTCGGTCATGGGCATCCGGAAAGAAGCACAACGCGTTGCCGGTTTCGAAAACGAAACGCTCGCGCCCCGGTACTCCGGCCGCGCGAGCGTCCTGCCCGGCCTGATTATTCTTCGTTACTGGTGTCCAGTACCTTGCGCCCGCGGTAGAACCCGTCCGGCGTGATGTGGTGCCGGCGATGGGTTTCGCCCGACGTGCTGTCCACGGACAGCGTCGGGCCCGTCAGGGCGTCGTGCGCGCGACGCATGCCGCGCTTGGACCGGGTTTTACGATTCTGCTGAACCGCCATGGTCAATCTCCTTACACTTGAGTACTCAGTTCTCGTCCCGTTTTTTCAGGACGTCAAGAACGGCAAATGGATTCGGCCGCCGGCCCTCCCCGCCCTGTTCCACGGCCGACGCCCCGATCGTCACCGAAACCGGCTCACAATCAGGGGTGTCCTCGTGCCTGGCCAACGCGGGGAGCGCCAGGATCAATTCGTCTTCCACCAACTCCGCCAGGCGCTGCGGCGTTTCTTCCAGCAGCAGCGGATCGTAGTCATCGGGTAGCGCGGCAGCCTCCTCCTCGGACAGGCAGACCGCAAGCGCCACCCGGGCTTCCAGCGTCAGCGGCATGGGCTGCAGGCAGCGCTGACAGGCCAGTGCCACGCTGGCCCGCACCGACCCGGTCACCGTGGCCCGACGCGCTTGATCCCGTTCGAACACAAGGACCAGGTGCGCCTCCCCGGCGTCGTCCACCAGCGCCTCGCACAAGCGGGGCATCCGGCGCAGCGCCAGGCTTCCTGCCAGCTCCTGGCCACGATCCACGAGCTTCAGCACATCTATCGTCACGGGCAGGGGCCGGGCAGTCATAAGAGGCGCATATTATCCGCGCTGTCTGGGACTGTCAAAAGCATCGACGGCTGCTGACCACCGGGCGGAATTATGTCATGGTCTGAGCCGGATCCCTGCTGTATGGCAACTGTGATGACCCGAACCCCGCCCCCACTGATACTGGCCTCCGGTTCCCGCTACCGCCGCGCGCTGCTGGACCGCCTGCGGATACCGTATCAGGTGGATGCCCCGGACATCGACGAACAACGCAACGATGGCGAACCCCCGCAGGATTATGTGCGCCGCCTGGCCCACGAAAAGGCGTTGGCCGTCGCGGGCCGGCACCCGGGAGCACTGGTGATCGGCTCCGATCAGGCCGCGGAACTTGACGGGCGCGTGCTGGGCAAGCCGGGAACCCGCGAACTGGCCCACGCCCAACTCATGGCCGCCTCGGGCAGAACCGTGCGTTTTGTGACCGGACTCTGCGTGCTGGACACGCGGGACGGCGGAACCCGGCTGGACGTGATCCCGTTCGAGGTCCGTTTCCGGGTGCTGGATGCGCCCACCGTTCAGCGCTATCTGGACAAGGAGCCGGCTCTGGACGCGGCCGGCAGCTTTCACGCGGAAGGCCTGGGCATCAGCCTGTTCAGCGCCATGCACGGAGAGGACCCCACCGCCCTCATCGGCCTCCCCCTGATCCGGTTGGCAGCGTTCCTGCGCGCATCAGGCGTACCGGTACCTTGAGGAAGGCGCCAGTGCTTCCCTAGCGCAATGTCGCCTCGCTGAGCAACAGCTCCTCGATCCTGTTCATCACGCTGGAGCCGATCCGCCCGCCGAGTTGCTGCAGGAGGTTGGGACGAACGGTGAAATCCTTCAGGTGTTCCACCCCCACCACGTCGCGGGCCACCGAATGGAGACTTCCGATATCGTCCGCCAGGCCGAGCTCGACCCCCTGCTGGCCGGTCCAGACGAGCCCGCTGAAAAGGTCGGCGTTGTCCGCGAGCCGGTCACCCCGCCCGGTGCGCACCGCATCGATGAATTGCTGGTGGATCTCATCCAACAGGCCTTCGATCCAGGCCACGTCCTCCTCCCGCTCCGGCGAGAAGGGGTCCAGCAAGGCTTTGCTTTCGCCGGCGGTGTACAGCCGTCGCTCAATACCGAGCCGGTCAAGCGCCTCATCCACCCCGAAACCCTGGGCAATCACACCGATGGAACCGATCATCGTCGCACGGTCGACGAAGATGCGATCAGCGGACACCGCCAGGTAGTAGGCGCCCGAGGTGAACATGTCGTCAGCCACCGCATAGACGGGGATCTCCGGATACGCTTCCTTCAGCCGGCGGACCTCGTCATTGATCTGGCTGGCCTGCACGGGACTTCCACCGGGGCTGTTGACATAAAGCACCACGGCCCGGGTTCCGCTATCCCGGAAGGCCGCCTGCAACCCGCGAATCACCAGTTCCGCACGGTTGCTGCTGTCCGGGAGCAGCACGCCGCTGACCTTGACCACGGCAGTATGCTCCCGCGGCCCGGGGTCCGGCCCGAATACCCAGCCACGGGCCAGGGCCAGCACCAGGAACAGATACCCCAGGAACAGCAGCTTGAAGAAGATGCCCCAGCGTCGCGCCAGCCGGCGCTCGCGAATCCCCTCCAGCGCGATGTCCCGCAGGGCTTCCCGTTCCCAGCGCTCATCATCGGTCCGGGAGGTGTCCGCGGCGCGGGACCGACGTGTCAGCGGACCAGAGGTCCAGCGATCATCACTCATTCCCTTTACTCCACGATTCCGTTGTCCTGTGGGGGCGCCTGCAGCCGGTCCAGGACCACCCGCAGGTCCGGGCTCAGCTCTGCAGACAGCACGCGCCGTTCGCCGGTTTCCGGATCATCGAAAGCCAGGTAATGGGCGTGCAGGAACAGGCGCTTGAGCCCCAGTGCGCGGAAACGCCGGTTGTCTTCACTGTCCCCGTAACGGGTGTCGCCCGCAACCGGCAGACCCAGGTGCGCCGCATGCACGCGTATCTGGTGCGTTCGCCCGGTGGCGATATCCACTTCCGCAAGGCAACAGCCCGGATAACGCTCAAGGGCGCGGAACACGCTCCTGGAAGCCTTTCCTTCCGCCGACACCCGGACCGTACGTTCCCCGTCACGCCGCGCATTCCGGTCCAGGGCTGCTTCCACCGGCACCGGGCCGCGGGGAAGCTGCCCCACCAGCAGGGTCAGATAGCGTTTCTCCAGTCCACCATCCCGGATCAGTGTGTGCATCCGTCGCAGAACGCTTCGCCGCCGCGCCACCAGCAGGACACCACTGGTCTCCCGATCCAGCCGGTGCACAAGCTCCAGAAACGGATCCTCGGGTCGCAGGATGCGGAGCGCCTCGATCAACCCGAAACGAAGTCCGCTTCCGCCGTGGACGGCGAGACCAGCCGGCTTGTTGATGGCCAGCAGCCCCCGATCCTGGTAGATCACACCGGCACGCAACTGGCGCGCGAGCCACGGCGGAATCTCCGGCTCCGCTCCGTTTCCTGCCGGTGCCACCCGCACGGGTGGCAATCGGATCGAGGCGCCGGCCTGCAGACGATCGGAGGGATTGGCGCGCCGCCCATCCACCCGCACCTCGCCCTTGCGCAGCAGGCGATAGATCCGTGTCCGCGGAACCCCCTTGAGTTCACGCATCAAAAAGTTGTCCACACGCTGACCCGCCGTCGCCTCATCAACGGTCACGTGGCGCACACCCGGCTTGCTGGATTTCGCTGAACTATCCACCGGGCGATGATACTAAATGCTGACGCCGTTTGCTGCACTACGGCAAGGCTGATATATTGGCGGCACGTCCGCCGGCGCGCTTGCATGCGGCGATTAGGCCTGACAGGCCTTTTGCGGGCTACAAACAAACGATGGTTTCGCGACACCTGCCGCTGGCAGGTGGTTTTTTTATTTGGACTGATCCTGCTCCGGTCAACGACCGGAGCACCAATTCGCTCCCATGCCCATGTCCCGGACGGTTCTATCCAATCTGGTTGTCTGGCGCCTGGCTGCCCTGCTGCTGATTCGGCTGGCGGGCCGGCGCGATGCCGGCTGGTTCCGCGCCGCGATGGCTGCCAACACCCAAGGTCTGACTGACGGAGGACCGCGCATGGTTGAGCGTCGGAGACAGAAACACCATGAAAAGAATGCTCATCAACGCTACCCAGCCGGAAGAGCTGCGGGTGGCCCTGGTCGATGGTCAGAAGCTCTATGATCTCGATATAGAGACCCCGTCACGGGAGCAGAAGAAGTCCAATATATACAAGGGGCGCATCACCCGGGTTGAACCGAGCCTGGAAGCGGCCTTCGTGCAGTTCGGTTCGGAACGGCACGGCTTCCTCCCGTTCAAGGAAATTTCACGTCAGTACTACGCTGACGACAGCAGCGACAGCGGGCGCACCTCCATCAAGGACGTCATCAAGGAGGGGCAGGAAGTCCTGGTCCAAGTGGACAAGGAAGAGCGCGGCAACAAGGGGGCGGCGCTCACAACGTTCATCAGCCTGGCGGGCCGGTACCTGGTCCTGATGCCCAACAATCCCCGCGCCGGCGGCGTGTCGCGTCGCATCGAGGGCGAGGAACGCGACGAGATCCGCGAGGCGCTGCGCCAGCTCCAGGTGCCGGAAGGCATGGGGCTGATTGTGCGCACCGCCGGGGTCGGCCGGAACATCGAGGAGTTGCAGTGGGATCTGAATTACCTCCTGCAACTCTGGGACATGATCCAGAAGGCCGGCGAGGAGCGCGAAGCCCCGTTCCTGATCTACCAGGAAAGCAATGTCATCATCCGTGCACTCCGGGATTACCTGCGCTCGGATACCGGCGAGATCCTGATCGATGATCCGGTGGTGTTCAAACAGGCAACGAGCTTCGTTCAGCAGGTGATGCCTCACTTCCTGGCGAAGGTGAAGCACTACGACGATACCGTCCCCCTGTTCACCCGCTACCAGATCGAGAGTCAGATCGAATCCGCCTTCGACAGGCAGGTGCAGCTCCCCTCTGGTGGTGCCATCGTGATCGACCACACAGAAGCGCTGATATCCATCGATATCAACTCTGCCCGCGCCACCAAGGGCAGCGATATCGAGGAGACGGCCCTGAACACCAACCTGGAAGCCGCGGATGAAATCGCCCGGCAACTTCGCATCCGGGACCTGGGTGGCCTGATCGTGATCGATTTCATCGACATGGGCCCGAACCGGAATCAGCGGGAGGTGGAACAGCGCCTGCGTGAGGCGGTGAAGATGGACCGCGCGCGGGTGCAGATCGGCCGTATCTCCCGTTTCGGGCTCCTGGAAATGTCCCGTCAACGGCTGCGGACCTCTCTGGGAGAAGCAAGCCAGGAGGTCTGCTCCCGATGCAACGGCCAGGGAACTGTCCGCAGCGTGGAATCCCTTGCCCTGTCCATTCTCCGTATCGTCGAAGAAGAGGCGATGAAGGAGAAGACCTCCAAGGTGCTGGCCCAGGTGCCGGTGGAAGTGGCGACCTTCCTCCTGAACGAAAAACGGGCCTCCATCTCGCAGATCGAGCAACGCCACGGCGTCCAGGTGCTGATGATCCCCAATGCATCGCTGGAGACGCCGCACTACTCCGTGCAACGCATCCGAAGCGACGACAGCTCGGCGGATGGCATCAGCTATACACTGGCCACCCGGGATGAAGCACCGACACTGCCACCTTCGCTGACCGACCGGCCCCGCCAGGAGGAACCCGCGGTGAAGACGGTGGTGCCGGCAACCGCACCACCGCCAACGCCTGCCGCACCCGAGCCAGAGCAGCAGCAACCCGCAGCCCGGCGGCAGGCGCCGGAACACGTCGTCGCAGACAACGGCGCAGGCATGAAAGGCTTCTTCCGCTGGCTTGGTTCCATTTTCTCCGGCAATCAAAGCCAGCCCCCGGAGTCGAAAGCCAGCGCCCCCACCGAACGCCGCGGAGAACCGGAATCGGATCGCAGCAAGGGCCGGAACGGCCAGCAGCGCCGGGGCGGCGGCCGGGGCCGTGGCCGGCGCGGTACCGGCGACGGGGGCCAGACGCGCCAGGACCACGCCGCTGCCCCGCAGCGCCAGCGTGGGACTGCAAAGACGGATAGCGATCAACGCAAGGACCCGCGCAAACCGGCTCAGGCCGAGGCGGATAAGCCCGCGACCGCCGCCACACCGCAGAACACCGGGCCCGCCGGCGGTTCCGCCGGTCCGACTGAAGAACAGGAAGGTACGGGGCGCAGCCGGCGCGGACGCCGTGGCGGCCGGCGGCGGCGGCGCGGTGGCGCTGGACAGCCGCAATCCGCCGAGACGCCTGACCAGAAGCAGGACACCACGGAAACGGTGAAACAACCGGCAGCGCAGACCAACGGGGACCAGAGCGACAAGGTCCGGGATCCGCGCCAAAGAGATGGCCGTCCCCGCATACCGGCCGGTCAAACCCGCTCCGAGCCGAAGCCTGAGCCGAAGCCTGAGCCGAAGCCTGAGCCGAAGCCTGAGCCGAAGCCTGAGCCCGAGGGGGATACCGAGCAGCCGAGAGGCGGCGGCTCAGGTAACTGATTCGCCAGCACGGCATGAAAACGCCCGCCCCGGTTACCGGGGCGGCCTTTTTCATGCCCTTGGCGCGCGGCGCCGACAACTGTCGTCAGAACCCGTGGCGGTCGCGGATCGCTTTCAACAGTCCGCGGGAACCGCTTTCCACCAGGTCCAGGACATGGCGGAAACCGGCATCCCCGCCGAAATAGGGATCAGGAACCTCCGATTCCGCCCGGTCCGGGGCGAAATCCAGCAAACGATGGATGCGGTCATGGAGATCCGCAGGGCATTCCGCCCTGAGGTTGATCAAGTTGTCATTATCCATGGCCACGATCCAGTGAAACACCTCGAAATCCGCACGAGTGACCTGGCGTGCACGGAGATCGCTGATATCCAGGCCCCGCGCCTTGGCTGCTGCCTGGGCACGGGCATCCGCCGGTCGGCCCACATGGTAGCCGTGGGTCCCGGCCGAGTCGGTGTCGATCCGGTGCTCGAGCCCGTGCTCACGCACAAGTTGCCGAAACATCCCTTCCGCCGTGGGGGAACGGCAAATGTTGCCCATGCACACAAAGAGCACCCTCACGATGTCCGTATCATCCATCACGTACCAACCTTTCAAAACGTCTATTCATCGGCCTGCCCGCTGATCAGTCGCTCCGCCCGCTGGAGATCATCCGGTGTATCGATGCCAGGGCCACCATCCCGGGAGACGGTGGCGGTGATGATCCGATGGCCGTGCCAGAGGGCGCGCAATTGCTCCAGTGCTTCCAGGTTTTCCATTGGCGGTCTGTCCAGGCCCGGGTAACAGCGCAGGAAGCCGGCCCGGTATCCGTACAGTCCCATGTGACGGTACCAGCCCGGCGCGTCTCCAGGCGGTCGCCCGTCTCCGTCCCGATACCAGGGAATGGGCGCGCGACTGAAATACAGCGCGTAACCGTTCCGATCCACCACCGCTTTGACCACGTTCGGGCTGGAGACTTCCCCGGAATCCCGGACCGGAACCACCAGGGTACTCATCTCCGCGTCCGGGGTCTCCGCCAGCAGTTCCGCCACCAGGCGGATGTGATCCGGGGGCATCAACGGCTCATCACCCTGGAGATTGACCACCAGAGCCTTATCCGGCAGCCCCAGCCGCTCAACCACCTCCGCAAGCCGGTCTGTACCGGATTGATGGTCATCGCGGGTCAGCACCACCTGGGCTGCGCCCGCCTCCGCCACCACATCGCCGATGCGGGCATCGTCCGTGGCCACGACCACCAGCCCCGCCCCGCTGCGCCGGGCCTGATCGCAGGCGTGCAGGATCATCGCCCTGCCAGCCAGTGGCGCCAATGGTTTCCCGGGGAAACGGGAGGACGCGTAACGGGCGGGGATCATGACGGCAAACCGCAAGGTCACGACGGGCTTCTCCCGGCGAGCCGCTCCAGCGCGCGCTGCGCCCGCCGCGCGCGCGTCCGTCTGTCCAGTGCGGCGCTGATCCTGGAAATCAGAACCCGCTCAGTCTCAGCGGTCAAGACGGTTTCCGCGGGCACCGCCCAGTGACGGTCGGTTGCGAACCGGACACACTTCACGGCGTCCTTTTCCGTCATCAGGACCGGAAGCCCGTCATCGAACTGGATGTCCTTCTCCTGGAACGGATAGTGATCGGCAAACGGGTGCGGAATCACCTCGAGACCAAAACGGGCGAGCGCGGCGAAAAAACGGTCCGGATTGCCGATACCGGTCACCGCGTGAACCTGCTGGCCGGAGAAATCCTTGAGCGGCCGGATGGTCTCCGGTGCGGGCAGCGACCAGGCCTTGTCCAGACGCAGCGTGAAGTAGTAGCGGGTCAAGACCGACGGTCCACCGTTGGCAACCAGCGCGTCCACGCGGCGCAGCCGCCGGCGCGGCTCGCGCAGGGGGCCCGCGGGCAGGCATTGCCCGTTGCCGAGCCCGCGGGCGGCATCGATCACCACAATCTCAAGATCCCGCTCCAGCCGGTAGTGCTGAAGTCCATCATCGGAGACGATCACGTTGCAGCCGTACCTGTCGATCAGCGCCTCGGCCGCCTGCACCCGATCCGGGCTGGCAACCACCGGGCAACCACTGCGCTGCGCCAGCAGGACAGGTTCGTCCCCCACCACGGCGGGATCGCTGTCCGCCTCCACCAGTTGCGGCCAGTGCGTCGCGTTGCCCCCGTACCCACGGGTAATGATCCCCGGACGGAGTTGCCGCGACTTCAGATGTCGCGTCACCCAGAGCACCAGGGGGGTCTTGCCTGTCCCCCCGACGAAGATGTTGCCGACGACGATCACCGGCACCGGGACCTTATGCCGCTTCAGGATCCCGGTCCGGTACAGCAGGCGCCGTCCCCACACCACGAAGCGATAAGCCCAGGAGAGCGGCAGCAGCGCAAAGGAGCGCGGCGTCATCGTCAGCCAGAATTCCGGAAAAGCACTCATCTGGGATCCACCCAGGTTCGCCCGTATTGCATGATGTACCAGCCTTCGGGATTCGGCCCCGCCTCAGTCATCCGTGGGCGGGACAGTAGCAATGGACAGACGCGAGATATTGGCCTGACCGGCCGCGTCCATGGCGGTGACCACGCTCTGGTGCGTGCTGCGCGCGTCGGCACGAATGACCAGTGGCGCGTCGGGCATCTCTGCCCGGGCCTGCTCCAGCGCCCGCCGCACGGTTTCCAACTGCGTGTTGACCAGCGGTTCGCCGTTGACGAAATACTGCCCGTCCGCATTGATGGCAAGTTCGATACTGTCGGCTGCCTGCTCCCGGGGATCCTGGCTGGCCTCCGGAAGCGTGAGTTCCAGGTCGGCCTGGCGCATGAACGTAGTGCTGACCATGAAGAAGATCAGCATCAGGAAGACCACGTCGATCAGCGGTGTCAGGTTGATTTCGGGCTCATCCTGCCTCCGCGGACGCAGATTCATGATCGCGCCTCCGGGCCGCGGGGTCTACGCTGTCCTTGAATGGCCTCCACCAGTTTCAACGCTTCCTGCTCCATCTCCACGATGTACTTGTCCACCAGCCCGCGGAAGTACCGGTACGCGATCAGTGAAGGAATGGCGATGGACAGACCGGCCGCGGTGGTGATCAGCGCCTCCGAGATACCCCCGGCCAGTACAGGAGCATTACCCACGCCATGGGCGGTGATTGCGCTGAACACCTTGATCATACCGATGACGGTCCCCAATAGACCCAGCAGTGGTGTGATCGCGGCAATCGTGCCCAGGGTGTTCAGGAACCGCTCCAGCCCGTGCGCCTCGTGCCTGCCCACGTCCTCGATGCTTTCCATCATCACCTCGCGGCTGAGGTGCATGTTCACCAGGCCGGCCGCCAGCACACGACCCAGCGGGGAAGCCTCCCGGACCGCTCGGATCTGCGCGGCATCCAGTTCCCGGTTCTTCACCTGGTTCCAGAGCCTGGCCACCAGGTGCGGGGGTATGATCCGCTTGCGCTGCAGACTCCAGAAACGTTCACAGATAATGCCCATTGCCACGATCGAGCAGGCAATGATGGGCACCATCAGCCAGCCGCCGGCCTTTACCAGTTCCCACACGTTGCAGTCATCCCTTCGAAGCCTTCGTTCCAGTCCCTGTCAGGTTCCAGGCTTTCATGACGTGTTGCATCGCAAGAGTCCCTGAAAGCCCGGCAGGCCGTCCGCCGCCGCACCCAAGATCCGCAAACCGGCCTTTCCCAACGGAGGGGCATGATACTCGCCTTTCGGCCAGTATTGCCAGGCCACCGCAAGCCCGATCAAGGACCCAGGGAAGCAACGGTACTATCCGATCAGCAGCGGATTCCGGAAGCAGTTCGCTGTTTGCGCACCCGGGTCACTGACACCCTGCTGGGGCTTCCTGGCGCCACCAACGGCGCTCGCCGGCCGGCACGCGAACGCCGGCGTGACGGCCAAGCCGAATCCGGAGCTCACCGGAGCATCCGGTCACCCATAACCGGGCGCCCCGGCTCTCCACCGCATGGCGGAACACGTCATGGGGTAGTCCCCAACGATTACCGGCGTTCACCGAAACCAGCACATGTTCTGGGGAGAGGCTGTCCAGCAGTTCCGGCGGGTGATACGCCCCGTGACCGTGAGCGGCCGCCACCAGAAATCTGACCGGGGGCAGTGGTCCGAATGCTTGTCCCGGGGACTGACCCGGAGGCCGTTCCAGCCCCGACAGCACAAGCAGCCGTTCATCGCCGGCCTCGATCAGCAGCAGGCAACCGGCTTCGTGTGTGATCCGGGATAAGCGCACCCCGTCCACCTGCGTCCACGCCGGGAATGCACACAGATGGGAGGGCTCGAGACCGGCCGCATCGTAGGCCCCCCGGTAACCGGCCCGGTCACGGCTATACAACAGCGTGGGGCTGCCTCCCCGCGGCAGCAGATCCCGCCCGGGACGCTCCGGGCCGGAGTCCAGCAGTATCACCTGGGACCGTGTCGTGATACGCAACGCATGCCCGTGACCCACATCGTGCAGCCGGATCTCCGCCTGCCCCTCCGGAACACCGGAAGTCACCGGCAACAGCAAGGGGGCGATCAGCATGGGAGCGAATCTCCGGCCCGGGAAACCCCGGGGCATCAGCAGCAAGGCGGCACCAAGGGCCGCTGTCAGCGCAAGCCATGCCGGGGTGGGTTCCGGAGCGCGGTACAGGCCAGGAACCCGGGTCAACTGCCAGGTGAGCCAGTCGAGGCCCTCCAACAGCCAACCGCCCCAGGCCCAGAGAAAGGCCGCAGCCCCATCCGTCGCCGGGCTGACTGCCGCACCCAGCAGTAGCACCGGAACCACCAGCCCCCCAACCAGCGGCACCGCGACCAGATTGGCCAACGGGGCAACCCAGACCGCCTGATCAAACCAGTAGACGGTCAACGGAAGCAGGCCCACCAACAGGGCGAACTGGGCCCGGACCCAACTCCCCACGGGCCGGGCGGGGCTGCCCAGCGCGGCCAGCACCAGGACGGCCACGGCCACGGTGGAGAGCCAGAACGTCGGCGCCAGCGGCGCCAAGGGGTCAAGGATCAGCATACAGGCCACTGCGCTGATCAATGCCTGCCCCGGAGCCAGGCTTCTGCGGGCAAGCAGCACCAGTACCAGCACGGCAAGCATCAGCAGGGCGCGTTGCGTAGGCAGTGCAAACCCGGCAAGCATGGCGTACGCAGCGGCCGCAACCAGGGCCGGCCAGGCGCCGGCAAGTCGCGCCGGATAGTTGCGGCAAAGGGGCGGGACAGCACGCCAGCCCGCGGATGCCAGCAACCAGACCGCACCTGCCAGCAGGCTGACATGGAGACCGGAAATGGCAACCAGGTGATTGGTGCCTGTGGCGATGAGCTGATGCCAGAGCCCGTCGCTGAGGTACTGCCGGTCACCCACCACCAGCGCAACCGCCAGCGCCGCCGCGTTGCCATCCGGAACCGCGTCCCGTATGCCTTCGGACAGTTGCTGGCGCAGCGCATGGACGCCACCCGGGGGGGTCAGCCGGCGTGCTCCTCCCCCCGGCACAACCTGGCCGCGGGCATGGATCCGGGCCGCCAGGGCCCAACGTTCCCGGTCCGCGCCGTGGACATTGCGGAATCCGGTCGGCCTGCTCAGGCGCAATGGTAGCTGCCAGGTTTCCCCGGCCCGGGGAGCCACCGGTGGTGCGGGCCAGAACACATGGATGCGGCGTGCCTCCAGTTGCGGTGTGGCATCCAGTATCCGCAGCGTGAGCGTGACCCCGTGCTCCCCCTGCCTGGGGATATCGGCAATCCGGACCCGTGCCGAAACGGTGATCGGTTCCGACTCTGCGGATGGCCAGCGATTCAGCTCCCGCTCGGCATAGACCGCCGCCCAGAGGGATCCCAGCGTCACGCCCAGCAGTAATGCGGTGCGCGCCGGCAACACGGCGGCACAGGCCGTGGCCAGCAGCCAGATCGGCGGGATCACGGGCAGCCAGAGCAGCAGACACACACCGGCAATGAAACCGATGCAGAGACGAAACATATTCCTTCCCTGGACAGTTCGTGGATAATGGCGCCGTGCACATCCGGTTGTCACGGCGGGGACGCAGCGTTACCGCAGCGATGCGGTGGCGCCGGACCCGACACCCATAGGTAATCATCTCACGGTCACGTTTCAAGCGTTACATGCCACGGAAATTCCTCCGGCGCTACCTGCCCAACCCCGGGGAACTCAGACGCCACCGGCGCCTGAGAGTGCTCGGCGTGCTCCTTTATGATCCGAATCTGTGGCATCTCAATCGGCACACGGTGTCCGGAGGCATGGCCATCGGGCTTTTCCTGGCATTCATCCCCATGCCGATGCAGATGCTGGTGGCGGCGGCGCTCGCGGTACCGTTTCGCGTGAATCTGCCCATCGCCGTTGCGGCGGTCTGGGTGTCAAACCCCCTGACCATGCCACCCATGTTCTATTTTTCCTATCGGGTGGGGACGTGGTTCGTCGGCGCGCCGGTGCGGGACCGCGGCTTTGAGCCCAGCCTGGAGTGGTTCTGGTACGAACTGGGGAATATCTGGCAACCGCTGTATCTGGGCGGCGTCATCTGCGGGCTGGTAGCGGGGCTGGCCGGCTACGGCCTGGTGCACCTGATCTGGCGTCTCCACATACGGGCTCACCTGCGGCGGCGGGCGAAACGCCGCCTGGCCGTCAGGCGGGATCCGGACTGAGATTGGTCAACCGGCCATCGTCCATGCTCAGGGTGCGTTCCATCCGGGCGGCCAGCGCACTGTCGTGGGTGACCAGCACCAGGCTCGTGCCCTCTTCCCGGTTCAGTTCCTGAAGCAGCTCAAAGACCGCATCCGCCGTCTGGCTGTCCAGGTTTCCGGTGGGTTCGTCCGCCAGCACGCAGCGGGGGCGCGTGACCAGCGCGCGGGCGATCGCGGTTCGCTGGCGTTCGCCGCCGGAAAGTTCCGCCGGCTTGTGCTCCATGCGCGGTCCCAGCCCTACCCGTTCCAGCAACGCGACGGCGGCCTGGCGTGCCACCGCCGCCGACTCACGCCGAATCAACAATGGCATGGCCACGTTCTCCAGCGCCGTGAATTCCGGCAGCAGGTGATGAAACTGGTAGATGAAGCCCAGGTTGCGGTTCCGTAACCGTCCCCGTTCCGCATTGCCCAGACGGTACACCGCCTCACCGGCGATCTCCACGTCACCTTCGGTGGGCTGTTCTAATCCTCCGAGGATGTGCAGCAATGTGCTTTTCCCCGAGCCGGAACGTCCGACGATGGCAAGCTGTTCCCCTTTCGCCACCGACAGGTTGACGTTCCGGAGCACCTGCACAGGACTGGGCCCTTCGGTGAAGGTCTTGCCAACGTTACTGCAGCGCAAAACCAGTGCATCATCACTCATAACGCAGCGCCTCCGCCGGTTCGGTACGCGCGGCCCGCCAGGCCGGATACAACGTGGCCAGCAAAGAAAGCACCAGCGCGACGCTGGAGATGCGGATCACGTCCCCGCTGCGCAGATCCGATGGCAGGTCGCTGATGTAGTACACGTCCGCCGGCAGGAACTGGGTGCCCAACAGACTCTCGATGGCCGGGACAAGGGTTTCCACATTCAGTGCCAGCGCAATGCCGCCGGCGGTGCCCAACAGCGTCCCGAACACCCCGATCACCGCACCCTGGATGACAAAAATGCGCATCACGCTGCCAGGGGTGGCCCCCAGGGTACGCAGGATAGCGATATCGGCGCGTTTCTCGTTCACCACCATGACCAGTGTGGAAACGATGTTAAAGGCCGCCACGGCAATGATGAGCGTCAGGATGACGAACATCACGGTCTTCTCCGTCTGCACCGCCCGGAAGAAATTGGCATGCTCCCGTGTCCAGTCCCGCACCCGATAGCGGCCATCCAGCGTCAAGGCCAGTTCCCGGGACAGCCATGGCGCCGCCATGAGATCATCGAACTCCAGCCGCAGCCCGGTCGCGCCTTCGCCCAGCCGCATGACGGTGGCGGCATCCTCCATGTGCACCAGGGCCAGTCCCCGGTCGTACTCGTACATGCCGATATGGAAGGTTCCGGCCACCTCGAAGCGCTTGATGCGCGGCACGATACCGGCCACCGTTGCCCGGGCTTCCGGCGTCACCACGGTCACGCTGTCGCCCACCCCGACGCCCAGCAGCCTGGCCAGCGCGCTCCCCAAGACAATCCGGTAGCCCCCGGCTTCCAGACCGTCCGCTGAGCCGGAGGCGATATGCTCCATGACCCGTGACACGTCGCCCTCGTACTCCGGCACAATGCCACGCAGCATGGCACCGCTGACCTCGCCTCCCCGGGTGACCATGACTTCGCCGGTGACGTAGGGCGCAGCGCCCGTGACCCGGGGGTGCCGCAGGACCTCCTCACGGAGCCCGGTCCAGTCCTGAACCGGACCGGCAGCCGACTGGATGGAGGCATGGGCCACCATTCCGAGGATGCGCTCCCGCAGTTCCTTCTCGAACCCGTTCATCACAGACAGCACCGTGATCAGCGCCGTGACGCCCAAGCCGATACCCAGCATGGAACTCAGGGAGATGAAGGAGACGAACTGGTTACGGCGCTTGGCCCGGGTGTAACGCAGCCCGATGAACAGCTCCAGGGGTTTGAACATGGTTTGTACGATTCCTCAGGGACAGACCACGGGCAGCGGCCGGTGCAAAGCGATTTCCCGCGGGGACACCCGGGCACCCAGGGCATACACATTCACCCCGGCACGGATCGCCGCACGCAGGGCCTTTCCATAGGCGGGGTCGATGGTGTCCGCCGGCCGCACCTCGGCCACATCGGCGCGCTGTACGCAGAACACCAGCGCAGCGCCCGCCTCGCCGCGGCGGACCAGCCCGGCGAGTTCCTCCAGGTGGCGCGTACCCCGCGTACTGACCGCATCGGGAAACAGCGCCACACCCTGGTCCACCGCCGCTGTCACGTTCTTGACCTCCAGGTAACAGGGCGGCCTTTCGCTGTACGAGAGCAGGAAGTCGATCCGGCTCCGGGTCTGCTTGAGCTGGACCTCGGCACGAACTTCCGTGAAACCATCAAGGGCCGGAATCCGGCCCGCCTCCAGCGCCTCGCGGACCAGGGCATTGGAACGCCCCGTGTGGATACCCACCAGCGTTCCGCCGTCAGCCTCCACCATCTCCCAGGTAAACCGGGTACGCCGGGCAGGATCATCGGCGGGACTGAGCCACACCCGCGAACCCGGCGCGCGGCAACCGAGCATGGAACCCGTGTTGGGACAATGCGCGGTGACACGGGTTCCGTTTTCCAGCTCCACGTCCGCCAGGAAACGCTGGTAACGACGGATCAGGCGGCCGGGGACCAGACCGGTCTGAAAACGCATCCATCCACCCTCTCCAACTCCGGAACGCACAGCCGCCGGTCCGGTTGCAGCACGCCCGCCATGCACCGGCGGCATTCTATCAGCGCCGGCGTCCGGCCGCACAACAGTCCGGAAATCACCGCACTGCAAAGGTTAAGGCCCGGCAATTGCCCCCCGCCCCGGGATGTAATACGCTCGACGCAACACTTGCAGGGAGTCTACGCGCGATGTCACAGGGAGTATCGCCCCGCCTGAGCCTGACCCTATTTCTGCTGCTGCTGTTCGTGGCCCCGGGCATTCATGCCGACCGGCTTCTGATCGAGGCCGTCGAAGAAGCAGAGGCCTCCACTACGGATCGACCCCGACACGGTCAGACCATGGATCAGGTCCGCAGCCGCTTCGGTGAGCCGGAGCGCCGGGTGGAACCGGTGGGGGAACCGCCCATCGCCCGCTGGGAGTACGCCGGTTTCACGGTTTACTTCGAGCACGATCGCGTGCTCCGTGCGGTCATGCGCCGCGACTGAACCCCCGTGACCCGTCGCCGTCTGCCCGCGGAATGGGAACCGCAGTCCGCCCTGCTCCTCACCTGGCCTCACCGTGACGGCGACTGGGGCAATGATCTGGAAGACGTCCAGCAGACCTTCGCCGCCATGGCTCGTGCGGTGGCGCCGCGCCAGCGCCTGGTGGTGGCCTGCCACGACCAGACGACCGAGACCGAAGTCCGCCGGCGGACCCGCGGCCTCAGCAGCGTCACCTACCTTCAGATCCCGTCCAATGACATCTGGGTCCGGGATCACGGACCGATAACGGTACTGGAGGACGGTCGTCCCCGCTTGCTGGATTTCCGCTTCAACGGTTGGGGCAACAAGTATCCGTCGGCGCTGGATGACCGTCTGACTGCCGCGCTGGCTCCGGAGGCCTTCCCCGGGCTTCCGCTGGAATCCATCAACGTGGTCCTGGAAGGCGGCAGCATCGAAACCGACGGTGCCGGTACCCTGCTGACCACGACGCGCTGCCTGTTGCACCCGAGCCGCAACCCGGGGGTGGAGCGCACCAAGCTGGAGCGCTGGCTGCACGACTGGTTCGGGGTCCGCCGGGTGCTCTGGCTGGAGCATGGGGAACTGGAAGGGGATGACACGGACGGCCACATCGACATGCTCGCCCGCTTCGCGCCCGGAAACCGAATCCTCTATACCGCCTGCGATGACCGGAGTGACCCCCACCACGCGCCCCTGGAGGCCATGGCCCAGGAGCTGGAACGGTTCCGCGCCGCGGACGGAAGCGCCTATCGCCTGCTCCCGCTACCCTGGCCGCCGGCCCGCCATGACGAGAACGGCGAACGCCTGCCGCTCAGCTACGCGAATTTTCTGGTCATCAACGGCGCCGTCCTGGTGCCGGTCTACGACCTGCCCACCGATGAGCCCGCCATGGATGTGATCCGCCACGCCTTCCCGCACCGCGCTGTCATCCCCGTTCCGGCCCACCCCCTGGTGCGCCAGCACGGCAGCGTGCATTGTGCGAGCATGCAGATTCCCGCGGCTGTGGCCTGAGTGAACGACATACCGCCCGCAAGCCTGGCAAGCAGGCGCTGATTGGCGCCACAATCCCGAGTACAATGCCTGCCTGCCCGGCAAGGGCAGGCGTCACCAGGTTCTCTGACGGTTCAGGTAACCCGCACAACGAGACAGCCATGACCAAGCGCATACTGCCGGCGGCACTGGTTCAACACAGTTGCAGCGCCGACCCGGACGACAACCTGGCCCGAAGCGTGGCCGGCATCCGAGAGGCGGCGGCTGGCGGCGCCCGCCTGGTGCTGCTCCAGGAGCTGCACCGCAGCCGGTACTTCTGTCAGCAGGAGGATCCGGCGTTGTTCGACCTGGCCGAACCGATTCCGGGCCCCACCGCGGCGCTGCTGGGAGATCTGGCACGGGAGCTGGGCGTGGTGATTGTGGGATCGCTGTTCGAGCGTCGCGCACCGGGGCTGTACCACAACACGGCCGTCGTTCTGGACAGCGACGGCCGCCTGGCCGGTCGTTACCGCAAAATGCACATTCCTGACGACCCGGGCTATTACGAGAAGTTCTACTTCACCCCTGGTGACCTGGGCTTCCAGCCGGTGGATACCGCCGTCGGCAGACTGGGCGTACTGGTCTGCTGGGATCAATGGTTCCCGGAAGCCGCCCGGCTGATGGCGCTGGCCGGCGCCGAGGTGCTGCTCTACCCCACAGCCATCGGCTGGTCCCGGGAAGACGATGCCGGCGAACAGGCCCGTCAGCGGGATGCCTGGATCACGGTTCAGCGCGCCCATGGGGTGGCCAACGGTATTCCCGTCCTTGCCTGCAACCGTGTGGGTTTCGAGCCGGACCCCGCAAACCCGGATCACGGTGCCCTGTTCTGGGGCAGCAGTTTCGTCGCCGGCCCCCAAGGGGAAATCCTTGCCCAGGCACCCGGGGATGCCGACTGCGTGCTGCATGCGGCGCTGGATCTTGAGCGCAGCGAGCAGGTACGCCGGATCTGGCCTTACCTGCGGGATCGACGGGTGGATCATTACCAGGATCTGCTGCGCCTGTATCGCGACGGCGTATAAACGACCACTTTATATTTAATTGGCAAATTAATGATTTTAATACTTTATCCTGATATTGACAAACGGGGTGAGGACTACCGTCACCTGCTGGAGTACCTGGATGCGCTGCAGGGCATCAGACACCGTGTCCATGACGTGGCCGGCGCACAGCAGACCCTGACGGAAATCTATCTCATCGGGGACACGGCTGCACTGGATGTGGACGACATGCAGGCCCTTCCCGGCGTCGAACGGGTTATCCGCGTCTCCGATGCCTATCGGGTGCTGGGCCGTCATCGCGACGACCACCGCGCCAGCGAATTCCACTACAACGGCATCACCTTCAGCCAGGACAGCTTCCACGTCTTTGCCGGGCTCTGCGCCGTTGACAACCCGACCAACGTGGAGCGGATGTTCCAGGCTTTACAGCAACACGGCCAGAGCTGCGCCCGCATGGGGGCCTACAAGCCGCGTACCAATCCCTACTCGTTCCAGGGCCACGGCAAGGAATGTCTGCCCTGGGTCTTCGAGCTGGCCGGCAAATACGGCATTCGCGTCATCGCCATGGAGATCACCCACGATCGCCATATCCGCGAGATCGAGGAAGCGCTGGCGCAGACAGGCAATCCCACCGGTGTGATGCTCCAGATCGGCACGCGCAACACGCAGAATTTCGAACTCCTGAAGCACGTGGGCCGGCAGACCCGCTTCCCCGTCCTGCTGAAACGGGGTTTCGGCATCACCCTGGAGGAATCGCTGAACGCCGCGGAGTATCTCGCCAGTGAGGGCAACAGCCAGGTCATCTTCGCCTTGCGCGGGATGAAGACGAACATGGGCGACCCCCATCGCAACTTCGTGGATTTCGCCCATGTCCCGGTGGTGAAGCGCCTGACCCGCATGCCGGTGTGTATCGATCCGTCCCATTCCGTGGGGTCCCGCGCGGCCTCTCCCGAGGGCATTCCGGACATGCTGCACGTGACCGCGCAGGGGATCGTGGCCGGCGCCAATATGGTCCTGGTGGATTTCCATCCGGACCCTGCCCACGCCCTGGTGGACGGCCCTCAGGCACTGACGCTGGACGAACTGCCCTGGTTCCTGGATGACGCCGCCCTTGCCCGGGAAACCTATCTGCAACGCCGGGAACGGGCCCGGCGTCACCGGGCGGAACGGGGCCGCTGATGAGCCAGGCAACCGCGATAAACCCGAATCAGCACAGCCCGCTGAGCCCCGTTCTGCCGCGCAAGACCGGCCGTCACCTGCGCTGGTCCGGGCTGCATGGAAGTGCGCCGGCGCTTGCCCTGTGGCAGGCAGCATCCCAGGCCGAGGCCGGCCTCATCATGGCCGTGACCGCGTCCAGCCAGGAAGCACAGCAACTGGAGACCGAACTGCGCTTCTATGCCGGAAAGGCGGCAGATGAACTGATCTTCAGCCTCCCGGACTGGGAAACACTGCCCTACGATGTCTTCTCCCCGCATCAGGATATCGTCTCCCAACGCATCGCCACGCTGTACCGGCTACCGGCGCTGCAACAGGGCATCCTCATCGTTCCCGTGGGTACGCTCTTGCAGCGCCTGCCGCCACGCAGTTACCTGGACGGTCGCGTACTGATGCTGGCCACCGGCGCGCGGCTGGAGCTGGAACGCAGTCGTGAGCGCCTGGAACGCGCCGGTTACCGCTGCGTGCCGGAAGTGATGGAGCATGGGGAGTTCGCCGTGCGCGGGGCGCTGCTGGACTTGTTCCCCATGGGCAGCCGCCATCCCTATCGGATCGATCTGTTCGACGACGAGGTGGAAAGCATCCGGGTGTTCGATCCGGAGACCCAGCGCAGTTCCCATCGGGTGGACAGGGTGGAACTGCTCCCAGGGCGGGAGTTCCCCGTGGACGAGGATGCCATTGCGCGGTTCCGTCAACAGTTCCGGGCGGCCTTCGAGGGCGATCCCACCCGCAGTCTGATCTACCGGGAGGTGAGCAACGGTGTCATGCCCAACGGCATCGAGTATTACCTCTCGTTGTTCTTCGAGGAGACCGCCACCCTGTTCGACTATCTGCCCGACCAGCGCTGCCTGCTGCTCGGAGAGGATGTGGGGCCGGCGGTGGACGGACTCTGGCAGGAGATCGGCCACCGGTACGAGCAACGGCGGCATGATCCCGACCGCCCCCTGCTGCCACCCGACACCCTGTTCATGGCACCGCGGGAGCTGCAGGCGCGCTTTACCGCATCCACCGTGGTGGAACTGCACCAGGAAGACGAGCAGGCCCTCTCCCGGGGTCCCGCGCCATCCGTGATCCGCTATGAAACCGAGACGTTGCCGCCCCTGTGTCTGCGTCCCGCGGGCCCGGAGGAGAAGCGGATGCCGGTGGCGGATTTCGTCGCCGCGCATGCCCGCGGCAGGGTGCTGTTCGTGGCGGAAACCCCGGGACACCGGGAAGCCCTGGTGGAGGCGCTGGAGGAACGCGGCATCCGGCCGAAAACACTCGCCGGCTGGGCGGATTTCCTGGAAGGCACGGAATCCATCGCCATCACCGTGGCACCCGTGGAGCGGGGGCTGGTGCTGTCCTCGCCCGACATCACGGTGATCACCGAGGCGGCCCTGTTGGGCGACCGCGCCCAGCAACGCCGCCGCCGCCGCCGGCACGAGCGCGATCCTGCATTGATGATCCGGGATCTCAACGACTTGCGACCAGGATCTCCGGTCGTGCATGAGGAACACGGCGTGGGCCGTTACCTGGGCCTGCAGACCCTCAATGTGGGGGATTATCCCACCGAATTCCTGACCCTGGAATACGCCGGCGGCGACAAGCTGTACGTGCCGGTGGCCTCGCTGAATCTGATCAGCCGCTACACCGGCGCCGACGATGAGCATGCCCCACTCCACCGCCTGGGCAGTGACCAGTGGGAAAAGGCGCGCCGCCGTGCCGCGGAGAAGGTCCGGGATGTGGCCGCCGAATTGCTGGACCTCTATGCCCGGCGGGCGGCGCGCAAGGGCAAGGCCATCGCCTGCTCCGCCGAAGACTATCAGGCCTTCGCCGCTGCTTTCCCGTTCGAGGAGACCCCCGATCAGCAGGATGCCATCGACGCGGTGATCGCGGACCTGGGCTCGGATCAGCCCATGGACCGCGTGGTCTGCGGCGACGTGGGCTTCGGCAAGACAGAAGTGGCCATGCGAGCCGCCTTCGTTGCCGTCCAGGGCGGTCACCAGGTGATCATTCTGGTGCCCACCACCCTGCTTGCCCAGCAGCATTATCAGAATTTCCGTGACCGCTTTGCGGACTGGCCGATCCGCGTGGATGTCCTGTCCCGTTTCAACAACAGCCGCGAACAGGCCGCGACGCTGGAGGCCCTTCGGGCCGGGAAGGCGGACATCCTGATCGGTACCCACAAACTGCTGCAGACCGGCCTGGAGGCGAAGAACCTGGGGCTGGTGATCATCGACGAGGAACACCGCTTCGGCGTGCGACAAAAGGAGCGGTTGAAGCAGCTCCGTGCGGAGGTGGATCTGCTGACACTCACGGCCACCCCCATACCACGGACACTGAACATGGCGCTTGCCGGCATGCGGGATCTGTCGATCATTGCCACCCCCCCCGCCCGACGGCTTGCGGTGAAGACCTTCGTCAACGAGTGGAACGACGCCCTGATCCAGGAGGCCTGCCTGCGGGAGCTCAAGCGCGGGGGGCAGGTGTATTTCCTCCACAATGACGTGCAGAGCATCGAACGGGTGGCCGCACAGCTTGCCGACCTGGTGCCTCAGGCCCGTATCGGCATTGCCCACGGCCAGTTGCCGGAACGGGAACTGGAGCGCGTCATGCTGGATTTCTACCATCAGCGCTTCAACGTGCTGCTCTGTACCACGATCATCGAGTCCGGCATCGACGTGCCCACCGCCAACACCATCATCATCAACCGCGCCGACCGCTTCGGACTGGCCCAGTTGCATCAGATGCGCGGCCGCGTCGGGCGATCCCATCACCGCGCCTATGCCTATCTGATCGCCCCGCCCCGCCGCGCCATGACCGCCGACGCGGCCAAACGGTTGGATGCCATCTCCGCCCATGATGACCTGGGCGTCGGTTTCCTACTTGCCAGCCATGATCTGGAGATCCGCGGCGCCGGGGAACTGTTAGGCTCCGAACAGAGCGGCCAGATCAGCGAAGTGGGCTTCAGCATGTACAATGATTTGCTGGAGCGCGCGGTGAAAGCGCTACGCTCGGGCAAGGAGCCCGCACTGGATCAGCCGCTGCACCAGGGTACCGAGGTGGACTTGCGGATTCCGGCTCTGCTGCCGGACGACTACCTGCCGGACGTCCACAGCCGGCTGGTCCTGTACAAGCGCATCGCCAACGCGCGCAGCAACGAGGCGCTCAAGGATCTGCAGGTGGAGATGATCGACCGCTTCGGCCTGCTGCCGGAACCGGCCAAGAATCTCTTCCGCATCGCCCGGGTCAAGCTGCGGGCGGAACCCCTGGGGATCCGTCGCATCGAACTCGGCACGGACGGGGGCGCGCTGGTCTTCGGCCCGCAGACGGAACTGGATCCCGCGGCGCTGGTCACCCTGATTCAGGGCGCACCGGAGCGTTACCGGCTTGAGGGCCAGGAGCGGCTGCGCATCCGCATGGCGCTCCCCAAGGCGGAGCAGCGCTTCGATCTGCTGGATCGGCTCCTGTACGAACTGAAACCCGAGGCCGCCTGAGCGGCGGCCCGCCCATCGAGGGAAGGCGGTATGCACCACCTGCGACGAAACGGATCAGGACTGCTGGCGCTGTTGCTGAGCTTACTGCTGCCTGCGGCAGCGCTTGCCGATCAGCAGTATTTTGACGTGGAACTGATCCTATTCCGGCATGCCGAGGCCACCAGCCAGCAGGCGGGGGAGCGCTGGCCGCGGACACCGGATGCTCCACACCACGCCCGTTACGCCGATCTGGTATCCGATGGCGAACCGACGGCGGACAGCTATGTGAGGCTTGGCGAAAACGCCCTGCAACTGCGTGGGGTTGCCCAGCGCCTGGAGCGCCACGGCGGCTACACGGTGTTGCTGCACACCGGTTGGCGTCAACCCGGGCTGGGCAACGCCGAGGCCGCCGCGGTGCGGCTGCCGCCGGGGGGTGCCGCTTCCGGTGGCGGGGACGAGATGCCCGACACCGGCAGTCTCGCGCCGCGGCGCCCACCGCCTGGTCTCTCCGGTCATGTGCGCATCTACCGGGAGCGGTTCCTCCACGCGGAGTTCGACCTGCGTTACCTGCGCGGGGAACAGGCCGACGGGCAAGCGGGCCGGGCATCACTGCCGCTGTTTGAACAACTGGCGCCCGTGGTGGTCATGCAGGATCGCCGCCGTATGCGCAGTGGGGAACTCCACCACCTGGATCACCCGGTGATCGGTGCTCTGGTCCGCGTGACACCGGTGGAGTGAGTCCAGCCGTTGCGCCTCTCGGCCATGGATGGCCCGGTCCGGATTACAAGTTGGGAATCAGCTCGCCGAGCAGGCTGCGCACCCGGTCCATGCCCAACCGCAGATTGCGGTCGATGTCATCCATGGTGATGGCAGCGGAATGCAGGCCTGCCGCCCAGTTCGCCACCACGGCGCAGCAGGCATAAGACAGGCCCAGTTCCCTGGCCAGGGCCGCTTCCGGCATACCGGTCATGCCCACCATGTCGCAGCCGTCCTGTTTGAGCCGGCGGATCTCCGCTGCCGTCTCCAACCGGGGCCCCTGGGTGGCGGCGTAGGTACCCCGGTCCACCAGGGGCACGTCGGCCGCACGCCCGGCCGCCACCATCAGTTTGCGCAGTTCGCCGTCGTAGGGTTCGGTAAAGTCGATGTGGGTGACATGGGTCAGATCATCGGTGAACAGGGTGTGCTCGCGCCCCCAGGTGTAGTCGATAACCTGGTCAGGCACCGCCAGCACGGAGGGCGCCATGTTCTCTGTGATACCGCCCACCGCCGCAACCGCAACCAGACGCTCCACCCCCAGGTGATGCAGTGCCCAGAGATTGGCCCGGTAATTAACCCGATGGGGCGGGATGGTATGCCCGTAACCATGGCGTGCCAGGAAGATGACCTCCCGGCCATGGAAAATACCGTGGGTGACCGGCCCGGACGGCTCGCCGTACGGGGTATGCACCACCTCCCGTCGCTGGATTTCCAGTCCCTTCAGGGAGGTCAATCCGGTACCGCCGATGATCGCCACACCCATGGTCTGTCCCCCGTTCAGTCGTCAGCCGCAGCGTAAATACCCGGTACGTTACGCAGCATGTCCCGATAGTCCATACCGCTGCCGAACACGTAGCGGTCTTCGGTGGTGAGCCCCACGTACTCCGCGGAAACGCCGGAGACGCAGCGATCATGCAGTTTTTTCACCAGAACGGCCGTGCGCACGGTGGACGCGCCTCGGGCGTAACAGTCCTGGATGATTCCCTGAAGGGTATGCCCTTCGTCCAGGATATCGTCGATGATCAGCACCGTCCGGCCCTTGAGGGCCGTACGGGGCCGGGCCAGCCAGACCAGCTCGCCACCGGCGGTTTCCCCGCGATAACGGGTGGCATGCACGTAATCCACTTCCAGCGGGAACTCCAGCTTGGGTAACAGGCGGCCCGCCGGTATCAGGGCCCCCACCATCACGCACAGCACCACCGGCAGCGTGTCCCGCAACTCGGCGGTGATCTCCTCCGCCATGCGATCCAGCGCGGCCTCCACCTGTCGATCGTCATAGAGCCGGTCGGCCGCCGCGAGTGCCGCGGCGATGTCGTCTCGATTCATGCCAGTCTTTCCGCTTTGCAAGCCAACAGTGTCCGTTGATCGTGGCGGAAGCCCGGATGCCGCCGCCAGTACGGACGGGCAACCGACCGACGCCGCACCTCCCACGGTTCAGAAGGTGAGTACCACGGTATCGTCGCGCAGGGACTCGGTCACCAGCCAGGCGGCGCCCACCACCTCGTCCACCTCCCGTTCCAGCTCCGGCCCGAACCGGGCCAGTGCCGGTGAGCACAGCAACAGCCGGACGCCCAGCTCCCGTGCCTGTGTCAAAGCGGTGGCCACCGTGCGTCCGGATCCATCGGGCAACAGCGCCTGACGTTGTTGCTCCTGCAGCACACCGGCCGCATCGCCGGTGAACGCCACATCCACCGCCACCTCCATGGCAGCGGCGACGCTGGCCTGGGCCAGTGCGGATGCCAGCGCGCCGGTACCCGCTTCCCCGGCATTGGCCAGAATGAACAGCATGCGCCGGGCCACGTCTTCCCCTCCACGGAAGTCAGGGAAGCACTGATCGATTCCCATGGCGCTCTGCGGAGCCCTTCGAGCGGGCTGACAAGGCGGCGTTTGCAGGCAATGGCCGTGGTCCTTGTCAAGAACGCCAACGCCCTTCAGCGTGCGCGAAGGGCCCGCCATTGCCTGCGAGCCGCGCCTTGCCCCCGAACACGCTGCTATGCCAGAGCGCCATGGGAATCGATCAGCGCTTCCTTAGGGGCAAGACGATACCGGAATCGTCGCCGGGGGGCCACGCCGGAGCATGCGGAGAGACAGGACAAAACCGCACAAATCCTGTAGTCTCTGCGCGCATGAAAAACGATGCCATGACCGATATCAGCTTCAAGTCCCTGGGCCTCACCCAGTGCCTGCTCGACGGCCTGGACGAGGCAGGATTCACCCATTGCACGCCGATCCAGGCGGCAACGCTGCCGCTGATTCTCCAGCGACGTGACGTGGCCGGCCAGGCCCAGACGGGAACGGGGAAATCCGCCGCCTTTCTGCTGGGAACCATGCATTATCTGATGGAGACCCCGGTGGAGGAGGACAAGCAGGGGCCCTGGACGCTGATCCTTGCACCAACCCGGGAACTGGCGCTGCAAATCCACAAGGATGCCCAGTTGCTGGGCCGCTTCACCGGACTCAAGGCGGTTGCGGTTTACGGCGGCACCGGCTACGAGTCCCAGCGCAAGGCCCTGCAGGAGGGCGTGGACATCATCGTCGGCACCCCGGGGCGGATCATCGACTACTACAAGCAGGGCGTGTTCCGACTCGACAACATCGAGGTGGTGGTGCTGGATGAGGCCGACCGGATGTTCGACCTGGGCTTCATCGACGACATCCGCTACCTGCTCCGCCGTATGCCTCCGCCGGAGAAACGGATCAACCTGCTGTTCTCCGCCACGCTGTCCCAGCGGGTGCTGGAACTGGCCTACGAACACATGAACGATCCGGAAACCGTGCGCATCGAGCCGGAACAGGTGACGGCACAGAAAGTCACACAGAAGCTCTACCACGTGCCCAAGGAAGACAAGATCCCCCTGCTGATCGGCCTGCTGCGCTCCCATGACCCGCGTCGCACCATCATCTTCGTGAACACCAAGCGGGCGGCGGAAACGGTCACCGGCTATCTGAAGGGCAACGACTTCGACGCCGCCGTGATTTCCGGCGACATTCCCCAGAAGCAGCGGGAGAACCTGCTGAAGCGTTTTCAGGAGGGCGATCTGCCCATCCTGGTTGCCACCGACGTGGCGGCGCGGGGTCTGCACATTCCGGGGGTGAGCCACGTGGTCAACTTCGACCTGCCCCAGGATGCCGAGGACTATGTGCACCGCATCGGCCGGACCGCCCGTGCCGGCGCAACCGGTGACGCCATCAGTCTGGCCTGTGATGAGTACGTGTACTCCCTGCCGGACATCGAGGCGTATATCGAGCAGAAGATTCCATCCGAGTTCCCGGAAGAATCGGCCCTGGCCCGGGATCTGAAGCCCCCGGTGCGAGCGCCCCGCCGCAAGCCCGCTGGCGGCCCCCGAAGCGGCGGCGGCGGCCGGCGGCGGGACGGGGATGCACCGCGACGGCGGAACGCGGGATCATCCGGGGCCCGTAACAGCGCGGACTGAACCGGTCCATCGTGTCCGGAGGCAGGCCTGATGAATTATCTGGCCCATCTCTACCTTGCCGACCCGGACGACGCCCACCGTCTGGGCAACCTCGCCGGGGACTGGATCAAGGGTCGCCTGCAGACGCAGCCCCTCCCGGACCGCGTGCTTGACGGCGTGCGCCGCCACCGGGCGGTGGACAGCTACAGCGACCGGCATCCCGTGATGATCCGTGCCCGCGCCCGGCTGCCGGCTCACCGCCGTCGGGTGGGCGGGATCATTCTGGACATGCTCTGGGACCATTTCCTGGTCTGTCACTGGTCCCGGTACCACAGCGTCCCCCTGCCCCAGTTCCTGAGCGCCTGCTATGCCGGGCTGGAGCGCATGGAACCCCACTGGCCGGACCCGGCCCGACGAGTGCTGCCGCGCATCATCCGGGAGGACTGGCTGTCCGCCTACGGAGATCTGGACGCCGTGGCCTTCAGCCTGGACCGCATCGCCACACGCCTGAACCGGGATCCGGGGCTGGCCGGTGCCATGCGGGATGTTCGCCCGCTCTATCGGTTACTGGAAGCGGATTTCCTCGCCTTCAAGCTGCTGCGCATTCCCCGAGAACGTCTGGACCGGGAATTGGGCCTGTCCGGCACCGGGTCCGGGTAGCCACACCACGCAAGCCTTCGGAATCACCGCCAGGCCTGCTTCGCTCTGCGACGTTACGGACTAAACTGCGGGAATGACACCTGCAATAGACGGCATTGTCATGGGTACGCGACACTTCGGCCTTTTGCTTCTCCTGGCGCTGTTACTGACCGGCTGTGGCGATGGCGGTCAACCGAGCACCGGCGAGGATCCTACCGCGGCCTACCGGACTTTCTTCACCGAGCTTTCCCGCGGCAACACCCAACGGGCCCTGGAAGGGCTGGCGCCGGAAGGCGCACTGGGCAACACCTTCCAGGGAGCCGGCTATTACATGCTGGCGGACACGGTGAATACCAGTCTGGAGGAACATGGCGGCCTGTCGGAGATCATCATCGACCACACCCGGGAGCACGATGATGATTCGGTCACCGTGGAAGGCCGGTTGATCCTGCGGGACGGCACGGAACTGGAGCGTCGCATCCGGTTCAGCCGGGAAAACGGCCGCTGGGTCGGCCGCGTCTGAACGGATTTGGGTTTGGCCGCCCGGCCGGGCTATAGTCTCCGCCGACTTTTCCAGGCTTTCAGAGCGTATGGCCCCCTGAAACAGGGGAATGCGTTCTGTACGGTTAGTGAAACCACGGAGGCCCCAGGGTGGCGGAAGCGGGGACGGAACTGGAGCTACGCGCCGGACCACAGGCACTGGAACGCATTCGCGCCGAGGGGCTGCGGCCGGAAATGGTGCGCGGGCTTGCCGGCGCCGCCGGTGGCCCGAAGTGGCTGGCACTGCATCATCTCGACCGTCTGCTTTTCGGACACTGGCTGCCACAGGCTCCACGCCCCCGCTTCCTTATCGGCTCCTCCATCGCCACCTGGCGTTTCGCCATGGGCGCACAGCAGGATCCGGAAGCCGCCTACGAACGTTTCGCCCGGACCTATATTCACGAGCAGCGCTACAGCCAACGCCCCACACCGGCGGAGGTCAGCGCGGAGGCCCGCCGGCTGGTGGATGTGTTGCTGGGGCCAGACGGCCCCCACGAGATTCTGAACAACACGCGCCTGCAGCTCCAGATCATGGCGGTGCGCTGCCGGGGACTGCTACGGCGGGAGGGCGCTGCGCTGGGGGTCGGGCTCGCCTTGGCCGGGGCAGGGAATCTGCTCAGCCGGCGCACTCTGGCCCTGGGTTTCCAGCGGGCCCTGTTCCAGCATCCGGAATCCACGCAACCGCTGCCCGACCTCAACCACTTCGGCTTGCGCCGCTACCGGCTTACGGAGAGGAATCTGCGTTCCGCCCTGCTCGCCTCCGGCTCGATTCCGACGGTTATGGAACCGGAGCGGGATATTCCAGGTGCTGATCCGGGCGTCTACCGCGACGGCGGCCTGGTGGACTACCAGATGGCCGTTGACTACGGCAGTGATGGGGATATCGTCCTGTTCCCCCACTACGAACACCGCATGGTCCCCGGCTGGTTCGACAAACCCCTGCCCTGGCGCCGGGCGCCGGGCGGAGCGATGGACTCGGTCCTACTGGTGGCGCCGTCGGCGGGGTTTGTGGAATCGCTGCCGCGGCGCCGGATTCCGGACCGGAAGGATTTCTATCGCTATGCCGGCGACGATGCCGCCCGGGCCAGGGACTGGCAGCGGGTCAGTGACGCCACGCGCCGACTGGCGGACGCCTTCCACGACGCCTGCGAAAGCGGCCGTATCCGTTACCTGATCAAACCCTTGTAGAGAGGATATCCCGTGTTGCGCATCATCTTCGGTGCCTTTGCCCTGCTATGCCACAGCCTGGTCGCCGCCACGCAGAACCCGGATTCGGAACGCTGGGTTCTGGACGAGGACAACCTCCCCTTCGATTCCGCCCCGGGCCTGGAAACGGAGACCGGATGGGGCACGCTGGATGGTGCCGGTTATCGGTGGGAGATCCCGGAGCACTGGAACGGGGATCTGGTGATCTACGCGCGGCCGCTGCGGAGCAGCCGGCAGCCGACGCTGGAAGTCATCAACCCTCCGGGGCGCGAGGATCTGCTGGATCGGGGTTTCGCCTGGGCGGCGTCCAGCTTCGACTACAACGGCTATCACGTGCAGTCCGGTGTGGATCACAGCCACCGATTGCTCCAGCACTTCATCGGGATGCATCCGGTGCCGGGTCGCGTTTATCTGGTGGGCCATGATCTGGGCGGCCAGGTGGCCGCCGCCAGCGCGGAGCAGCATCCGGACAGCTACGACGGCGTCCTGGCTCTGTGCGCGCCTCTGGTGGATACCGCCCTGCTGGACTATCTCATGGCGTACACCCTTGCCGCCAAGGCGCTGGCCGGTATCGACGCCCGCTTTCCGGATCCGGAATTCCAGGAGCGCACGCGCCCGGACACGCTGGCCGCCCTTGGCCCCGACTACCCGTCCATGGTCCATCCGGCCGGTGAGGAACTGATCTATCTGCACACCCGACTGGCAGGCGGGCCACATGTGCTGTCGGATGCCGCCATCGAGGCCTGGGCCACCCTGCTGTTCGATTTCGGCCACATGGACGGCAGCCTCGGGGGGCTGGCCCCGGGCAATGTGATCGATACCCGGGAGATACTCTACCGCCTACCGGATCCGGAGCGGGCCGCCTGGCTCAACGGCCAGGTGCTGCGCCTGGAGCCGGAGCCGCAGATCCAGCGCGGCGGGCTGGAAGCGATTCCTCCCACCACCGGGGAGATCGGGATCCCGGTCCTGACCGTGGCTGCGCTGGGCGATCTCTACGTGCCGCTCAGCATGCAGCAACTGTTCGCGGAGCGGGTTGCGGATGCCGGGCGAGCCCAACTGCTGGTCCAGTGGGTGATTCGCGATCTGGGCCATTGCACCCTGACCACCGAGGAGGAGGCGCAGGCATTCGACGCCCTGGTGACGTGGGTGGAAGACGGCCGCCGGCCCCGGGGAGACCGGGTCCGCGATCCGGATGCCGTGGCCGCGAAAGATTTCGGCTGCCGGCATACCCGCACGGACCGCCCAGGCCTGCCGGCCTGCTGAGCCGGATACCCCCGCTCGTGCCGGGGTGATCCGAATGATATCCGGGCTAGAACCGCACCCGCAGGCCGGCTGTCCCCAGGTAGGTGAACCGGGTGCTCAGGCCCAGATACTGGACGCCGGCATCGGTGATCAGGTCCAGTCGCTCGGTCAGGTTGTAGCCGAGACCCAGTCCCACGCCGAGTCGCCCCTGGTGCCGTGCACTCCGATGGGACTCGTCCAGATACCGATACACGCCGCCCAGGCGCGCCCGGAAGAAGCTGCGCTCCCCCATGGCGGTGTTGGCGGCAAGGTAGAAGCCCGCCGACCGGAGATCACCCTCGATACGGCGGCTGCCATGGGATCGCCGGTAACTGTCCGTGGTTTCCATCAGTTCCAGCTCCAGGGCGAAAAACGACCGCGGAGCCCCGGGGCTGTGGTAGGGCATGCGCCAGCCCAGGTTGAGATACACGCCATAGCCCTCCCGGCCGCCCTCCGGCGCGATCACGGCACCACCGGCAGTCAGCGACCAGGGGCCGGGCCCCGTGTCCTCCGCCGGCCCGGCCAGCGCCGACCCGAGCCCGCCCAGAACAAGCAATCCCGCCGCAAACGCACCCCGCAACATCCTGTTCATCCACTCCGTTCCTCCGTGCCGCCCCGTTCATCACGCTTGGCCGCTTCCCAGGCCGCCTCCCGGGCATCAGCATCCACCTCGTCCAGCCGCTGGCCCCGCTCGGCCAGCGCCTGTTCCATGTGCCGGAAACGGCGTTCAAACTTGGCGTTGGCGCGGCGTAGCGCCGATTCCGGATCCACTTGGAGGTGCCGCGACAGGTTGGCCGCGGCGAACAGGAGGTCGCCCAGTTCCTCCTCCAGCAGTTCCCCATCCGAAGGCGTCTGATGCAGGACCTCCTCCAGTTCGGCCAACTCCTCGCGGATCTTGTCCAGCACACCGCTGGCGTCCTGCCAGTCGAAGCCCACCCGCGCCGCCCGCCGGGTGAGTTTCACCGCCCGCAACAACCCGGGAAGGGCCAGGCTCACGCCGGCCAAGGCCGAAACCGGCCCTTGATCCCCGTACTTGCGTGCCCGCTCTTCGGCCTTGATGGCCTCCCAACTCACCGTCTGGGATTCGGCGTCGTGCGCCTGTCCGGGGTCACGGAACACATGCGGATGACGCCGCACGATCTTGTCCCGGATGCCTGCCGCCACGTCGGCGAAGTCGAACTGCCCCGCCTCCTCCGCCATGCGGGCGTGGAACACCACCTGGAAGAGAAGATCACCCAGTTCATCCCGGAGATCGGTCAGATTCTCCCGCTGGATGGCATCGGCTACCTCGTAGGCTTCCTCGATGGTATACGGGGCGATGGTCTCGAAACTCTGCTGAAGATCCCAGGGGCACCCCGTCTCCGGGTCCCGCAGCCGTGCCATCACCTGCAACAATTCGTCCAGCACCTTCACCGGTCATTCCCCTGAATCGCCTAATCCGCGCCCGTATTTCACCACACTCCCCCGACGGTGTATGCTTCCCGCGCGGACGACAGCCTTTGGCAAACATGGCAGTTGAACCAGTTGACATGTTTTGCATGCTTGCATAACGTCGAGGCGGTTACCCTAGAGCATGGAAGAGGATCCTGCCTTGGCCAAAGCGGCAAGAAAACCCCTGACCCCTCGCGGGGAACTGACCCGCCAGAAGCTCCTTGCCGCCGCCGAGTACGAATTTGGCGAGAAAGGTTTTCATACGGCCTCGGTCAGCAGCATCACCCGTCGCGCCGGTGTGGCACAGGGTACGTTCTATATCTATTACTCGTCCAAGGAAGAGATCCTGCGGGAACTCGTGCGGTTCATGAGCCGCAAACTCCGCCACGCCCTCACCCAGGCCACCCGCGGCCTGACCGACCGGATCCAGATCGAACGCCAGGGGCTGATCGCCTTTCTGGAGTTCGCCGTGCGGGAGAAGAATCTCTATCGGGTGGTGCTGGAGTCCCAGTTCATTGATGAGAGCATCTACCGGGAATACTATGAGCGCTTGGCCAGCACTTACGAGGTCCGGCTGAAGCGGGCACAGGATGACGGCCAGATCCGCAAGGGCTCCGCCTATGGCCAGGCCTGGGCGCTGATGGGCATCGGCTCCTTCCTGGGGCTTCGCTATCCGGTATGGGAAGGCCGGGTGCCACCGGATGAGGTGATCGAGGCCGCCATGGCGTTTATCCGCGGCGGCCTGCTACCGGAACCGGAGAACACCGATCAGGGCGCCTGAGTTCAGTCATCGCAACTGACGGTGATATCCACCGTCTGCACCAGATCGACCAGCAGGTGGCTCAGGTAACGGTCACTCTCCATCACCACCTGTGGGCGATCCAGTGTACGCCGTGCCTCCCTCAGATGCTGCGCGCCACGCCGTATCTGGACCAGTCCCAGGTTATGCCGTGCCTCGGCATTCTCCGGCTCCAGCCTGAGTGATTCCGAGTAACTCTGGATGGCTTTATCCAGCCGACCTTCACGGACCTGGAGGTTACCGAGACGGTACCAGGCCAGCGCCCGCCCGGGATCCGCCTCCACCAGTTGCTCGTACAGGGGCAGGGCCTCGTCCCACCGCTGGCCGTGATACGCATCCATGGCCGCGGCGTTGAGACGCAGAATGTCCATACGCGACTCGGTCCCAGGCGTGGCACAGCCGGTGAGGAGCACGGAAAGCAGCGCCGCGACGGCGGCAGTACGAATGATCATGAGGCAGGCACCCGGTCTGCTGTGTGAATCGTGCAGAGCTTGCTTTATCATTGCAGCAGTTTCCAGTGGTCCCGCGGTTTCCGCCACCGGCAGACCCCGCGGCACTTCGCAACGCACACCCGATGGAACAGCATGACCTCTAACCAGCTTCCCCAACGGCGACCCACGGTGCCCGTACGCATCGGCCATGTCACGGTGGGCGGCGACGCTCCCATCGTCGTTCAGTCCATGACCAATACCGACACCGCCGACGAAGTGGCCACCGCGGTCCAGGTGGCGGACCTGGCCCGGGCCGGTTCGGAAGTGGTCCGGATTACGGTCAACAACGAGGCGGCGGCGGAGGCGGTGCCCCGCATCCGGGACCGCTTGCTGGCCATGGGACTCGATGTTCCCCTGGTGGGCGATTTCCATTTCAACGGCCATAAGCTCCTGCGGCAGTATCCGTCCTGCGCCGAGGCGCTGGCGAAGTACCGGATCAACCCGGGCAATGTGGGCCGGGGCTCACGCCGGGACTCCCAATTCGCAGAAATGATCGAAATTGCCTGCCGTTACCGGAAACCGGTGAGAATCGGGGTGAACTGGGGCAGTCTGGATCAGGATCTGCTTGCCCGGATGATGGACGACAATGCGTCGCACCCGGAGCCGGCCGACCCCAACACGGTGATGAAGGAGGCACTCATCACCTCGGCACTGGAAAGCGCCGCCCGGGCGGAGCAACTGGGCCTGCCTCACGACGCCATTGTCATCTCCTGCAAACTCAGCGGCGTACAGGAGTTGATCGCCGTCTACCGGGAGCTGGCCCGACGCTGCGATTACCCGCTGCACCTGGGTTTGACCGAGGCCGGCATGGGCTCCAAGGGCATCGTCGCCTCGTCGGCGGCGCTGGCGGTCCTGCTGCAGGAGGGCATCGGCGACACCATCCGTATCAGCCTGACACCGGAGCCTGGCGGTTCCCGTACCAGGGAAGTCATCGTCGCCCAGGAGCTGCTGCAGACCATGGGCCTGCGGGCCTTCACCCCGCTGGTGGCCGCCTGCCCCGGTTGTGGCCGGACCACCAGCACGTTCTTCCAGGAGCTGGCGGACGACATCCAGGCTTATGTCCGGGAGCGCATGCCGGAGTGGCGCAAACGGCATGCGGGGGTGGAGAGCATGACCCTGGCCGTGATGGGCTGCGTGGTGAACGGCCCCGGCGAGAGCAAGCAGGCCAATATCGGAATCAGCCTGCCCGGGACCGGGGAACGGCCGGTGGCCCCCGTGTACGAGGACGGCGAGAAGACGGTCACGCTCAAGGGCGATGGGATTGCCGAGGAGTTCCGGGCCATTATCGAACGTTACGTGGCCCGGACCTACCCCTCGCCGGATACCTTCGCCGAGGCGGACTGACCCGTTCTGTGCTCAGTCCGCCTCCGGATGTTCGGCGCACAACGCCTTCACCCGCTCAGCGTCCACGGTATGCAGGTGATTGACCGGGCCCGCGCCCTGGCCCAACCCCGGCGCTTGGGCGATGGCTTGCAGAAGGTAGTTCCTGCCGCGTATGACGGCCTGTTCCAGTGCCAGTCCCTGGGCCAGTCCGGCGCTGATGGCGGAAGCCAGGGTACAGCCGGTGCCGTGGGTGTGCCGGGTGGGGATCCGATCGTGGCGGAACACCCGGCAGCCGCCCGGGTGCTGGAGCACGTCGAACAGGACATCCCCCGGGAGGTGACCACCCTTGAGTAACACCGCTGCGCCGCTCATGCGCTGCAGCGCCCGGGCGGCATCCGGCATGGCTTCCGCGTCGGGGATGGGCGCGCCCAGCAAGGTCTCGGCTTCCGGCAGGTTGGGCGTGATCAGGGTGGCGCGGGGGAGCAGATGCTCCACCAGCGCCGCGAGCGCGCTGTCCTGCAACAACCGCGCCCCGGTCTGGGAGAGCATCACCGGATCCACCACCAGGGGAATGCCCCGGGCACCCGCATCCAGCCCCTCCACCACGGCGCGAACCACCTCCGCATCGTGCAGCATGCCGGTCTTGATGCAATCGGCGCCCAGATCACCCAGTACCACATCCATCTGCTGTCGGATGAATCCCGGGGAAACCGGCATTACGCCTTGTACGCCCTGGGTGTTCTGTGCAGTGAGCGCGGTGATCGCTGTGGCACCGAAGGCACCCAGCGCGGATACTGCCTTGATGTCGGCCTGAATTCCCGCCCCCCCACCGGAGTCGGAACCGGCCACGATCATGACCCGTCCTTGCAGCCTCACTGCGTCCCCTCCTCGAACAGCTTCACCAGGGCGTTACGGTCCAGCTTGCCCGCCCCGGTGACAGGCAGCGCCTGGACAAGCCGGATGTCTTTGGGAATCTTGAAGCCGGCCAGTTCCTCCCTGCAGTGGGCGCGCAACGCCTCCACCAGCCCGGGACCCGCATCCGGAGCCACGACCAACGCCGCCGGCACCTGGCCCCAGCGTGCGTCCGGGATTGCGGTCACTCCCACCTGGACAACGGCGGGATGCTGGCTCAGCACCTCCTCAATCTCCTCCGGTGAGACATTTTCGCCCCCGCTGATAAACATGTTGTCGGAGCGCCCGACGATATAGACAAAGCCTTCCTCGTCCTCCCGGGCCAGATCACCGCTCCAGACCCAGCCATCGCCGATGAAGGCCTTCTTTGTGCGTTCCGGATCATTCAGATAGCCGTCGAAACTATGCAGGCTGCGCACGCAGAGCACGCCCACCTCACCCTGTGGGACGGGTTCCAGGGTTTCCTGATCCAGGATGGCGTGGTCGCAGTGCATCATGCTGGTGCCGATGCTCCGGTTATGGCGCCAGACCTCTTCCAGGGGGTCGTCCAGGGGGTTGTAGATGAAGTTGGACGGGCCACCCTCCGTCAGTCCGTATGCCTGGTAGATGGGGACGCCGCGATCGATAAACGCCTTCATCACCGGCTCGGCGCATGGCGCCCCGGCACTGGTGATGCCCTCGAGACTGCTCAGATCCGTGTTGTGGAACTCCGGATGTTCGATGATGAAGCGGAACATCGCTTCCACGCCGCCGAAATGCGTCACCCGATGTCTGGGAATGAGCTCCAGCAGTTGCCCCGGATCGAACTGACGCATGAGAACCGAGAACGCCCCGGTGTGCAGCATGGGGGTGAACGAGTTCCAGCCGCCAATGTGAAAGAAGGGGAAGGTGATGATCTGACAGACCGCATTGTGGGAGCTTCCGGCGAACACCATGTCGATGGAATTCCAGACCATCTGCCGGTAGGAGACGATGCAGACCTTGGGCGTGGCCGTGGTTCCCCCGGTATGGATGTAAAGGAAGGTCTGATTCATGGCCAGTGGCCGGTTCATCTCCGGGGCCTCATCCCGCAGCACCTGGGCATGGTACTGGCTGTCGCCACCCTCCTCGGACAGGCGAACCTGCTGGCGGACACTGTCGGGAACCTGCAACTGCGCCACGAGTTCATCAAACACGTCCTCATACACCAACCCACGGGGCTGGATCCGGGCCAGGAGGTCATTCAGTTCCCGCGGCCGCAGCCGGTAGCTCAGCGGCGCCAGGATAACGCCGAGCTTGCCGCAGGCCAGGTAAATATCCACCGCCTCGATCCGGTTGCGACAGATCAGGCAGACAGCATCACCCGCCTTCAAGCCGGCACGGTCCATCCATTGCGCCACCTGATTGGCGCGCCGGTTGAGCTCCCCATAGGTGAATGTGCGGTCGATCCCCGCGTCGTGCAGTGCCGGTCGTTCCGGCCGCATGGCCGCCCACTTGCCGACCCAGTTGCCGACCCAGTTCATCGGCTGCTTGTCCCATTCGACCTCGGCCTGCATGGCTGTCTCTCCCGTTCACGTGTATCCCGCTGACGACCATACCCCAGGGCCGCCGGCACCCGCCAGACCTGACAAGCATGCACGGAATCGCCATAATGCGGGCCGGCAACGCGTCCGGGACAGACACGCTCATGGAACTCATTGATATCGGCCTGAACCTGACCAGTGAACGTTTCCGGAAGGATCGGGAGGCAGTGGTGCAGCACGCCCGGGAGGCCGGCGTGCGCCGGATGATCATCACCGGCACCAGCGTGCAGGAAAGCCGGCGCGCCCTACGGTTGGCGGGTGAGCATCCGGACGTGCTCTACGCCACCGCCGGGGTTCACCCCCATGTGGCCAAGGACGTCGCCGAAGACTGGCTTCAACAATTGCGGGCACTGCACGCCGAACCGCCGGTGGTGGCCGCCGGCGAGACCGGACTGGATTTCAACCGGGACTTCTCCCCCCGCCCCGTGCAGGAACGGGTATTCGAGCAGCAACTGGAACTGGCCTGCGAGACCGGGTTACCGGTGTTCATCCATCAGCGGGATGCCCACGATCGGCTGCTGCCGATCGTCCGGGCGTTCCGTGACCAGCTCGCGGATGCGGTGGTGCACTGTTTCACGGACACCCGGCGGGCGCTGTGGGACTACCTGGACCTGGATCTGTACATCGGGGTTACCGGCTGGGTCTGTGATGAACGCCGCGGGCGGGATCTGCAGGAGCTGGTTCCGGAGATTCCCGCCAATCGCCTGATGCTGGAGACGGACGCGCCGTATCTGCTGCCCCGGGATCTGGAGCCGAAACCGGAACACAACCGCAACGAACCCCGTGTTCTGCCCCATATCCTGCAAACCGTGGCCCGCCTGCGCGGTGAGTCCCCGGCAATGCTGGCCGGGATCACCACTGCCAACGCCCAACGGTTCTTCCGCCTGCCGGCGGCGGACTCCTGAGGCACCACCCTCTAGCCTGCCATGCGCTCGTGGTGTTCGGGGACCAGCGCCGCCGCCTGCTCCAGGACCTCAGGGCCGGCACCGGGCCGGTGGGCATGCTCGCTGATATAGCGGCGGAACCGGCGTGCGCCCGGCACCCCCTGAAACAGGCCCAGCAGATGTCGGCTCATCGCCGGCAGGGCGATGCCGGCGGCGAGCTGCTGCTCGACGAATGGGAGATACTGTCGGAGCACCTCATGGCGACCCGGCACCGGCTGCTCCTCACCGAAAACCCGCCGATCCACCTCCGCGAGCAGATATGGGGAATGGTACGCCGCGCGCCCCAGCATCACCCCATCCACCTGCTCCAGGTGGGCCTTGCAGGCCTCCAGTGAGTCGATCCCGCCGTTGATGACGATCTCCAGATCCGGAAAATCCCGTTTCAGACGGTAAACCCTCGGGTAATCCAGGGGCGGGATCTCCCGGTTCTGCTTCGGACTCAGACCCTGCAGCCAGGCCTTGCGGGCATGGATGGTGAAACTGCGGCAGCCCGCCTCCGCCACCCGCGCCACGAAACCGGTCAGCGCTTCGTAGCTGTCCTGGTGATCGATGCCGATCCGAGTCTTCACGGTCACCGGCAAGGCGCCGGCGTCCCGCATCGCCGCGACGCAGTCCGCCACGCGGTCCGGTTCCGCCATCAGACAGGCACCGAACCGACCCGCCTGGACGCGGTCGCTGGGGCAGCCCACGTTGAGATTCACCTCGTCATAGCCATAGCGCTCCGCTTCCCGGGCGCAACGGGCCAGTTCCCGGGGCTCACTCCCGCCGAACTGAACCGCAACCGGATGCTCGCTGTCATGGAAAGGCAGGAACTGCTCCGACTTGCCATGCACGATGGCCGCAGCGGGCACCATCTCGGTATAGAGCAGGGCCCGACGGCTGAGCAGGCGCAGGAAGTAACGGGCGAAGCGGTCCGTGCAGTCCATCATCGGGGCAACGGAAAAGCGGCGGTCGGGCATAGTGGCGCGAAGTCTCCGGAGCGATTGGGAAAAACCCGGACGCCGCCGATTGCCGGGCCGGCGCGGGAATGGTACAAAGCGTGCATTATACGGTAGCCGGAACACCACCGCATGGTCATCCACCTGCTGCTCTACGGAACCGACGGCTGTCACCTCTGTGAGGAGGCTGCGCGTCTGGTGCATGAAGCGCTTTCCGAGTACGACGTCACGGTTCAGGAGATCGATATCGTGGAAGATTCGGCATTGTTGAACCGCTACGGGCAACGGATCCCCGTGATCCGGCGTGTGGGCGCCATGGAGGAACTGTCCTGGCCCTTCGACCGCGCCGACCTGGTCCGCCTTGCCCGGACACGGCCCTTTGCCTGATAGCGAGTACCCTCGATGATCCGATTGTTCCTGCTGATTGCCGCGCTGCTCATCCCGTACGCCGTCCCCGCCAGTGATAACGGCAACACCTGGCTACTGGTGGAGACCGAGCAACGGCGCCTGCACGTCTATCAGGGGGACACGCCGGTGCTTGAGATCTCCCAGGTGGCGCTCGGGCGTGGCGGAGCCGCTCCGGACCGCTTGCGCGGTGATCGACGAACCCCTAAGGGCGAGTTCCGCATCGCCTGGGTAAACCATGAGAGCCAGTACCACATCTTCCTGGGCCTGGATTACCCAACCTTTCAACACGCGCGGCGCGCCTACGCCGCCGGCCGCATCACACTGGACGAGTTCCTGGCCGTGACCGACGCCATCCGGGCGGGTCGACTGCCACCGCAACGCACCCAGCTCGGCGGTCACATCGGTCTGCACGGGCTGGGCGCGGCCGATCCGGATATCCACCGCATCGCGGACTGGACACAGGGCTGCATTGCCATGACCGATGAGGAGATCGAGCAGCTCGCCAATCTGGTGGGTATCGGTACCCGTGTCGTGGTCCGCTGAACGGCCACACCGCGGAACCCGCTGGGAATAATGACCCTTTCGCAGGCCCTCCGCCCTTGAAAAATCCGACAAACGGTTTAATGCTAAGTAAAGCGGGCACTTTTCAATCCGCTTTTCTATGCATAGAATGTGCACGAGCTGCCGTTCATGAAGTTCGGCGCGACAACAAAACCGAAAGGAGATGCCAAATGTCCGATAGCCTGAAGAATCTGCTGAAGATCTCTGCCCTGGGTGCTTCCATGGCTTTTGTGGTTGGCTGCGCGACCGGCGCAAGTGACGAACAAGTGGCCATGATCGAAGACGCGCAGGCCAAGGCTGAAGAAGCGCTTGCTGTGGCGCACGAAGCCCGCGAGACCGCTCTGGACGCGGAAGGCACCGCCAACGCCGCGCAGTACCAGGCCAACCGCAACAGCAGCCGGATCGACGAACTGAATGAGAAAATCGACCGGATGTTCGAGCGCTCCATGACCAAGTAAAACGCACGAAATCAGAAAAACCCCGCCTCATGGCGGGGTTTTTTTATGTCTTGAATTAACGACAATTGATACAGGGGGTACTGTCATCTATCAACAACAGTATTCCGGGCGGGATCTTTTCCCATCGATTCATCGAATAAGGAGGATCCGAACCAGCCTATCCGCTGGAAACCATTTCCGGTCGAATTTCCGATTGTCGGCTCACGCTGCGAGGCAATCCATCCGCCGTGTTCACCACGGCCTTTAGTCGCTCGTAATCAATGCGGCCGGGCCGATCCTCCAGACGGGCCGCCACCGCCCGTACGGCGGATGCATAGGTCCCCACTTCCTGACCCTGATGCTCGTCCAGAACGGGATATGCCTGAACCAGCAGCTCGCCGGCAAACCAGCCGGCCTTGTAGGGCTGGTTTATGATGCGAACTTCGGTGCCAATTGGAAGGCGATACACCAGGGATTCGATATCCTCCGGATACATGCGAATGCAGCCATGGGTGGCGCGCATCCCGATGCCATATGGACGGTTCGTCCCGTGAATGAAATAACCGGGAACGTTCAGACCAATGGCGTATTGGCCCAAAGGATTGTCGGGGCCCGGATCGATACGCCGGGGCAGCGTGCGGCCCTCCGCGGCATGCCGCGCCCGGACGGACTCCGGCGGGAACCAGGCCGGATTCTCGATCCGGTTGGTAACCCGATGGGTGCCGATGGGCGTATTCCAGTCCATCCGGCCGATACTCACGGCATACGTCTCCACCACCCGCGGCTGCCCGGGTTTCGGCTCCGGGTAGAAGTAGATCCGCATTTCCGGCAGGTTCACCACCAGGCCTCTGCGGGGTCCGGGCGGCAGGATGAAGCGGGTGGGAATCACGATCTCCGTGTCCTCCCCCGGCATCCAGATATCCACGCCCGGGTTGGCCATCCGCATGGCCTCGAAGCCCACGCCATAGCGGCGCCCGATATCCAGCAAGGTATCCTCGGGACGTGCCTGGATGATCTGGATTTCCCCGATGACGTCCACATCCTTGGGCGGCAGCGGGAACACACTTCGCTTGAGGGCTTCGGGAGCAGCGGCCCCATCGGCAAGCTCATCCCCTTCGAGCTCTGCGTCGTCAGCCCGGAGCAATGACGGCAACAGCAGGCAAGCCGCCGCTGCCGTCATCGTCTGTGCGAGAAATCGGCGTCGCTTCATTGATTTGTATCTCCATCAGGCCCGTGACAGGGCCAAGTCCCGATACCACGAAAGACAACGGGCGGATCCGGCAGTTCATCGCCTGTTCCGGGCAACGCCGCGCTCCACCCCGCGCTCGGCCATACGGGCGGTTCCACACCGATCACCGACTCACGGATCGTCCGACACCACATGGTAGAAGTCCCGTAGTATGGCTGCTGTTGCGCCCCAGATGTAATAGTCCCTGTACGGCATGGCGTACAGATGATACGTGCGGCCCTGATGCTCCCAGGTGTGCGGCCGGTGATTATCCGGGTTCAGGAAGAACGCCAGGGGAACAAAAAAAATCTCGTCCACCTCCGCCGGATTGCGCCGTAACCGGACCGTCTCCTCTATCAGTCCCACCACGGGATGGATCAGATAGCCGGTACCGGTCTGGTAAGGACGCATGCGCCCCAACACCTCCACCGTCTGCGGCGGGAGGCCGACTTCTTCCTCGGCTTCCCTGAGAGCTGCCGCCACCGGGCCGGTATCGGCCTTGTCGATGCGCCCCCCGGGAAAGCTGATCTGCCCGGCATGGGCACGCAGTTCGGAACTGCGACGGGTCAACATGACCTGCAGCCCCTCGCCCCCGTTTCCGGCCATCAGGGGAAGCAGGACAGCCGCCGGCCGCAGCGACTCGGCGGGGGAGTCAAACGGCGCCACCGGTCGGCTGGCATCGTGCCGCGCGAGCCGTGTGGCCAGTTCCTGACGAAATCCGGCGGCGGTGTCCAGCCCCATGGGTGACGGTTGTTCCGTATGGCTTCAGCGTATGCGCAATATACTAACCTTTCTGCGGGTAACGCCATGACTCAGCGTCATCATACGGCCTACCAGTCAAGCCACACGGCAGACGGTCGGAACCCCGGCGCGGGCTGCACCACGGCGCCGGAACATGGCAATCCTTTCTGAAAGCCTAGTAAAATCCGGGCCTCCGGCTGACGCCCTCCGCATTTCCGGTGTCGGTGGCATGATTCTCTGAAAGGTTTGCCCCGTGAGCCAAAGGCAGGATACAGACCCACCGCAAAGGCTGGAACCCCGTCATGTGGGCCTGTTTCTGGGCCCGGCTGCCGCCATTGCCATGCTGTTGATGGATCCTCCGGGTGCATTGGACCGGAGCGCCTGGATGGTTGCCGCGTTGACCATCCTGATGGCCGTATGGTGGGTCACCGAGGCGCTTCCCATCCCCGTCACCGCCCTCCTGCCACTGGCGCTCTTGCCCCTGTTCGGCGTTGCCACTCCGGGGGAAGCGGCGGCTCCCTACGCGAATCCGCTGGTGTTTCTGTTTCTTGGCGGCTTTCTCATCGCCCTGGCGATCCAGCGCTGGAACCTGCACCGGCGTATCGCCCTGTTCATCCTCCGCCACTCCGGCCAACGGCCGGATCGTCTGGTGGCCGGGTTCATGCTGGGAACCGCGGGGCTCAGCATGTGGGTGAGCAATACGGCCACGGCGGCCATGATGCTGCCCATCGGCCTATCCGTCCTGCTGGTGATGGAGAGCCACCGGGGCGACGAGCAGCCGGAAGCGCAACAGCGGTTCGCGCGCGCCCTGCTACTGGGCATCGCCTTCGCTGCCAATATCGGCGGGATGGGGACGCTGATCGGTACACCACCGAATGCCATCCTGGCCGCCTTCATGGCGGAGACGTACGGCATTCAGATCGGCTTCGGCCAATGGATGCTGGTGGGGTTGCCGGTGAGTCTGGTACTGCTCTTCCTGTGCTGGTGGGTACTCACCCACTGGGCGTTCCGGCTGGAAACCGTGCCGATTCCGGGCGTGGCCGATCTGATCGAGCGCAAGCGGGGCGAGCTGGGCCCCATCTCCGCCAGCGAGCGGCGGGTACTGCTGATCTTCCTGCTGACCGCCCTGGCCTGGGTCCTCAGACCGGTGCTGGAAACCCGCCTGCCGGGGCTGCACCTGTCCGATGCCGGTATCGCCGTGCTTGGCGCCATCGGACTGTTTCTGGTTCCCGCGGCAGGCGCCGCCACCGGACCCCTGCTGAACTGGCGGGACACACGTGAACTGCCCTGGGGCGTGATCCTGCTGGTGGGCGGAGGACTGAGTCTGGGTACCGCCATCGAGGCCAGCGGCCTGTCCACTGCGGTGGCCGGTCAGTTGGTAGCCCTGGAGGGCCTGCCGGTGGCACTGGTCGTGTTCGCCGTGGCCACTCTGACCCTGTTCCTGAGCCATGTGGCCAGCAATACGGCGACTGCTGCCACACTGTTGCCACTTGTGACCAGCATCGCGCTGACCATCGGGCAGCCCCCGCTGACCCTGGCCGTCCCGGTGGCACTGGCCGCCTCCTGCGCCTTCATGCTGCCCGTGGCAACGCCACCCAACGCCATCGTGTTCGGGAGCGAGCGGCTGCACGTGGGCGACATGGTCCGGGCAGGCAGTCGGATCACCCTGCTCACCCTGCCCGTGGTTGTTATCGCCAGTCTGGTGCTGGCGCCCTGGGCTCTTGGCCGCTGAGCGCTCGCCCTAGTCTGGCGAAAATCAGCCCGCCGATGGCGCCGGCCACACTCAGCGCCGCGGTGCCAAGCGCATAGCGGGTGACTGCCAGCGGCGTCATGGGAAGAGCGGCGTTGATCAGCAGTATGGCCAACAGAATCCCCGCGCCGCCGGCCAGCGCATACAGCCAGACCGCGCCGCCGCGCAGTCGGCGCGCCAACAGACCGGCTATGGGGAACGCCACCAGGTAGGCGACCGCAACGACGATCGCGTAGATCGGGGCAAAGCCGATCAGATCCTGCAGCGAAGTCCGGATCCACAGTCCCAGCGGTACGGGAACCCCCATCCCCTGTAACGCCGCGAGATTGAACTGCGACTGCACCAGCGACCCCAGCGCCGCGGCACAGACCACCGCCACCAGAAACACCAGGACGTGCTGCGCGGCACGGATCATGACACCTCCTGCGAATGATCCCCTTTAGGGAAACGCTTGATTCATGCAGGCTGGTAACACCTTGGACGGTTAGTATGATTTGACATCGGCAGACCAGGCAACCGACGAGCCCCGGCAATCAACCACGGCGCAGAGACATGACAATGCATTTTCAAAGGCTCTTACTGTTCTTCGCCATCGCCGCTCTGATTCCCATGAGTGGCCACGCCCACGCCGACTACCGCATTGAAACCGTGGCGGAAGGCCTGGAGCACCCCTGGTCCGTTGCCTGGTTGCCGGACGGACGCCTGCTGGTCACTGAACGGGCTGGACGCCTTCGGGTGATCGAGCACGGCATACTGTCCCCCGAGCCGATCCAGGGGGTTCCCCAGGCCCATGTCCGCTCCCAGGCCGGCTTGTTCGAGGTGTTGCCGGCCCCGGATTTCAGCGACAGCGGGATGATCTATCTGAGCCTGGCCAGTGGTGATTCCGCCGACAACACGCTGATCGTGGTGCGCGGTGTCCTGGACGGCAACCGTTTGCGGGATGTGGAAACGGTTTTCCGTGCCGAACCCGGACGGGACACCAGCGTGCACTATGGCGGCCGCCTGCTGTTTCTCCCCGACGACACACTGCTTGTGACGCTGGGCGACGGGTTCGACTACCGGGAGCAGGCCCAGAATCCGTCCAACCACTACGGTGCCATCGTGCGCCTGTACCCGGACGGCAGCGTACCCAGGGACAACCCCTTCGCTGGCGATGACGGTGTTCGCCCGGAGGTCTACACGCTGGGTCACCGGAATATCCAGGGCCTGGACCGGGATCCGGTCACCGGAGAACTCTGGGCCAACGAGCACGGCCCCCGGGGCGGCGACGAGATCAACCGCATCCGGCCGGGGGCGAACTACGGCTGGCCTGCGGCCACTCACGGGGTGGATTACTCCGGCGCCCGCATCAGCCCCTACCGGGAACTGCCGGGCATGGAATCCCCCCTGCTGGTCTGGACCCCGGCGACCGCGCCCTCCGGCCTGGCCGTATACCGTGGTGACCTGTTCCCGGAGTGGAACGGAGATCTGCTCAGTGGCGGTCTGGTCAGCCGCGCCGTCCACCGTCTGCGGGTCACGGAGGACGGGGTCCGGGAGGTGGAGCGGCTGTTCCGGGAACTGGACAGCCGCATCCGCGATGTGCGGGTGGGGCCGGAGGGCGCCATCTACCTGCTCACAGACGCTCCGCAGGGCCGGCTGCTCCGGGTTGTGCCCGCCGACTGAGTGGTCAGATCAAGGCTCAGTCGAACACCACCACCTGGCGCACCGCCTTGCCGTCTGCCAGGGCGTCGAAACCCTCGTTGATCTGGTCCAGCGGCAGCGTCCGACTGAGCAGGCGCTCCACCGGCAGGCGCCCTTGACGGAAAAGCCCAACGTAACGGGCAACGTCGCGCACCGGCACACAGCTCCCCACATAGCTCCCCTTCAGGGTGCGCTCCTCCGCCACCAGACTCACCTGTTGGATGGACACGTTCCGTTCCGGATGGGCAAGCCCCCCGGTCACGGTCAACCCGCCCCGGCGGGTGATCCGGTATGCGAATTCCAGCGCCTTCTCGGACCCCGCCATCTCGATGGCACAGTCCACGCCCCCATCCGTGGCCTCCCTAATGCGGTCCACCGCATCGGCCGCGCTGCTGTTAAAGCTTTTCGTGGCACCGAGCTGCTCCGCCAGGGTCAGCTTCCCGTCATCCAGGTCAACGGCCACCACCTCACCGGCGCCGGCCACGATAGCCCCGAGAATGCTGTTCAGCCCGACGCCGCCCAAACCCACCACGGCCACGCTCTGCCCGGCGCGGATATCGGCGGAGTTCACCGCGGCACCCACCCCGGTGAGCACGGCGCAGCCGAACAGCGCGGCATGCTCGAACGGCAGCGCGGGATCAATCCGTACCAGCGAGTTGCGGGAGACCACCGCGTGATCGGCAAACGCCGACACCCCCAGATGGTGGTTCACCGGCGTCCCGTCCGCCCGATGCAGCCGGTGTGCGCCGCCGCTCAGCGTACCGGCGACATTGGCCTTGTTGCCGGGCTCGCACAGTGCCGGACGCCCCTCGGAACAAGGCGCACAGTGACCGCAACTGGGCACGAACACCGCCACCACGTGATCACCTTCCGCCAGATCGGTGACACCGTGCCCCACCGCCTTCACCACGCCGGCCGCCTCGTGCCCCAGCGCCATGGGCACAGGCCGCGGGCGATTGCCGTCCACCACCGACAGATCGGAGTGACAGATCCCTGCCGCCTTGATCTGCACCAGAACCTCGCCGTCACCGGGCGGATCCAGTTCCAGATCCTCGATCACCAGCGGCTGGCTTGTCCGGTAGGGGCGTTTGGCCCCGATTTCCCGCAGAACCGCAGCCCGAATCTTCATGCTTTGCTCCTCCGTTATTCCATCCACTGCTTTTCCGGATCCACCGGTATGGGTTCCTCGGCGCCGGTTGCCCAACGGCTCAAGGACCACGGGGTGATTGCCGCCCCTCGGCCGTGGCGTGACCGATTGCCGACACAAGGATAACCCGGATTCCGGCTCCTGCAGCGGCACACGTCGCCACCTGGCCCGCGGTACCTGCCTGGCCGGTGGATCAGAAATGAGCGGATTCGGATGGGTACAGGAACGGCGGCGCAGCGGAAACTGGCGGAGAGGGAGGGATTCGAACCCCCGGACCCTTGCGGGTCAACGGTTTTCAAGACCGCCGCTTTCGACCGCTCAGCCACCTCTCCGTGGCGGCTATTGTCGGGACTCCGACCCCGGCTTGCAAGTCGTCATGCGCCCACCTGCAGCGGCACCGTGACCGATTCCACATCCGCCAGCGACCGCACGGTTTCCCCGATCAGGGCCGGACCCCGGTAGACCAGCCCGGAGTAAAGCTGAACCAGGCTGGCGCCGGCGCGCAACTTGATGACCGCGTCGTGGCCGGACATGATCCCGCCGATACCGATGATGGGCAGAGCGCCCTGGAGATGGTCGTTCAGTACGCGGATCACATGCGTGGAACGATCCCGCAGCGGGGCACCGCTCAGGCCGCCCGCCTCCGCGGCGTGCTCCTCGCCTTCCACGCCTTCCCGTGCCAGAGTGGTATTGGTGGCCGCTACCGCGTCCATGCCATGACGCACCAGCGCGTCCGCCAGACCGATGATCTGCTCATCGGTCATGTCCGGGGCGATCTTCACCACGATGGGCACATAGCGGTTCCAGGCCAGGGAAAGCCGCATCTGCTCGCCCTTCACCGCCGCCAGCAATTCGTCCAGCATCCCACCGTGTTGCAGGTCCCGCAGACCGGGGGTGTTGGGGGAGGAAACATTCACCGTCACATAGCTTGCATAGGGGTAGACCTTCGCCAGGCAGTGCAGATAGTCCTCGGCGGCCCGCTCAACCGGCGTATCGAAATTCTTGCCGATGTTGATTCCCAGGACGCCCTGATAACCCGACTGGGCCACACGGTTCACCAGGTAATCCACCCCTTTGTTGTTGAAGCCCATGCGATTGATCAGACCCCGGGCATGAGGCAGGCGGAACATGCGCGGGCGCGGGTTGCCCGCCTGCGGGCGCGGCGTCACGGTTCCCACCTCGATGAACCCGAAGCCCAGACCGGCCAGGGCGCGGATGTAATCGCCGTTCTTGTCCAGACCCGCCGCCAGCCCGACCGGATTGGGAAAGCGCAGCCCCAGCAGGTGCGTTTCCATCCGGGGCACCACACCGGTCAGAAGCCGCGGCACGCCCAGCGGACGGGAAGCACGCAGGGCACGCAGGCTGAGTTCGTGCGCATGTTCGGGATCGAGGCGGAACAACAGGCTTCGCAGCAGGGAATAGGCCATGGACAGGTTTCCGGTTCTTACAAACTGTCAACGGATGCGGTCCATGGTCTATCAGCCGTCATCACTTGTCGAGCACAACCGGACGGCAAGGAACTGGCAATCCGCGGGTAAAGGTGCGTAAACTCCGCATGTTGCAGTGCAACTTCACAGCGCCCGGGAGGAGCCCCATGCGCCGAGTGATCTTCAATCAGAAGGGCGGAGTCGGGAAATCCACTATCGCCAGCAATCTGGCGGCGATCAGCGCCACACGTGGGCTGCGTACCCTGGTGGTGGATCTGGATCCGCAGGCCAACACCACGGCTTATCTGCTCGGCCCTGACCGGCAGCAGGACAGTGGGTCGGGCATGGTGGGGTTATTCGAGCAATGCCTCAGCTTTCGCCTCTACGAGCAGGAACCGGTTGCCTTCGTCGAGGAAACCCCTTACCCGGACCTGCATATTCTGGGGGCCGGGCGGGAACTGGAGCTGCTGCAGACCAAACTGGAGGCGCGCTACAAGATCTACAAGCTGCGTGAGGCGCTGGATGCGCTGGCCGCCGAGTACGATGCCGTCTACCTGGATACGCCGCCGGCACTGAATTTCTATACCCGCTCTGCCCTGATCGCCTCGGAACGCTGCCTGATCCCCTTCGATTGCGACGATTTCTCCCGTCAGGCCCTGTACGAACTGCTGGATAACGTGCTGGAAATACGCCAGGACCACAATCCGGCACTGCAGGTGGAGGGGATCATCATCAATCAGTTCCAGCCGCGAACACGGGTGATGCAGCAGGCGGTGGCGGACCTGGAGGCGGAGGGACAGCCGGTGCTCTCTCCACCCTTGTCCGCCTCAGTGAAGATCCGGGAATCCCATCAGCGCGCCACGCCACTGGTCCACCTGGCGCCGTCCCACAAGCTGACCCGGGAATACCTGGCACTTTTCGACACATTGAATCATTGACGCCGGGGATGAAGGTGCAACCGCCGGGCAGGCCGGCCTGGCGGTATAACACATCTCGCTTTACTAATAGCCAAACATTCCTTTAAAGCATAAGCCCCCATTGCTAGTGTCTGCTTCGTCGGTCAGTTCCCGGCCCGCCGGGTGACCACGCTGGTAGAACGAAGCAGGGGTCCGCATGTACGACTATGACAGTCATGACCGCAGGCTGGTGAATGAACGGGTTGCACAGTTCCGGGATCAGACCCGGCGCTACCTGGCCGGCGAGTTGAGCGAGGACGAGTTCCGCCCCTTGCGGCTGATGAACGGCCTGTATATCCAGCGCCATGCGCCCATGCTCCGGGTCTCCATTCCGTATGGCCTCCTCTCATCCTCCCAGCTGCGGATGCTGGCGAGCATCGCGCGGCGCTATGACCGGGGCTACGGCCATTTCACCACCCGCCAGAACATTCAGTTCAACTGGCCGGCTCTGGAACGCGTACCGGACATCCTGGCGGATCTGGCGCAGGTGGACATGCATGCGATGCAGACCAGTGGCAACTGCATCCGGAACGTCACCTCCGATCACCTGGCCGGCATCGCCCCGGACGAGATCGAGGATCCGCGCCCCTACTGCGAGCTGATCCGGCAGTGGGCCACGCTTCATCCGGAATTCTCCTACCTGCCGCGCAAGTTCAAGATCGCGGTCAGTGGCGCCCGGCGCGACCGGGCTGCAACCCAGGTGCATGACATCGGGCTGCAGTTGGTCCGGAACGAGCAGGGAGAACTGGGGATGCAGGTCCTGGTGGGCGGCGGACTCGGCCGCACCCCCATCATCGGCGAGGTGATCCGGGATTTTCTGCCGGTACGGCACCTGCTGTCCTACCTGGAGGCCATCCTGCGGGTGTACAACCTGTTGGGGCGGCGTGACAACAAGTACAAGGCCCGGATCAAGATCCTGGTCCGCGCCATGGGCAAAGAGCAGTTCGCCGCCCGTGTGGAGCGGGAATGGAGCAGCCTTCGGGACCGTCCGGAGCTGACCCTGGCGCAGGACGACATCGAACACATGAAGCGGTTCTTCCGTCCGGCGACCCGCGCCGAAACGGTGAATTCAGCACCCTTGGACGCCGCTCTTGCAGCCGATCCCGGGTTTGCCCGCTGGTATCGGCATAACACCGTGGAGCACCGTCAGCCGGGTTATCGGGCTGTTTTCGTCTCGCTGAAGGCGCCCGGGGTTCCGCCGGGTGACATGACGGCGGAGCAGATGGAGCATGTGGCGGACCTGAGCGACGCCTACAGTGGCGGCGAACTCCGGGTGTCCCACACGCAGAACCTGCTGCTTGCCGACGTGCGCACGGACCACCTGGAACGGCTCTGGCGGGAGCTTCGGGCCTCCGGGCTGGCGACGCCGAATATCGGCACCCTCACGGACATGATCTGCTGCCCGGGACTGGACTTCTGTGCTCTGGCCAACGCCGGCTCCATCGATGTGGCCCAGGCCATCAACCAGGAGTTCGACGACCTGGACTATCTGTACGATCTGGGCGAACTGCGGGTGAACATGTCGGGCTGCATGAACGCCTGCGGCCACCACCACATGGCGCATATCGGGATTCTGGGGGTGGACAAGAAGGGCCAGGAATTCTACCAGCTCACGCTGGGAGGCTCTTCGGCCAACGATGCCGCCGTCGGGGACCGGCTGGGTCCGGCCGTGCCCAAGCAGGACGTCAGCGCGGCCATGCGCACTCTGATTGAAACCTTCGTGGAACTCCGCGAGGGAGAGGAAGGTTTTCTCGACACCTACCGCCGCGTGGGCCTGGAACCCTTCAAGGAGCGTCTGTATGCAACAACTGATTAGGAACCGCGAACTGGTCGAAGCTGACCGCTGGCGCCTGGTTGCGGATGAGGAATCCTTGCCCGGGACCGGCGATCTGATCCTTCCGCTGGACCGCTATCTGGAAGAACGCGCCGCTTCGGATGACCGCGGCAGCGGACGGCGTGGGTTACTGGTGGATGGCACGGTGCCGGCGGAAGATATTGCACCGCTGCTGCCGGAGCTGGACCTGGTGGCCATCCGGTTCCCCAGCTTCGCCGATGGCCGCGGCTATTCGCTCGCGCGGCAACTGCGGCTGAACCACCGCTACACCGGTGAGCTGCGGGCCGTGGGCAATGTGCTGCGTGACCAGCTCGCCTACATGGAACGGGTGGGCTTCGACAGCTATCTGCTGGAGGAAGGTCGCGATCCGCGGGATGCTCTGCAGGCCTTTCGCGAGTTCAGCGGCTACTATCAGAATGCACCACTGGAGCAGCTTCCGCGCATTCAGCGCCGGGCGCGACGCAAGGCGGCCTGAGCCCTCTGTCCTCCGAACCCGCCGGAACATGGACCCGGCGGGACCGGTCATCTCCGGTCCGCCGCCAGCCGTCGCAGCCATGCATGTAGCGGCTCCGCCGCCCGAAGCCACTCCCGTTCCAGCATCATGGCATGAGCCAGCCCCGGGACCACAACCAGCTCCGCCCCGTACGCCTCCGCCGTCGCCTCTACCATGTCCGGACCGAACAGCGCATCATCACCCGCCCCCATCACCAGCATGGGGCAACGTTTGACGCGATGTAGCAGGGGAAGATTCAGAAAAAGCATATCCAGCAGCGCCCGCTGGGATTCGCCCTGCATGCGCGCCCCGTAACGCTCCGCCAACTGGGCGTCCAGTTGTTCGGAAAAGGCGGCCCGGCTCACCCGGCGCAAATCCTCGGGCCGCGACACGCCGCCGTGCACCAGTGAGATCTGGCTGAACAGCATCGGGTCGGTGGCAAGCAACCGGAACACCGCACCGGCCAGACCGGAGGGTGGTACCGATGCCATCAGCACCACCGCCGGCAAGGCCCGCTCCTCCAGATACTTCTGCACCACCAGGCCGCCCATGGAGTGGCCGATGACCACCGGCGCCTCAGGCATTTCCTGCACGACCCGGTCCAGATCGCGAACGTAGTCGGACAACGAATGCAGATGCAGGGTGCGCTTGCCCCGGCTACGGCCATGTCCGCGCAGGCTGACCGCATGACAGTCGTACCCGCGGGCGGCGAACCAGGAAAGGAAATGCTCCTCCCAGCACCAGGCCCCGGCATGCGCGCCGTGAACGAACAGCAGCGGCCATGGGGCACGCCATCGTCCCCGTGCGGGCCGGTGGATGATCTCCAGCTCCGGTTCACGGTCGGATACCGCACCCCATCCGAACAGGCTGTACATCACGCCGTGGGCCCCCGGCGCCGAGGGCGAATGAACCACAGAAAGGCCAGCACCTGTAGCCCCCCGATCAGCAGGAAAGCGACCTTGTAGCCCATGGGATCGTAGCCTGTCCCGTCGGCCAGCTCCCAGTACTGGATCACAACCCCGATCCCCCACTGCAGCCCAAAGGCCCCGATGAACACCATCAGGTTCAGGGCCGTATTGACCCGGCCGGCGAGCATTCCGGAGAAATTCTGCGTCAACAGGGCGTACATCAGGGTGCCCGAGGTGGCGAAGAACGAGAACGCGATCCACAGCGGTATCACCGGAAGGGGCAGTTGCAGACCCAGTAGCAGCATCAGGATGGACGAGACGCCAATACCGAACACCGCCACGGTTCGCTGCCGGATACCCGCCAGACTGAGGCGCTCCGCAATGGTCCCCCAACCGGCGAAACCCAGCGTGATGGCCAGGGCGAAGAGCAGCAGCGCCTGACCGATCTCTGCACGTTCGAATCCCGCCACATCCCGTAACCAGGGGGCCGCCCACAGCCCTCCCACCGCCAGGGACGCACCCTGAGAGACCAGGGCGATGGGTGCCGCCCGCCAGAATGGGTCACTGCTGAAAATCCCGCCCAGCGCCGCCACCTGTTCCCGCACCGTCGCCCGACCGCCATCGCCGAGATCCCGGTCCGGCACCAGACGCCAGATCAGCAGCGCCGAAGCCACGCAGGCGGCGGCCAGCACCAGGAAGACCGGCCGCCAGCCGGTCCAGGCCACCACCCGTTCCACGGGTGCCGTGGCCACCATGGCTCCCAGCCCCCCGAAGGCCAGGAGCCAGCCGTTCAGCAGCGGAAGACGCTGGGGACTGAACCAGAGGACAAAAGCCTTGAAGGCGGCCATCAGGCAGGCGGACACGCCCAGCCCGATCAAGGCCCGCCCGATGGTAAGCCCGGTCATGCCCTGGGCCACGGCGAACAGCCCCGAGCCACAGGCAGCCACAAGCAGGAGCGCCGCATTGACCCGCCGCGGACCAAACCGGTCCAGCAGGACGCCCAGTGGTAACTGGAAGCTGGCGAAGGCAAGGAAATACGCGCTGGTCATCAGCCCCAGCTGGGACGCTGACAGGCCCACGTCCGCCTGCAGGTCGCCGGAGATCACCGCGTTGACGGAACGGAACAGGAACGACAGGAAATAGCCGGAGGCGAACGGCAGGAACACCAACAGCATCAACCGGGTGACGGTGATTTCCGGCTGCCCGGCCGCTGCCGACATCGGTGTCTGCTCGCTCATGCAAGGCCACTCCTTCATGGATGCGAGGGATCGGTCCGGGCCATTGGCCGCCCTCTCCTGAAACGGCGCATGATATCATGTCAGCCAACCAGGGAAGCCGCGACAGGAAACCCGGAGCCCCCATGTCGGAACAACCGGAAGCGATCCATCGACACGACTACCGCCCACCCGACTACCACATCGAATCCGTGCACCTCCACGTCACCATCGACGAACCGGAGACCCTGGTCCGCAGCCGGCTGACCGTGCGGCGTGCCGCACAGGCTCCCCTGCCCCTGCGGTTACACGGTCAGGAGCTGGCATTGCGGGAGATAGCGATAGACGGTCGTCCGCTGGAGGCTGCTGCCTATGCGGCGGACAGCGAGGGGCTGACGCTACACACACCACCGGAACGCTTTGAGCTCAGCCTCACCACAGCCATCCGCCCCCAGGACAATACGGCGCTGGAGGGCCTGTATCGCAGCGGAGGCATGTACTGCACCCAATGCGAAGCGGAGGGGTTTCGTCGCATCACGTATTTCCTGGACAGACCGGATGTCATGGCCGTCTACACCACGACGATCGAGGCGGATGCGAAGCGCTATCCGGTCCTGTTGTCCAACGGCAACCCGGTGGACGGAGGCACCCTGCCCGGCGGACGCCACTGGGTACGCTGGCACGATCCGCATCCCAAACCCAGTTACCTGTTTGCCCTGGTGGCCGGGGATCTGCACGAGCACCGGGAGCAGTACACCACGGCCTCCGGCCGGGAGGTCACCCTGTCCCTGTACGTGGAGCCCCACAACGCCGGGCGCACCGGGCATGCCATGGATTCGCTGCGCCGGGCCATGCGCTGGGACGAGGAGCGCTACGGCCTGGAGTACGATCTGGACCGCTACATGATCGTGGCCGTGGACGATTTCAACATGGGCGCCATGGAGAACAAGGGGCTCAACATCTTCAATACTGTCTGCGTCCTGGCCGACGAGGGCACCTCCACCGACCGCGACTTCGAAACCGTCCAGGCAGTCATCGCCCACGAATACTTCCACAACTGGACGGGAAACCGGGTGACCTGCCGTGACTGGTTCCAGCTCAGCCTGAAGGAGGGGTTGACGGTTTTCCGGGAGCATCAGTTCTGCGCTGATATGGGTTCACCGGACGTACAGCGGATTCAGGAGGTGCGCATCCTCCGCGCCGCCCAGTTCCCGGAGGACGCCGGACCGATGGCACATCCCGTCCGGCCCGATTCCTACATGGAGATCAGCAACTTTTACACACCCACCGTCTACAACAAGGGGGCGGAAGTCATCCGGATGTACCACACGCTGCTGGGGGAAGAAGGCTTCCGGCGCGGGATGGCGCTGTACCTCCGGCGCCACGACGGACAGGCAGTGACCTGCGACGATTTCCTGGCGGCGATGGCGGACGCCAACCACCGGGATCTGAGTCAGTTCGGCAACTGGTACGCCATCGCCGGCACTCCCGTCCTCACGGTCACCGATGCCTATGACCCGGAAACGCAGTCCTACACCCTGATCGTCGAACAACACACGCCGGACACGCCAGGGCAGACCGACAAGCCCCCGATGCACTTGCCCCTGGCGCTGGGGCTGCTGGACCGGAACGGCCGCGCGCTGCCGCTGACGCCGGACCCGGAGACCGCCGCCCTGTTCCGTGACGATGTGGCGGAACTGAGAGAGTCCCGGCACACGTTGCGCTTCACCGGCCTGTCGCAGCGCCCGATAGCCAGTCTGTTGCGGGGTTTTTCCGCTCCGGTGCGCCTGAACTACCCATACACCGACAGGCAACTGGCGGTGATTCTCGGACATGACAGCGATGGCTACACACGTTGGGAGGCGGCCCAGCAGCTTTGCGCTGGCGTGATGCTGCGGAACCTGGATGCACCGGAGGCCCTGCAGCCTTCCGCGGATCTGCTCACGGCGTTCCGGCAGGTGCTGGAGCGCGCCGGGGAGGATCCGGCATTCGCTGCCGAGGCGCTCACGCTGCCCACGGAACAGTACCTGGGGGAACAGCAGGATGTCATCCGCGTTGATGACAACCATGCAGTACGCGAATCCCTGCTGCTGCGGCTGGCGGAGACGCTGGAAGAACCGTTGCGGGCGGCTTACAGCCAGTCCCGGGAGCATGTTCGTGCCAGCGGGGCGGAGGGGGCGGCCTGGCGCAGTCTGGCCAACGCCTGCCTGGTCCTTCTGGCGCGCCTGCCGGACACAGGAACCGAGCTGACCCTGCGCCATTACCGGGATGCAGGCGGCATGACCGAACGACTGGCCGCCCTGGCACTGCTGGCCCGTGAACCGGAGGATCCGGCCGGTCGCGATGCCCTGGCGCGGTTCCACGCCGATTGGCAACATGAAGCCCTGGTGATCAACAAGTGGTTCCAGGTCCAGGCCATGGCCCCGCATCCACTGGCGCCGGAACACGTTGCCGGATTGACCGCTCACCCGGACTTCTCGCTACGCAACCCCAACCGGGTACGTTCCGTGATCGGTGCGTTCGCCCAGGGGAACACGGTGGGTTTCCACCGCCGGGATGGTGCCGGCTACCGGTTCCTGGCGGACCAGGTGCTGGCGCTGGATGAACTCAATCCGCAGGTTGCCGCCCGCATGCTGCTGCCGCTTGCCCAGTGGCGCCGCCACGATTCCGCGCGCCGGGAACGGATGCGCGGGGAATTGGAACGGATACAGAATGCGCCTAAGCTGTCAAAGGATGTGCATGAGATTGTCAGCAAAGCCTTGCAGGCGGGCTGACAGTCTCGACAACTCACCGCGAGCTCGGGTAACGCCATGTATGGAATCAAGTTGAACGGCCGAGCGTTGTTGGCCGCCGTCCTCCTCGCCGCCGCTGCAGCCCTGGCCGTCCCGGCCCTGATACCGGCTCCGCACGGTGGCACACAGGCGCATGCGGCCGATTCGGGCAACGGGCTGGCGCCGTCGGCGCAGCACTCGGAAACCGCCCAGGTTGTGGCCAAGCTGCTGTCTTACCAGCACTTTCGTCGCCACCCCATCGATAACGAACTATCGGCAAACGTGTTCGACGCCTACCTGAACGCCGTGGATCCGGAACGGTATTACCTGCTCCGGTCGGATGTGGAGGAATTCGAACGTTACCGCCACCGGCTGGACGATATGCTGACCGCAGGGGACCTGTCCGTCGCCTTCCGCATCTTCAACCGGGTACAGGAACGGACCCGCGAACGTTCCGAGTATGCGCTGCAGGTCCTTGCCGATGGGGTCGACCTGAATACCGATCAGACCCTGAACCTGGACCGCAGGAAGGCGGAGTGGGCGGAAAGCCGGGAAGCCCTGGACCGCCTTTGGCGGCAACGCGTCAAACACGACATGCTTACCCTTCTGCTGGCCGGCGAGAGCGAGGACCAGACGGAGGCGCTGTTACGCAGCCGTTACGAGGGCATGGCGGAGACCATCGAACGCTCGTCGTCGGAAGACGTGTTCGAGACCTACATGAGTGCCTGGGGTCGGGCGTTTGACCCACACACAAATTACATGTCGCCTCGCAATAGCCGGGAATTCGACATCCAGATGAAGCTGTCGCTGGAGGGTATCGGCGCGGTCCTGCGGACCCAGCGGGACTTCACCGAGGTGGTGGAACTGATTCCCGGAGGGCCGGCCTCGAAAAGCGGCGAACTCCAGCCTGGTGACCGCATCATCGGTGTCGCCCAGGATGACGAGGACATGGTGGACGTGGTGGGCTGGCGGCTGCGGGACGTGGTGGATCTGATCCGCGGCCCCAAGGAGTCCACCGTGCGGCTCCGCGTGTTACCGGCGGCCGGGGGGTCTGACGCACCGCCGCGCACCATCAGCCTGGTGCGTAACGAGGTCAAGCTGGAGGAACAGGCGGCACAGAAGGAGATCCTGGAGCTGGACCGTGACGGGCATCAGTATCGGGTGGGCGTGATCCGTATCCCCACCTTCTATTCCGATTTCGCTGCCGCCGAGGCCGGCGACCGGGACTACCGCAGCACCACGCGGGACGTGCGCCGCCTGCTGGCGGAGCTGGAATCCGAGGCAGTGGACGCTCTGGTGGTGGACCTGCGGGGCAACGCGGGCGGATCGCTGCGGGAAGCCGCGGACCTGACCGGGCTGTTCATCTCCCAGGGCCCGATCGTGCAGATCGTGCGCAGTGACGGCAATACCGAGGTACTCCGTGACCGGGATGGCGATATGGCTTACGACGGGCCCCTGGCGGTGATGGTGGACCGCCATAGCGCGTCCGCCTCGGAGATCTTCGCCGGGGCTATCCAGGACTATGGCCGCGGACTGGTGGTAGGAGAGCAGACCTTCGGTAAGGGCACCGTGCAGTCCCTGGTGGACCTTAACCGCTTCAGTGCGGATCCACGGCGGGATTCCGGCCGACTGAAGCTGACCATTGCCAAGTTCTACCGGGTAACCGGCAGCAGCACCCAACAGCGGGGGGTGATCCCCGACATCGCCCTGCCGTCACCGGTGCGCAGTGACGAGGTCGGCGAAAGTGCGGTGGACAACGCCCTGCCGTGGGACAGCATCCGGCCCACCAGTTTCAGCCAGCATGGTGATCTGAACCGTCTGCTTCCCATTCTCAAACAGCGCCATGAGGAAAGGGCCGCCACCGATAAGGCGTTCCAGGCGCTGGTGGATGAGGTGGAAAAGATCACTGCCATTGCTGACCGGACCGTGGTTTCGCTGAACCGGGATCAGCGTCGCACCGAGCGTGAGGCCAGCAACGACGCACGGCTGGAGAAAGCCAACCGCCGGCGGACGCTGTACGGGCTAGAGCCGTTGGAATCCCTGGACGAGCTCAGCCGGGCGCAGGATGAGCCGGATACCCTGCTGCATACCACGGCGGAAATCGTGCTGGACCTGCACACCCTGCTGCACCGTCCTGCGGTGGCCAAGGCCTGGGGTGCCGAGCTGGCCGGGGAACGCTGAGCGCCGGGTTCAGGGTTCAGACCGACTCCAGGTGTTCGATCACCAATTGGAGCCTTTCCGTCCCGCGCCAGGCATTGATGTCCAGCCGGTAGACCGCGCGGGAGGGTTTCGGGGTGGCCGGCGGGATGCGTTCCGGCATCCGCGCGGTCCAGCCATGATCCACGGCGCGGAATGCAATCCCCTCCAGCGGGTTTCCGCCCTGTTCATGGCAGAGCTGTAGCTTCAGGTGGCGTTCGCCAACGATCCGGGCAGCCTGTACATGGAACAGGTTATCGAAGCACGGTTCGGCGAATCCCTGACCCCAGGGGCCGCCCGCACGGATTTCCCGAGCAAGCGCCATCGTGAGATCCCCGGCGGCGAGCGGCCCGTCCGTTAGCAGTTCCCCCTCCAGTTCATGGGGCTCGACCCAATCCCGTACCACAGCCTGAAGCGCTTCCCGGAAGCGGTCCAATCCGTCACTGGCCAGGGTCAACCCGGCGGCGGCCGCGTGACCGCCGAAACGCAGGATGAGGCCGGGATTCAGACTGTGCACACGCTCCAGGGCGTCACGCATGTGCAGTGCGGGTATGGAGCGACCCGACCCCTTCAACAGACCGTCGCCATCCGGCGCGAACACCACCGCCGGCCGGTGAAAGCGTTCCTTCAGCCGGGACGCCACGATACCCACGACACCCTGGTGCCAATGACCATCGTGCATGCACAGCGCCGCTGGAGGTTCGCCCTGCAGTCCCGCCATGGCCTGCTCCAGACTGGCCAGGGCCTCCTGCTCCATGTTCTGCTCGATCTCCCGCCGCTGGCGATTGAGCCCGTCCAGCTCCGCGGCGAGTTGTTCCGCCTCACCGGGCTTGTCCGTGAGCAGGCACCGAATCCCCACCGACATATCCTCGAGCCGACCGGCAGCGTTCAGTCGCGGCCCGGCGGCGAATCCCAGATCCCCGGCAACGGCCCGGGCGGGATCACGCCCGGCCACCTGCAGCAGTGCGCGAATGCCCGGGCAGCCCTGCCCAGCCCGGATGCGGCGCAAACCCTGCTCCACCAGGACGCGGTTGTTGCGGTCCAGTGGCACCACGTCAGCCACCGTACCCAGTGCCACCAGATCCAGCAGGCTGCCGAGCTGGGGTTCCGGTCTGCGGCCCGGATGGAACCATCCGGTATCCCGTAATCGCGCACGCACGGCCGCCAGCACATAGAAAATCACCCCCACCCCGGCCAGCGCCTTGCTGGGGAAACCGTCTCCGGGCAGGTTGGGGTTGACGATAGCGTCGGCGGCCGGCAGAGATTCACCCGGGAGATGATGATCGGTCACGATAACACCCAGGCCTCGGGCGCGGGCGGCCGCCACGCCGGCATGGCTGCTGATGCCGTTATCCACGGTCACCAGCAGGTCAGCGCCGCGATCGGCGGCCATCTCGGCGATGGGGGCTGTGAGTCCGTAGCCGAACTCGAAACGATTGGGCACCAGATAATCCGGCTCCCGGGCGCCCATCGCGCGCATCGCCCGGAGAAACAACGCGACGCTGGTGGCGCCGTCCGCGTCAAAATCCCCCACCACCAGAATACGCCGGCCGCCAGCAACCGCTTCCGCCAGGAGTTCGGCGGCCCGATCGATCCCCCGCAATCCCCCGACATCGGCAAGGCCCGCCAGATCCGGTCGCAGATCCATGGGGTTGCCGACGCCCCGGGCCGCATAGATCCGCCCCATCACCGGATGCAGCTCCCTCAGCCCGGCCAGTGCATCCGCCGGCACCCGGCGTTCCCGGATCCGCAATGTCTTCATGCTCTCTCCGTCAGCACATGCCGGCTCATCGGCCCGGGCCGCCGCCAGACGCGCCAGCCGTGTAGGCGCCGATAGTGCCAGGCGCGGCCGCCGCCGGCATCCACCACCAGCTCTTTGAATTTACCGGCCCGCAACCGCTCCAGCAGGGGGGAGATCCAGCGTTCACAGACATCAGCCAGGGTGCGCTCCCAATTCAGAAAACCCTCGCCGTCGGCGACCGCAGGAAGAGCGGGTAGATGCAGCACCCCTTCAGGCCGCTCTCCCAGCGCCGCGACATCAACCGCTGGCCGGATCTCCGCACCATAAAACCGCCCCAGCCCCCGTAACAACGGATCGTCTCCGAAACCCCGTGGCCACGGGGCCGGACCGGGTCGGGGCAACGCGCCACCACCCCATATCCAGACACCGTTGACGGCGGGCAACCCCTGGGCCTGCCGATCCTGATTGAGCGGCAGGCCAAAGAGCAGCATCTGCATCTCGTTGAGCCGGGCGATCCAGCGGCGGCTGTCCTCGCCCCGGGGCAAACCCTGTTCCATGGGACGCCCCACGATGCGGTCCAGAGGGGTGGTGATCAGTCGCGGACTGTGGTCCACAGAGAGGAACCAGTCTTGAGGGGTCAGCGCTTGGAAACGCAGCCCGTCTCCGGCGAAGGCGTGGTTCAGCGCCCCTATGCAGGCGTTGGCCTCCTCCTGGCCCAGTTGCAGGCGTTCCGGGCCCAGCAGGAGAACCCGGTCGCGGTCAGGAACGAGCTGTACCGGGGCCGCACGGAACACCGTGCCGGCCTTGGCGTGGGTCTCACCGGAGCCCAGCGCCGCCAGGCGCCCCAAGGGAGGATCCCCGTCCGCGGTGGGCAGCCCCCACAGAGCGCACAGGCCCTGTTCGGCGCCACCGGTGCCAGTGATCGCCGGTCGGGCGTGGCCCCGGGCGAGCACCGTAGCCAGAGCCCGATGCGCATCCCGGGGTCGGATCAGGGACCGGGCCTGCTCAGGCACGGGGCCCAGCAAACCGGGCGCGTAAACGTACAGCGTACCGCGATGCATGCCCGGGAGCGCCGCCTGCTCAAAGCACGTCGAGAATGGCGCGTTTCACCGCATCCAGGTCCGCGGGAATGGTCTTGATCGCATCCCCTGCCTGGCGGATGGCCACATCAGGATCCTTCAAGCCATGGCCGGTAAGCGTGCAAACCACGGTACTGCCTTCCGGAATGCGACCGTTGCCGATGTCCCGCAAGGCCCCGGCAATGGAGGTGGCGGAGGCCGGTTCGCAGAAGACACCTTCACGCTCCGCCAGCAGGCGCTGTGCCTGCAGGATCTCCGGGTCGGTGCATTGGTCGAACCAACCGCCGGACTCGCGACTGGCCGCCCAGGCCTGCTTCCAGCTCTGTGGATGTCCGATACGGATCGCGGTGGCAACGGTTTCCGGCTCGTCCACCATGGCGGCGCGCACGAACGGGTTGGCGCCACTGGCCTGGTAGCCGATCATCACCGGGCGGTTCCCCACGACCGCACTGGAGAAGCGGCACTGGCCGTTGCAGTAGGTGCAGGCCTCGGTCAAGGCTCCGGCCGCGGCCCCTGCCGAATACTCGCAATAGCCGATCCAGTGGGCGGTGATATTGCCGGCGTTACCCACCGGCAGGCAGTGGTAGTCGGGCGCCCGCTCCAGTTCCTCGATGATCTCGAAGGCGGCGGTCTTCTGCCCCTGCAGGCGGTATGGATTGATGGAGTTGACAATGGTCACCGGCGCATGATCGGCAATGTCCCGGACGATGCGCATACCGTCATCGAAATTGCCCTTGATCTGGAGAATCTCCGCACCGTGCATGACGGCCTGCGCCAGCTTTCCCATGGCGATCTGGCCATCCGGAATCAGCACGAACGCCTTGATCCCCGCCCTGGCCGCATAGGCGGCGGCCGACGCCGAGGTGTTTCCGGTGGACGCGCAGATGATGGCCCGGCTGCCCTCCTCCACGGCACGGGTCACCGCCATGGTCATGCCCCGGTCCTTGAACGAGCCGGTGGGATTCAGACCCTCGTATTTGACGTACAGGTCCACGTCCTTGCCCAGATCCCGGGGGATATTGTTGAGCCGGATCAGAGGCGTGTTGCCCTCCCCCAGGCTGATCAGTCGCGCATCATCGCTGATGGGCAGGCGGTCCCTGTACTTGGCTATGAGGCCGGTATAACGGGGTCGAAATGGCATGGTTCTGTACCGTTGTCTGGTTGTCCATGACGGGGGCCGGACCGGCCGCCGCCGATTACTGCAGGTTCTCGCAGCGGATCCGCGTCACACGGCCATGAACGGCCTCCAGGGATTCCATACGCCGCTGCGCCTCGTCCATATGACGTTCAAACACACGATGGGTGAGGAGAATCACCGGAACGGTATCCGCCCCCGGCGCCGGCTCCTTCTGCAGGATCGCCTCGATGCTGATGCCGTAATCCCCCAGGATGCGGGTGATGTCCGCCAGTACGCCCGGCTGATCCGCGACTTCCAGACGCAGGTAGTAGGCGGTTTCCACCGATGCCATGGTGAGCACCGGCGCATCGGACAGTGCCGTGGACTGGAACGCCAGATGGGGAACACGATGGGCAGGGTCCACGTTCATGCCGCGCACCACGTCCACCAGATCCGCCACCACCGCCGAAGCCGTGGGTTCCGCACCGGCGCCCGCGCCGTAATACAAGGTGGGGCCAACCGCATCCCCCATGACCATGACAGCATTCATCACCCCGTCCACGTTGGCCAGCAACTGCCGCTCCGGCAACAGGGTGGGATGTACCCGCAACTCGATGCCATCATCCGACTGGCGCGCCATACCCAGGTGCTTGATCCGGTAGCCCATCTGTTCAGCATACGCCACATCCTCGCTGGTCACGTGGCTGATTCCTTCCACATGCACCTTGTCGAACTGCAGCGGGATGCCGAAAGCGATGGACGCGAGGATGGTGAGCTTGTGGGCCGCATCCACGCCCTCGATGTCGAAACTGGGGTCGGCCTCGGCGTAGCCCAGGCGCTGCGCCTCGGCCAGCACGTCGCCGAACTCCCGGCCCGCGTAAAACATCTCGGAGAGGATGAAGTTGGCCGTACCGTTGATGATGCCGGCCAGCCATTCGATGCGGTTTCCGGTCAAGCCCTCCCGCAGGGACTTGATAATCGGGATGCCGCCGGCCACCGCGGCTTCGAAGGCCACGGAAACGCCCCGGGCCAGGGCATGCTCGAAAATCTCGTTACCGTGCTTTGCGATCAGGGCCTTGTTGGCGGTGACCACATGCTTGCCGTTGTCGATGGCGCGCAGCACCAACTCCCGGGCCGGCTCATAGCCGCCGATCAACTCGACGATGATCTCGGTCTCAGGGTCGTCCACCACCTCGAAGGGGTCTTTGGTCACGCGAATCCCCGCGGTGGAGCAACCGCGGGGCCGCTCCGGGTGCCGGGTTGCGGCAACGGTCACCTCGATGCCCCGACCCGCGCGACGGGCAATCTCGTCATTGTTCCGTTCAAGCAGGTTGACGGTGCCCGCCCCCACGGTTCCCAGCCCCAGCAGGCCGACTTTCACTGAACTCACGCGTTACCTCCGATGCACAACGCACGGCGACGGCCGTTGACGGTATGAACACGAATACAGCACCGCTGCGGATCCGGGGTGAACCAGTCCGGCATGCCCGCAACCACGATCCGAATCGCGGAGACCATACCTGAAACCCGTTCCACCTGCACTCGTCCCCTGACAGGTCCCGCATTGTACTGCATTAAGGATTCACTAGAAGAATGCGCGTCCCACGGAACCGGCAGCTGACCACTCGCAGGCGGTCCGGCGGATTGGTAGAATCAGGGCCATGCAACTGACCATGGAAAACACCGGGGCCGCCAATCGCATCCGTGGCTATGACGTCGGCCAGGTGACCATCAACGACCAGGTGTACACCGCCACGACGGTGGTGACCCCGGACCAGCTCTGGGCCGGCTGGGGGCCGGAGCAGCCGGCAGGGCTGACAGTGTCCCACCTGGAGGACCTGCTGGAACTCCAGCCCGAGGTGGTCATCATAGGTACTGGCCAGCGACAGCATTTCCCGCCCCGTGAACTGATGGTGCGGGCCGTGCGGGCCGGTATCGGCATCGAGACCATGAGCACCGAGGCAGCCTGCCGGACTTATAACGTGCTGATCGCGGAAAACCGCCGGGTGGTTGCCGCCTTGTTCATGATCGAATAGGGGGCAATCAGCGCCAATGGAAACGGAAAAGGGCCCCGCCGGACGGGGCCCCGCAGGCGTGCCCGGCGCTGTCAGCCGAACACAGAGTCCTGGGAAAATCCTTGCCGTTCCATTATTTCCCGCAATTTCCTCAACGCATCTATCTGGATCTGACGGACCCGCTCCCGGGTCACACCGATCTCGTTGCCCACCTCTTCCAGCGTGGCGCGATCATGGCCGTGCAGGCCGAAGCGCCGCTCAACCACCGCCCGCTGTTTTTCACTGAGCTCGTCCAGCCAGGCATCCAGATGCGCCAGCACGTCGTCGTCCTGCAACAGTACCGAAGGATCCGGGTTGTTCTCATCCGGGATCGCGTCCAGCAGCACCCGGTCGGCGTCCTTACCGATGGGGGTATCCACCGAGGTGGTTCCCTCGTTCAACCCCTTCATCCGCTGAACGTCCTCCAGCGGCCGACCCAGTGAGCGTGCGATTTCCTCCGCGCTGGGCTCGTGATCCAGCGTCTGGCTGAGCCTGCGGGCTGCACGCAGGTACTGGTTGATTTCCTTGATGACATGAATGGGCAGGCGGATCGTGCGGGTCTGATTCATGATGGCCCGCTCGATGGTCTGCCGGATCCACCAGGTGGCATAGGTTGAGAAGCGGAAGCCCCGCTCCGGGTCGAACTTCTCCACGGCCCGGATCAGCCCGAGATTGCCCTCTTCAATCAGGTCCAGGAAAGCCAGGCCGCGGTTCATGTAGCGGCGGGCGATCTTGACCACCAGGCGGAGATTGCTTTCGATCATACGGCGCCGTGAGGCCGCACAGCCGCGCTGTGCACGCCGTGCGTAGTAGACTTCCTCCTCAGCCGTGAGTAGCGGCGAAAAACCGATCTCGTTCAGATACAGCTGGGTTGCATCAAGGCTGGTGCCGGTGTGTTCCCCCGGCGCGAAACGGACCACCTCGTCCGGAACATCCGCCTCCTCCGGGGCCTCATCCTCCAGACTGTCCAGAGGCAACGCCTTGTCGTCACCACTCTCCCGAGCAACCCCCGTGGTGGGTTGCTCGCCGAGTTCCGCCGCACTGCTTTCCATCTGACGCCGTCTGGACATGGTTCTCCTCCCTGTGTCCCGATACGGCATGGCGTCCCACCGGACCGCCACCGCTGTTGGTGATCTCGCAGACTCTTTTCCTTTTCGAACCAATATATGCCTGTAAAAAATTGCGTTCAAGCACCGGAACTGTCAAGAAATCCGGCACCTGGAATCAGGGCAGATAGCGCTGCGGATCCACCGGATTGCCGTCACGGCGCAGCTCGAAATGCAACATCGGGCGTCCGGCACTGGTGCCCATCCGGGCAATGGCCTGACCCTGCCGCACCTCTTCTCCCTCCCTGACCAACAGCTCCCGGTTGTAGCCGTAGGCGGTGAGGTAGTCGCCGGAATGCTTGATGATCACCAGGTTGCCGTATCCCACCAAACCGCTCCCGCTGTAGACCACGCGGCCCGCGGCGGCGGCCTTCACCGGCGTACCTTCATCGCCGGCGATATTGATCCCCTGCTTGCCGTCCGGGTCCGGCGCGAATGCCTTGATGACCTCACCGTCCACCGGCCAGGCCCAATTGCCGGGGGAACTGCCGGAGACGGAGCGATCGGGGCCGCTGGACTGCGGGCTTTGGCGGCGCGGCGAGGTCCCGGTCTCCCGGGACGGTGACGTGGTGCGGGCGGTACGGGTCGGCGATGAGGCCGAGGGACGGGATGCTCCCGCCGGGGCGCTGAGGCGGAGTGTCTGGCCCGGGTAAATGGTATACGGGGAGTCAATCCCGTTCCAGCGGGCCAGCGTCCGGTGATCGAGCCCGAATCGGAAGGCAATGGAATACAGCGTGTCCCCCCGGACCACCTCGTAAGACCCGTTGCGGATCTCTCCCCCGGCCCGGGGGCTGCGATCCGAAACCGGGGCGTAGGTATCGCCGGCGCAACCGGCCAGAAAGACCAGTGCCAGTATCCACATGCCGGACAGTCGTCGATACCGTGCCGTCATTCCCGCCCTTCATCTGCAAGACAGCTAATGCACGAAGACCAGATAGAGTATCACCAGCAGGACGACCGTCCCCCACCCCATCCAGTCCAGATAGGGTTTGACGTAGGGCTCCAGCCTGGGGCCACCCCAGCCCATGATCAGCGCCACGAGAAAGAACCGCAAGCCACGCCCCAGCAGGGAGGCGGCCACGAAAGGCAGCAGTGGCAGCGCCATGCCACCGGCGGCAACGGTGAAAACCTTGTACGGGATTGGTGAAAAGCCTGCCAGCAGCACCACCCAGAAGCCGTACTGCAGGAACCAGGCCCGGGCCTGGACCAGCGCCGCTTCGTACCCTGCCGCAAGGATCAGGGGCTCCACCGCCCCCATGGCGAAGTAGCCGAGCAGATAACCGAACACGCCGCCCAGGACCGAGGCCACCGTGGTGACCAGTGCGAACCGGAGCGCACGCCGCGGCTGCGCCAACGCCATGGGGGCCAGCATCACGTCCGGCGGAACGGGGAAAAAGGAGGATTCGGCAAAGCTCAGCACCGCAAGATACCGTTCGGCATGGCGGTGGGCGGCCCAGAGAAGCACACGCTCGTAGAGCCGGGAAAACAGGCGCATCAGCTGAGGCCACCCAGCATGGGCACGAAGCTCACCTGATCCAGCACCTGTTGCTGGAGGCCGTCATTGATCCGCCGGACCAGCAATAGCTCCTGACCGGCACGGCCACCCACCGGAGCCACCAGCCGGCCTCCCTCCGCCAACTGGCTGATCAGGCTCTCCGGCAGGGTCTTCGGTGCCGCGGTAAGCAGAATGCCCTGGAACGGTCCATGACTGGCCCAGCCCTCATAGCCGTCTCCCAGGCGGGCACGGACATTGTGATAACCCAGCTCCCGCAGCCGGCGTTGCGCTTGCCGGGCAAGGAAGGCAATCCGTTCGATGGTATAGACTTCGGGAACCAACTGGGCGAGGATCGCCGCCTGGTAGCCGGAGCCGGTACCGATCTCCAGCACCCGCTCGGGCACGCCGTCCAGCAGCAATGCCTCGGTCATCCGCGCCACCACGTAGGGTTGCGAAATCGTCTGCCCGTGACCGATGGGTAGCGCCGTATCGTCATACGCGCGACTAGCCAGGGCTTCATCCACGAACAGATGCCTCGGCGTGGCGCGGATCGCTTCCAGGACGGCCTCATTGCGGATTCCCCGTTCCCGCAGACGCTCCACCAGGCGCGTGCGGGTCCGCTCCGAGGTCATGCCGATTCCCCGGCGCTTGAGCTCGTCAATCATGCCAGCCCCGCAATCCAGCCCGCGATCTTGTCCAGCGCCTGATACCGGGTCAGGTCGATCTGGATCGGTGTGATGGAGACGAAACCCAGGCGCACCGCATGGAAATCCGTTCCCTCACCCGCATCCTGTTCGGACCCGGGTGGTCCGATCCAGTAGATCGGGCGCTCCCGTGGATCCAGCGCCTTGACCACCCCTTCCGCCCGGTGGCGCTGGCCGAGCCGGGTTGCCTCGAACCCCTGGAGTTCCTCCCAGGGCAGGTCCGGCACGTTGACATTGAGTATGGTGTCCGCCGGCAGGGGATCCCGGAGCAGCCGTTCCACCAGCAGCGCGGCCACGCGGGCTGCCGTCTCGTAATGCCGGGGCTTGTGAGCCGCCAGGGAAACGGCGATCGCGGGCAGCCCCAGGAAACGGCCTTCGGTGGCGGCGGCAACGGTTCCGCTGTAAAGAATGTCATCCCCCATGTTGGAGCCGGCGTTGATGCCGGAGACCACCATGTCCGGCAACTGTTCCAGCAGCCCGGTCACGGCCAGGTGGACGCAATCGGTGGGGGTTCCCTCCACCCGGTAGACCCGATGTTCCACCTCGTTGGCGCGGATAGGCAGGTCCAGCGTCAGCGAATTGCTGGCACCGCTGCGGTCCCGGTCCGGGGCCACGATGGTGATATCGCCCAGCCGGGACATTTCCCGCGCCAGCGCCCGGATTCCCGGCGCCAGATAGCCGTCGTCGTTGCTGACCAGAATGTGCATCCTGTCCGTTTCTCCTCTTTACTGCGGCACGAGGCGCGCCCAGTATACCGGGCAGCCCCGGTGTTGCAGAAATGCCGTCAGCCCGCCCTGGAAACAGGCTGGACTTGCCCGCCTACCCACCTGTCTCCGTATACTGACGGCAAGGATGGCGGCAACCGGACGCCGGTGGGCGGCTGCAACACGGGGGATCCCATGAGCGATCAAGCGGACGACGAACGGGAACTCTTCCGCCGCGCCATGGCGGACGTGCGGCCGTTGCGCCAGAATCGCGTCGCCCTGCGCCCACCACCGCCTCCTGCCGACGCCCGGCAATCCCGGCTGGATGCCCGGCAGGTGATGCGTGAACTCCTGAGCCATGAACTGGAACCGGATCAACTGGAGACCGGCGAGGAGTTGCTGTTTGCGCGGGAAGGCGTCCAGAAGCGCGTCCTGCGAAAACTGCGCCGGGGCCATTATCCGCCTCAGCAGGAGCTGGATCTGCACGGTATGACCGTGCCCGTGGCCCACCATGCACTCCGTGTCTTCCTCACGGAATGCCGTCATCACCGCTACCGCTGCGTGCGCATTATCCATGGCAAGGGCAACCGCTCCAGCAATCGCGGTCCGGTCCTGAAAGGGAAAGTCGATCGCTGGTTGCGGCAATGGGACGAGGTCATCGCCTTCACCTCGGCCCGGCCCGTGGACGGCGGCACGGGGGCGGTGTACGTGCTGCTCCGGGCATGCTGAGCCCCCGGCAGTACGCCACAGCACCGGTCAGCCCGGTTCCGGCGCACCAGCCGACGCTTCTTCAACCTCCGCAAGTTCCCGGATGACCGCGGTGGCAAAACTGCCCGGGGGCAGACTGAACTGTAACACCAGGCTGTCAGGCGCCGGCCACCACCAGCCCAGTCCACGAACGGGAAGGCGCAGGGCGCGCCGGTCGGCGCGCATCCGGAATGCCTCGAGACCCGCACACAGGGCCGGAAACCGCTCCAGAACCGCCCGCTCCAGCTCGGCCGCAGGTCCCGACGGCCTGATGCCGTCCAGGCCATGCAACGGGCCTGTGGCATGGAGATCAAGCTGTCTGAGCCGGGCATCGTGGGGCGTGGACGCATCCGCCAGGAACAGGCTGCGACTGCCGCTGAAGGTCATCACGTCACCGGGCAGGACCCCTTGCCAACTGCCATCCCGGACCCGCGCCGCCAGCACCTGATTGAACAACAGGCTGCGCGCCGCCGACAGATATAGACCCCGGATCTGCCGATCCGGGACCGTTTGCCCAGCAAACAGCCGCTCCGCACCCAACAGATTCGAGCCCCCCCGCCCGAAACGTTGGAGCCCGAACCAGTTGGGAACACCGAAGCGCGCCAGGGTCAGCAGACGGGGGGGCAGCGCCTCCGGCGCACCGCAGAGTTCCCGGAGCCGGATGATGAAGCGGTTTCCCCGCAAGGCCCCGGGGCGCAGCTTCCGCCGGTGGCGCAGCCTGCGAAGCACCCGGATACCCTGGGGCGGATCCGGAAGCCTCGGATCCCGGCCGGGCACGTGAACACCGAACCATTGATCGGCCACCGCATGGCGATCTTTCAGTCCGGCGTGGCCCACGTCCCGTCGGCGCACGGACAGCGCCTCGGCCAGCCAACGGCTGACATCGGCGGTGTTTATGCCGGTCTTGCGGATCAACAGCAGCAGGTGCTCACCATCCCCGGTGGGCTCGAAGCCCAGTTGTTCCTCCACCCGGAAATCCTCGGGCCGGCTGCGAAGCCGCCCCCGAACCGGAGCCGCCCCCCAGGCCCGGGGGAGTTCATACCAGGCCCGCCCCAGTCCGTCAGTCACCGTTGTCCGCCCGCAGCAACACCACGGCCTGCGCCGCCAATCCTTCCCGCCGACCGGTAAACCCCATGTGCTCCGTCGTGGTGGCCTTGACGCTGGCGCAAGCCGGAGTGATCCGGAGATCGGCTGCCAGATTGCTGCGCATGGCCGGAATGTGGGGGGCGAGCCTGGGCTCTTGCGCGATCAGCGTCGCATCCACGTTCATCACGTGAAAGCCGGCCTGATGCACCATATCCACCGCCGCCCGGAGCAGCCGGCGGCTGTCGGCACCTTTCCAGCGCGGATCGGTGTCCGGGAAATGCTGGCCGATATCCCCGGCGGCAATGGCCCCCAGCAAGGCGTCGGTCACGGCGTGCAGCAGCGCATCGCCGTCGGAATGGGCCTCCAGTCCGCGGGAGTGCGGGATCTCCACGCCGCCCAGCACCAGTCGCCCCCCATCCCTGAACCGATGGGCATCAAACCCCTGCCCGATCCGCAGCATCCGCGTCACCCTCCTCCTGCAAACGGCCCAGAGAACGGAGAATGGCCTCCGCCAGGGGCAGATCCGCCGGTCGCGTGATTTTCAGGTTCGTGCTCTCCCCTTCCACCAGTAAGGGCTGGAAGCCCTGCCGCTCCATGGCCTGCGCCTCATCGGTGACCGGCGTCTGCTCCGCCAGGGCAAGGCGTAGGGCACGTAGCAGGGGAAGCAGGGGAAACAGTTGGGGCGTCATCGCGTGCCAGAGTCCGGCGCGGTTGGCGGTGGCCGCAACACAGCCCTCCTCGCCTTCACGTTTCAGGGTGTCGCGCACCGGGCACGCCAGCAGCGCACCATGGCGGCTGATCATCCCCTGCTCAATCAGCCGGTCCAGTTCCGCTCCGGTCAGGCAGGGACGCACGGCGTCATGCACCAGCACCCAGGCTTCCTCCCCGGCATGAGGCAGCAGGGCCTCCAGGGCGTTGAGCACCGACTGGAAGCGTTCCGCTCCACCCACGACCGTGAGCATCGGCTTTTCGTTGCTCAGCGCGTAACGGGCCCAATAGGGATCATCCCGCCCAAGGGCGACGATGCAGCCGGCGACGCCCGGATGGCCCAGCAGGGCCTGCAGGCTCCAATGGATCACCGGACGGCCCAGCAGCGGAAGATACTGCTTGGGCACACGGGCCTGCATCCTGCGCCCCACGCCGGCAGCAGGCACCACCGCCCAGATGGGCGGTGTATCGGATTCGTTCATGGTTCGGCAACCTGATAGAAGACTTCGCCCTCGCGAATCATCCCGAGCTCGCTGCGGGCCCGCTCCTCCAGGGCCTCCAGCCCGTCCTTGAGGTCACGGACCTCCGCCTCCAGCGCCGCGTTGCGCTGGCGCAGGCGTTCATTGCGCGCTTCCTGCTCCGCCAGGGCGCCACGGAGCTGCCAGACCTGCGGCAGGCCACCATCCTGGGACCAGAGCTGCACCTGAAGCAGCAGCAGCAGGCCGGACAGCAGCACGATCAGCAGTCGCATAGGCAGCGTTCCCGCAATCAGTCAGGCGGGCACCCGAGGCCCGCCGCGGCATTCCGTGCCCACACCTTGCCCCACTCCCCGGGGAGCGGCAAGTGGGGCCATCCTCCCAATCAGAACACGTTCAGGTTCGGAAAGGCCCGGCGACCGGCGTAAACCGCCTGATCACCCAGCTCGGCCTCGATGCGCAGCAGTTGGTTGTACTTAGCCACCCGGTCGGAGCGGCACAGCGATCCGGTCTTGATCTGCGTGGCGGAGCTGGCCACCGCCAGATCGGCGATGGTGGTGTCCTCGGTCTCCCCGGAGCGGTGGGAGACCACCGCCGTGTACCCGGCGCGTTCCGCCATGGCGATCGCGTCCAGCGTCTCCGTCAGCGTTCCGATCTGGTTGAATTTGATCAGAATGGAGTTGGCGACTCCCTTGTCGATCCCTTCCTGCAGTATCCGGGTGTTGGTGACGAACAGGTCGTCACCCACCAGTTGGCAGCGCTGCCCCAGCTTCTCTGTGAGCAGTTTCCAGCCATCCCAGTCCCCCTCATCCATGCCGTCCTCGATGGTGATGATGGGATACTTGTCCACCCAGGTTGCGAGCACGTCGGCGAATTCCGTCGCCGTGTAGCGCTTCCCTTCCGACGCCAGCACATAGTTCCCGTCCCGGTAGAATTCCGAGCTGGCCACGTCCAGGCCGAGCCAGATCTCCTCCCCGAGGCCGTAGCCGGCGGCCTCCACGGCTTCCCGTATGGTCTCCAGCGCCGCCTCATTGGATGGCAGATCCGGCGCGAAACCGCCCTCATCACCCACTGCCGTGCTCAGGCCCCGGGCACCGAGTACCTTCTTCAGCGCGTGGAAGATCTCGGTACCCGCCCGCAGCGCATCGCTGAAACTGTCGCAACCGATGGGCAGAATCATGAACTCCTGCAGGTCCACACTGTTGTCGGCATGGGCGCCGCCGTTGATGATATTCATCATGGGCACGGGAAGAACGTAGGGCCCGTCGGGATTCAGGGATCGGTACAGACCCATTCCCCGGTCCGCAGCCTGAGCCCGGGCCACTGCCAGCGAGGCCGCCAGCAGGGCGTTGGCGCCAAGACGTCCCTTGTTGTCAGTACCGTCCAGCTCGATCATGCGCTGATCCACAGCGCGCTGATCCGCAGCATCCATGCCCTGCAGCGCCGATGCCAGTTCGGTTTCCACGTTGGCCACGGCTTTGCGGACACCCTTGCCCAGGTAGCGGGTGCTGTCGCCGTCGCGCAGCTCCACCGCTTCCCGCGTGCCCGTGGAGGCCCCGGAGGGGACTGCTGCGCGCCCGAATGCACCGGAATCCAGCCAGACATCAGCCTCGACCGTGGGGTTTCCCCGGGAATCCAGGATCTCTCGCGCCTTGATTGCCTCGATCTTCGCCATGTGTGCGTTATTCCCTTTAATTCAAAGAGTTTCGTAATATTCCAAGAAATGATCAGAGCATGGTCTCGTCAAACCCGGCGCGCTTCACCAGGCGATCCAGTTCCACCAGCGTCCCGAGCAGGGATTCCATGCGCGGCAGCGGCCAGGCGTTTGGACCGTCCGAGAGGGCCTTCTCCGGATCCGGGTGTGTTTCCATGAACAGGCCTGACACCCCCGCCGCCACGGCGGCCCGGGCCAGAACGGGAACGAATTCCCGCTGTCCGCCTGAGGCCTTGCCCTGACCGCCCGGGAGCTGAACGGAATGGGTGGCGTCAAAGACCACCGGGCAGCCGGTGTCGCGCATGACGGACAAGGCCCGCATATCCGACACCAGGTTGTTGTAACCAAAGGACACGCCGCGCTCGCAGACCATGATCTGACTGTTCCCCACGGCCCGTGCCTTGTCCACCACGTTGGCCATGTCCCAGGGCGCGAGAAACTGGCCTTTCTTGATGTTCACCGGCCGGCCCTGGCGGGCCACATTCTGGATGTAGTTGGTCTGACGGCAGAGAAACGCCGGCGTCTGCAACACATCCACCACCGCCGCCACTTCATCCAGCGGACTGTCCTCGTGCACGTCGGTGAGCACCGGCACGCCAAGCTGACGTTTCACCGACTCCAGAATCCTCAGCCCGGCCTCGGTACCGAGTCCGCGGAAGCTCTCGTGGGAAGACCGGTTCGCCTTGTCGAAGGACGACTTGTAGATAAACGGCACGCCCAGCCGGCTGCAGAGCTCACTGAGCTGGCCCGCGGTATCCAGCGCCAGTTGCTCGGACTCGATCACGCACGGACCGGCGATCAGGAACAAGGGCCGATCCAGCCCCACGGAAAAACCGCATAATTCCATACTCATGCCTGCTCCCGGCCGCTATGGGCCTCGCGATGCCGCCTGGCCGCCCGCACGAAACCGCTGAACAGCGGGTGTCCGTCCCGGGGGGTCGAGGTGAATTCCGGATGGAACTGGCACCCCAGGTACCAGGGGTGCACCGATTCGGGCAGTTCCACCACCTCCACCAGATTACCGTCGTCGGAAACACCGGAGATCCGCAGACCTGCCTGCTTCAGGGGCGTCGCGTAGTGATTGTTGAACTCGAAACGATGCCGGTGCCGTTCCACCACCGTCTCACTGCCGTACATCCGGGCCACCAGGGAATCCGGTTCGAAACGGCAGGCCTGCCCGCCCAGGCGCATGGTGCCTCCCAGATCGTCGTCCGGCCCCCGGCGCTCAATACTGCCGTCCTTGGTCATCCACTCCGTGATCAGGCCGATGACCGGATGCTCCGCGTTCCGGTCGAACTCGGTGCTGTGGGCCTTCTCCAGCCCCGCCACGTTGCGCGCGAACTCAATCACCGCCACCTGCATGCCCAGGCAGATTCCCAGATACGGCACCCCCTGCTCCCGGGCGTAGCGGGCCGCCATGATCTTGCCCTCCACGCCCCGTTCACCGAAGCCGCCGGGCACCAGAATCGCGTCCACGTCCTCCAGCGCTCCCGTGCCATGCCGTTCCACTTCCTCGGAATCCACATAACGGATGTTCACCCGGGTCAGGGTGTGGATGCCGGCATGGATCAACGATTCGTTCAGGGACTTGTAGGCATCGGCCAGGTTCACGTACTTCCCAACCATGGCGATGGTGACCTCGCCGGTGGGATTCTGCTTGGCACGGACCACCTGTTCCCAGTCGGAGAGATCCGCGGGCGGCAGTTCCGCCAGGCCGAGCTTCTCGGCGACGATACCGTCCAGCCCCTGGGCGTGCAGCGCCAGTGGGACCTTGTAGATATCGTCCACGTCCAGCACGGAGATCACCGCTTCCTGTTCCACATTGGTGAACAAGGCGATCTTCCGGCGCTCCTCGTCCGGAATCGGCTGCGTGGCCCGGCACAGGAGTATATCCGGCTGGATACCGATGGAGCGGAGCTCCTTCACGGAGTGCTGGGTGGGCTTGGTCTTCATCTCGCCACTGGCACCGATGAACGGGACCAGGGTCAGGTGGATGAACAGGCTGTCGCGCTTGTGTTCCACGCCCATCTGACGGATGGCTTCCAGGAACGGAAGGGATTCGATATCACCTACGGTCCCGCCGATCTCCACCAGGGCCACCTCATGGCCGTCCGCGCCCTCGCGGATGCAGCGCTTGATCTCGTCCGTGATGTGGGGGATCACCTGCACGGTGCCGCCCAGGTATTCGCCGCGGCGCTCCTTGCGGATCACGTTCTCGTAGATCCGCCCGGTGGTGTAATTGTTCCGCCGTCCGGTCCGGATACGCACGTAGCGCTCGTAATGCCCCAGGTCCAGATCGGTTTCCGCGCCGTCCTCGGTGACATAGACCTCGCCGTGCTGGAACGGACTCATCGTCCCCGGATCCACGTTGATGTAGGGATCCAGCTTGATCACGGTGACCTTGAGTCCCCGCGCCTGCAGGATACTGGCCAGCGAGGCGGCGGCGATGCCCTTTCCCAACGAGGAAACGACACCACCTGTGATGAAGATGTATCGGGTCATAAAGACTTCGTTTCTGAATGAAAGAGTGGGGCCCGGAGAGGACCGCGGGACGGGGGTAAACAGTAGCAGAACCCCCCCGTCAGCACAATGCTGACCGATCGGTCAGCCCCGTGGCTCCCAGGCCAGCACCAGCCCGGACTCCCCAGGCGGGACCTGGAAACCCTGGCAGACGCAGACCCCGGGGATGGCGACAACCGTACCCCCACGGCGCAACACCGGCCAACGGGAGCGCAGCCACGGGGGAATGGCCGCTTCCTGCAACAACTTCTTCACCGGGCGCTCGCCACGTCCCACCGGGCGACATCGCTCCCCCGGTCGGCGGGCCCCGAGTTCCAGTCCGGCCCTGACCACTGCCGGGTCCAAGCCCTCCGGTCCCGGCTCACTGTGGAGGACGCCCGCGGGAAGCAGCAGCCGGGGTTCGCCGTGCCAGGACACCTCACCCTCCAGTGGCGGCGGATCCACCCCCTCATCCGCATACAGGGCATCCCCATAGCGGCGCAGCCGCCCACCGGGCCAGCGCAGGCAGGGGTGCCGGTCCTCACCGGCGTGAAGCAGATCACGCAGCCCCTGCCGGAGCCGGGCCCGGGGTGGCATCGGAAGCCCTAGACGCCGCAGCCAGGCCCGAAGCAGATTCCGCGCCCGGGCTTCCGGCAGAGCGCGGAGCCCGGCGCAATCCACGGTGGCGCCGCTGCCCAGCCCGTCCGCTTCGGCAAGCGCATCAAGCAAGCCGCGCGTTTCCAGGGCCTGGGCCGCCAGGCCGGCCAGGGTCCGGTCAACCCCGGGCCAGCGCTGGCGCAGGAGCGGCAACACCTGGCTCCGGAGGAAATTCCGGTCGTGCCGCTGATCCCGGTTGGCGGGGTCCTCGATCCACTGCAGGGCGTGCAACTCCCCGTAGGCAAGAATCCGCGCCCGGGCCACGTCCAGCAATGGCCGCAGCAGCTCACCCTGCCCCAGGTGTCGTCTGCTCTGCATCGCCACCAGACCATCCACGCCCGCGCCCCGCAGGATACGGAGCAGCACCGTCTCCATCTGGTCGTCCAGGTGATGGCCTGTCAACAGGTATTCGCCGGAGGCGAGGTGCGCTTCGAACGCGGCGTACCGGGCATACCGGGCCTGGGCTTCGAGGCTGGGACCATCCGGCACCTGAACGCGGAACACCTGCAGCGGGACGTCCAGATCCTGACAGACGTCGCTGCAATGCTCCGCCCAGCGTGGGGACTCGGGGTGAAGGCCGTGATCCACGTGCATGGCACGCAGCGGTCCCGGAAGGGCGTCGCCGCACCGGGCCAGGGCGTGGAGCAGAACATGGGAATCGACACCGCCGCTGTAGGCCACCACCAGACCGCGGCAGCGCCCGATGCGCGAAACCCGTTCCAGCAGCAGCTCCGGGTCCAGCGCATGGTGCATAGGCGTGCCTCAGGCCTTGTAATTGCCGTAGCGCATCAGGCGCTGGTAGCGGTGCTCGAGCAACTGATCGGTTTCCAGGGCGTCCAACTCCCCGAGCTGCTCCAGCAGTTGATCCTTGAGTGTGGCCGCCATGGCATCCGGATCCCGGTGCGCGCCCCCCAGCGGTTCATCCACCACAGCATCGATCAGCGCCAACTCCTTGAGCCGGCGCGCGGTAATGCCCATGGCCTCGGCGGCATCCTGAGCGCGATCGGCGCTCTTCCAGAGGATCGAGGCGCAGCCTTCGGGGGAGATCACGGCATACGTGCTGTAGCTGAGCATCAGCACGCGGTCGCCGACGCCGATGGCCAGCGCTCCGCCGGAACCGCCCTCGCCCACGACCGTACAGACGATCGGCGTCCTGAGGCCCGCCATCTCCTGCAGGTTTCGGGCAATGGCCTCACTCTGACCACGCTCCTCGGCTCCGACCCCCGGGTAGGCGCCCGGCGTATCGATGAAGGTGAAAATGGGCAGACGGAAACGCTCGGCCATCTGCATCAGCCGGAGCGCCTTGCGATAGCCTTCCGGGCGGGGCATGCCGAAGTTGCGCCGGATCTTCTCCTTGGTGTCACGCCCCTTCTGATGCCCGATCACCATCACCGGACGGCCATCCAGGCGCGCGACGCCGCCCACAATGGCGGGATCGTCAGCGAAGGCGCGGTCCCCGTGCAATTCCTCGAATTCGGTGAAAACAGCCGCCACATAATCCAGCGTATAGGGGCGCTGCGGATGACGCGCGAGCTGGGCGATCTGCCAGGAAGTGAGGCTGGAGAAAATCTGCTCGGTCAGGCTGACGCTCTTGGCCTTGAGGCGACGGATCTCCTCGCTGATGTTGAGATCGTTGTCGTCGCCGACGTAGCGAAGCTCCTCGATCTTCGCCTCCAGCTCGGCAATCGGACGTTCGAATTCGAGAAAATTCAGATTCATGGTTTCGCCAACCGCTTGGCCATCCTGTTCGAAGCCCGGCCGACGACCGGGCAGACGCAGTACACTAACGACGGTCCGGGGCAATGACAAGCGTACCGCAATGCCCGCCCCATCACGCGACGGGATGCGGGCTAGTATTCCACCCGGACCGCGCCCTCCCCGGATACGGCGCCCAGGCGGCGGATGAGCTCGTCCGTGGGTCGCACCCGCCACGCATCCCCGAGGCGCAGAACCGCCCGGGCCCCCTTGCCCGTGTACTCCATCCAGACCGGGCAGCGGCCGTCGCGGAACGTGGAGAGCGCCTGGCGCAGGGCATCCATGGCGCCGTTCCCCAACTGATCATGGCTAAGGGAGAGCACCAGCCGGCGGGCGTAGGCTTCCCGGACCTCACTGATGTCCAGCACCTTGTCCGCATTGATACGCCAGCCGTCGGAGAAGTCATCATAGCCCAGCGTTCCTTCAACCACGATCAGTTGATCCTGGTTCACCAGATGACCGAAACGCTTGTAGGCCTCGGTGAACAGCGTCACCTCGATACGGCCGGTGCGATCATCCAGCACGAGAAAGGCGATGCGCCCACCCGATTGTGTGTTGCGCGTGCGCATGGCCATCACCAGCCCCGCCGCGGTCACCCGGCGTTCCCGCTGGCGGCCGCCTTCGCCGTTGGCCGGTGAGCCGCTGATCAGCGTGTTGATACGGCCGGTCACCACCCGTGCCAGCTCCGTTTCATAGCGGGCGATAGGGTGGCCGGTCAGGTACAGCCCCAGGGTTTCCTTCTCCGCCTGCAGCCGGACGTCCTCCTCCCATTCCGGCAGCACCGAATCGGCGGCCAGGGTTTCCGCGTGATCGCCGCCGTCGGGGCCGCTCAAGGCAAGGCCGAACATGTCGTTCTGCCCCATGGCCGCGTTGCGGGAATGCTGCTCGGCGGCCTTCACCGCCGGCCCGATCTGGCTCATCAGGGTGGCGCGGTTCGCTCCCAGGCCGTCCAGACAACCGGCACGTACCAGCGCCTCCAGTGTGCGCCGGTTCACCCTACGCAGATCCACACGCCGGCACAGGTCATACATGTCCCGGTAAGGGCCCCCGCTCTCCCGTTCTTCCACCAGGGTCTCGATGGCCCCCTGGCCCACACCCTTGATCGCACCGATGCCGTAAATGATGGTGGTTTCGTCCGCGGCCCGGAACTTGTAGCCGGACCGGTTGATGTCCGGTGGCACCACCTTCAGGTTCATGTCGCGGCATTCCTCGATCAGGGTCACCACCTTGTCGGTGTGATCCATGTCAGAGGACAGCACGGCAGCCATGAACGGCGCCGGGTAATGGGCCTTGAGCCAGGCGGTCTGGTAAGACAGCAGTGCGTAAGCGGCGGAGTGGGATTTGTTGAAACCGTAACCGGCGAACTTCTCCATCAGGTCGAAGATGCCGGTGGCATGCGCCTCGCTCAGCCCGTTGGCAGTGGCCCCCTTGAGGAAGATCTCCCGCTGCTTGGCCATTTCCTCCGGCTTTTTCTTGCCCATGGCCCGTCGCAGCAGGTCGGCACCGCCCAGGGAATAACCCGCCAGCACCTGGGCGATACGCTGGACCTGTTCCTGGTACAGGATCACGCCGTAAGTGGGCTTGAGCACGGGCTCCAGATCCGGGTGGTGCAGTTCCGGGGTCGGGTAGGCCACCTTGGCATGCCCGTGTTTGCGGGCGATGAAATCATCCACCATCCCGGACTGGAGCGGACCGGGCCGGAACAGGGCCACCAGGGCGACAATGTCCTCGAAACTGTCGGGCTGAAGGCGCTTGATCAGGTCCTTCATGCCCCGCGATTCCAACTGGAACACCGCCGTGGTCGCACAACGCTTTAGCAGATCGAAGGTCCGCCGGTCGTCCAGGCCCACGGCATCGATGTCCAGCGGTTCCTCACCCCGCTCCCTGCGAATGGCATTCACCGCCTTGACCGTCCAGTCGATGATGGTGAGGGTGCGCAGCCCCAGGAAGTCGAACTTCACCAGGCCCACGGCCTCCACATCATCCTTGTCGTACTGTGTGGCCAGGGAAGCACCGCCGGGCTCGCAGTACAGCGGCGAGAAATCGGTCAATGGGGACGGTGCGATGACCACGCCCCCGGCATGCTTGCCAACGTTCCGGGCCAGACCTTCCAGCTTCATGGCCAGATCCAGCAGCGTGCCCACCTCCTCGTCGTTCTCGTATTGCTCCCGGAGGTCCGGCTCCTGCTCCAGGGCCTTCTCCAGGGTCATCCCGATCTCGAAGGGGATCAGCTTGGCGATCCGGTCCACCATCCCGTAGGGGTGGCCCAGCACCCGACCCACATCCCGCACCACGGCGCGGGCGGCCATGGTGCCGTGGGTGGCGATCTGCGAGACCTTCTCCCGGCCGTATTTGTCCGCCACGTAATCGATGACCCGGTCCCGGCCTTCCATGCAGAAATCCACATCGAAATCCGGCATGGACACACGTTCAGGATTTAGAAAACGCTCGAACAAAAGGTCGTAACGCAATGGGTCCAGGTCAGTTATTTTCAGCGCATATGCAACCAGAGAGCCGGCTCCCGAGCCCCGCCCCGGGCCCACCGGAATGCCGTTGTCCTTGGCCCACTGGATGAAGTCGGCCACGATCAGGAAGTAGCCGGGAAACCCCATTTGGTTGATGACGTCCAGTTCCCGCTGGAGACGTTCCTCGTAGAGCTTCCGCGCCTCGGCGTAGCCGGGATCATCCCGGTCCAGCAGGCGCTCCAGGCGCTCCTCCAGGCCGCGCCAGGATTCCTGCGCCAGGAACGTGTCGATGGTCATGCCATCGGGGATGGGGAAATCCGGAAGGAAGTTCTCGCCCAGGGTGATATCCAGGTTGCAGCGGCGGGCGATGGCCACGGTGTTGTCGATGGCCTCGGGGATGTCGGCGAACAGCTCCGTCATCTCCTCGGGGGTGCGGAGATATTGCTCCGGGGAATAGGTCCGGGGGCGCCGGGCATCGTCCAGGGTGCGCCCCTGGTGAATACACACCCGCGCCTCGTGGGCTTCGAAATCCTCGGCTTTCAGGAACCGCACCGCGTTCGTGGCCACCACGGGAACACCGGCCTCGCCGGCCAGGACCACTGCGGCGTGCAGATGATCCTCATCTCCCGGACGGCCGCAGCGCTCCAGCTCCAGGTAGTAGCTGTCCGGAAACAGGTCAAGCCACCAGTCCAGCATACGGCGGGCCCGGGCGTGATCCCCGCCCAGCAGCGCCTTGCCCACATCACCGTCCTTGCCCCCGGAGAGGACGATCAGCCCCTCGTGATCGGCCTCGAGCCAGGACCGGGCCACCACGGGATGCTCGTCCGCCTGCTGTCCTTCCAGATAGCTGAGGGAGATAAGCCGGGTGAGCGTGGTGTAACCACGGGTGGTGGCCACGAGTGCGGTGACCCGGGAGCGGCCTTCCAGTGCCGCCGGATCCTCCACCCACAGATCAGCCCCGATCAGCGGTTTCACGCCGGCCCCCAGGCAGGCCTGGTAGAACTTGACCATGCCGAACAGGTTGCCCTGGTCCGTGATCGCCAGCGCGGGCATGCCGGACTCCGCCACGGCCTTCACCAGCGGCTTGATGCGGACGATGCCGTCCACCAGCGAGTATTCGGTATGCAGATTGAGGTGTACGAAGGTTTTCGACATGCTCGACTTCGGCTCGGGCTTGCTTCATCCTTGCCGGCGGCAACAGGCCTGCTGCGCCTGAACCGGGCGAAACTGCCGTGTATTATGGACAAGCCGGAGCCGCACAGGAACCACGAAACCGTGCCCCTCGGCCCCTGAACCGCGCAAGCACCTGGAAACCCAGATGATTCATGAGAGCGCAAGGATCGACGTGAAGGCCCGGCTGGGCGACGATGTGCGGGTAGGCCCCTTCGCCTACATCGGTCCGGATGTCCAGGTGGACGACGGCTGCGTGATCGGCCCCCATGTGGTCATCGAGGGCCCCACCCGCATCGGGCGGGACAACCGTATCGGCCCGCACGCCGTTCTGGGACAGCCGCCGCAGGATACCAGCTATCGCGGCGAACCTACACGGCTGGAGATCGGCGAGCGCAACACGATCCGTGAATTCGTCACCATCCACCGGGCCAGCACGAAGGAAGACCTGGTCACCCGGGTGGGCAGCGACAACATGTTCATGGCCTACAGCCATATCGGCCACGACTGCCGCGTGGGGAACCACGTCACCCTGGCCAACGCCGCCACACTGGCCGGCCATGTCACCGTGGAAGATCATGTGATCATCGCCGGGCTGTGCGCCATCCATCAGTTCGCCCGGATCGGCGCCTACGCCATGCTGGGAGGCGGCACCATGGCCTCCATGGATATCCCCCCCTATGCCATGGCGTCGGGCAATCACGCCAAACTCTACGGGCTGAACCGCCGGGGGCTGCAGCGAAACGGCTTCAACGGCGAGGAGATCCGCCAGCTACGCAAGGCCTATCGACTGCTGTTCCAATCGGGCCTGCGGCTGGAACAGGCTCTGGAACGGATTGCCGACGACGAGACACTGGACAGTCCCCGGGTGGATTATCTGCTGGCGTTCATCCGCCACAGCAAGCGGGGGATCACCCGATGAAGCCATTGCGTGCCGCCGTCGTGGGTGCGGGCTATCTGGGCCGATTCCATGCCCAGAAATACGCTGCCCTTCCCGAGGCGGAGTTGATCGCGGTGGTGGACAGCGACCGGGACCGGGCCAGCCAGGTGGCTGCAGAACTGGGCTGTCAGGCCCTGACCGATTACCGGGAACTGCCCGGCCAGGTGGATGTGGCGAGCATCGTGGTCCCGACACGACTGCACCACCAGGCCGCCACCACCCTGCTGAAGCAGAACATCCATGTGCTGGTGGAAAAGCCGATAACGGTGACCCTGGACGAGGCGGAAGCACTGATCCGGTTGGCGGCGGAGCGGGATCTGCGACTGCAGGTAGGCCACCTGGAGCGCTTCAATCCGGCGGTGCAGGCCCTGGTGGACATGGTCTCGGTGCCCATGTTCATCGAATCCCACCGGCTTGCGCCATATAATCCCCGCGGCGCGGATGTCAGCGTGGTCCTGGATCTGATGATTCACGACATCGACATCATCCTGAATGTGGTGGGTCAGCCCCTGGCCCGCATCGATGCCAACGGGGTGGCGGTGATCTCCAACGATGTGGACATCGCCAACGCACGCCTGCAGTTCGACAACGGCTGCGTGGCCAACGTGACCGCCAGCCGTGTCAGCCAGAAGAGTGAACGGAAAATGCGGCTGTTCCAGCCCAGCGCCTACATCGCGCTGGATTTCCAGCGCCGCAGCCTGGACATCCGGCGCAAGGGTGACGGCGAGCAGGCGCCCGGCATTCCCAGCATCCTGAGCGAGCAGCGGGCGTTCGAGGGCGGCGATGCCATTCTGGCTGAGATCCGGGCTTTTCTGCACAGCGTGCGTACCGGTTCCCGCCCCATTGTCAGCGGCGAGGACGGTCGTCAGGCCCTGGCCACGGCCATCGAGATCACGCGACAGTTGAACGCCAATCCCCTGCCCGGTCAGCCTGCCCACGGACCGATCTGACCCCGGAGGAACCCTGTATATGATTCCCATGGTGGACCTGAAGGCCCAGTACGCGGAGATTCGCGAGGAGATCGAAGCCGGTTTCAGCGAGGTTCTGGATTCGGGGCAATTCATCTTCGGCCCCCAGGGCCAGGCCCTGGAGGCGGAAATCGCGGAGTTTCTCGGCGTACCCCATGCCGTGTCCTGCGCATCCGGAACCGATGCGCTGCACCTGGCCCTGGCCGCCGCCGGCATCGGGCCCGGGGACGAGGTCATCACCTCCGCGTTCACCTTCATCGCCACCGCCGAAGCGATCCGCTATGTGGGGGCCACACCGGTCTTCGTGGATATCGACGCCCACAGTTTCAATATGGACCTGGGGCAAGTGGAGGCGGCCGTTACCCAGCGTACCCGGGCGGTCCTGCCGGTGCACCTGTTCGGCCAGCCGGTGGACATGCCAGAGCTCCAGCGGATCGCTGCCAAGCACGAGCTGCGCATCATTGAGGACTGCGCCCAATCCTTCGGCGCCCAGTGGAACGGGGTCATGACCGGTGGCTTCGGCCTGGCAGGTTGTTTCAGTTTCTTTCCTAGCAAGAACCTGGGCGGCTACGGCGACGGCGGCCTCGTGGCCACGGGGTCGGAAGCCATGGCCGAGGAACTGCGTGTACTCCGGAACCACGGCAGCCGCGAACGCTATCACCATCACGTGATCGGCTATAACAGCCGCCTGGACGAGATCCAGGCCATGATTCTCCGGAGCAAGCTGAGACGGATCGGCAGTTATAACGAACGCCGGCGTCACGTGGCCCGGATCTACAACGAGCGCCTGGCGGAGCTGCCGGGCCTGCGGACGCCGTGGGAGGATGCGGAGGGCTATCACGTCTATCACCAGTACACCATCCTGGTGGAGGACCGTGCCCGCGTCATGGCTGCCCTGCGGGATGCCGATGTGGCCTGTGCCATCTATTATCCGGTGCCGCTCCATCGCCAGGAGGTGTTCCGGGATGCGTACGCCGGGCTGAGCCTGCCGGTCACCGAGCGGGTGGCGCAGGAATGCCTGTCTCTGCCCATGTACCCGGAACTGACCGAGGAGCAGATCCGCACGGTCACCGATGCGGTGACCGCCGCCACACGCGGCTGACACCCAGGTTCGAACCGGCGGTGAGGAAACCTGTCCTGGCTTTATAGATTCATTTAAAAGTCCAATTCAAGTTCCTGAATACTCATGGATTTTCGCACCGGCGCAAACGAGCGCCGATGCTCGGGACAGGGGCCCAGCCGGCGCAGAGCCTGGATGTGTTCCCGCGTCGGATATCCCTTGTGGCGTGCGAAACCGTACTGGGGATAACGCTGGTCCAGCGCCGACATCCAGGCATCCCGCCAGACCTTGGCCAGGATCGAGGCGGCACTGATGGCGGGTTCGATGCCGTCGCCACCCACCAGCGCCCGGGCCGGCAAATCCACCCCCGAGGGCACGCGGTTGCCGTCCACGAGCACTTCCCCCGGCCTGACGGGCAACAGGGTAATCGCGGTACACATGGCCTGCATGGTGGCCTGGTAAATGTTCACCTGGTCGATACGTTCGGGGCCGCAGGGCACCACCGACCAGGCTAGCGCCCGGAGCCGGATCGCGTCCGCCAGCCGCTCCCGCCGCCTGGCGGTCAACCGCTTTGAATCCGCCAGCCCCGGAATCGGATCCTCCGGGTCCAGCACCACGGCCGCGACCACCACCGGTCCGGCCAGGGGTCCCCGCCCTGCTTCATCCACTCCCGCACTGAGCGCGGCTGGCTTCCGTGACAAACCGGTGCCACCGGTTTCCGGTTTCACTGGCTACCCCCCCGATCCCCGCGATAGAGTCCGTCCACCGCCGCTGCCGCCTGGCGGCTGGCGTCGCGCCGGAGCAGTTGGTGCAGTTCAACGAACCGTTTGACCTGCTGTTGCCGCTGCTCCGGCGCTTCCAGCAACGCCAGCAGAGCGGGCCCGAGCCGTTCCGGCACGGCATCCTGCTGGGCGAACTCCGGGATGAGTGCCTCTCCGGCGATCAGATTGGGCATGGCGAAATACGGCACTTTGATCAACCGCCTGGCGAGCCAACCGGTCAACGGGGACACCTTGTACGCCACCACCATGGGCCGCTTGTGCAGCATCGTCTCCAGGGAGGCGGTACCGGACGCAAGGAGTACGGCGTCCGCGGCCGCCATGCAGTGACGGGACCGCCCGGTTATCAGGCGGATATCAAGACCGCTGCAGCCCTGCAACAAGGCTTCCATCTGTGTGCGGATCCGGGGCGTGGCGCAGGGAACAAGGAAGCGCACACCGGGCCGCTGTCGACTCAGCCACCGGGCTGTGTCCAGGAACACCGGCCCCAGCGCCATCACCTCGCTCAACCGGCTGCCGGGCAACAAAGCGACCACGGGCGACTCATCCGGGTCCGGATCCAGCTCCAGCTCCAGCTCCAGCGCCCGGCGCGCTGCCGTCCGGTCCGGTTCCATGGGTATCTCATCGGCCAGGGGGTGACCGACGAAAGTCACCGGCACCTGATGGCGGCGGAAAAACTCCACTTCAAAGGGGAAAATGCTGAGCATCAAATCCACGGAACGGCGAATGGTCTTCACCCTGCCCTGCCGCCAGGCCCAGACGGTGGGGCTGACATAATGCACCGTCGGGATCCCCGCCCGACGGAGGCGACGTTCCACCCCCAGGTTGAAATCCGGCGCATCGATACCGATGAAGAGATCCGGTGGCTCATTCAGCAGGCGACGGCAGACATCGGCCCGTATACGCAGCAACCGGGGCAGATGACGCAGCACTTCAACCAGCCCCATGACGGACAGCGCTTCCATCGGGTGCCAGCATTCCAGGCCCTGAGCGAGCATGCCCTCGCCGCCAATGCCGACGAACTCGGCGTCCGGGTGTAACAGGCGGAGCTCCCGCATCAGGCCCGCGCCAAGATAATCCCCGGATAGCTCACCCGCGACGATCCCGATACGCATCAGCCGGTGCCCCACCCGAAAGGCTCAGCGGACAATGCCGCGGCCTTCCTCGGACAGAAAATCCACCAGAACCTGCAGTTCCCCGCTCTCGTCCGCCATAGGGCGCAGGGTCTCCAACGCCTGTTCCAGCCGAAGACCCTGCTTGTACAGCACACGGTATGCCCGGCGCACGGCCTGCACCGCTTCCTTGCTGTACCCGCAACGCCGCAGCCCCTCGCTGTTGACACCGTGGGGCTCGGCCGGATTGCCGGCCACGGTGACAAAGGGCGGTACGTCCTGTTTCACGGCGCTGCCCATGGAAGAGAAGCTGTGGGCGCCAATGCGGCAGAACTGATGGACCAGGGTGAAGCCGCCGAGGATCACATCGTCCGACACCCGCACGTGCCCCGCCAGTGAGGCGCCATTGGCAAAGACCGTGCGATCGCCGATCCTGCAGTCGTGGGCGATGTGCACATAGGCCATGATCCAGTTGTCATCGCCGATGGTGGTCACCCCGCTGTCCTGGACCGTGCCCCGGTTGATGGTGACGAACTCCCGGATCGTGTTGCGGTTACCGATCTCCAGTAGGGTCTCCTCGCCCGTATACTTCTTGTCCTGGGGGTCGGCACCAATGGACGCGTACTGATAGATGCGGTTCCCCGCGCCCATCCGGGTGGGCCCCTGGATCGTCACGTGAGGCCCGATCCGGCAGTCATCACCGATCTCGACACCGGCGCCGATGACGGTGTAGGCATCGATGCTCACATTGCGCCCGATTCGCGCTGTCGGGTCGATAAGCGCTGTCTCGTGTATCAACTGGACAGATCCCGCATGGTACACATGATTTCGGCCTCGGCAGCGGCCTGGCCGTCCACCGTGGCACACCCCTCGAACACCCAGATACCCCGCTTGCGCCGCAGGATACGAACCTCCAGCCGCACCTGATCACCCGGCTCCACCGGTCGCTTGAACCGCGCCTTGTCGAAGCCCACCAGATAGAAAATCAGGTTGCCCTCCGGCGCCTGCCCCTCGGTTTCGAACGCCAGCAATCCGCCGGCCTGTGCCATCGCCTCCAGCAGCAGTACACCGGGCATCACCGGCCGCTGGGGGAAGTGGCCCGTGAAATAAGGTTCATTGATAGTGACATTCTTGACGGCGATGATGGATTCGCCGGCATGCAGTTCCAGAACGCGATCGACCATCAGAAACGGGTAACGATGGGGTAGCTGGGTCAGGATGTGATGTATGTCCATACTTGATTCTTCTTCCTCGTTGCCGAGCCGGCAGACACATCTCCCGACATCGTTATCCGTTCGTCGCCCGACACCCCCGGACGGACAGCGTCTCGCCGAAAACCGAAACGGGCCGGGGCATGGTGGCGCAGCACCATTCCCGCGGCCCGGCATGGCTGCAGGGCTGGCAGCCTCAGCGGTCCTCAGTTATCCGATTCGAAATCGCGGCGCAGCCGCTCCAATACCAGATCGGTGATGTCCACCTGATCACTGGCATACACAACGCCGTCACTGACGATCAGATCGTATTCTCGCTGTTCTGCAACAGCACCGATGATCTCGAATATCTTGCGCTGCAGCAGGCTGAGCTCCTCGTTGCGACGCATATTGAAATCTTCACGGAACTCGTCCTGGGCCCGCCGCAGCTCCCGTTTGCGGGAAACCACGTCGCGCTGCAGACGGCGCTGTTCGTCCTCGCTCATCACCGCGCCATCCCGATTCAGCCGTTCTTCCAGCGCGCGGATATCGGATTGTTCGGCGGCGAGTTCCCGGTCGCGGGGAGCGAACTCCGCCTCGAGTTTGGCGCGGGCCGCCTCCGCCTGTGGCGCCTCGGCGGATACGCGGCCCAGATTCACGAACCCGATCCGGATTTCAGCCTGGGCCGACCCGGCCAATAACATGGCCGTGACCAGCAGGGGGACCATCACCATCCTGACCAGCGTTCTCGTCACGTCTCCACTCTGCCGTTTGAACCTGCTTGCCGGAACCGCTGCGGCCACACCTGCAATTCTGGCGAAAAGCCGTCAGAAGAAGGAACCCAAGGAGAACTGAAAGGAGTCCGTCTCGTCCCCACGCTCGTCATTTAACGGCTTGGCCAGGCTCATTGTCAATGCGCCCAGTGGCGACATCCAGGTGAAGGCCATCCCCGTCGAGTAACGGACCTCATCAAGATCCACACTGTCCTTCGTATCGTAAACCTGCCCCGCATCGACGAAGGTGGACAGACGGACGGCATCCGATTCCACGAACGGCACCGGGAACATCACCTCCGCGCTGGCGTTCAGGCGCAGGTTACCGCCCGTGGGCCGGCTGTCCTCCGGATCCCGCGGGCCCAGCGAGCTCGTGCGGAAACCGCGCACCGAATTGATCCCGCCGGTGAAGAAGTTCTCGAAGAACGGCAATTGCGTGGTCTCACCGTAACCTTCACCGTAACCGACCCGCCCTTCCAGGGACAGCGTCCAACGCTCGGAAAGCGGCAGATACCGCTTGTTGTTGTAGAAGGTCTTGTAGTAGCGGAGATCACTACCGGGCACGGCAACCTCACCGCCGAACTGCTGCGTTCCGCCGGTGGTGGGGAAGATGCGGCGATCGGTGGTGTTGCGGCTCCACCGCGCGGAGATTTTGTAATTCAGATACTCGTCACCGAATTCATCAACGAAATCCTGCAATCGCTGGGTGGAATCCCGCACGTCGAGCCGGATGTCCTCCACCCCGAAGTCGAAGCGGATCTGATCCTCCTCGTTCAGCGGTACGCCAAAGCCCACCTGGCCGACGATCTGCCGCAGGCCATAGTCCGACAACCGCTGCCGCCGGGCGTCGATGTCCCGGTACTGAGCGTTGAAGTACCGGGTGACCCCGTCCACCGTGTAGTAACGGTCGGTATAGGTGGCCTGATACAGGCGACTGAACCGGTTGTTGTCCGCCGACAGCATGATGCGGTCGCCGGTACCGAGGACGTTGTCCTGCGCGACGGAGAAATTCAACAGCACCCCGGTTCCGGTGCCGTAGCCGACCCCGGCCTGCAGGCTGCCGGACAGCCCCTCGGTGACCTCCACGTTCACGTCCACCTGGTCCTGCTCCCCGGGCACCTGGGGCGTATCGATATTCACGGACTCAAAGAAACCCAGCCGGTTGAGCCGGGTCCGGGACAGCCGGATCTTGCCGGCATCAAACCAGCCCCCCTCCATCTGGCGCATCTCCCGCCGGATCACCTCGTCATCGGTTCGGTAGTTCCCGGTGATATTGATTCGCCGGACGTAGGCCCGGGCACCCGGGTCCACGAAATAGGTCAACTGCACCTCCCGGTTCTCGCGATCCACCTCGGGGATCGCGTTCACGTTGGCGAAGGCATAGCCCTCCTCCCCGAGCCGGTCACGAATGGCCTCGCTCCCGGCCTGCACGCGCCGCTGGGAGAACAGTTCCCCTTCCCGGAGATCGATGAGTTCCATCAGGGCCTCTTCCCCGACGATGAGATCACCCACCAGGCGCACCTCGCTGATGGTGTGCGGCTCGCCTTCCGAGAGGTTGATGGTCAGATACAGGCCCTGACGGTCCGGCGTCATGGAAACCTGTGTGGACAGGACAGTGAAGTTCACATAGCCGCGGTTCAGATAATGGGAGCGAATCGACTCCAGGTCCCCACTCAGCCGCTCGCGGGAATACTGATCCCGGCGCGAGAACGGCAGATACCAGGGACGCGGCCCCAGGCCCACCAGCCGGCGCAACTGACGATCCGTGAACGCCTCGTTGCCGATGAAATGCACTTCACGAATGCGGGCACGCTCTCCCTCGTCGATATCGATGCGGATGCCGACACGATTTCGCGGGAGGGGCGACACGGTGCTGGCGATGGAAACGTCGTAGCGCGCCTGGGCGAAATACTGCCGGCGCAGCTCATTCTCCACCCCTTCCAACAGGGAACGGTTGAAGGTTTCCCCTTCCGCCAACCCCACCTCTCGCAGGGCGTCCATCAACGGCTCGTCGTCCATGGATTCGTTGCCGAAGATCTCGATTCGCGCGATGGACGGACGCTCCACCACGTTGACCACCAACACGTCGCCGTCGCGCTCCAGCGAGATATCCTGAAAAAAACCCGTTCCATACAAGGTCCGGATCGCTTCCGCGGCCCGCTGACTGTCCACCTGATCATTCATGCTGATCGGCAGGTAATTGAAGACAGTCCCGGGGGCGATACGCCGCAGACCCTCAACCCGGATATCCTCCACCATGAACGGTTCGAAGGCCTGCGTCTGGGAAGACCAGATCAAGCAGACCACCAGCGGTGCGATCAGTTTTCGCATAAAAGCCGACGTCTTCCAGTGATCAGCCCGCCAGGCGGGCGATATCGTTGTAGAAGGCGAGTGTCATCAGTAGCAGCAACAGCAGGATACCCAGGTACTGGCCGTAGATCTGAACCTGCTCCGATACCGGACTGCCCTTCACCGCCTCGATGGCGTAATACATCAGATGGCCGCCATCCAGGATCGGGATGGGCAGCAGATTCAGCACCCCCAGACTGATGCTGACAATGGCCAGGAACTTGAGGAAGGGCACCAGACCCGTTGCCGCGGTATCACCCGCGAACTGACCGATGCTGATCGGGCCGCTCAAGTTGTTCAGGGATGCCTGGCCGGTCACCATACCCCACAGGACCTGCACGGTCAGCACGCTGGTCCGCCATGTGTCCGCCGCCGCCTCTCCCAGGGCCGCCAGTGGGCCGTAGCGCACGGTATGCTGCATCCCGTCGAACAGGCCCGGCGGAACATCCGGGCGAACGCCCAGCACGCCCCGGGGGCTGCCCGCCTCCCCAAGCCCGACGTCCACGGTGTGCAACTGACCGCCACGGTCCACCTGGACGGCTACCGTTTCACCGGCGCGTGCCTGCACCGCCTGCACGAGACCGCGCCAGTCATCCACCGGATCCCCGTCCACCGCGACCACGCGGTCCCCCGGCAACAGGCCGGCACTCGCGGCGGCACCATCGTCGATCAACTCGCCGACCCGGGCCTCCAACTGGGGCTGCCAGGGACGGATGCCGACCGTCCTCAGCAAGTCCGGTTCGTCGCCCAGGCGACCAAGCCCGCTGAGATCCAGCCGCCGCTCCATCTGCCGACCGTCCCGGTCCTCCAGCGTCACCGTGGTCTGGGAGCGGCTGAGACCGGTATCCAGCAGTGCGATCAGCACCTTCTCCCAGGTGGGGGTGGCCCGCCCACCGATGGCCACGATCTCCGCCCCGGGTTCGATCGCCGCCGCGGCCGCCGGGGTTTCCGGCAGAACCTCGCCCACCACGGGCCGCACCTCCGTGGTGCCGGCAACGAACAGCATCCAGTACACCACCAGGGCGAACAGAAAGTTGAACAGCGGCCCCGCCGCCACGATGGCAGTGCGGCGCCAGAGCCGTTGCCGGTTGAACGCCCGGTGCTGTTCCTCCGCCGGAACCGGTGCCTCCCGTTCATCCAGCATCTTGACGTAGCCGCCCAGTGGGATGGCGGAGATGCAGTATTCCGTCTGGTCCGGGCCGGCGCGCCAGGTGAACAGCGGCTTACCGAAACCGATGGAATAGCGGAGCACCTTCACGCCCAGGCGACGGGCCACCCAGTAGTGGCCGAACTCGTGAAACGCCACCAGGATGCCAATCGCCACCAGGAACGCCAGGACGCTTGTCAGTAGTCCGCTCACGTGCCGATACCCATGTCATGCCGGCGCCGCTGCATTGCCCCTCCGTCTACCACCCGGCCGCCAGTTCCCGTGCCGTTCGCCGTGCCCGCCGATCCCTGCTGAACACATCGTCCAAATCTACGACCGGCGCGACGCCAAGACGTTCCAACACCTCCCGGATCAGGTCAGGAATGTCGATGAACCGCAACCGTCCGGCCAGGAAGGCCTCCACGGCCACCTCGTTGGCCGCGTTGAGATTGATGCAGGCATCGCCACCCGCGGCAAAGGCCTGATAGGCCAGGGACAGGCAGGGAAAGCGTTCCGTATCCGGCCGCTCGAACTGCAGTTGGCCGCAGGCCACCAGATCCAGCCCCACCACGCCGGAGTCAATACGTTCCGGATAAGCGAGAGCATGGGCAATGGGCGTCCGCATGTCCGGGTTCCCTAGCTGCGCCAGCATGGAACCATCCACGTATTCCACCAGGGAATGGATGATGCTTTGCGGATGAACCACCACCTCCACCCGCTCGCCGGGAAGGCCGAACAGCCAGCAGGCCTCGATCAGTTCCAGCCCCTTGTTCATCAAGGTGGCGGAATCCACGGAGATCTTCCGCCCCATACTCCAGTTGGGATGGGCGCAGGCCTGCTCCGGGGTGACGTGGGCGAGCTCCGCCGCCGGCTTGGTGCGGAACGGCCCGCCGGAAGCGGTGAGCAGGATCCGCTTCACCCCGCTGGCGTCGGCGGGCCGGGCGGAATAACCGGGGGGCAGGCACTGGAATACCGCGTTGTGTTCGCTGTCCAGGGGCAACAGCACGGCCCCGTGACGCTGCACGGCGTCCATGAACAGCCCGCCGGCCATCACCAGTGACTCCTTGTTGGCCAGCAGGATCCGCTTTCCGGCCCGGATCGCCGCAAGGGTCGGCGCCAGGCCGGCGGCTCCGACGATGCCCGCCACCACCGTGTCGCTGCGCTCGTCTCCGGCCACCATCTCCAGGGCATCCGGCCCGGACAGCACCCGCGTCTCCAGCCCCTGCTGGCGGAGCCGGCCCTGAAGCGCCCGCGCCGGCCCGGCCTCCCCCACCACCGCCAGCTCCGGCCGGAACGCCAGACACTGGGCTTCCAGCCGGGCCACATTGCTGTGGGCCGTCAGTGCGGCCACTCGGTACCGCTGGGGGTGCCGCGCGATGACATCCAGTGTACTGACACCGATGGAGCCCGTGGCGCCCAGTATGGTGATCCGTTGAGGAATCGCCGTCGTCATGCACCAGCCGTGTGTTCGAGAATGAGATAGATCCCCAGCGCGTACACCGCGCCTGTGGCGGTGAGGCTGTCAATCCGGTCAAGCACGCCCCCGTGTCCGGGCAGCAGGGCGCCGCTATCCTTCACGCCGCGTCGTCGCTTCACCAGGCTCTCGTACAGATCTCCCAGCACGGAAAACACCACCGTGACCGCGGCAAGCAGGAGCAGGCCACCCACGGGCAGTGGCGGCAACGGGAACAGGAACAGCATACCCGCCGCGGCCACAAGCGCCAGCGCCAGGCCACCGATCACGCCCTCCCAGGTCTTTCCCGGACTGACCGCCGGTGCCAGCCGCGTGCGCCCCAGTGTGCGCCCCGCGAAATAAGCGCCCACGTCAGCGGCCCAGGTGATCACCAGGACCATCAATACCAGCCAGGGCCCGGACTCCAGGCCATGAAGCCAGACCAGGCCCACCCAGGCCGGCAATAGCACCAGTAGTCCGGCGATCAGGGCCGGACCGCCTCGGAATGACCCCGTTTCACGCTCCGCGCCGCTGAACCGAAGCACCTGCCAGGCGGCATAGAGCCACCAGGCGAGCCCCAGCAGCAGTACCGGGACAAGCACTACGCCGGGGTCTCCGGAGCCGCCCAACAGGCCCATGAGTACGGTCACGGCACCCAGCCATGCCCAGCGGGAGGACACCCGCTCCACGGCCACCAGCCGGGCCCACTCCCAGGCGCCCAGCAGGACGACGATACCCAGCGCGATGGCGAAGCCCCAGCGCGGCAGCAGGAAAATGCCTCCCAGGACCAGCGGCAGCAGGATCAGCGCCGTGACGATCCGCCACTTAAGCACGGCTCACGCGTCCAAGCTGTTCGCTGGTGCGACCGAAACGCCGCTCCCGTCCCGCATACCAATCGAAGGCCTCATCGAGATGGGCTTCGCGGAAATCCGGCCAGAGCACCGGCGTGAAATATAACTCGGCGTAGGCGAGCTGCCAGAGAAGAAAATTGCTGATCCGGCTTTCGCCGCCGGTACGGATAAGCAGGTCGGTGGGTGGCAGATCCGCCGTGTTCAGCATGCCCTCCACAAGGGATTCGTTGACCTGCTCCGGATCCAGGCTGCCATCCTGCACGGCCTCGGCGATGCGCCGCGCGGCCTGGGCCAGATCCCAGCGGCCACCGTAACTGACCGCTATCACCAGCGTCAGGCCGGTATTGTCGGCGGTCAGTTCTTCCGCGGCCGCAATCTGGCGCTGCAGGCGATGGCTGAACCGGCTTCGGTCACCGATCATGCGCACCCGGACATTGTTCTCATGAAGCCGGCTCGCCTCCTTCTCCAGCGTCCGAAGCATGAGATCCATCAGCACCGAGACCTCCTCCTCGGGGCGGGTCCAGTTCTCGCTGCTGAATGCGAACAGGGTCAGCACCTTCACGCCGCGCCGTCCGCATGCCTCGACGATGCGCCGGACGGCATCGACGCCCGCCCGGTGCCCTGCCGGCCTTGGCAGAAAACGGGCCTGCGCCCAGCGCCCGTTTCCGTCCATGACGACGGCGACATGACGCGGAACCCCCGAACCGGCGGCAATGGCCGGCAGTTGCTCCGGATTGCTACTCATGACCTCGGCCTGCCCATCTTGCTGCACGGCCCTGCAGCAGAAAGAACAAGACCCGGCAGCTCACACGAATGCCCGTGAGCTGCCGAGCCGGCGGGATCTGTGGCCGCCCCTGGGAGGCAGACATCAGATCTCCATAAGCTCCTTTTCCTTCTTTTCGAGCAGCGCGTCCACATCTGCCACGAAACGGTCCGTGAGCTTCTGGATCTGGTCTTCACCGCGCCGCAGGTCATCCTCGGAAATCTCCTTTTCCTTCAGCAGGGTTTTCAGATCGTTGTTGGCATCACGCCGTATGTTGCGGACAGCCACTCGGGCCTGCTCCGCCTCGCCGCGGACGACCCGGACCAGGTCCTTGCGCCGTTCCTCGGTGAGCGGTGGCATGGGCACACGGATCGCATTACCGGCGGTGGCCGGGTTCAGCCCCAGACCCGAGTTCAGGATCACCTTCTCCACCACCGGCACCATCTGCTTTTCGAACGGCGTCACCAACAGCGTACGGGGGTCCGAGGCAACCACATTGGCCACCTGGTTCAACGGCACGTCGGCGCCGTAGTACTCCACGGTGAGATGATCCAGCAGACTGGAGTGCGCTCGTCCGGTGCGGATCTTCGCAAATTCACCTTTCAATGCCTCCACGGATTTCTGCATCCGGCTCTCGGCATCCTTCTTGATATCCTCAATCACGCCTCACCCCTCTCGACGATCGTACCCACGTCCTCGCCGCAAACAACATCCATCAGGGCGCCAGGACGCATCATGTCGAATACCTGAATCGGCAGATTATGATCCCGACACAGTACGATGGCCGTGGCATCCATCACCATGAGCTTCCTCTCCAGCACCTCATCGTACGTCAGCCGGCGGTAGCGTGTTGCCTCGGTGTCCGTTTTGGGATCGGCCGAGTACACGCCATCCACCTTGGTCGCCTTGAGCATGATATCGGCATCCACCTCGATGGCACGCAGGCTGGCGGCGGAATCGGTGGTGAAGAACGGATTGCCGGTTCCCGCGGCAAAGATCACCACGCGCCCTTTCTCCAGGTGGCGCATGGCCCTGCGGCGGATGTAGTCCTCGCACACCTGGTTGATCTTGATGGCGGACATCACCCGGGTGAACACGCCGGCATGCTCCAGGGCATCCTGGAGCGCCAGCGCATTCATCACCGTGGCCAGCATCCCCATGTGATCAGCGGTCACCCGATCCATGCCGGCGGCAGCGAGCCCCGCTCCACGGAAGATATTGCCACCGCCGATCACCAGCGCCACTTCGACACCCAACTCCCGGACTTCCCGGACCTCCCGCGCCAACCGGCGGATCACCGCCGGATCGATACCGTAGTCACCGTCCCCCAACAGCCCTTCGCCGCTGAGCTTCAGCAGGATCCGTCGGTACACGGGTGTCTTCATGGGGATCTCCTTTCCGGGGTTCAGGAACCACGCACCTGCGCCATCACCTCCTCGGCGAAGTTCCCCTCGTCTTTCTCGATGCCTTCACCCACTTCCAGCCGCTCGAAAGCGCGGACCCTGGCACCGGCACTCTTGAGCAACTGCTCCACGGTCTGATCCGGATCCTTCACGAACGGCTGCCCGAGCAGGGTGGTCTCCTTCAGGAATTTCTTCAGCCGCCCTTCGATCATCTTGTCGACGATCTCGGCGGGCTTGCCGCTCTCCAGCGCCTGGGCACGCAGGATCTCCCGCTCCTTCTCAATGACGTCTGCCGGCATATCGGCTTCGCCCACGCAAACGGGACGCGAGGCGGCCACGTGCATGGCGATATCGCGGCCGAGCTGTGCGTCGCCGCCTTCCAGCTCCACCATCACCCCGATCCGCACACCATGCAGATAGGTGTGAAGCTGGCCGTTGTCGCTGTTGAACAGGCGGAAACGGCGCACCTGGATGTTCTCGCCGATCCTGGCCACCAGTTCCTGACGCAGAGTGTTGATATCCTTCCCGTCAACCTCCAGCGCCAGCAGCGCCTCCACGTCCGCCGGCTGGGACGCCAGCGCAGCGGCGGCCACCTGATCGGCAAAGGCGCCGAAGTCGTCGCCGCCGGCCACGAAATCGGTCTCGCTGTTCACTTCCAGCAAAACGCCGCGCTTGCCGTCATCGGCCACCAGGGCAACGATCTTGCCCTCCGCGGCCACCCGGTCCGCCTTCTTGTCGGCCTTGGCCAACCCCTTCTTGCGCATCAGCTCCACGGCCTTCTCGATGTCGCCATCGGTCTCCACCAGGGCTTTCTTGCATTCCATCATGCCGGAGCCGGTCCGCTCCCGCAGCTCCTTGACCATTGCAGCGGTAATCGCCATGTCTGCTTACCTCTGAATTCTGGGTTCGAGAAACGGGGAGCCAGGCTCCCCGTTCCAGTGGTTCCGCAAGTGGCGCCGGCGGACGCTTAGTTGGCCGCCTGACCCTCGTCACCGGAGGCGTCGGCCTCGGCGACCTCCACGAAATCGTCCTTGTCGCTGCCCGGCCGCACCGAAGACGCCCGCGCATCCAGCACCGCATCGGCGGCACCGCGCAGATAGAGTCGGATGGCGCGGATGGCGTCGTCGTTGCCGGGGATCACATAGTCGACACCGCGCAGATCATTGTTGGTGTCCACAACCCCCACCACCGGGAGGTTGAGCTTCTGGGCTTCCTTGACGGCGATATCCTCGAAGCCCACGTCGATGACAAACAGCGCGTCAGGCAGGCGCTCCATGTCCTTGATGCCGCCAAGGGAGCGGTTCAGCTTGTCCAGCTCGCGGGTCAGCATCAGCGCCTCTTTCTTGGAAAGCTTCTGGAAGGTTCCGTCCTGCGACTGCCCCTCCAGATCCTTCAAGCGGCGGATGGACTGCTTCACGGTGCGGAAGTTGGTGAGCATACCGCCCAGCCAGCGGTGGTCCACATACGGCATGCCGCAACGCTGCGCTTCCTCGCGCACGGCGTCCCGCGCGGCCCGCTTGGTGCCCACGAACAGCACACGGCCGCCGTCGGCCACCACCTTGCCGACGAAATTCATCGCGTCCTGGTAAAGAGGGAGGGTCTTCTCCAGGTTGATGATGTGGATCTTGTTGCGTTCGCCGAAGATATACGGCGACATCTTCGGGTTCCAGTAGCGCGTCTGGTGGCCGAAATGAACACCGGCCTCCAGCATTTCCCGCATTGATACATTAGCCATGGTTAACTCCAGACAGGGTTTGAGCCTCCATGCACCCGCATGCAAAAACCCCAAACGGGGCAACCCATTGCATGTGTCGGTGCATGTGTGGATTGTTTCCGGGCCCCTTGAGGACCGCGGATCTTATGCCCCGGCATTTGCCTGAAGGGCGCGCGATTTATAACATACTCGTCTGGCCGCGACAATTTGCGCGCCTCCCCGACCCGACTCCGGACGCCCGTCCGCTGACGGAACACATCGCGCTGCGGATACCCGCGTTCCCCCTGTCACGCCAGCATGATCCGAAGGCCCCGGGGGGTGGCAAGAGCGGACATTTCACCCACATCGACCCAACAGAAGGCTTGCGACCGCATGGCAGCAACCATCAAGACCGCTGAAGAGATCGAGAAGATGCGCGTGGCCGGACGGCTGGCCGCCAGCGTCCTGACCATGATCGCCCCCTATGTCCGTCCGGGAGTGACCACCGAGGAACTGGACCGCATCTGCCACAGCTATATCGTCAACGAGCTGGACGCGGTTCCGGCGCCACTGAACTACCGCGGCTTCCCGAAATCCATCTGCACCTCGGTGAACCACGTGGTCTGCCATGGCATTCCGGGTTCGAAAAAGCTGAAGAAGGGCGACATCATCAATATCGATATCACCGTGATCAAGGAAGGCTACCACGGGGACACCAGTCGCATGTTCTTCGTCGGCGAGCCCACCGTGCTGGGCCGTCGTCTCTCGGAGGTGGCCCACGCCTGCATGTGGGAGGGGATTCGCATGGTGCGCCCCGGTGTTCGGCTGGGCGATATCGGTCACGCCATTCAGCGCCTGGCGGAAAGCAACAACTACTCCGTGGTCCGTGAGTATTGCGGCCACGGTATCGGCCGGGAATTCCATGAGGATCCGCAGGTCCTGCATTACGGCAAGCCGGGGACGGGCATGAAGCTGGAGGAAGGCATGACCTTCACCATCGAACCGATGATCAATGCCGGTGCCAAGGAAACCCGCCTGCTCAAGGACGAATGGACCGTGGTGACCCGGGATCACAGCCTGTCGGCCCAATGGGAGCACACCATTCTGGTCACCCGGGACGGTTACGAGGTGCTCACGCTGCGGGAAGGCGAAGAACCGGGCGTGATGCCGGAAGGCGAGTCCGGATAACGATGCCCGGGCCAACAGACATACATAACAAGGTGCGGCAGACAACATGACCGATCCCCGACCAGACCATCATCAACTGCTGCTGGACCCCGTTGAGCTGGAGCGGCGGCTCGCCGCCGGCGAATCCACCGTCCGGGTGTTCCGCAAGGCCCGGGAACACGGCGACGCCATGATCCAGAGCCTCTTCCGCGAGGGCGTGCCGGCCCGAACCCTGGTTCCCGAGCGGGCCTGGTTCATCGACCAGTTGCTGATGCGCGCCTGGCAGCGTCTGTTTGCCGATACCGATTGTGACGGCGCGGTGGCGCTGGTGGCCGTTGGGGGCTATGGCCGGGGCGAACTCCATCCCGGCTCCGACATCGACATCATGGTGCTGCTGGAACACCCCTGCGAGGGGGCCCTGGCAGAGAGCGTGGAACGCTTCCTCATCTTTCTCTGGGATATCGGCCTGGAAGTGGGCCACAGTGTGCGCACGCTGGCGGAATGCGTCTCCGAAGCGGAAGCGGATATCACCGTGGCCACCAATCTGATGGAGGCACGCCTGCTCGCCGGGCCCAAGGGTCTGTATCAGCGCATGCGGGAGGCCACCGGGCCGACCCACGTCTGGCCGACGCGGCGGTTCTTCGAGGCAAAGCTCGCGGAACAGGAGGCGCGTCACCTCAAGTACCACGACACCGCTTACAACCTGGAACCCAACATCAAGGAAAGCCCCGGCGGATTGCGGGATATCCACATGGTGGGCTGGGTGGCCAAGCGCCACTTCGGAGCGGAAACCCTGCAAGACCTGGTGCATCACGGTTTTCTGACCAAGGACGAGTACGAGGATCTGATCAGCGGCGAGAGCTTTCTCTGGGATATCCGGTTCGCGCTGCACGTGCGGGCCGGACGTCGGGAGGACCGTCTGATCTTCGATCACCAGAGCGAGCTGGCGCGGCAGTTCGGCTACACCGACCTGGACAGCCGTCTGGGCGTGGAACGGCTGATGCAGCGTTACTTCCGCACCGTGATGCGGCTGAGCCGCCTCAATGAGATGCTGTTGCAGCTCTTTCAGGAAGCCATTCTCTACGCGGATGACAACGAGCCGCCGCAGTTGATCAACAAGCGGTTCCAGGCACGCAAGGGCTTTATCGAGGTCACGCACCAGAACGTGTTCCGCCGCTATCCCTTTGCCCTGCTCGAAGTCTTCCTGTTGATGCAGCAGCACCCGGAACTCAAAGGCGTCCGCGCGTCCACTATCCGGTTGATCCGGGCAAACCGGCATCGCATCGATGCGCGTTTCCGTAAGGATCTGCGGGCACGCAGCCTGTTCATGGAAATCCTGCGTCAACCCCAAGGCATTACCCATGAACTGCGACGCATGCACCGCTACGGTGTGCTGGGGCGCTACATCCCCGCCTTCGGCGACATCACCGGCCTGATGCAGCACGACCTGTTCCACGTCTACACGGTGGACTCGCACACCCTGTTCGTGGTCCGGAATCTGCGCCGCTTCGCTCTGGCAAGGCACGCCGACGAACTCCCCTTCTGCCATAGCCTGATGCAGCGCCTGCCCAAACCGGAGCTGCTGTACCTGGCCGGCCTGTTCCACGACATTGCCAAGGGGCGCGGTGGCGATCATTCCGAACTCGGTGCCGAGGACGCCTGGCAGTTCTGCCAGGAACACGGACTGAGTCAGCACGACAGCCGTCTGGTGTCCTGGCTGGTGGCCAACCATCTGCTCATGTCCATGACCGCCCAGCGCAAGGACATCTCCGATCCGGAGGTCATCAACGCCTTCGCGGAGCGGATGGGCGACCGCACCCGTCTGGATTATCTCTACCTGCTCACGGTTGCGGACATCCGGGCCACCAATCCCGGGCTGTGGAACTCCTGGAAGGACTCGTTGTTGCTGGAACTGTACGCGGCCACCAACCGTGCCCTGCGCCGGGGACTGGAATACCCCATGGATGCGGATGAACTGGTGCGTGAGACCCAGCAGCAGGCGCGGCGGAGACTGAAGGTCAAGGGCCTGCACCATATGACGGTGAAATCCATCTGGCAGCACTTCAGCGCCGACTACTTCCTGCGCTACTCGGCGGAAGAGATCGCGTGGCATACCGAGGCCATCGCCCGCAGCAGTCCGGAGGATCTGCCGCTGGTGCTGCTGGAGCCCCGCAGCGCCCGGGGCGGAACCGAACTGTTCCTCTACGCCCGCGACCGGGAAAACCTGTTCGCCCTGACCGTTCAGGCGCTGGATCAGCTCAACCTGGATATCCAGGACGCCCGCATCATCACCACCGAGAACGGACACACGCTGGACAGCTATCTGGTGCTGGAGGATAACGGCGAGCCGGTGCAGGAGCCGTGGCGCAAGGAGGAGATCATCCACGTGCTGCGTGATTCACTCCACCGTCCCGAACCCGCTCCCCCGGCGCGACGGCCGGTGCCGCGTCAGCTCCGGCACTTCGCAGTGGATACCGAGATCAACTTCTCTCAGGATAGCGCGAACCAGCGCACGGTCATGGAGTTGCTCACCTGTGACCGGCCCGGCTTGCTGGCCCGGGTCGGCTACGCCTTCGCCCGGTGCCACATCCGCCTGCAGAATGCGAAGATCGCCACCATCGGCGCCCGCGCCGAGGACGTGTTCTTTATCACCGATGACCGGAACCGGCCTATTACCGATCCCGCCCGTTTCGACGAGATCCGGAGCACGATCCGCAACCTGCTGGAGGAAGACCAGGACCTGGTGGAGCGCGCCACCGGACTATGATGCGCCTCTCCATTACAATGCCGACGCTGACGCCCTGCCCCCACGGGGGGAACCCGCCACAAGCACAAGGGCGCGCATGTTCCAGCGCATCCCCAGGCGGGTACCGTCCTATTTGCTTAAGGGCGTGTAGTACCTATACTGGGCGCCCGCCCACCAGTCCGTGACACCAATGAACTCCAACCTGGCGCGTCTGCAACCCTATCCATTCCAGCGGCTGGCCAGGCTGCTGGATGGCGCCAACCCGCCCCGCGGCCTGGCGCCGATCGACCTCGGCATCGGCGAGCCCAAGCATCCCGCCCCGGCGCTGGTGCGGGAAGCCCTGGTGGCGCACCTGGATGGCCTGGGCAGCTATCCGCCCACCCGCGGCGGCGCACCGCTCCGGGAGGCCGTGTGCCACTGGTTGTCCGCGCGTTTCCGGATCCCCCGGGATCGGCTGGACCCGGACCGGCATTGCCTGCCCGTGGCGGGGACCCGGGAAGCGCTGTTTGCCATCGCCCAGGCGGTGGTGGATCCGGCCGGTGCCCCGCTGGTGGTGATGCCGAACCCGTTCTATCAGATCTACGAGGGGGCCGCCCTGCTGGCCGGTGCCGAGCCCTATTTTCTGAACTGCACGGCCGCCAACGGTTATCTGCCGGACCTGGAGGCGGTGCCGGACTCCGTCTGGGACGGCTGCCAGCTCCTCTACATCTGCTCGCCCGGCAATCCGTCCGGTGCGGTGGCCTCCCGGGCCTGGCATCAACAGCTACTGGACCTGGCTGACCGGCATGATTTCGTCATCGCTGCCGACGAATGCTATTCGGAGATCTACCCGCCCCGGGGGGAACCGCCCGTGGGTCTTCTGCAGGTCTGTGCCGAATCCGGGCGGGAGGATTTCCATCGCTGCCTGGTGTTCCACAGCCTGTCCAAGCGCTCCAATGCGCCCGGGCTCCGCTCGGGATTCGTTGCCGGCGATGCCCGGCTGCTGGAGCGCTTCCTCCTGTACCGCACCTACCAGGGCTGCGCCCTGTCGGCGCCGGTACAGGCCGCGAGTACGGCCGCCTGGCATGACGAAACCCACGTGGAGGAGAACCGCCTGGCTTACCAGGCCAAGTTCGATGCCGTTCTCCACGTGCTGTCGCCGGTACTGGAGGTGCAGAGACCGGCTGCGGGTTTCTACCTCTGGCCGCGCACTCCCATCCCGGACACCCGCTTCGCCCGTCGGCTGTACGAGGAGCAAAACGTCCGCGTGTTGCCGGGCAGCTACCTGTCCCGGGAGGCCCACGGCGAGAATCCCGGCGCAGACCATGTGCGTCTGGCCCTGGTGGCGCACGAGGCTGAGTGCGTGGAGGCCGCCTGGCGCATCCGACGCCTGCTGGAGCGCCTCTAGCGGACTCCGGCATTCCGTTCCTAAACCATGCATCACCGATTCAGGGAGTCGTTCATGGAGCAGTTGAAAACCGTCATCGAAGACGCCTTCGAACACCGTGCCGAACTGAGCCCGGCCGCCGCGGCCCCGGAAATCCGCCAGGCGGTGGAGACCGCCATTGGTCTGCTGGACAGCGGCGAGGCCCGGGTGGCCGAGAAACAGGGCGGCGACTGGGTGGTGAACCAGTGGCTGAAGAAGGCCGTGCTGCTCTCCTTCCGCCTGCACGAGAACGCCGTCATGCGCACCGGCGCGATCAACTATTTCGACAAGGTGCCGCTGAAGTACACCGACTACAACAGCCAGCAGTTCCGGGACGGCGGGGTACGTGTGGTGCCGCCGGCGGTGGCCCGCCGTGGTGCCTACATCGCGCCGGGCGCCGTGCTGATGCCTTCGTACGTGAACATCGGCGCCTATGTGGATACCGGTACCATGGTGGATACCTGGGCTACGGTGGGTTCCTGCGCGCAGATCGGCAAGAACGTCCACCTATCCGGCGGCGTGGGTATCGGCGGCGTGCTGGAGCCGTTGCAGGCCAACCCGGTGATCATCGAGGACAACTGCTTTATCGGCGCGCGCTCGGAGGTCGTGGAAGGGGTGATCGTCGAGGAAGGCGCCGTGATCTCCATGGGCGTTTATCTGGGTCAGAGCACCAAGATCTATAACCGGGAAACCGGTGAAGTCACCTATGGCCGCGTGCCCAAGGGCGCCGTGGTGGTGCCGGGCAGCCTGCCGGCGGACGACGGCAGTCACAGTCTGTATTGCGCGGTGATTATCAAACAGGTGGACGAGAAGACGCGCTCCAAGGTGGGTCTGAACGAGTTGCTTCGACCGTGATCTGACCGGTCCCGGCCTCCTGACCGGGACCTCGGCACCATATGATGGGGAACCCATGACCATACTCTACGGAATCAGCAACTGCGATACCTGCCGGAGGGCGCGCCGGTTTCTGGAGGACGCCGGCGTCACCTATCGCTTCCACGACCTGCGCCGGGATGGGATCAGCGCAGCACAGGTGCAACGCTGGCTGGCCGTTCTGGGTAGCGAAACGCTGGTGAACCGCCGCAGCACCACGTGGCGTGCTCTGAACGAGGCGGAACGCGCCCTCGCCACCCGGGATCAGGCTCAGGCGCTGCTGGTTGCGCATCCGACGCTGATCAAGCGCCCGATCCTGGAAACCGGTGACACCCTGCATGCCGGCTTCCGGGAAGCCGACTTCCGCAAACTGCTGGGGCTTGAAGGCGCATGAGCGATACGCGGGAGCTGGTTCGCGAACTGATCCGCCGCCCCTCGGTCACCCCGGATGACGCTGGCTGTCAGGCCCTGTTGCAGGAACGCCTGACCCAGGCCGGTTTCCGGGGCGAGTATCTGTGCTTCGGCGAAGTGACCAACCTGTGGTCGCGGCGGGGTGACGACGGCCCCCTGCTGGTGTTCGCCGGCCATACCGACGTGGTCCCCACCGGTCCGGAGGATCGCTGGAGCAATCCACCGTTCGAGCCCACCGAGCGGGACGGCCTGCTCTACGGACGCGGCGCCGCGGACATGAAGGGGAGTCTGGCGGCCTTCACCACGGCCTGCCAGCGCTTCGTGGTCAGACATCCCCGCCATCGGGGATCCATCGCCCTGCTGATCACCAGCGACGAAGAAGGCCCCGCGGTCAATGGCACGGTCAAGGTGGTGGAGACACTGGCCCGGCGTGGCACCCGGATCGACTGGTGCATCGTGGGCGAGCCCAGCAGCGAGAGCGAAGTGGCCGACACGGTGAAAAACGGTCGGCGCGGCTCACTCAACGGCCGGCTCACGGTGCATGGGGTACAAGGCCATGTGGCCTACCCCCACAAGGCACGCAACCCGATTCACCTGGCCTTGCCCGCGCTGCTGGAGCTGACGTCCGAGCACTGGGACGACGGCAACGCCAGCTTCCCACCCACCACCTTCCAGGTCTCCAACATCAACGGTGGAACCGGGGCCACCAATGTCATCCCCGGAACAGTGGAACTGCTGTTCAACTTCCGCTTCTCCACCGAGAGCACGGCGGAAGGCCTGCAGCGGCGAACGGAAGCCATCCTGCGACGGCACGGCCTGGAATACACCCTGGACTGGACCGTCTCGGCACAGCCGTTCCTGACCCCGGCCGGCGCGCTGGTGGACGCCGCGCGCGCCGCCATCCGGGACGTCACCGGACGGGAAACCCGGCTTTCCACCGCCGGGGGAACCTCGGATGGTCGCTTCATCGCCCCCACCGGCGCCCAGGTGGTGGAACTGGGCCCGGTGAACGCCAGTATTCATCAGGTGGATGAGCACGTGAAGCTGGAGGATCTGGACACGCTTTCCGCGGTCTACGAGCGTATGCTGGAACGCCTGCTGGGCACGCGCTGACCCTGCTCCGTTTCATCCAGCAATTGACGGAACGCGGTGCGCAGGGCGCGCACCACCTCTCCGCGACCCGAGAGCCCCAGCCGCGCCGCGCTCTCCGGCCAGCCATGTCCCTGGATCACACGGACAAGCACGGGCTCCATGCCCGTTGCGGCGCGGCCCCGGGCCGACTGCAACGGTGCGCCATGCCAGGCGAAACGGTGCAGGGACCCGAGACTGGCCTCGAACCCCCGGTGGGCCCTGGCGAAGGCCACCACCTCCTCCAGGCAATCGGCGGCCGGCGGTTCCACGAAACCGCCGGGAGCCAGCAGTGACCAGAGCAACCCGGGCTCCAGATCCTGCAGGTAGTCCGACGCCCACAAGGGCAGACCCCGACGGTACCGCCGCAGTGCCTGCACGCTGAGTGCCTCACCGGTCCGGCTGATGCCCTGAACCAGGACTGCGGCATGGGCGCCGCTGGCGGCATCCCGCCGCACCCCCAGATGCGCGGGAGCATAACCATTGCAATACCAGAAACGCAGCAGCCCTGCGCTGACTCCGAAGCTGGAACCGATCACGTCCAGCCCCCGGCCCGCTGCCCATTGCCGGAAGGCGTCCAGCAACCGGCTGCCGATACCGCGCCCGCGGCACCGGGCATGCACCGCGATCCGCATGACGCGCCCCACCCGGGCGGTGGCGGCATCAGGCACACCGGCGTGGGCGGTGAGCGCCTGGGCCAACAGGTGGCCGTGAGGCCGTCGCCGGCCAAGCCAGACCGCCTGACTCAACGGCGGCGGGAACCCCCCCTCCTCCGACGCCAGTAAGGCTCCCACCACCGTCTGCCCATGGCGGGCCACCGCCACGGCCAGTCCCGGACCGTCCAACAGATTGCGCAGATCCGACGGGCGGGTTCGGTAATGGGCCTGGACCAGCAGCCCGAACACCTGCCGCAGCAGTGGCTCGTCTTCGGCCAGGCGGTCCCGGTCCAGCCACTCCAGGTCCACCGTCCCCGGATCCCCTGCCGGGGTGGCGGTCTCGGCATCCAGCAGCAGCAGCCGGTTGACCACCGGCTCCAGCGGATCATCCGCCGCCCAGCGGATGGGAGCACGCGGCTTCAGGGCCCGCCAGCCGGGGGCCCGACGGTCCAGGATTTCACGGAAACGCAGGGCAAAACCCCGCCCCGTTCCCTCGTAGCCGTGTACGGTGCTGGCAAACACCACCCGGGGATACTGTTCCAGCATGCGCTCCAGAAGCTCCAGCGGTATACCCGCCGCCTCGTCCACCAGCAATAGATCCGCCGGTGGCAAACGCTCCAGAAGTTCTGCCGGGGGAAGGAAATCCAGCGCTGTACCGGCATGCCGGTACAGGGCGTCCACCGCCTGGCGGCGAGGTGCTGTCACCAGGATGCGCAAAGGGTCCGCCGCCAGCAGGCGCGCAGCGGCCAGGCCCAGGGCTGCCGATTTCCCACGACCGCGATCGGCGATCACCACCAGTGGACGGCGTGCCCGGCCCCGGGCCAACCGTTCCACAGCCCGGATCACGGCCTGCTGGTCCTCGGTCTCCGCCGGCGTCCAGGGGGACACAAGCGGGGAAGGCGAGCCCGGCTCCGGCAGGTGTCCCGGGCGCAGACGCAGGATGTCCGGCTCCGTTTCCAGGTGACGGATCAGACGCCGCAGATAACGCCTGTCCAGTGCTTCCGCCGAGGCGCCTTCGATCGCAATCCGTTGTGACTGGGGATCCGGATACTGTGCCCATTCGGCGCAGGGCGGCGTGAGCAGCAGCAGTACCCCACCGCCACGCAGGGTGCCGGCAACGGCACCGACAGCATCCGGATCAAAGCCGTCCCGGGCGTCCACCACCACCAGGACCGCCTCCCGACCCAATTGCTCCGCGGCACGCGATCCCGGCTGGCCGTCAATCCCGGGAGGAACCGACTCGCCCAACCAGAGCGTTTCTCCCGGGGCCCGGCGATGGAATTCCCGCCCCAGGGTACGGCACCAGTGGGCAGTACCCGCGGCGTGAACCAGGCTGCGGTGACCGGCGCGCCCGTTGGCGGAGAACAGTGCTGCCGCCAACCGGCGGATGGATTCATCGCGCTTCATGGCGGCGCCGGATCGATGCGGTCCACCCGTACCCGGTCACCATCGCAGGACCAGCCCACATCCTGTCCGACCAGGCGCATGCCGTACCGGCGTCCGGGCCCGGTCTGGTAGGCGGGGCGCGGGTCCAGGGTGAGGGTTTCCGCGATCAGGGTCTCCAGCTCCCGTGCCTGCTCCGCGGGCAAGGCGGCCAGCCGCTGCCGGGCCTGCTCGGAGAACTCAACCCGCAGCCGCGCCTGGGGCCGCTCGGCATAGGCTGCGGGCACGTCCACCCCCGGGGGCTGATCCGCGTAGGGAAGATAAGGCTTGATGTCCAGGACCGGAGTCCCTTCCACCAGATCGTGATTGCCGATCCGGAGGCAGAGTTCGCTGCCCCGACGGGTCCATCCCAGGCACTCAACCACCGACAGCCCCACCGGATTGGGTCTGAAGGGTGAGCGGGTGGCGAACACACCGCTCCGGCGGTTGCCGCCCAGCCGGGGTGGTCGCACCGTGGGCCGCCAGCCCTGACCCGCGGATTGGTGAAACCAGAACAGAATCCACAGATGCGAGTAGCCTTCGATACCGTCCAGCGCCTCCGGCTGATCAAAGCCTGGCGCCATCACGAGGTCCGCCCGGGACCCGGGTACCAGGCCCGGCTGTCGGGGCGTTCCGAATTTCTCATGGAAACAACTGCGCACCCGGGCGATGATCCTGAGCTGCAGCACCTCTGCCTGAGTCCTATGAATCTCGGAGGCCATAGCCGATTCCACCAGCATGTCACAACGTGTCGGAGATGCGCTCACTGTCGGGGCGGGGCAGCAGCAGTGCCCGATGACGGGCGGCCGGCGAGACGTTGTCACGCCCCACGTGCCAGGGCACCGGGCGACCCTGGAGCCAGTCCGTCAGTTGATCGCGGAAATGTCCATGAAACTGCCGTCCGACCACTCCTCCCGCCAGGTTGGCGAGCATATGATCGGCCTGGCCGAAGTCTACCAGCATGCGGAAGGAATCATGCAACCGGGTCTCATAGGGGGCGTGCTGGGCGTACGCCGCCCGCAGCAAGGTCTCTCCGGAACCGGAATAAGGATGGCTGCCACCGCCGAGCAAGTCTCTCCCCGCACCTTCCGTCCGGAGCGGACTCACGAACGTGATCCGATGGGCATCCCCCCAGCGCCAGCGGGACGGATCCGGTCCGAACGCCGTGCCCAGCTCGCCCAGGACCTGCTCCAGCGCCCGACGCTCGATCAGTTCCTGGGGAGGCCCGGGCACACCGTGCCAGCCGTCAAGTTCCCCGTCCATGAGTAACGCATCGAAACGACCCTGCCAGAGATACGGCATGGACAGGTAAGCCCGGGCCAGGGACTGCCCCAGCAAAGGCTCGAAGGTCTGCCAGGCCAGGGCGCGGTAAAGGCTCTGGTAGATCAGGGGTGCGGCCAGGTCCCGGTGGTCGCGCAGATCCCAGGCCGCCAGGATTTCCCGCAATTCCGCCAGACCGGGCATGGACGGCTCCTGATCCAGCAGCCGGTCCATGGCGGCCAGCATGGCCGGCCGCACCTGCTCTGCCTGGGGATTGTGGATATCCAGCATATAGGACCAGTGTTCTCCGGCATCGCCGGTGTCGTCCTCTTCCAGGAGCCGGGCCAGCCGCCGCTGCCGGTAGCCGGTGGCGAAGGAAAAGCCATAGTAGATCTCGGCATCCGGCGGCCTCAGATCGTGATTGGCCGAGGCGACCCAGCCCCGTTCCGGATTCCGCTCCGCCGGCATCTGCTCCGGTGTCAGCCAACCCAGCCAGTCATCCTCGGCTCCCACCGGCCGGGGAAACACGCCCTGCCCGTCGGCACGCAGCGGTACCCGACCCGTTGCCCGGATACCGATGGAGCCGTCCCGCGCCGCATACACCAGATTGAACAGGAAAAGATCCATTCGGCGCGCGGCATCTTCCAGTTCGTCAACAGTGCGGGCTTGCCACAGGGTGTGAAATCCCGGTTCCCGTTCCCAACCGGAGGGGTCGGCTGATGCGCGGCGTAGGCTCAGCACCCGGCCGCCCACCCGTTCCCCGTGATCGCTGATCACGGGGCCGCGGCGGGTCTCCCGGATCCGCACGGTCTCGTGGCGGTAGCCACCCTCGGCATGCACATCCCGCACCGCGATGTGCTCCTCGCGAATCCGGAACGGCCGGGATTCGTCCCCATCCAGGTAGTGCTCCGGCTGGTCCGGGTCCAGGCGTTCCACGTAAACATCCTGGTTATCGCCGTAACTGTTGGTGACGCCGAAAGCCACGTACTGATTACGGCCCACCAGCATACCCGGGAGACCTGGGAGGGCCACCCCGACCGCCTCCACACCGGGAACCGCGAGCCCGATGGGGTGCCACACTCCCGGCAGGATACGTGCATCAAGATGCGGGTCGTTGACCAGGATCGCGCCACCACTGGCCGACCTTCCGGGCGCGACAGCCCAGGCATTGCTTCCCACCGCGATGTGATCGGCGAAGCCATGGTCATCCAGGGCGAACTCCGCGGCCAACGGACCACCCGCCGACTCGGGAAGCGGCTGCCCCGCCACCGCCGGGGGCAGCAACCGGGCCACCGCCTCGTCTCCCAGCCGATCCCGGATCGCCTGCAGCACCAGGCTGGCCCGGTACGTGCCCCCCTGACTCAAGGCAACGAAATGGGCCATGGCAAGCATATCCGTGACTGTCAGTGGTTCCGCCTCCAGGCCCAGCAGGCGCAGCTCCAGCGGATGCTCATGGGCATGTTCCCGCACGTAGGCGTTGAAGCCCTCCGCGTACCGTTGCATGGCCCGCTCGGTATCCGGTCCCAGCATTTCCCGGTGGCGCGCCGCTGTTCGGGGCAGATCGTACAGGCGGAGCCGGCGATCAGAGGTCAGACCGGGCTCGCCGATCAGCGCCGCCAGGCGGCCGTGGATGAGTTCCCGGTAGAACATCACCTGGAACAGCCGGTGCTGGGCTGTGATGAACCCCTGAGCCAGGTAGAGATCATCCAGATCATCCGCGAACAGGTACGGAATCCCCCGTTCGTCCCGAAAAACCGTGACCGGACCGCTCAGACCGGAAACCCTCAGCTCACCATTGACCTGGAAATCATTCGCCTGCCACAACCACCAGCTGGCGCCGGCGAGCAGCACCAGCACCAGGATTGCCAGCGAGAGAACAAGGCGGGGAATCAGACGGGTGACCATCAGCGGGCAGCTCCGGTTGCCAGCGTCCACACCGTCGCCATACGGCGTCAGCATCCATCCGGCAACGATTGCAGATCGGCGCGGACGACGCAAGAGATCGCGCCACCCGCCTGACGGAATACCCGAACGCCCGGAATCCCGCGGTCAGCAGGACATTGCGGGGCATTCGTCATTCATCCTCCCGGGTCTTTCCACACAATGGAAATCGTTTCCGAAATACGTGAACCGAAATCCGGGCTAGGCTACAATTTCCGGCGGTTTTCCATTTACCCATGAACATCCCGTATGAGGAGACACCAGCCATGACGGACCGTGTTGAAGTTGCCGGACTGCAGATCGCCAGGCCCCTGTATGACCTGGTGGCCAACGAGATCACGCCGGGAACCGGTGTTGACGCAGATCACGTCTGGCAGGCCCTGGGCGACATGGTACGCGACCTGGGGCCGAAGAACCGCGAATTGCTGAAGAAGCGTGACGACATCCAGGAAAAGATCGATGCCTGGCATCTGGAACGCAAGGGTCAGCCCCACGATCATGCCGCCTACAAAACGTTCCTGACGGAGCTGGGCTATCTGCTGCCCGAGGGCGAGGACTTCCAGGTCACCACCCGCAATGTGGATGATGAGATCGCCCGTATCGCCGGCCCCCAGCTCGTGGTTCCGGTGATGAACGCCCGCTTCGCCCTGAATGCCGCCAATGCCCGCTGGGGCAGCCTGTACGACGCGCTGTACGGAACCGACGCCATCGCGGAGGAGCCCGGCCTGGAGAAGGGGACCAGCTACAATCCGAAGCGGGGGGCCGTAGTCGTTGACGAGGCCGCAAAGGTGCTGGACCTGGCCGCGCCGCTGACCCAGGGCAGCCATCGCGATGCCACCGGCTACGCCGTGCGTGACGGCAAGCTGGTCGTCAGCCTTCCGGGCGGTGAAACCGGCCTGCGTGAACCGGCCGGGTTCGTGGGCTACAACGGTGATGCGGCAGCGCCCAGCGCCGTGCTTCTCAAGAACAACGGCCTGCATCTGGAGATCCAGATCGACAAGAGCCACCCCATCGGCAAGGACCACGCCGCCGGGGTGAAGGATGTCCTGATGGAATCCGCGGTCACGGCGATCCAGGACTGCGAGGACTCCGTGGCTGCCGTGGACGCGGCGGACAAGGTGGTGGTCTACCGCAACTGGCTGGGCCTGATGAAGGGCGACTTGGAAGAGACCGTGGAAAAAGGCGGCTCCAGCTTCGTTCGCCGGCTCAGCCCCGACCGGGAGTATGTGACACCGGATGGTGGCTCCCTCACCCTGCATGGTCGCTCGCTGCTGCTGGTTCGCAACGTGGGCCATCTGATGACGACCCCCGCAGTGCTGGACGCAGAGGGCAACGAGATTCCCGAAGGCATGCTGGACGGCATGATCACCTCCCTGTGCGCCCTGCATGACCTGAAGGGCACGGGCAGGCTGCGTAACTCCCGCGCCGGCAGCGTGTACATCGTGAAGCCGAAGATGCATGGCCCGGAAGAAGTGGCCTTTGGCTGCGAGATCCTGGACCGGGTGGAGGACGCCCTGGGCCTGGAACGTCACACCCTGAAAATCGGGGTAATGGATGAGGAGCGTCGTACCACGGTGAATCTGAAGGCCTGCCTGCGGGAGGCACGGGACCGGGTGATCTTCATCAATACCGGCTTCCTGGACCGGACCGGCGACGAGATCCACACCTCCATGGAGCTGGGTCCTTTCAAGCGGAAAGAAGCCATCAAGGGCGAGCCGTGGATCCAGGCCTACGAGAACTGGAACGTGGACATCGGCCTGGAATGCGGCCTCCCCGGCCATGCCCAGATCGGCAAAGGCATGTGGCCCAAACCGGACATGATGCGCGAGATGCTGGACACCAAGCTGGGGCACCCCATGGCTGGCGCCAACACCGCATGGGTGCCCTCGCCCACGGCGGCCACGCTGCACGCCACCCACTACCATCAGGTGGACGTGCACGCCGTGCAGGAAGAACTGCGCAAGCGCCCGCGGGCCAGCCTGGACGATATTCTGACCATTCCGGTGGAACAGAACCCGTCCTGGTCGGCCGAGGAAATCCAGCAGGAGTTGGACAACAACGCCCAGGGCATCCTGGGTTACGTGGTGCGCTGGATCGATCAGGGTGTGGGCTGCTCCAAGGTGCCCGACATCAACGACGTGGGCCTGATGGAAGACCGCGCCACACTGCGCATCTCCAGCCAGCACATCGCCAACTGGCTGCATCACGGCATTGTCACCGAGCAACAGGTGATGGACACCATGAAGCGGATGGCCGAGGTGGTGGACCGGCAGAATGCCGGCGACCCCGGCTACCGGAACATGGCGCCGGACTTCGATGACAGCGTGGCCTTTGCCGCCGCCTGCGAACTGGTGTTCAAGGGGCGCGAGCAGCCAAGCGGTTATACCGAGCCGGTGCTCCACCGTCGCCGTCAGGAAGCGAAGGCGAAGTTCGGCGGCTGACCCACCGTGGTTGTGGACCACGAGCACCCCGCAACCGCGGGGTGTTCGTCTTACTAGCCTTTAAGGAAGCCCTGAACTATTCCCCTGGTGCTCTGGCTTTGCAGCGTTGGCGTTCTTGACAAGGACCACGGCCATTGCCTGCGAACGCCGCCTTGTCAGCGCAAGCGAATGGCTCCGCAGAGCATCAGGGGAATAGTTCAGGGCTTCCTTAAGGCCGGTGCCGGAAAATCACTCACCCTGCACGGTGACCGTGATTCTCCGATGGTTGCTCTGATGCCGGTGCTCCCACAACCAGATCCCCTGCCAGGTGCCCAAGCCCAGGCGACCGGCGGTGACCGGTATGGTCAGATCGCTGCGGGTCAGGACGGAGCGTACATGCGCCGGCATATCGTCCGGACCTTCCGCAGCGTGTTCGAACAGCGGATCACCGTCCGGCACCAGACGCGCCATGAAACGCTCCAGATCCCGGCATACGGAAGGATCCGCATTCTCCGAGAGGATCAGCGAGGCGCTGGTGTGATGGATGAAAACATGGCAAAGCCCGGTCTTCACCCCGGACTGGCGGACCACCTGAGCCACGTCCGCCGTCATCTCCCGCAGTTCGCGTCCCGCCGTGCGTATGCTGATACCCTGTTGATACATGATCCCTCCCACCGGCGCAGTCGATCCGCCCCAAGTCCGCTAGGGAAGCGCTGATCTATTCCCTAGGCTGACCCCGGCCTGAACTCGCCGCTGGAACCTGTTCCCGGCGGGGCCGACGGCCGCGTCCTGAGCCTGGCCATGGTGGTACGGCGGAGCTGTTCCTGAATCAGCCACTGGGTTTCCGACGGACAATCCTGTAGAAACCGGACCTCTCCATTCTGAAGTACGGCCTCGGGGACGCCATCCCGGTACAGCAGACGATTACCCGGCATCGCCGGCAGGCGGGCCCCGGGGGCCACGATCCCCGCAAGATTCAGGGGATCGGAAGCCGACACCACCACGCGGGTTCCGTCGGTCTGCTGCCGGCGCATGGCCTTCAGGGCGCCAACCGCCTCCGGCAGAGCGAACTGCTCACCGGCGAACTGCTGCACGAAGCGCCCGCCCCGGATCTCGTCCCGGGCTTCCAGTCGCCGGTACACATACAACAACTCCCGCCAGGGGGGCAGGGCCTGTTCCCGTTCAAGCACCCGCCGGAACACCACGCCGTAGCGCTGCAGCAGCACCCAGGCGATATGTTCCAGATGTTCCATGTTCCCGGCGGGGCGTTTCCCGTACCCCGAGGGCGGCGCCGGTCCCTCGGCGAGGCCGACCCAGCGGCCGGCGGCATCCACACCCGGAGCGGTGCGCCTTCCCCGTCGACGGCTGCCGGCCGCCATGGACGGGCGCTTGTGAGCCGGTGCAATCAGGGCGCGCAGACCGTTGAAGGTGTCCGAGGTCACCAGCCCCCAGGTACTCAGTTCCCCCAGGGCCTCCTCCACCTGGGTCCGCAGCATACCCGTGGACCGGACCAGATCGGCAAAGAACATGGCGCCCCCGACCTGCAGTGCGTCCCGCACCCTGGACGCCCCTGCCGACAGCGGAACCGCTCCAGGCTCCGGCAAGGGTGCGGTGATCCGCCAGTCGGTCAGTGCCGCGCGTTCCAGCAGGGTGATGGGGGTATTCCGCAGCGGCCCGGGACGGAATGGGGTACCGCTGGCCGGGTTGCCCGGCGGCAACAACCGCAGCCAGATGAAGCGCCCGCTGGCCAGGAGTTGATCCAGCAGATGGGGCGCGTAATCCGCAACCCGCCCAGGCAGGACGTCCTCCTCCCAGGCGGCGGCGGCCACCGGAAACCCTTCCAGCCGTTCCACTGCACCCGCCAGGGCCTCCAGCCCCTCCCCCGGTTCCAGCAGGCCATGCCAGTCCAGCAGAAAGCGCAGATAGTCCCGGACGGATGCCGGCTCGATCTCCGCCCGGCGCCGATCCAGGGTATAACGGTGCATACGGGCCAGCAGACGACGCTCGCACCATTCCGTTTCATCCCCGCCCCCGGTGAAACGCCCCTGAATCACGAAACCCTCCGCTTCCAGCCGGAGCACGGCCACCTGCCCCCGGTCCGGGGGCAGGCCCAGGGGCTTCACCAGTTCGGACACCCTGACCGGCCCCAGGGCCTCCAGCCGCGAGCGCAGCAACTCAAGCAGAGCATCATCGGCATTGGCCGGCGGCTGCCCCACCGGTGCAACGGCGGGCTGCAAGGGGACATCCGGACACAGCGACAGCACTTCCGCCAGGCGCTCCGCGGCGACCCACAGGATCTCACCACCACCCGGCATCGCCGCCGCGGTCGCCCGCCCTTGGCCCACCAGGGTGTCGAAGTCCGGACGCCAGCGCTCGCCTTCCCGCGCGGTCAGGAAGCCACAGAGGACCAGGGCCTCATGCAACTCGTCCGCATCCCGGGGCGACGGCCAGGCTTCGGCACAAACCCGGCGGATCACCTCGGGATGGTAACGGGATGCCGCGGCTGCGGCGGCGACATCCAGATCCCCGCCGGTCCGCACACTCAGGGTGCGCCGTTCCTCCTGCTCGCCATCATCCAGGAAGGCATAAGGCCGGGCATTGACCACTTCCTCTGCCAACGGCGACGGCACCGCGAGATCCCGCCCGCTGACCGCAAGCTCCCCCCGCTCCAGGCGGTTGAGCACCCCCTGCAGACCCGGGAGATCCATGGCCTCGGTCAGGCAGTCCGTCAGGGTCTGGGCCACCAGCGGATGCTCCGGAATCTCCCGGGCGCCGGCCAGGTTCTCGGCGCACGCCAACTGATCGGGGAACACCACCGACAGCAGATCCTCCGAGTCCTGGCGCTGGAACTGCGCCGGGCGGCGCCGGCCGTTATGGGTGCGCAGCACCGCCAGGGCAACGGAGACGTTCCAGCGCCATCGCACACCGAACATGGGGGCGTCCAGCAAAGCCTGGGTCAGGACATCGGCCACTGTGCCGCTGTTCAGATAACGCCAGACCTCGTCCAGCACGAAACTGTGGGTGGGGCCCAGCGACAGCACGATGCTGTCCTCCAGCGCGGCGGCCTGCAGCTCGAAATTGAACTTGCGGCAGAAGCGCTTGCGCAGGGCCAGCCCCCAGGCCCGGTTGATGCGCGAACCGTACGGGGAATGCAGTACCAGGTGCATGTCGCCGGCTTCGTCGAAAAAGCGCTCCAGAACCAGATGCTGCTGACTGGGAATGGTGCCCAATGCGGCCCGCGCCACCGCCAGATAGCGGGCAAGCTGCTGCGCCGCCGCGGGCGGCAGTCCGTAATCTGCCGACAACCATGCCTCCAGCGCCACCTCGCCGCCATCCGCCAGCCACCGATCAGCCCCGGCCCGCAGGCGGGACACCGCCTCGGATAACTCAGCGGTGCGCTCGGGCGCTTCCCCGAACCAGAATGGGATGCTGGGCGGCAGCCCCTTCGCATCCTCCACCAGCACCCGGCCCGACTCCACCTTGAGGATGCGATAGGCCAGGTTGCCCAGTTGAAAGATGTCGCCGGGCATGCTCTCGAAGGCGAAGTCCTCGTTCACCGAACCCACCCGGAAGCCTTCCGGCTGCAGGATCACGTCGTAGTCGAACTGGTCCGGAATGGCACCGCCGTTGGTCAGCGCCACCAGCCGCGCGTTGCGGCGCGGCCGCAGGCGGCCGTTCACCCGGTCCCGGTGGAGGTAGGCGCCCCGGCGTCCGCGTCGTGTGGTGTAACCGTCCGCCAGCATCTGCAACACACTGGAGAACGTCTCCCGCGTCAGGGCCCGGTAGGGCCAGGCGGCGGTGTATTGCCTGTACAGCGCCTCCTCCTCCCACTCTCCGGCCGCGGCCAGCTCTGCCACCACCTGCTGGGCCAGCACGTCCAGTGGGGCTTCCGGTATCCGCAAACGGTCCAACTCGCCCCGGTTCGCGGCTCCGATCAATGCCGCGCATTCCAGCAGATCGTCCCGGGTCAACGGAAACAGCCGTCCCCGGGGCAGCCTGCCCACACCGTGGCCGGAGCGCCCCACCCGCTGCAGCAGGGCCGCCACGGAGCGCGGAGACCCCAGTTGGCAGACCAGGTCCACCTCCCCGATATCGATCCCCAGTTCCAGCGACGCCGTGGCCACCATGGCCCGCAGCTCGCCCCGTTTCAGCCGCTGCTCGGCCGCCAGGCGGTGTTCGCGGGAAAGGCTGCCGTGGTGGGATGTGACCGCCTCTTCCCCCAACCGGTCCGCCAGATGGCGGGCCACCCGTTCGCACACCCGCCGGGTATTGGCAAAGATCAGGGTGGTCCGGTTCCCGGCCATCAGTTCCGCCAGACGATCGTAGACCTCTTCCCAGACCTCGTTGGCCATCACCGCAGTCAGCGGCGAGGGGGGAACCTCGATGGCAAGGTCCCGCTCACGGACATGTCCCGTATCGATGATCCGGCAGTCAGCACCCCCGGTGAGGAAATCCGCCACCCGTTCCACGGGCTTCTGGGTGGCGGACAGACCAATGCGCTGCGGTGGCCGGCCAGTGAGCGCGTTCAGGCGTTCCAGCGACAGCGCCAGGTGCGAACCGCGCTTGCTGCCGGCGATAGCGTGGATCTCGTCCACGATGACCGTGCGCACGGTCTTCAGCATCTCGCGACCGGAGCCGGAGGTGAGCAGGATGTAAAGGGATTCGGGCGTGGTCACCACGATATGCGGTGGCCGCTTGCGCATGCGCTGGCGGTCCGCGGCCGGCGTATCTCCCGTGCGCACCCAGGCCTGAATATCCGGCCCGGCAACCCCCAGTGCGGTCAGTTGTCCGGCGATTCCTTCCAGCGGGCGCTGCAGGTTGCGCTGGATGTCGTTGGACAGGGCCCGAAGCGGCGATACGTAGAGAACCACCGTTTCGTCGGGAAGCGCCTGATCGAGTCCGCGCCGAACCAGGCCATCAATGGCGGCGAGAAAGGCGGCCAGGGTCTTCCCGGAGCCGGTGGGGGCGGCGATCACCACATGATCGCCAGCCATGATCGCCGGCCAGGCGCGTGCCTGCACCTCGGTGGGTGCCCCGAGTTCCCGCTGGAACCAGGCCTGCACGGCAGCGTGGAAACCATCGAACGCCATGGCATACCCCGTGGGAAAGGAAGCGTCATCGGCCGGGTGTTTCACCGGGGTGCCGACCCCCGCCGGATAGCTCCACTACTGTAGCAAACTGCAGCCTCCCCCTGTCACGCGGTCGCCGGTTCCCTGGCCCGCGTGACAAGGCCGGGAGAGACCAGGCCGCCCTCCTGCATCGGTCGCTTTTCGCGTGTCATTTACCGTCAACTAGGTTATATTGCATCGCAGCATTTCCCGTTGTTACGGTGTCCACCGTGGCACGTTTTCCACAACGCCTGGAGGTTGCGCATGCTACCCATGTCGCCGGCAGCCGCCCTGCCCCTGTTCGATCCCCTCGGCCTGGTCCGGGCCACACACGATTACTGGCGGGATGCCTTCGAACGCAGTGTGCTGTTTCTGGACATCATGCGGGAGCGGGGCAATCAGTACCTGGAACACATGGAGCAGACCAAGCCCAACGTGCTGGGCTTCGACACCGAAGTGCTCATGGACGGCCGCGATCTGCCCCGCCCGGTGAACTACGAACTGCTACGCATCGCACCGCCGGAAGGGATTGCCGTCGATCCGGAGCGGAGACCGTTTGTGGTGATCGACCCCAGAGCGGGACACGGGCCCGGCATCGGCGGCTTCAAGCCGGACAGCGAAGTGGGCGTCGCGCTCCGGGCGGGGCATCCGTGCTATTTCATCGGTTTCCTGCCCTACCCGGAGCCGGGCCAGACGGTGGAGGATGTGATCGAGGCGGAGATCGCCTTCATGCGCCATGTGATCGAACGCCATCCGGACACCTCGGAGCGCCCCATGGTGGTGGGCAACTGCCAGGCCGGATGGCAGATCATGATGGCCGCGGCACTGGAGCCGGACTGTTTCGGCCCCATTCTGATCGCCGGTTCGCCACTCTCGTACTGGGCCGGGGAGCGCGGGGGCGCGCCCATGCGCTACACCGGGGGCATGACCGGCGGGAGCTGGATGACATCCCTGTCCAGCGACCTGGGCAAGGGCCTGTTCGACGGTGCCTGGCTGGTTCAGAACTTCGAGAACCTGAATCCGGCCAACACCCTGTGGAAGAAGCAGTACCAGGTATACGCCAACGTGGATACCGAAGCGGGCCGCTATCTGGAATTCGAACGCTGGTGGGGAGGCCACGTCTTTCTCGGCGCCGACGAAATCCAGTACATCGTGGACAATCTGTTCGTGGGCAACCGCCTTTCCACGGCCCAGTTGGTGACCCGGGACGGCCGCCGTATCGATCTGCGCAACATACGCTCGCCGGTCGTGGTGTTCTGCTCCCGCGGGGATAACATCACGCCCCCGCCCCAGGCCCTGGGCTGGATACGGGATCTCTACGAGGGCGTGGAGGATATCATCGCCCACGATCAGACCATCGTCTACTGCGTGCACGACTCCACCGGCCACTTGGGCATCTTCGTATCCGGCAGCGTTTCCCGTCGGGAGCATACGGAATTCACGGCCAACATGGATTACATCGATGTGTTGCCGCCGGGCCTTTACGAGACCACGGCGACGCCGGCAGCGGAACGCAGCGATGGGGAGCCCCCGGAGCGGGATTTCCTGCTGGAGTTCACCCCCCGGACGGTGGAGGACCTGGACACCTACGTGCATCACCGCACGGATGATGATACGCGATTCGCCACCGTGGCCCGGATCTCGGAGATCAACCTGGGGCTGTACCGCCTGTTCCTGCAACCCTGGGTCCGCGCCATGGTGTCCGATGAGTTGGCCAAGTGGCTCCGCCAGATGCACCCGGCCCGCCTTCGTTATCGCCTGTTCAGCGACCGCAATCCCTTCATGGTGGCGGTACCGGCGATGGCCGATCAGGTCAGGGCCGACCGCCACCCGGTGACGAGAGACAACCCGGTGCGCCTGCTGGAGCAAACCGTCTCCGACCACATCGTGCGTACGCTGGACGCGGCCCGTGATCTGCGGGACAGCACCGTGGAGCGTCTGTTCCTCCAGGTTTATGGTCAACCGCTGCTGCAGGCGCTGGTGGGGCTGTATGGCGATGCCCACGTGCACCGGCGCCGTCCCGGGGCGGAACCCGAGCACCGCCGCTTCGTCCAGCGCCGGCGGGACGAACTGTGGGAGCACGTCGCCGAAGGCGGAAGCCACGAAGCGCTGATGCGCGCCGTGATCTATGTTCTGGGGGGCGCACCGGCCTCCGACGAACGGAACTTCAAGCGCCTGCGCGCCACCCGTGCCGAACTGGAGCCGGGTATCAGCCTGGCCGATTACAAACAGTTGGTGCGGGATCAGTTCGGCATCCTGAAGCTGGACCGGCATGCGGCCCTGGAGGCCATTCCGGACATGCTTGCCGGTGAAAGCCCCGCGGCCATCGACGCTCATCTGGAACACCTGGCTCACGTGTTCGCCGCCAGCGGCGAGCTCTCGGAACCCTCGGCGAAGCGCTACGAGGAGATCAAAAAACTGTTCCGACGCGCGAAGAAACAGCGGACAGCATCATAGCACTGGTCCGATAGGCCAAACGCCGGAGCAATGCTGGTAGGCTTGTCCGAACACGGACCACTTGCCTATCAGAGAGCGCGGCATGGACAGGACGGGGGCGCCGGGAGCGGGGTCGCGACTGCATTACGGCTGGATTATCGTCATTGTCGGCGTGCTGGCGGTGGTGGCGGCACTGGGGTTGGGTCGATTCGCACTGGGCATGCTACTGCCGTCCATGAGCGCCTCCCTCCCCTTGTCCTACGCGGAGATGGGCTTCATCAGCACCGGCAATTTTGTCGGGTACCTGCTGGCCGTGCTGGGCGTGGGCCCCCTGGAGCGGCGTTTCGGCGCACGCAGCATCGTCACGACCGGTCTGGTTCTGGTGGGCGGGTCCATGGTGCTGGTGGCCTTCGCCCAATCCTTTCCTCAGGTCCTGCTGCTGTACTTCGTCACCGGGCTGGGCAGCGGCTGCGCCAATGTACAGATCATGGGCCTGGTCTCCCACTGGTTCGCGCGGGACAGGCGCGGCCGGGCCGCCGGCTTCATGGTCAGTGGCAGCGGCTTCGGCATCATGCTGGCGGGGTTGATGGTTCCCTGGATCAATCAGGCGGCGGGCGTGGAAGGCTGGCGCACCAGTTGGCTGGTGCTGGGGCTGATCGCCCTGGTGATCGCTGCGCTGGCGCTGCTTCTGGTCCGTAACCGGCCCCAGGACCAGGGCCTGGAGCCGGTCACCGGCATACCGGCCGTTCAAGCGGTGGCCGGCGGGAACGGACCGCCCGAGCCACCCACCATGCCCCGAGGCGATCGCATGCGTCTGCTGCTGAACCTCGGGGGCATCTACCTGCTGTTCGGCTATACCTACGCCATCTATGCCACCTTCGTGGTGACCACACTGGTGCAGGCCTACGGGTTCCCCGAAACCAACGCGGGCATCTACTGGGCTTGGATCGGGTTCTTCAGCCTGTTCTCCGGGCCTCTGTTCGGCCTGCTTTCCGACCGCTGGGGCCGGCGCCCGGCACTGATGCTGGCCTTTGCCGTTCAGGCCGTTTCCTACCTGCTTATCGCCCTGGGAACGGGAATCGCGGCCGTGTACGTCTCGGTATTCCTGTTTGGCATCGCGGCCTGGGCCATTCCCGGCATCATGGCGGCGGCCACGGGCGACTACATGGGTCCGAAACATGCCGCCGGCGCCTTTGGCATCATCACCTTCATGTTTGGCATCGGCCAGGTGGTGGGGCCCGCGGTGGCCGGTGTTCTCACCGAGTGGCAGCACAGCTTCGCCGGCAGCTATCTGATGGCATCCGGGCTGGCGGTGCTGGCTATCCTGTGGTGCCTGTTGCTGCGTCGCCCCCCTTCGTCATACTAGGTGGGATCAGCGCTACCCGGGACCACCGGACCAGACTGACCGATGCACTGAAAGGAGGACGAGCATGCGCAGACTGATTGCAAAGACGCCCGGACTGCTGGTGTGGGGCGCCCTGTTGCTGACGGGTGCCGTGCTGTTGGCCGGCGTGCTCCTACTGGGGATGTCCTACCTGAATGCCGGGTCAGTGCACGAGGTGCGCACCGAATACGAGCGGGCCCGCCTGGTGGAGGTGGCTGGCGGCCTGGAACACCCCTGGGCGATCGCCTTCCTGCCCGACGGCCGCAAGCTGGTCACGGAGCGATCCCGCGGCCTGGCGGTCATCGACAACGGCAACCGGACCCGGGTGCGGGGTGTCCCCCCATTTCACGCCACCGGTCAGGGCGGGATGCTGGATGTGGTACTACACCCGGACTACGCGGAGAACGGCTGGATCTACCTGACCTACTCCAAGGGGGATTCGGCTGCCACGGTGCCGGCCCTGGTCCGCGGCCGGCTGGACGGCAACCGGCTGGTGGACGTGGAGGAACTCTTCGAATCCAATACCCCCACCGGCCCGGGACGTCATTACGGTTCCCGGGTGCTGTTTCTGGATGACGGCACGCTGCTGATGACCATCGGCGATCGCGGCGCCGAGCCGAAGCGCGCGCAGGACCGGCTCGACCATTCCGGCACGGTGGTGCGGCTGAACGACGACGGTTCCGTGCCCGAGGACAATCCCTTTGTGGGTAACGATGACTACGCACCGGAGATTTACAGCTACGGGCACCGGAATATCCAGGGCATCGTCCGGCATCCGGAGACCGGCCAGATCTGGGCCACGGAACACGGGCCCCGTGGCGGGGATGAACTCAACCTGGTCTTGCCCGGGCGCAATTACGGCTGGCCGGTTGCCACGCTGGGCCGGGACTACAGGACCGAGGAGCCGTTTCCGGACGCGGAAACCCGTCACCACGCGGACATGGAGGATCCGGTGTTCGAGTTCCTCCCCACCCTCGCGCCCTCCGGACTGGCGGTGGTCACCGGGGACCGGTTCCCCGCCTGGGAAGGCAACCTGCTGGCCGGGGGGCTGCGGGCAGAGCGCATCCTGCGCCTGGTGATCGAGGATCGCACGGTGGTCCACGCCGAGGAGTTGCTGCACGGGACGATTGGTCGCATCCGTGACGTGCGCCAGGGGCCTGACGGCGCCATCTACATCCTCAACGATCACCAGGACGCCGCCCTGTACCGTCTGGAGCCCGGGGACTAGCCCGTATGGCTCGGGGCCTCCGCGCCCTTACCGGCGCTGCAGCCAGACTTGTAGGCCCTGGGTATTGAGTTCGATATCCAGGGCCATGCGCTCCCGGACCCGGGCCTTGTCCAGCCCACAGCCGTGCTCCTGCAGCCGGTGGTGGAACCAGTCAAGGAGATCATCGGCGATGCGCCGACCCCGTGCCTCCCCGGCGTCCGCGTGGCGCAGGGCGATCTCCACATGGGCATCAATCCCCTGATGCAGGTCCTCAGCCAGACGGGGGATGTCCCTCACTTCCCCGAAATGGGTCAGGTAGATGGCCTGCGGTTCCAGGGTGCGCAGGCGCTCCACCGACTGGTGCGCCGCTTCCGGATCGAAATGCACGGGCGAAGTCGCGGGGAAAATGACCGCGCCGCGGGCGGTATCCAGGGAGCGGTAGGAGACGCCAAACGTATCCCCGGAGAACACCACACGTTCCGCCTCGTCAAAGATGCAGTAATGGTGGTTGGCGTGTCCCGGGGTGTCCAGGAAACGCAGCGTGCGTTCGCCCAGCGGCAGACGATCACCCTCTTCCACGACGCGGACACGGTCCTCCGCCACCGGAACCAGCCGGCCGTAGTGGCGGGCCATGATCTCCTCGCCATAAACCTGAAGCGCCCCCTGGTACAGGGCGCTGGGATCGATCATATGGCGCGCTCCCCGCGGATGCACCACCAACGTCGCCTCCGGCAACTGACGCATCAGTTCGCCGGCGCCTCCGGCATGATCCAGGTGAACGTGGGTCACGCAGACGTAACGGACCCGGGCCCGTTCCACTCCCTTGCGCTCCAGCGCCCGGAGGATCGCAGGCACCGAGAAGTTGCTCCCCACATCCACCAGCGCGGCCTCATCATTGTCCAGCAGCAGGTGGCTGGCGGCCAGCATCCGGGTCCCGGCGAACCCGGTATCGATGGCGGTGATCCCTGTGGGGTAATCGATCATGCTTTGCTCAGACATGGCGAAACCTTTGCAGAACGGGGTGACGGAAGTATGCAGACAGGGGGCGGTATGCTTCAAATCCCAGCGCCTCGCAGCCGCGCTCGCCCCGTACGGCAAGCCCCGCAGTGGCCGATCGACGCTGGATCGGCGGCCTCCGGACCGGTAATCTCGGACACTTCATCACGAACGAACGAGAACCCAGCGTCATGAATCGCCAATGTATCGCTTTGCTGCATCGCGCCATCCTCGGCGTGATACTGTTCCCGCTGCTTGTCGCGGGCCCCGCCAATGCCACCGGGCAGGAGGACGCCAAGGCCCTGTACGGAATCGGGTACCTGTTCGGCGAGCAGTTACGGGAGCTGGAACTGACCGCCGAGGAAACGGAGCACGTCTTGCAGGGGTTCCGGGACCAACTGCTGGGGAACGAGCCGGAAGCGGATCCGCACCGGGATATGGACGCCATCCGTGCCTTCCTGGATGACAGACAGGCACGCAGGGCCAGCAAAACGCGGGAACGGGAGCAGGCCTACATCCGCGAGTTCATCGATGGCGGCGGCACCCTCACGGAGTCCGGACTGGCGTACGAGATCATCGAGGAAGGCAGTGGAGACAAGCCGCAGGCAACCGATACGGTGGAAGTGCATTACGAAGGCCGGCTGACCAGCGGCGAGGTCTTCGACTCCTCATACCAGCGCGGCGAGACCGCCACCTTCCCCCTGAACCGGGTCATCGCCGGCTGGACCGAAGGACTGCAATTGATCAGTCCGGGCGGCCGGATACGGCTGGTCATCCCTGCTGAACTCGGTTACGGGGAACGCGGTGCCCCACCCTCCATCCCGGGTGGTGCGACGCTGGTCTTTGATGTGGAACTGATCGACATCAAGTAGAAGGCATCCGGTCCCGGAATTGCCACCGGTCGGGACTCCATGATCAGGGCAACAGCGCATGTCGGCGACGGCCGAAACAACCGGGGTTAAGGACGCGTTGATCTCTTCCGACGCTGCAAAACCCCGCAGGGCGGGCCCTTCGAGCACGCTGAGCGGCGTTGGCGTTCCTGACAAGGACCACGGCCATTGCCTGCGAACGCCGCCTGTCAGCCTGCTCGAATGGCTCCGCAGAGTACCGTGGGAATAGATCAACGCGTCCTTAACAGGCCACCGTTGCTGCTGCCGGTGATTGTTGCCGCGGGTTTCGCCGGCACCTCATTGTGGTTCGCCGGCAATGCGGTGATGGACGGCCTGCAAGCCTCCCTGGGGCTGCCTGCCGGTACTCTGGGGTACATGACCTCCGCGGTGCAGCTCGGCTTTATCGTCGGCACCCTGGTATTCTCCTTCTTTGCCATTTCCGACCGGATTTCGCCGCGGCTGCTGTTTCTGATCTGCTCGGTATGCGGCGCGTGCGCAAACCTGAGCCTTGCCCTGTTTGCTGAAGGGCCGTCATCGGTGCTCCTGCTGCGCTTCGCCACAGGCCTGTTCCTGGCCGGCATTTATCCCGTGGGCATGAAGATCGCTTCCGGCTGGTATCGCAGGGATCTGGGCAAGGCCATCGGCTTCCTGGTGGGCTCCCTGGTGCTGGGAACCGCCTTTCCCCACCTGCTGCGCGGCATAGGCCAGGAACTGCCCTGGGAGGCGGTGATCATCGCCGTTTCCGTAACCGCAATGCTCGGCGGCCTGCTCATGTACCTCGCCGTGCCGGACGGTCCGTTCCTGTCACGGGGCAGCGGCTTCAACCCGCGAGCCCTGGCCCTGATCTTCAGTTCCCGCCGCTTCCGCGTCTCCGCCTTTGGCTACTTCGGCCACATGTGGGAGCTGTATGCCTTCTGGGCCTTTGTGCCCGTTATCCTGGCAGCCTACTTCGGCACCACGTCGTACGCCTCCGCGGGCATCCCGATCTGGTCCTTCCTGATCATCGGCGCCGGCGCCCTGGGCTGCATCGGCGGTGGACTGATCTCCCTGCACACCGGCAGCGCCCCGGTCGCCTTCTGGCAGTTGCTGGCTTCCGGCATCTGCTGTCTGTTGTCCCCACTGCTGTTCCTGGCCCCTTGGCCGGTGTTCCTGGCATTCCTGCTGTTCTGGGGCATCGTGGTGGCCGGGGACTCGCCGCAGTTCTCCACCCTGAATGCGCAGAACGCACCACCGGAACTCGTCGGCTCGGCATTGACCATTGCAAACTGCATCGGTTTCGCCATCAGCATTGTCAGCATCCAACTGGTCAACACCCTGGCCGGCAACCTGGAACCCCGGTATCTGTTCCTGGTGCTGTCGGTGGGCCCGGCCGTGGGCCTGCTTGCCATGTCGTCGCTGGAGCGCTTCCCTAGGATGCGATCCCGACGCGACCCCTGACCGGGATGACACCCGCCGCGTAGAACACCCAGAGAATAATCAACGGCTGCAGCAAGGGGCGTACCCAGTAGTACCATTGGCCAAAGGGCAGGCCTTCGACCCCGCTGCCGGTCACCGCCACATTGACATTCGCGACAACCACCAAGGAAAGCATGAGACCGAGGCCGACCCCAGCCCAATAGCGCAGATCAGGCAGGCCCAGGCGGCGATAGAAGGCTACCGGCAGCAGCAGGCCGGCCGCCCCCAGGAGTTCCGCCGCACCCGTCAGCCAGATCAGAGGCAGCGCCCAGTCGCCGAAAAACGCCGGCATCATGGGCAAATAGCGTATTTCGTCGTTCAGGAAATGATCCACGCCCGTGAACAGGAAGGCACCTCCGGCCCCGAATCGCATCGCCGCCCGGAGACAGATCTCCCGGCGGAGCAGTCTGCTGGTTGCCCAGGACACCAGGCCGATCATGCACATCAGCAGTAAAAAACTCATTCCAGGAGCCTCCGTCAACCGGCGAACAGCACCGCATGCATCACGCGACCGGGCAGCAGCGTGAACAGGCCGGCGCCCACCAATGCGAACATGTACAGGGAGATCATGATCCGGCGGTGGGCCCGCCGGTCGCCAAGGCGAGCCGCCCGGAGCCCGAAGAACAGCGCCGCCAGCGTGAACACAGCGAGCAGATGAATCGGACTCCAGGGGCCGATCACCTGCGCCATATGGATGAAGAACGACGAGCCCGCGGTCACCGCCATCAGCAACACCCATATCCAGCCGAGCATGCGATGGGGTTTACCGCCCCGACGCAGAAGGAATTGCACAGCCCCCATGACCAACGCCATGGATGCGGCCAGCACATGGATCTGGACAGCGGAGCCGGCGGAGAGCAGTGGCTGCAAGGACATGATCAAACCCAGCAATATAAAACTTGTTGCATAATACTCCTCATCAAACCTGTTATGCAACTATTTGCATATGGAGGCTCCCATGGCATTACGTTATGCCCTGCTTGCGGCTCTGAACGAGACGCCCGCCACCGGCTATGAACTCAGTCAGCGCTTCCGCACGCGCTTGGCCCATGTGTGGAATGCCAGCCACCAGCAGATTTACCGGGAGTTGGGCAAACTCCACGAGGAGGGGCTGGTCTCTGCCGAGACCATTCCCCAGGCCGACAAGCCGGACCGCAAGCCGTACCATGTGACGGATACCGGTCGGACGGCGCTGCGTACCTGGCTTGCGACCCCGCAACCCAGGCCCGCCACCCGGGATCCGCTGCTGGTGAAGCTGTTCGCCGGTGACTGCCTGGATGGGGCGGCCATGGCGGAAGAACTCGCCGGGCTCCGGCAGCATTACCGGAACCGGCTGAGGGCGTACCGGGATATCGAGGCCACCTGGTTCAAGGATCCGGCGACACTGCCGCGCAGATATCGGCTGCAGCACCTGGCGCTGCGACGGGGGATTCTGGGAGCGGAAACCTGGCTGCGCTGGCTGGACGAGGCGCAGCAGGCGTTTAGCGGCACAGACGCGGACTAACCTGTCAATGGGTTAGTACGCTTTCCGAAAGCTTGGGATGGGACGGACACCGTGGGAATTCACCACTCGCTTTTCCCGCCGCACAGCCGCGGTTTCACCGGCAAACGCTGGGTGGAGATCAGCCTCAGGACGCTGCACCTGGTCGGCACCGCCGGCGTGGGAGGCGGATTTCTCTGGGGGGCCGACCCCGTCCACTGGATGCCGTTTCTCTGGATCACCGTGCTGAGCGGTCTCACCATGGCCGGCCTGCAGATCTGGGGCAACGGGATCTGGCTGATCCAGATGCGTGGACTGGCCGTGATTGCCAAGCTCCTGCTCATGCTGATGATGCTGCGCTGGGGCGCAAGAGCGGATCTGTTCCTGCTGATCATCATCATCTCCGGCGTGATCTCTCATGCGCCGAGCAGGGTACGCTACTTCTCGCCGCTGCTGATGCGGCGCGTGGAACATCTGTAAGAGGTGGTCACCACTCAGCCCACGTGCAGTACCAGCAGCACCCAGTGGGCCAGCAGCCCCGCCACCGGCGCAAGGACCAGGCTGGCCACCAGACGGCGCCAGGCGAACCCCCAGCCGATCATCGGTATTTCGAAGGTCATCACGCGGTGCAGGGCCAACACCGCCCAGGCCGTCAGCAGCGCCACCAACTGCGGGGCTCCCACGCCCGCGCTGAACAGGGCCATGGCCAGCGGAAAGCTGACAATGGGACCTCCGGGCAGGATCGCCCCCAACAGGGAGGCCAGCAGGATGCCGACGAACCCCGATGCGTCTCCCATCAGGGCGATCATCCACCGCTCCGGGATGAGCGCGGCGATAAAACTGGCGGCCAGCAGCGCCACCGGCAACCGGGTGAGCAATGGCCGTAACTGCTCCCAGCCGCCGCGAACAGCCTCCCGGTGGCTTACATCCGACCGCCCAGCCGCCAGATAGACCACGAGTGCCAGCAGCACGGACACCGACACATAGGCCAGCAGCATCAGGCCCGCCCCCGCTCATCGAACAGCAGGCGGGTCAGCAGACCGGCCAGGAACGGGAGCGGCAGCGACACCAGGAGGCGCAGCAGGACGAACTCCATGCCGAAAAAGGCGATCTCCCAGACCAGGACCCGCTGCACACCCAGAACGCCCCAGGCGGTGACATAGGCAACGCAGACCGCCAGGCTGGCACCCGCATGATAGAGCCCCACCACCAGTGGAAAGGCGGCGAACGGTCCACCCGGGGTCAATGCGCCGGCCACCGTCGCCAGTGCCAGCCCGCGCAATCCGCTGCCCGCCCCCACCCAGCGCCGGGCAACCGCGGGTGGGATCAGTTTCTGCACGTACGCCCCCATGAGCACCGCCATGACAACGATGGGCAAAACGGCAAGCAGTAGCAGGCCGGCGTCACGGGTGGCGAACAGCACCTCGGAACCGCCGTGCCGCACCCATAGCAGGACACCGGACACGGCGGCAATGACCAGGAAAAGAGCGGTCATGCCGTCAACAAGCGGGATTCGCGGGCGTGGTCCGTTCATGCAGAGCCGTCAGAGGATGAAACAGCGCAACAGAATACACGTGCCGCACACCGGCTGCAGGGCCATCGCCGGCGCCGATCACTCCGGATTGCACCGGGCGTCTGTTCGACGGATGCTTATCGGATGCAATTCACCACACGAACAGAGGGAAGGGCACCCCGTGAGCATTGCGCTGACACTTCACCTGCTGGCATCCACCATCTGGGTAGGCGGCATGTTCTTCGCCTACATGGCTTTGCGGCCGGCGGCCGCCGAACTGCTGGAGCCGCCGCTGCGTCTGCGCCTGTGGTCCAGGGTCTTCAAGCGGTTCTTTCCCTGGGTCTGGCTCGCCGTGCTGCTGCTGCTGGCCACCGGCTTCTGGATGGTCTTCGCCGGATTCGGCGGCATGGGAGGAGTCGGGGGCCACGTCCACCTGATGCTGGTGCTTGGCCTGATCATGAGCGGGATTTTCCTGTACATCTGGCTCGGTCCCTACACCGGCCTGCGGGCAGCGGTGGCCGCCGAGGACTGGCCCACCGGCGGTTCCAGACTGGCGACGATCCGTCGGCTCATCGGAACGAACCTGATCCTGGGGCTGGTGGTGATCGCCGTCGCCGCCTTCGGCCGCTGGGCGGCCTGGTGATACGCCCCTGTCCGCCCCGTCGCCGGCGTTTCGGGCCCGGTCAGTACGGTGGAACACCACCCCCGCCGGAGGCGGGCGGCCCATCCCGCCGGGCTGTCAGCGTCCGGCCGTCCGCCGTGTACAGCACCAGGGCATCGCTGTCATCCAGATCGAACCGATAGACGGACTTCAGCAAAGCGAACAGCAGCCGCTCCTGCGCCATCTGGGGCGATGGACAGGCCATGCGAGTGGAGACCAGCTCCCCCAGACGGAGCCCCTCCCCACTCAAGGCGTAGGCGCCGGAGTAGTGATTGCAGGAGCTGTGCCCCACGACGCGGTTTCCATCCTGGAAAGCGATAGTGGGCCGGTGCCGGGTATCTGTGGCCTGGCCATCCAGCGCATGGATCTGCCACGTTGGGCCGGAGATCAGGCTGTCCGGGCTACCACCGCACCCCGGGAGTTCCCGGTCGTCCAGGTGCAATCGGGCCCGATAGGGATAGGGCATGCCGGTCATGGTGTCCCGGCAACGTCTCTCGTGGAGCACCAGTGCCACCTGATGACCACCGGCATCCCCGGCGTAGCGCAGGCCGCCGTCAGCCGTGGGCCTGCCCCGGGGGCGTTCCAGACGGAACTCCACGCCCCCGTAATCCGCGCTGATGGCCAGGGTGTCCGCATCCAGATCCGCCCGCCAGCCCGGCTCATTACCCACGGCCCGGAGGGTTTCGGGTTCCTCCATGGCGGTCGGACCCGGCGCGGCACAGCCGCCCAGCCAGAGCAGCGAAACGCCCACAATCAGCCCTATCCGCAAACGCATCCTGATCCCCCGTTTATGAGCCATGCGGCAGGCAATGGCCCTGGTTGCAACCACCGGAATGAACGGCCGACCGAATGTTGAGAGCCGATGCCGCTCCACCTCCCGAAAGCTCAGTCATCCCGCTCCAGGACCACCAGCATGGGGCCCATGGGTCGAAGCGAATCCATCCGGTTGTCCGCCGGCAGGTAGAGGCTGGACATACTGCCGTCCAGGAACAATGCGTTGTCACAGTCCAGGGCATCCCGGAACAGCCGGGCGAATGTATGGAAATTCACCGGCTGCTCGGTGATAGCCAGCACCACGGTCCCGGGGTCACGCACACCGATGCCGTTACGGCGCTTCAGCGAGGGGCTGTCCGGCAGCAGGCGGGGATGCAACTCACCATTCACCACCAGCATCGGGCCGGACTGGGTGGCATACTCCGGTTCCGTTCCCAACGCCCGGAACTCCTCGGTCTCGGTGACCGCCGCCCGGCCATCGCTGATATGAAACACACCGTTGGGTTTCAAATGGAAATTGCCCGGACCATCGGTGGTGCTCAGATGCTGGCGCTGCCGGCCGTCCTCCACATACAGCCCGATAGGGGCCAGCGCCGCGTTGTACATGCCGGCATTCATCGCCAGCAGCACGCGGCGCCCGTCCAGGCGATCGGGAAGATTGCGGAAACTGGCATAAGGTCTCCCCTCATCGTCCTGCCAGACCAGCCGCATATCATGTCGGTCCAGATCAACGGTACAGACGGTGAATTCGGCCGCATCGAACACCACGCCACGGCAAAGCCCCTGGGAGGCCGCACCGGGCTGCAGGACCAGCAACAACAGCAGCAGCGCCGGAATCCACCATCCGGCCTTAGGGAAGCACGGAACTATTCCCATGGTGCTCTGGCTTTGCAGCGTGTTCGGGGGCAAGGCGCGGCTCGCAGGCAATGGCGAGCCCTTGGCAAGAGCCGCAACACCGCACCCGGACACGCTGCAAAGCCCCGCTGGGCGGGCCATTCGCGCACGCTGAGCTGCGTTGGCGTTCTTGACAAGGGCGACGGCCATTGCCTGCGAACGCCGCCTTGCCAGCCCGCGCGAAGGGCTCCGCAGAGCACCATGGGAATAGTTCCGTGCTTCCTTAGGGAAACGCCAATCGTCCCCGCCCGTCACGTGCATGCCAACCGAATCACCTGGAATTCCGGACGCCGCGGCGGCTACCCCGCCCATCGCCCAGAGCATCGTACGCCGGCAAGGTGGCGGTCAAGCCGTGGCCACCCGACGGTCCCAGCGATTACCCGAGCATCCCGGGGATGAGGCCCTGCTCCGGTCGTCCCCGGGCGTAGCGCCCACCTGGCGATACGCGCCGGCACCCCCCCCGCCACACCAACACAACCGTCCACCGAGGCATGGCATTACGTTCCGAAAGCTTAGTAAAATGTGACGTCTTCCGGGCTTCACACGGGGAGACACGCCGCACATGAGTACCGTCAGCCACAGGGTCACACCGGAATACGTCAGTCGCCGGCAGCGGATCATCACCGCGACGCGCTCAGCCTATCAGGACATCCTGATCGCCTACGACGAGCGCTACGGGCATGTCCTCTATCTGGATGATGATCTCCAGATCGCGGAATCCGACCAGGCGTACAACCAGGCGATGGTGGATCCGATCGCGGATGCCGGCCTACTGGACCACATCCTGATCCTGGGCGGCGGGGATGGCGGTGTGCTGCAGCGGGCGCTGGAGCTTGGCGCCCGTCGGGCGACCCTGGTGGACATCGACAGCAAAGTCATCGCGCTTTCCCGGGATTACCTGACCGGTCTGTGCAAGAGCGCCTTCGACCACCCCCGCGCCCGGGTGGTGGTGGGCGACGCCTTCGCCTGGCTGGACGAGGGCCGGGATGCACCCTATTCCGCCATCATCTACGACCTCACCATGGAGCCGGTTCGCGAGGATCAGAGCCGGCTGGCATTCATTGACGAGATCATCCGGCGGATGCGCGACCGCCTCATCCCGGGGGGCATGATCACCATGCAGTGTTGCAGCGGCCATGACAAGGCGCTCGCCCGGGACGTGCGCATGGCTCTCGCACGCAGCTTCCCGTACACCGAGCAACGCACAGTGACGGTACCCTCCTACTGGGAACCCTGGATCTTCGCCTCCGCCCGCCTGGAGGGTAGCGCCGGGGAATAAGCCTCCTGCGGTTGTGCGCCTTGATCCGGCAAGGCACACAACCGCATGGGGCCACGACAGCCGGGGAAGCGCTGATCGATTCCCTATGCCCGCCCCGGCTCCAGGGAGGTATCCAGCAACTGGCCCCAGCGACGATCATAGAATGGCGCCGGTGCGTCGGACACCAGCCGCTGGAGGTTTCGTCCGTCCAGATGCAGGAAACGACAATCCTGCCACCCCTTCTCCAACTGCCCCAGCACGAAAGCGGCTTCCCGCTCGGCCGGCCCATAGCAACCCGGATCGCAATCCAGGGCCAGCACCATGGCGCCATCCTTCCCGCGACCCCTGGCCCGTAACAACCAGGCACGACGCACCCCGGACAATCCGGCGAACAGCGTGGTGAGCGCGCTCACGGCCTCGGCCGGCAGCGCGTCCATACGGAGCAGTTCCAGTTCCGGGTCCGCGGTTTCCAGCTCACCCGGCCGTCCGGGTTCCCGCGGCAGGTCACCGCTCAGGAGGTTGCTGACCTCATCCGGGCTGAACGGCTCACCATCCTCGGAACGCGGGTTGAGGTACAAGGACATGTTCCGCGCCAGACCGAAAAGTTCGCGGCCGGAAAGCCCGAGCACATGCTCGTCTTCCTCAATGGACTCCCGGAGCACCTCCAAGGAGGTGAAGAACGGAATCACCGCCTGCCCGTCGGGCGTTTCCCATTGCTGCAGGGCAACCCGCTGCTCGCCACCTTCCGCCGTATCCGGCCCGGAGCCGATCACGTACACCCGGGATTCCAGCAACACCCGGTAGAACGCGGGCCGGTGGCCCGGGTCACGCCGCGACAGACGCAGCAAGGTTTCAAGACGGTTATGATCAGTCGCTGTCATGCCACGCCCTCCTTGCCTGTTCACCCCCAGTATGACGCCGCAATGCAACGCAAAACCAGTCTCGCGCGTTGCATCTCGACACAACATTAATCGCTTTCCGCACTTCGCCAGTCACCTCCCCCCGGCAGCACCAGATTCAGCACAATCGCCACCACACTGCACAAGGCGATACCTTCCAGTCCCAGGGCGCCTGCACCAAAGCTCATTCCGCCGATACCAAAGACCAACGTCACCGCAAGGATTACCAGATTGCGGGCATCGGACAGATCCACCTGATGCCGGACCAGCACGTTCAACCCCACCACGGCGATGGAACCGAACAGCAGGGTCAGGATCCCCCCCATGACAGGTCCGGGAATGGACAGAAGGACGGCACCGAACTTGCCGACAAACGCCAGCACGATGGCCACACCCGCCGCCCAGAGCATGATGTTCGGATTGAAGTTGCGGGTCAGCATCACCGCACCGGTGACTTCCGAGTAGGTCGTGTTGGGCGGCCCCCCCAGGGATGCCGCCGCGGACGTGGCCAGCCCGTCGCCCAGCAGTGTCCGGTGCAGCCCCGGCTTCTTTACGTAATTCCTGCGGGTGACATTGCCGATGGCAAGGACATCACCCACGTGCTCGATGGCCGGCGCAATGGCCACAGGTACCAGGAACAGAATCGCCCCCCAGTGGAACTCCGGCATCGTGAAAGCCGGCATCGCCAGCCACGCCGCCTGTTGGACACCGCTGAAGTCGACCACACCGTAGAACAGAGAAACGATGAATCCACTCACCACGCCGAACAGAATGGGAATCAACCGGAACAGGCCCTGCCCCACCACCGCCACCAGTACAGTGACCAGCAGCGAGATCATCGCGATGGTGATTGCGCTCCCGTAGGGGATTATCTGCTCGGATCCGTCCCCGGTGCGACCCATGGCCATGTTCACCGCCACCGGTGCCAGGGACAAACCGATCACGATGATCACCGGCGCGATGACCACCGGAGGCAGCAGGCGATCGACAAACCCCGTCCCCTTCAGCTTCACCAGGCCGGAGAGCAGGATGTACACCAGACCAGCGGCCAGAAGGCCGCCCATGGTGGCTGGAATGCCGTAGGCCGCCGTGGACGCCATGATCGGCGCAATGAACGCAAACGAGGAGGCAAGGAATATGGGTATCTGTCTTCCGGTCACGAGATGGAAGATCAGTGTTCCGATACCGGCGGTGAACAGCGCCACGCTGGGATCCAGTCCGGTGATCAGGGGCATCAGCACCAGAGCGCCGAAGGCGACCAGCAGCATTTGCGAGCCGGCAAGTGCTTCGCGCCACACCGGCTCATGGAAACGGTCATGCATGCGTTGCTATCCTTCTTCTCTGCGAGGGAAGTCGCGGATAACCTAATGGTCGAGCCCCGGCGCGTCCAGCCCGGCGTTCTGTCTTCTGCGGGCGCCCTACATGACCGCAAAAAAAAGTTGGCAATTCCCTCACTACCGCGTTACAGTAAGTCCCGCAGTGTTCCTCCTGTAGTTGCCCGGCAGTACCGACCCTTCATGGCAGTCACTCCCGAGTAAGTTCTTCAGGTCCACCTGCACAACCCGTGATTCAGTCACTTTGCTTAGGAGCAGACAATCCATGATGACTGGTACCGTTAAGTGGTTCGACGACGCCAAGGGCTTCGGTTTCATTTCCCCGGAAGACGGCAGCAAGGACGTGTTCGTCCATCACTCCGCCATCCAGGGTAGTGGTTTCAAGAGCCTGGCCGAAGGCCAGCGCGTGCAGTTCGAAACCCAGAACACCCCGAAGGGTCTGGCCGCCGCCAACGTGAACCCGCTCTAAGCGGCACGCCTTTGCGGCAGCGAAAACCCCGCCTATATGGCGGGGTTTTTTGTTGTTCCAGCGGGCTGCCGCCTATCATTGGGGGGACACACACCGCACAGGGTCGCTTGCAATGACCGACCGAAAACAACTGCTCGTGGTCGCCCATGCCCCTTCCCCCAATACCCGGAAACTGGTGCAGGCCGTCCTGCGCGGGGCCCGGCACCCGGACATCTGCGACGTGGAGGTGGCACACCGACCTCCGCTGGAGGCAGGACCCCAAGACGTTCTCCGGGCGAATGCCATCATTCTCGGCACCACGGAGAACCTGGGTTACATGAGCGGCGCCCTCAAGGATTTCTTCGATCGCATTTACTACCCCTGTCTCGAGGAAACCCAGGGGCTTCCCTACGCGGTGTTTATCCGGGCGGGTCATGACGGCACTGGTACCCGACGTGCGGTGGAATCCATCGTCACCGGCCTGCGCTGGCGGTCCATTCAGGAACCGCTGATATGCCGCGGCGCGTTTTCCGAGGAATTTACGGAGCAGTGCGAGGAACTGGGGATGACCGTGGCCGCCAGTCTGGAAGCCGGGATCATCTGATGCCGGTCTGCACGGCGGACCTGCCCCGGGCGCGGTTCCCGAAAACATGCCGTAGCCAGTTTCCCAACAAGGCCACGCCCATGAGCAGCATTCCCCCGATCTCGTAGACCAGGTCCGGGTAGAACACACCGATCATGCCCACCACGATCAGAATCCGCGACGGCCAGCCCATGCGTGTGAACAAATAGCCCTCAAGCGCCGCGGCGAAGGCGGCCAGGGCCACCACCGCGATCACCGCGTTCCACACCACCACCGCAACTGGTCCGCCCAGGATTATCTCCGGGTTGAACACCATGAACAGGGGAATGAGGTACAGTCCCTTGGCAAATTTCCAGGCCTGGAAACTGGTTTCCATGGGTTTCGCGCCGGCAATCGCGGCACCCGCGAACCCGGCCAGAGCCACCGGTGGTGTGACATTGGAGTCCTGGGAGTACCAGAACACCACCAGGTGCGCGATCAGCAGGGGGATACCGAACTCCGCCGTCAGCGCCGGACCGACCAGGACGATCAGCACGATATAACTGGCGGTCACCGGCAAACCCATACCCAGCACCAGGCTCGCCAGCAGGACCATGATCAGCGCCAGCACGATCTGGCCACCGGAGAAGGCCATCATCATGGCGGAGAACTTCAGCCCGAGACCGGTCAGCCCCACCACGCCCACAATGATGCCGGCCACCGCACAGGCCAGACTCACCGCCACTGCGTTCCGCGCCCCCAGGCTCAGACCGGCGATCAGCACCGAGAAGCCGGCCTTGATATCCCGGAACATGGCCTCCCAGCGCAACGGCTCCCCTTGTCGCGGCAGAATCAGCCAGTGCCAGACCACGTGGCGCAGCGCGGCGATCCCGATCATGGTCATAACGGCATAGAAGCCCACCCGCATGGGCGACATGTGCATGACCAGCAGGTAGATCAGCACCGCCAGCGGCAGCAGGAAATGCCAGCCTTCCCGCATCACCTGGCGAACACTGGGCAATTCGTCCGCCCGCATGCCCTGCATGCCCTGCTTCACGGCGATGATGTGAACAAACAGGTAGACGGTGGCAAAGTACAGCAGCGCCGGCAGGATGCTGACCTTGATGATGTCCACGTAAGGGATACCGGTGTACTCGGCGATCAGGAAGGCACCCGCGCCCATCAGCGGCGGCATGATCTGGCCACCGGTACTGGCAGCCGCCTCGATACCGCCGGCCTGCGACGGCCGGTAACCCAGACGCTTCATCAGCGGCACCGTGAACGCACCGGTTGTCACAACATTGGCAATGGCGCTGCCCGAGATGGAGCCCATGCCGGCCGAGGCCAGCACCGACGCCTTTGCCGGGCCGCCACGCTGACGGCCGGTGGCCGCATAGGCCAGGTCGATGAAGAAGCGCCCGGCGCCGGTGACCTCCAGAAACGCGCCGAACAGCACGAAAATGAACACAAACGTGGCCGCCACACCCAGCGGCAGACCGAACAAACCCTCCTGGCCCAGGTAGAGCTGCCCCGCCACACGCTCCAGCGTGTAACCCCGGTGAGCGAGAATGCCCGGCAGCCACTCGCCAAGCCAGGGCAGTTCACCCCGGGGGCCGGCAAAGGCATACAGAATGGCGACCACGCCGATAACGGTCAGCCCCAGTCCCACCGCGCGCCGGGCCGCTTCCAGCACTGTGAGCACGGCGATGCAGGCGACGACGATATCCGCCTGGCTCCAGAATCCGGCGCGGGCAATGATGTCATCCAGGAAAAAGCTCAGGTAAAAACCCGTGAGGAAGGCGCCGCAGAAAAACAGGAAATCGATGGTCCAGCCGATCACGCCCCGTCGGCGGCCCGGGCCGAAGACCGGGAACAGCAGAAAGGCCAGCATCATGATCAGCGCCAGATGAATACTGCGCTGGTAGAACAGCCCCAGGGGCTCCACGCCGGCGGCATAGAGCTGGAACAGCGACAGGCCCACCGCCAGCACCGTGATCGCCCAGAGCACCGGTCTGGCCTGCCGGCTCAGGGGTCCGTTCTCCGAACCCGGGGACCTGGCCTGGTCACTCATGGGCAGGCCCCACGATGGTCCTCTCCGGTGTCACGCACATGCACGGAGACACGCCAACCCGCCGCGGGCGCGCTCAGATCCGCCACCTCACCGCCCAGCTCCAGGCGGTGAGCCACGGTGGCACCGCCCGGACGCAGAAGGTAGCCGTTCCCGGGCACCGGCTCATCGATGCCTTCGATGCGATACCCTCCCGCGACGTCACCGGTCAGCCGCCCGCGTCCCGGCGCATGACCGAGCCCTGCGGCGAAATCCGGTTGAACACTGTATTCCAGCACCATCCGCGCATCCAGATAAGCGTAACAGTCACGGACGGTGAACCCGGCCACGGAATGATTCCAGGCCATGCACCATCGGTCGCCGCCGCTCACTGCCCGGGAGAACAGGACCGCACCGTCGTCACATCGCGTGACCTCCAACAGCGCCCCGGAAGCGGCCAGGCCGACCGGCGCTGCCAGAAGCAGCGCGGCCGGCATCCAGCCATGACGGACAGGTCCACAACCCACGGCTCAGGGCCGCAGACGGTCGGGGATATCGGCACCGATCTCCTCGTAGTAACGGATCGCACCGGGGTGCAGCGGGACAGGGGTGGCGGTGAGGCTGAATTCCACCGTGGTGTCATTGGCGGCCGGATGGACGGCAATGAGATCCTGCACCCGCTCGAACATCACCCGGGTGATCTGGTAGGCGAGTTCCTCGGACATGTCGGCATGGACCACCAGGACGTTCGGGATACTGATGGTCTGCACGTCCTCATCGACACCGTCGTAGGTTCCGGCGCGCAGGGTGTATGGCGCGAACACCGCCTCCTTCTCCATGGCGCGGGCAATCTCGTCCTCCGTGAAAGAGACGAGCCGGATGTTGCGCGTGGCGGCCAGATTCATGATGGAGCTGGTGGGCGGGCCGACGCTCCAGAAACCGGCATCGATATCCCCGTCCCGGAGCGCATCGGCGGTCTCGTTGAAGTTCAGGCGTTGTTGCCGGATATCATCGTAGGTGATGCCGTTGGCTTCCAGCAGAGCACGGGCATTCAGTTCCGTCCCGCTGCCAGGAGCGCCCACAGAAACCCGCTTGCCCTTGAGATCCTGCAGGGACGTGATGCCGGAGTCGGCCAGTGTGACGAGCTGAACCGCATTCGGATAGACGGAACCCAGCGCGCGGGTGTCGGGAATATGCCGTCCGTCGAACGCGCCCGTGCCCGTGTAGGCCTGGTACACCGTGTCAGCCAGGGCCAGCGCCAGATCGGAGTCGCCACGGTGGATCAGCCCCATGTTCTCCACCGAGGCGCCGGTGACTTCGGCGACGGCGCCGTAGCCATCCACGTGCCGGTTGATCAACTCCGCCAGACCACCCCCGATGGGGTAGTAGACGCCCCCGGTACCTCCGGTGGCGATGGACAATTGCTGCTGGGCAACGCCGGTCTGCGTCACGCCAAGCAGGACTGCGAACAGCAAGCCGCTGAATACACGCATGGACTCTCTCCTCCGATGGACAGGAACCTTGTTGTTGTTGGCGCGGGCTGTGAGCACCCACCCGTACCCGCGTCCTTGTGTGTAAGAATGTAGCCGCAATCCACCCGTCGGCTCAACGACCGCCGATTTTCCACAGGGAAGCCAAAGACGCTGACTATAGATCGGCCCAGAAAAATCAATCGTTTCTATCCAATTCTCTCGCCAGCCCCCCAGTGGGACATGTGGATGCGGGTCCGCGGGAAAAGCCGGGGCGCCGTATCGCGCAGTGGAACCCGTGGTAGAATGCCGGTTTACCCTGCGCGCCTTGCGGAATGACCACCGAGGACCTCACACGCGACAGTCTGGGGCGGACCCTGTTTCGCATGACCTGGCCGATGCTCTTCGGCGTCATGTCCCTGCTCGGGTTCCAGCTCGTCGACAGCGCATTCATCGGCCAATTGGGCGTCGACCCACTGGCTGCCCTGGGCTTCACCATCCCGGTGGCCCAGTTGATCATCGGCACACAGGTGGGCCTGGGCATCGCGACCACGGCCATCATCGCACGGACCCTGGGCGCCGGAGACCGCTGGCGGGCCCGCCGTCTGGCCGGGCTGGTACTGGTCACGGGCGTCGTCGGGATGCTTCTGCTGTGCGTCTTGTTGTGGCTGCTCCGCGAGCCCATCGTCCTCACCCTCGGGGCCGATCCGCGGTTGCTTCCGCTGATCTCCCATTACTGGGCGCCCTGGCTGCTGAGTACCTGGCTGGGCGCGCTGCTGTATTTCTGCTACAGCGTGTCCCGTGCCAACGGCGATACCCGGACCCCGGGTCTGTTGATGGTCATCACCAGCCTGATCAATCTTGCCCTGGACCCCCTGTTCATCTTCACCTTCGGCTGGGGCATGGCGGGTGCGGCCTGGGCCACCGTGGTGGCATTTTCCATCGGTATCGCGGCGATCCTCCCTCAGCTCCTGGAACGCCGATGGCTGTCCGTGGATCTGGGGACGCTGAATCCGAGGCCGGCCCTGGCGCAATTGGCCGCCATCGCCGGTCCGGCCACGGTCAGTCAACTGCTCCCGCCGGTCTCCGCCATGCTGGCCACCATGCTGGTGGCCGGCTTCGGCTCAACCGCGGTGGCGGCCTGGGGGTTGGGCACCCGGCTGGAATTCTTCTCCATCGTGGTGGTACTGGCACTGACCATGTCCGTCCCCCCCATGGTCAGCCGCCTGCAGGGTGCCGGCGAGCTTCAGCGGATCCGGGATCTGGTACGGCTGGCGGTACGCTTCGTCATTCTCTGGCAACTGGCCGTGGCTGTGATCTGGTTGCTGCTTTCGGACCCGCTCAGCCGCCTGCTCAGCGAGGACGCCCACGTTGCCGGCATCCTGCAGGACTACCTGCTGCGCGTGCCCCTGAGTTACGGCGGTCTCGGCGTCTGCATGCTGATGGTCTCGGTCTGTAACGCCCTGGGACTGCCCATGAAGGCCCTGGTGGCGGCAACGGCGCGGCTGTTTGTCTGCTATCTGCCGGCCCTGTGGCTAGGCGCTCAGCTTGCCGGCCTGACCGGCCTGTTCACGGCCGCCATGCTGGCCAATATCGCCGCCGGCGCCCTGGCCTGGCTCATCTACCGTCAGGGGATGGCCCACCTGGAAGTCCGGCACTGCCGACCGGCCCCGGACATGGGCGATTGAGCCGCCACCAGCGCCGAAGCACGCCGTATTCCCGGCCCGCGGAAAGATCACTGCCGGTAAGCCCAGCGGAGCACGGCATCCTGAACGGCTTCTCCTGAACCCCGGTGAGCATCGGGGGCATTGACCAGTACCACCACCACCAGATCCCGGTCGGCCGCCGTGCGTACGTAGCCGGCAATTGCGGAAACATCGTTCAAACGCCCGGTCTTCAGTCGCATGCGACCCGTCTCCTCGGTGTCCTGGAAGCGGCGCCGTACCGTGCCGTCCATCCCCGCCAGCGACAGCGACGAGAGGAACTCCGGGGCATACCCGCTCCGGTAAGCCTGCTGCAGGAGCGCGGCCACCTGGTGCGCGCTTGCCCGGTTGGTACGGGAGAGTCCCGCCGCATTATCCACCACCAGCTCCCGGGTATCGATGCCGCTGCTCTCCAGAACATCCAGCAGGGCCAGATTACCCTTCCTTTCGGTAGCCGGTTCACCGAACGCCTCCACGCCCAGTGCAAGCTTGAAATGGCGCGTCATCACGTTATTGCTGTACTTGTTCACCACCCGCACCAGATCGCCCAGCGGCCGTGAATGGTGCACAGCCAGGGGTTCCCGTTCGTCATCCAGCCAGACGTCCTCCCGCCACCCCCCGGCGAAGGTGCCGCCCAGTTGCCGCCAATAGAGCTGGAACAGGCCGTGGGCATAAACCGGCGGCGACACCGCCACGCGCAGCAGCCGGAACCGGTCACACGCCCGCGCATACCGCCCCTCCAGAACAACCTGGCCTTCCTCGGGCACGCTATAGCTCACGCCCCGTTGGTATCCGCCGCAGTTCCCGTCGCCGGGACGCAGCCTGTTCTCCAACCGCAGACCGGGCAGTGGCGGATCGGCCTGGACCCGGACGGCATCGCGCTCCGGATCCGGCTGCACGTGAAACTGGAGCGCGTTAAAATTCACAAGCAGGGGGTGCGGCGGCTGGTTGTAAGCGCGGAAGGGCTGATTGTCGAAGGCGCCCGGATCCTCGGGCGCCAGGGCGTAATGGCTGTTATCGAAGACCAGGTCGCCGCGGATGTCGTCGATACCCAGCCGGCGGATCTCCCCCACCAGCTTCCAGAACTCTTCGTTGACCAGAAACGGATCACCGTAGCCCTTGATCCACAGGTCCCCGTCCAGGACGCCGCCCTGCGGCTCGCCCCGGGCATAGACCTCGGTTCTCCAGCGGTAAGCGGGCCCAAGCGCTTCCAGGGCCGCGTAGGTGGTGAAAAGCTTGGTGACGGACGCCGGGTTACGTGACACATCGGCACGGTACGCGAGCAGGGGCTCCGCCTCGTCCACGGCCTGTACCCAGATACTGACGCTCTCTTCCGAAAGCTGGTGCCATTCCATCACCTGTGCCACAGGGCGCGGCAGCTCGCTTCCCAACGCGGGCAGACTCAGGGCCAGACAGGTCAAGACAAGGATACGGTGGAACCCCGTTGGCATGATGCGCTCCCCACCAAGTAGATCTGCAACGTTCAAGGAAGCGTGTCAGGCCCGCTTCCCGCGCCGGGGAACCCCGCGCAGCGGAGCCGCGCGCAGCGGATCATCCGGCCACGCATGTTTGGGGTACCGACCGCGCAGTTCTTTTCTGACGTCATGGTAACTCCCCCGCCAGAAACCGGCGAGATCCCGCGTGAGCTGCACCGGACGTCCTGCCGGGGAAAGCAGATGCAGAAGCACGGGGACTCTCCCACCGGCGATCACCGGCCCTTCCTCACAGCCGAACAGTTCCTGCAACCGGACTGCAAGCACCGGCTCCGCACCTGCGCAGTAATCCAGGCGAATGCGCGAACCGGCGGGTACCTGCCAGTGGGTGGGCGTCTCTTCACGCAGCCGCCGCTGCTGCAGCGGGCTGAGGCGGCTTTCCAGCGCGGCCTGCAACGGAAAGTCCCGCAGGCCGGCCAGGGACGTGATACCCGCAAGGAACGGCGTCACCCAGTCGTCCAGCGCTTCCAGCAGCGCCCCATCCCCGAAATCAGGCCATTCCTCCGGCTCCAGGGCCCGCAGCAAGGCCACACGTGCCTGCAACTGGCGCAGCTCCGGTGTCCATGGCAACAGCTCCAGCCCCCGCTTGCGCAGCGCCGCCAGAAGCACCTCCTGGATGGCGGACGGCTCCGGTGCCGGAAGCACCCGTTCGGACAGCACCAGAGCCCCCAGTCGCCGCTGCCGACGGGCCAGGACACGGCCGGAACCGGCTTCAAGCCCCACATGATCATGTTCGGTGATCCGGTGGGCAAACACCTCCTCGACGCAGACCTGGGACACGCCGGCGGCCAGCCGGACCCGCGCATCATCGGCGCCGCCTTCCACATGGGCGGCCACCAGCATCGCCATCCCGGCCAGTGGATCCCCCTCGGGTAAGCGGGCACCGCGTCCATTGGCCAGCAGGTAACGCGTATCCCCGGTACGACGGCGCAGGGCAAGGCGTTCCGGATAGGCCAGCATCAGGAGATGCCCTGCCTTGTCATCATCATCGTCACCGGCCACTGCACAGCAACGCAACCGCCGTGCAAGCTGCCGTGCCCGCTCCAGTACGCGGCGGGCACGCCCGCCACTCCGTTCCAACCGCTCCAACCGCAGCAGCACATCCGTGCTCGAAGCCGGTTCCCCGGCCAGCAGATCCCGCTCGCTCAGCAATGCCGCAAGTCGGCAGGCCAGCCACCCATGCCCGCCATCCCGGGCCTGGAGAAGCATGTGCCCCAACCGGGGGTGCAGGCCCAGTTCCGCCGTTGCATGGCCGTGGGCGGTGATGCGGCCGCCGTCATCCAGCAGGCCCAGCCAGCGAAGCAGCCCGCTGGCCTGATCCCAGTTCGCCTGCGGGGGAGGATCAAGCCAGCGCAGCTCAGCCGGGTCGGCCACGCCCCAGCGGGCCAGCTCCAGTACCACCGGCGCGAGATCGGCGTCCGCGATCTCCGGCGGTGCGAAGGCCTGCAAGCGGGCATGCTCCTCTGCCGACCAGAGTCGGTAGCAGCTCCCCGGCTCCGTCCGTCCCGCGCGACCGGCCCGCTGCTCGGCGGATGCATGGGAGATACGCGTGGTCACCAGGCGGCTCATGCCGGTGGACGGATCGAACCGGGACGATCGCTGGAGCCCTGCGTCAACCACGACACGCACGCCCTCGATGGTGAGGCTTGTCTCCGCGATATTGGTGGCGAGCACCAGTTTTCTGAGGCCGTTCTCCGCCGGCGCGATGGCCAGATCCTGCTGCTCCGGGGGCAGATCCCCGAACAAGGCCAGGAGCCTCACGTGATCCGGAAGCCCCGGGGACAGCAGTTCCATCACCTGCCGGATCTCACGCTGGCCCGGCAGGAAAACCAGGATCGAGCCGGCCTCCTCCTTCAGGGCCTCCCGCGTGGTGGCCGCCACCCAAGCCGCCAGGGATGCCTGCCGCCCCGGTGGTCTGTAGTGCAGCGCCACCGGGTGGCTGCGCCCACGGCTACTGAGCACCGGGGCGCCCCCGAGCAGGGCCGCGATGCGTTCTCCGTCCAGGGTGGCCGACATCACCAGCAGGCGGAGATCCTCTCGCAGGGCACCCTGACTATCCAGCGTCAGCGCGAGGCCCAGATCACCCTGCATGCTGCGCTCATGGAACTCGTCGAAGATAACCGCGCCGTAATCCGACAACGCCGGATCATTCTGAAGCATCCGGGTCAGTACCCCTTCGGTGACCACCTCGACGCGGGTTCCGGGACCGGTGCGGGAATCCAATTGGATCCGATAGCCCACGGTCTGCCCAACGGTTTCACCGAGCTGCCGGCTCATGAATGCGGCGGCGGCCCGTGCTGCCAGGCGACGGGGCTCCAGCATGACGATGCGGCGGCCCCCGAGCCACGGCTCCGACATCAGTGCCAGGGGGATGCGCGTGGTCTTGCCCGCCCCCGGCGGCGCCTGCAGCACCGCCCGGTTCCCCATCCGGAGGTGGTGCAGCAGGTCAGGGATGACGGCGTCGACGGGGAGCGTCATGGTTGTTGCGTCCAGTGATTCCGTGACAGCGTTCGGTCAGCCCGGCCGGCGGTCAGGAGACGGCATTCCCCCTGGACAGGACCACACCCACCAGGACAGCCGCATAGTGGCAGGCTGCGGCGGCAATGACGAAGCCATGCCAGATCGAGATGTGGAATGGCAGCCGTTTCCAGAGAAAGAACAGGAGGCCGGCACTGTACAACAAGCCGCCGCCGAGCAACAGGAGAAGCACCGGGGTGGACAAGGCGGTGGCCAACGGGCGCAGCACCACGAGCACGCACCAGCCAAGTGTCAGATAGATGCCGATGGAGATGCCGTACCGCAGCGGGCCCGGCAATACCAGCTTCAACAGGATGCTGACCGCGGCAACGGTCCAGACGAAGGCGAATAATGACCAGCCCAGTGGCCCACGCAGGGCGTTGAGCGCGAACGGCGTGTAAGTGGCGGCGATCATGAACAGAATGGCTGAATGGTCCAGCCGCTTGAACAGTTCCGCATACCGGGAACGCTCCGCCAGATCATGGTTGCACAGCGCCGAACAGGTCAGCATCAGCAGAAGGCCGGCACCATAGATCACGACACTGGAAATGAGCCAGGGGTCCGCCAGCGGTCCCGCGGAGATCACCAGCCCGAGCACGCCACCCACGGCCGCGCCAATGCCGCACCAGTGGACCACGCGGTCGGTCCATTGCTCCGCACCGGAATAGACGCGCCCACCGGGTGAAACGATTCCTGCGCCCTGCATCTTCGGTTCCGCGCTCCCGGATCCCATCATCATCCGGAAAGCATACACGCATTGTGAAACCCGGTGACAGACGGGCGTCGGGCAAGGCACACTGCACCGCACCCTGTGTCTCAACCGACAGACAAACGGAGTGTGCGACGTGGAATTCGAAACGCTGGACTATCAGGTCCGTGACCGGATCCTGACACTGACCCTGAACCGCCCGGACCGGATGAACGCCTTCAACACCGTCATGCGCCGGGAGTTGATCCAGGCCTTTGACGCCGCCGATGCGGATGACGACGTGCGGGTCATCGTCGTCACCGGGGCCGGAGACCGGGCCTTCTGCGCCGGTGCGGACCTGGAAAAAGGCGGGGACACCTTCAACCGGGACCAACGGGAACGGGAAACCGATCTGGAAGGCGAGCGGGATGGAGGCGGCACGGTCAGCCTGCGCATCTACGACTGCCTGAAACCGGTCATCGCCGCCGTCAACGGCGCGGCGGTGGGTGTGGGTGTGACCATGACGCTTCCCATGGATATCCGCCTGGCCTCCACCAAGGCGCGCTTCGGCTTTGTCTTTGCACGACGCGGAATCACCATGGAGGCCTGCTCCAGCTGGTTCCTGCCGCGCCTGGTGGGCATGCAGCAGGCCGCCGACTGGGTGTATTCCGGCCGCGTGTTCGGCGCCGAGGAGGCCCATCGGGGCGGGCTGGTTCACAGTCTGCACGAACCGGACGCGCTGCTGCCGGCCGCCTACAAGCTCGCCGGCGAGATGGCGGAGAACACCTCGGCGGTGGCCACGGCGCTGAACCGCCAGATGATGTGGCGCATGCTGGGCGCGGATCACCCCATGGAAGCCCACAAGATCGATTCCCGGGGAATTGCCTACATGGGCCGCTCCAGCGATGTGAAGGAAGGGGTATCCGCCTTCCTGGAGAAGCGCCCGGCAGCATTCTCCATGCGACCCAGCCAGGACATGCCCGAGTACTTCCCCTGGTGGGACGAGCGTCCGTTCGAGTGACGACCCGCGCCAGGGACGGCGATCTCATGGATGGGGTCTATGGATGCCATAGACCGTACAAGGTTCCTGTTTCAGGCCTGAACGTCTAAGGTGTTAATGGAGGAGGCCCGCGACCCGGCCGCCAGGGGTCGTGCGGGCATAAGAAAAACGGGAACACAGCGTCTGGAGGTTGTGATGAGCGATCGTTCAGCGACACGGCCAGGGGCCGCGCAGTCGGAGATCGAGATCAGCGGAATCATCCACGAACTGCTGAACAAGGCCGACATCCGGGTTGGAGGTGACCGGCCTTGGGACATCCAGATCCACGACCCCAGCGTGGCCGAACGCGCCATGGCCTATGGCAATCTGGGCCTCGGCGAATCCTACATGGAAGGGCAGTGGGACGTTGAACGGCTGGATGAGTTCTTTTACCGGCTGATCCGCAACCGGGTTCACGACCAGGTCCAGCCGTTCCGGCTGATCTTCCATTCGCTCCGCGCCCGGCTACTCAACCTGCAGACGGCACGCCGTTCCTGGCAGGTGGGTGAAGCCCATTACGACCTGGGCAACGACTTCTACCAGGCCATGCTGGACAAGCGCATGACCTACACCTGCGGCTACTGGGCCCGGGCGGAGAATCTGGACCAGGCACAGGAGGACAAGCTGGACCTGATCTGCCGCAAGCTGGATCTCAAGCCCGGAATGCGGGTACTGGACATCGGCTGTGGCTGGGGCAGCTTCATGGGCTTCGCCGCCGAGCACTACGGTGTCGAGTGCGTCGGCGTGACGATTTCCCGCGAACAGGCCGCCCTGGGGGAATCACTCTGCGCCGGTCTGCCGGTGGAATTCCGGCTGCAGGACTATCGGGAACTGGACGAACAGTTCGACCGCGTCGTCAGCGTCGGCATGTTCGAGCACGTGGGGCGTAAGAATCACCGGGCCTTCATGGAAACCGCGCATCGCTGCCTCAAGGAGGACGGTCTGCTGCTGCTGCACACCATCGGCAAGAACGTCCGCAGTAGCACGCCGGACCCCTGGCTCGACAAGTACATCTTTCCCAACGGCGACCTTCCGGCGCTGGGGCAGATCAGCGATACCAGCGAGGACCTGTTCGTGATCGAGGACGTCCACAACTTCGGCGCGGATTACGACCGTACACTGATGGCCTGGCATGGGAATTTCGAGCAGGCCTGGCCGCATTTCCGCGATCGGTATGGCGAACGCTTTCACCGTATGTGGCGCTACTACCTGTTGAGCTGCGCCGGCGCCTTCCGGGCCCGTTCCATCCAGCTCTGGCAATTCGTGATGGCACCACACGGCCTGGTCCGCGGCTACCGGCGGCCGGCATTCTGAGCCGGCTCCGCCCGCCCGTGATCCGCCGGGGGGCTGGGGGCGGCTGTCGCTGCCTGTCCTCCGGTGGCGCTCACCAGGTGCCCGTGTTCTCCATGGAGGCCCAGGGTTCCTCCGGGGGCAAGGGTTCGCCCTTCTGCAGCAGCTCGATGGAAATCCCGTCGGGTGACCGAATGAAGGCCATGTAGCCGTCGCGGGGAGGACGATTGATGGTGATGCCCGCATCCATCAGCCGCCGGCAGAGGGCGTAAATGTCGTCCACCCGATAGGCCAGATGACCGAAATTGCGGCCGCCGGTGTACACTTCCGGATCCCAGTTCCAGGTCAGTTCCACCATCGGAGCCTTATCCCCGCGGGCCCGCTCGACATCGTCGGGCGCCGCCAGAAACACCAGCGTAAACCGGCCTTTCTCGCTTTCCTTGCGGCTGATCTCGACCAGTCCGAGGTGGGTACAGAAGAATTCCAGTGACGCCTCCAGGTCACTGACGCGGATCATGGTATGCAGGTACTGCATGCGTGCATCTCCTGGCTGTCCGGGGCATGAGTGCAGTCGTCACAATCAACGACAACGTTGGGGAAACCACATGATGGACAAGCGCGTCTACATTGTCACCGGCTCGTCTGCCGGAATCGGCCGGGCCTGCGCCGAGCGCCTCGCCGGCGAAGGGCACCGGGTCGTGATCAACTATGCCAAACGCGAGCGGGAGGCACAGGAGGTGGCTGACCGCTGCCGCACCGCCGGCGGCGAGGCCATTGTGGTCCAGGCGGATGTGGCCTCCGACGCCGACTGCCAGCGCCTGGCGGAGGCCGCCACCGAGGCCTGGGGCCGGATCGACGGCTTGGTGAACAACGCCGGCACCACCCAGTTCGCCGCACACCACGATCTGGACGCCTTGCAGGCGGAGGACTTCCAGCGGATCTACGGCGTCAACGTGATCGGCGCCTATCAGATGATCCGGGCCGTGGCCCCCGCCATGCAGGCCCACGGCAAGGGGGCCGTGGTGAACATCTCGTCCATCGCCGGTGTCCGCGGCGTCGGGTCGTCGGTGGCCTATGCGGCGTCCAAGGGTGCGCTGAATACCATGACCCTCGCCCTGGCGCGCGCCCTGGGCCCCGCCATCCGGGTCAACGCGGTGTGCCCCGGATTCGTCGAAACCGGGTGGCTCAAGGCAGGACTCGGGGAGCGCTACGAACAACGACGCGCGGCCTACGCGGAATCGGCGCCGCTCAAAGACACGGTGACGCCCGAGGACGTGGCTGAAACCGCGAGCTGGTTGCTGTTGCACGCCACAAAGACGACGGGTGAGTTGATCCTGGTGGACGGCGGCAAGCACCTGGGAATGATCTGAGTGCGGCCAGGGGGGGGGGGGGGGGGCGGGCGCGCCCCCCCCCCCGCGCCCGCTGGTATTCGGAGCGTGCCAGCCCCTCAGGGTTCCAGCAGATTCCCCCCGCCACGCCGGTGCCAGTCCAGCACCAGATTCCCCAGCATGGTCTCGATACGCTGCATGGCCGGCGACTTCCGGCTGGGCCCGGTCATGACCAACTGGGCCCCCATGGTTGCCACATACAGAAGCAGCGAGAGATCATCCGCCCCACGGGGATTCTCCACGATACGCTCCAGGATCATCTGGTTCTGGGCGATCCGGGCCTGATCGATCTCCGCCACGATATCCGCCGCCAGTGGATCCTTGCGGGCATAGTCTCTCACCGCAAGCTCTATCCGCATGCGCCGCACGTTGTGGGTCCCCTCGCTGAGCAACCGGTGCAGGATCCGTCGCGTCTCCGATTCCACATCGGTGTCGCTGGGCAGCCATGCCTTCAGATCGCTCAACCGCCGTTCCCGCCATCGCTGCAGGAAACTGACCACCAGATCCTGATGATCGCGGAAATGCCAGTAGAAGCTTCCCCGGGTCACCCCGAGCTTCTTTGCCAGGTTCAACACCCGTACGTTGTCGAAACCGCCCTCCTCGATAGCGGTAGCCGCAGCATCCAGCCAGGCATCCCGGCTGAGCTGTTCCTTCTCCTTTGCCGCCCGGCGGCCGTTTCCGCGGGCGGCGTCGTCGTTGGCCGTCAAAAGCGTCTCCCGTGTATTGACGAACGTGCAGACAATGCACTAGTGTTTGGACCACCATACACGACTGTATTGTTACAGATGAGCCGGCAGGAACTCAAAGCGGTTCATCGTTGCCGACCGGTCAACAGACAACAACAAGAAATCGCGTTGCAGGCAAGCACCACACATTCAAGACGTGGTTAATACGCAAAGTCAGTTAGGAGACGACATGAGTACAGCCCATTACGAGTTGCACGGCGGGGTGGCCGTGATCCGCCTGGACAACCCCCCGGTCAACGGCCTGGGCCACGCGCTGCGACAAGGCATCGTGAACGGGATCCAGCAGGCCGAGCATGACGACAAGGTCAGCGCCATTGTCGTTATCGGCTCGGAAACGGCCTTCTCCGGTGGAGCCGACATCACCGAGTTCGGCACCCCGAAGATGACCGCCGAACCGAATCTGCGCACCGTCATCAACGTGGTGGAAACCAGCAGCAAGCCGGTGGTGGCCGCCATTGCCGGCACCTGCATGGGTGGCGGGCTGGAACTGGCCATGGGCTGCCATTTCCGCGTGGCCGACCCCAAGGCGCAGGTGGCTCTGCCAGAAGTCAGGCTGGGCCTGCTTCCCGGCGCCGGCGGCACACAGCGTTTGCCCCGCGCCATCGGCATCGAGGGCGCGACCAACCTCATCGTCTCCGGTCAGACGGTACCGGCTGGGATGTTCATGGGCAGTCAACTGTTCGACGAGTTTGTACAGGATGGCGACCTGCTGGCGGCAGCCACCGCCTTCGCCGAGAACATCGTTAAAAAAAACAATCCGTTAAAGCGTATTCGCGACATGCCAGTTGAGCATGCAAAGTCGGAAGCCTTCTTCATGTTCGCCCGCAACATGGTGGGCGCCATCGCGAAGAACTACCCTGCCCCGTTGAAATGCCTGGATGCAGTGAAAGCGTCCGTGGAAAAGCCCTTTGATCAGGGCCTGGAGATCGAGCGGCAGTTGTTCGCCGAATTGATGCAGACCCCCGAGTCTTCGGCCCTGCGCCACGCTTTCTTCGCCGACCGCGCCACCTCCAAGATCTCCGACGTGCCCCCGGACACCTCCACCCGTGAAATCAGCAAGGTGGGCGTGATCGGCGCCGGCACCATGGGTACGGGCATCAGCATCAACTTCCTCAACGCCGGCATTCCCGTAGTGCTGCTGGAGACGAAGCAGGAGGCCCTGGATCGCGGCCTGGAGAACATCCGCAAGGTTTACGAAGGCCGGGTGAAAAAGGGCAAGATGACCGAGGACGAGGCGAACAAGCGTTTCGCGCTCGTGCGGCCCACACTGAGCTATGAGGACTTTGCCGACGTGGACCTGGTGATCGAGGCCGTGTTCGAGGACATGGGCGTCAAGGAACAGGTGTTCGGCAAGCTGGACGACGTCTGCAAGCCCGGGGCCATCCTGGCCAGCAATACCTCCACGCTGGACCTGAACCGCATCGCCGCCGCCACCCGGCGGCCGGAAGACGTGATCGGGCTGCATTTCTTCAGCCCGGCCAATGTGATGAAGCTGCTGGAAGTGGTGCGTGGTGAGAAGACCGCCAAAGACGTGCTGGCCACGGCCATGAAGCTGGCCCGAAAGATAAAAAAAACAGCCGTTATTTCTGGTGTTTGCGACGGATTTATCGGAAACCGCATGATCGGCCGCTACCAGACCCAGGCCCTGCTCATGCTGGAGGAAGGCGCCAGTCCGCAGCAGATCGACAAGGCCATCGAGACATTCGGCTTCGTCATGGGCCCGCTGCGCATGGCCGACCTGGCCGGCGGCGACATCGGCTGGGCCATCCGGAAGCGTCACTACGAAGAGAAGCCGGACATGAAGCGGTTGGTGATCGCGGATCGCCTGTGTGAGATGGGGCGCTTTGGTCAGAAAACCGGTGCGGGCTTCTACCGCTACGAACCGGGCCGGCGCGATGCGCTGCACGACCCGGAAGTGGACAAGGTCATCGAGGAATGCCGCGAGGAAGCCGGGATCACCCCGCGCAGGATCAGCGACAAGGAGATCGTCGAGCGCTGCGTGTACGCCCTGGTGAACGAGGGCGCGCGCATCCTGGAGGAAGGCATCGCCCAGCGCGCCTCCGACATCGACATGGTGTACCTCACTGGCTACGGGTTCCCGCTATTCCGCGGCGGTCCCATGTTCTATGCCGACCAGGTCGGACTGATCAACGTCATGCGCGCCATGGAACAGTTCGCGAAAAACCCCATGGCCGACCCCGGCTTCTGGGAGCCGGCACCGCTACTGGCCAGGCTTGCCGGCGAAGGCGGGACGTTCAACTGATCGCGGACCCGCGCAGACACCCGACATTTCGACGGGGCGACGCATGCGTCCCATCGACAGGAGACTGACATGACCGACGTAGTGATCGTATCCACCGCCCGCACGCCACTGGCGAAATCCTGGCGCGGCGGCTTCAACATGACCCACAGCGCCACGCTGGCCGGCCATGCCATCAAGCACGCTGTGGAGCGTGCCGGCGTGGACGGCGGGGAAATCGACGACGTGATCATGGGCTGCGCCCTTCCCGAAGGCTCGGCCGGCAATGACGTGGCCCGCATGGCTGCCATCCGCGCCGGGCTGCCGGTGAGCGTTGCCGGGGTGACCGTCAACCGCTTTTGCTCATCCGGCCTGCAGGCCATTGCCATGGCGGCCCAGCACATCATCGTGGACAAGGCACCGATCATGGTGGCCGGTGGCGTGGAGTCCATCTCCACCGTGCAGGCCAATCTGAACATGAACTACATCCAGGAGGAATGGCTGGCGAAGAACAAGCCGGCGCTGTACTGGAGCATGCTGCAGACCGCGGAGACGGTGGCCAGGCGCTACAACATCCCCAAGGACGCCCAGGACGAATACGGGGTGCGCAGCCAACAGCGCGCCGCAGCGGCGCGTGAGGCCGGCAGGTTCAAGGACGAAATCGTTCCCATGACCACCATCATGGGCACAACGGACAAGGCCACCGGCGCGCTGGGCACCAGGGAAGTCACCGTCTCCGAGGATGAGGGCATCCGCCCGGACACCACGCTTGAGGCGGTGCAGAAGATCCGCACCGCCATGCCCGATGGCGTGATCACGGCCGGCAACGCCAGCCAGTTTTCCGACGGCGCCTCCGCCTGCGTGCTGATGAGCAGCAGGGAAGCGGAGAAACGCAACCTGGAACCGCTGGGCATCTTCCGTGGATTCGCCGTGGCGGGCTGTGAGCCCGACGAAATGGGCATCGGCCCGGTCTATGCCGTGCCCAAGCTGCTGAAGCGGCATGGCCTGGGCGTGGAGGACATCGATCTGTGGGAGCTGAACGAAGCCTTCGCGGTGCAGGTGCTGTACTGCCGGGACAAACTCGGCATTCCCGATGACAAACTGAACGTCAACGGCGGCGCCATCGCCTTGGGACACCCCTACGGCGTATCCGGCGCGCGGCTGGCGGGTCACGCACTGATCGAAGGCAGGCGCCGGGGTGCCAAGTACGTGGTGGTGACCATGTGCGTGGGCACCGGCATGGGCGCCGCCGGACTGTTCGAGGTGCTGTAACCACCCCAGCGGGGGGGCCGCCGCCGCCGGCGGTC
>JAFIFU010000083.1 GCA_020831885.1 Ectothiorhodospiraceae bacterium
TGAACACATCCCTGTAGGCTTGTCGGCGAGGTCCCTCTCGCCGACAGTCCAGGTAGGCCGCTCACGCCCCCGGCGCTCCCGCTTGGCGCAATGTCTACCGCCTGCACTGCCGGACGTATCCGAGCAACTCCCGGGTTGACGCGTCCAGGCCTGCCGGCACCTGCTCCCCGGTTACCGCCGGCAACAGCTCCTTGGCCAGTTGCTTGCCCAACTCCACGCCCCACTGATCGAAGGAGTTTACCTGCCAGATCACCCCTTGTACGAACACCTTGTGCTCGTACAGGGCGATCAGCATGCCCAGGGTGTGCGGATCCAGGCGCTGGAACAAGAGCGTGCTGCTGGGGCGGTTACCCTCGTGCACCTTGTGGGGGACCGTCCGTGCGATCTCCTCCTCGGACAGCCCCTGGGCCCGCAGTGCCGTGGCCGCCTGCTCCGCACTCTGCCCCTCCATCAGGGCCCGGCTCTGGGCAAAGCAGTTGGCCAGGGCCAGGTCATGATGCCGGGGATACTCGGCGGAGCCATGGACGGGGGCCAGGAAATCCGCGGTGACCAGCGGTGTTCCCTGGTGCAGCAACTGGTAGAAGGAGTGCTGCGCATTGGGGCCCACCTCGCCGAACACCAGCGGGCAGGTCCGCCAGCTCACCGGTTCCCCGTCCCGGGTCACCCGCTTGCCGTTGCTCTCCATCTCCAACTGCTGCAGGTAGGCGGGGAACCGGTGCAGCCGGTGATCGTACGGGAGCACCACATGGCCGGTGGCACCCAGGAAGTTCCGGTACCAGACACCCAGCAGCGCCAGCAGCACCGGCATGTTGGCGTCCAGCGGTGCCTGACGGAAATGACGGTCCATGGCGTGGAAACCGGCCAGCATGGATTCGAAGTGTTCCATGCCGATGGCGATGGCCAGGGGCAGCCCCACCGCCGAGGAAATGGAATAGCGGCCGCCGACCCAGTCCCAGATCCGGTAACGGTTCTGCTCCGGGATGCCGAAGCCGGCCATGGCCTGGTCGTTGGCGGACACGCCGAGAAAATGCGTTTCCAGGGCGGTTTCGTCATCCACATGGCGGAGGAACCAGTCGCGCACGGTGCGGGCGTTGGTCATGGTGTCCAGCGTGGTGAACGACTTGGAGGAGATGATGAACAGGGTGGTCTTCGGGTTGACCCGTTCCAGCACGTCGGTCACATGGACACCGTCAATGCTGGACACATAGTGCATCTGGATGGCGTTGGTCCGGTAGGGCGCCAGCGCCTCGGTGGCCATCACCGCCCCCAGGTCGGAGCCGCCCACGCCGATGTTCACCACATCGGTGATCACCCGGCCCGTGCAGCCCCGGTACTCGCCCCGGTGCAACTGGTTGACGAACAACCGCATGCGGATCCGTTCCCGCTGCACCTGGGACATGATGTTGACGCCATCCACCGTCACCGTGCTGTCGGTGGGCGCGCGCAAGGCCGTGTGCAGCGCCGGACGATGCTCCGTACAGTTCACCTGCTTGCCGGTGAACAGCCGCTCGATCCAGGCCGGAAGATCCCGTTCCCGGGCCAGCCCCAACAGCAGTTCCAGGGTGCGCGACACGAAAAGCTGCTTGGAATAATCCAGCACCAGACCGTTGAGCCGGAGGCTGTGGCGCCGGGCGCGCTGCGGATCATCGGCAAACAGCTCGCAGATGCGGGTACCGGCCAGATCGTCGGCGTGTCGCTCCAGTTCCTCCCAATGCCCCGCGGCGGCCTCCCTGGTGTTCTCGTTCATGTTCCGTCCTCCGCCCGGGCAGCCCCTCAGGCCCCGTTTCCGCGTACGCTGTCCCCCCGGCCGATGGCGTAATAGACAAAGCCCAGGTCATTCAACGAGCGGGGATCGTACAGATTGCGACCATCGAAAATGGCCGGGGTGCGCAACTGGCCCTTGATACGCTGGAAATCCGGGCTGCGGAACACCTGCCACTCGGTGCAGATGGCCAGCACGTCGGCACCTTCCACAGCCTGGTACGGGCCATCGCACAGCGCCAGATCGTCACGCTCGCCGTAAATGCGCCGGGTCTCCTCCATGGCTTCCGGATCGAAAGCACGCACCCGCGCGCCCACGGCCCACAGCGCCTCCATCAGCTCCCGGCTGGGCGCCTCGCGCATGTCATCCGTATTCGGCTTGAAGGCCAGCCCCCACAGCGCGATGGTGCGACCGGCCAGATCGCCGTGGAAGTGCTCCTCCAGGCGGCGGAACAGCACCTGCTTCTGGCGCCCGTTCACGGCCTCCACCGCATCCAGGATCAGCGGCTCGAAGTTGGCGCCCCGGGCCGTCCTGGCCAGCGCCTTGACGTCCTTCGGGAAGCAGGAGCCACCGTAACCGCAACCGGGATAGATGAAGTGATAGCCGATGCGCGGGTCGGAACCGATGCCGTGGCGCACCGACTCGATGTCGGCACCCAGCCGTTCCGCCAGCCCGGCCAGCTCGTTCATGAAACTGATCTTGGTGGCCAGCATGGCGTTGGCCGCATACTTGGTCAGCTCTGCGGAACGCACGTCCATCAGGATCAGCTTGTCGTGATTGCGGCTGAACGGGGCATAGAGTTCCCGCATGAGCCGCGTGGCGCGTTCGTCCTCGCTGCCCACCACCACCCGGTCCGGCTTGGTGAAGTCGTTGATGGCGGCGCCTTCCTTCAGGAACTCGGGGTTGGACACCACGCTGAACGGCAGCTTCTCCCCCCGTTCCTCCAGCACCCGGGCGATGGTCATGCGCACCTTGTCCGCCGTGCCCACGGGAACGGTGGACTTGTTCACCACCACCTTGTAGTCGTCCATGCGCTCACCGATGGAGCGGGCCACCGCCAGCACATACTGGAGGTCCGCCGAGCCGTCCTCGTCCGGCGGCGTGCCCACCGCGATGAACTGCAGCAGGCCGTGGGCCACGGCCAGGTCGGCATCGTTGGTGAACCGCAGCCGGCCGGCTTCGCTGTTGCGGTGGATCAGTTCATCCAGGCCCGGTTCGTAGATCGGCACCTCCCCCTGGTTCAGACGCTCGATCTTGCCCTGATCCACATCCATGCAGACCACGTCGTTGCCTGCATCCGCCAGACACGCACCGGTGACCAGACCCACATAACCGCTGCCGAAAATAGTGACTTTCACGATATCCTCACTGCTTGAACGCCGCCGATTCCCCAATCAACCGCCCTGACGGACCCACCAAAGCCACCCCGGGACTGGTGGAAAGGACCGCCGCCGGAAGGCTCACCGAAAGGGTTCCCGCCTCCCGCAACCATGACCATAGCCTGCCACACGGATTCTGCATTGACCCGGGCCGCGCCGAAACCCAGGCCACGCGGACGCCCTGACCAACAGCGGGGGTGGCAGGCCCGCGCCGGGCACTGACGCAGCGTATGGTACAGATTTCGCCGGATGACGTCAGGCTCGAAAATCAATTGGTTGCCGCATCCGGCACGGCTATCGATCTATTCCGATAGCCGGCGACAGCCGGATGGCCGGCACGGTCGCTGAGGGAAGGGGATACATGACCGCGTGCCGGGCCGTCTGTCCGAGGCATCGCTGGAGGGCCGGCCCGCACCCGTGCGAGTTCCGCAGCGACGACAATACGCCAGCTGTCGCGGACAGCCTCCGGAGAGGCATCGATAACCTGCCAGTCCAGGGCAGGCCCGATCAGAGTGCTATCCGGGCTGGTCAAAGGCATCCCAGTAAGGCGGATCGCCAAAGTAGCCATTGATGAAATCGAGGAAACTGCGGACCTTGCTGGCCAGGAGCTGGCGGTGTGCGTAGACCGCGTAAAGCGCCATGGGCGCGGGCTCGAACTCCGTCAGAACCACCTCCAGCCTGCCCGCCTGAATCGCGTCACCCACAATGAAGCTGGGCTGGAGAACGATACCACCCCCCGCAACGGCGGCTTCCACCAGAACATCACCATTGTTGCTGATCAGTTCGCCCGGGGGGTTCCGGCCCTCCCATCGCAGCCAACGGTACAGAGCCCCGCCGGCATCCTGCTCCATGTAGGTGTAGCGGAGGTAACGGTGTTCCCTGAGATCCTCCGGCTGCCGGGGCGTGCCGTGCTTCGCCAGGTACTCTGGTGAAGCGCACATCACCAGCCGCACCGGAGTGATCCGCTTGGCGATCAACGACGAACTCTGCAGGTGACCGATTCGCAAGGCGATATCGAACCCCTCCTCCAGAATATCGACCTTGCGGTCATTCAGTTGCAGATCAATGGCGACGGCGGGATGGGCCACCTGGAAGGCCTGCAGTGCCGGTCCCATGTGGCGTATCGCAAAGGACACCGGCGCACTGATACGCAGCAACCCTCGGGCCTGGGCCTGCATATCCCCCAACTGATCCTCCATCTCCTCGATGTCGTTGAGTACCTGCTGCACCCGCTGGTGATAGCGCATTCCCGCCTCGGTCAGGTGCAGTCTGCGGGTGGTGCGGTTGAGTAGCCGCACCCCCAGATGCTGCTCAAGCCGGGAGACATACTTGCTGACGAGCTGGGGCGAGAGATCCAGTCGTTCGGCAGCGCGGCTGAAGCTGCCTTCGTTCACTACCGCGACGAAGGCCCGCATGGCATCGATACGGTCCATTGGCTGATTCTATCCGCATTCTCACTTACCGTTGATTATCTACGATTTGTTGATAAATAACCAATAACAACCCGGTTAATGCAAATATGGGTTAATAGTACGGTGAGCGTCAGGCCTGGAGCAGCGCTTCAGGAATCACGCAACAGAACCGTATGGGAAGTCATCGCAATGAATACGCAATTGATACAAGCTCTGCTCAGATCCACCGGCGGCTACGCCGCACTGATCCTGCGAATACCGGTAGGGCTGATTCTGGCGGCCCACGGGGCGCAGAAATTGTTCGGTTGGTTCGGCGGCCACGGTCTGGAAGGAACCGGCCAGTGGATGGCCAGCATCGGGCTGGAGCCAGGTTACCTGATGGCCTTGCTGGCCGGTGGTGCCGAATTCTTCGGCGGGCTGGCGCTGATGCTGGGTCTGCTGACACGGCCGGCGGCCCTGGTGTCAGCCTTCACGATGCTGGTGGCGATCTTCAGCGTCCATATCGGCCACGGGCTGTTCATTGCCAACGGCGGTTACGAGTTCGCCCTGAGCCTGCTTGCCGCCACGGTGGCGCTGACAATCCAGGGCGCCGGACGGTTCGCGCTGGACAACCTGCTGCTGGCGCGCATCGGTGACGACGCGCGGACGGAATATCAGACCGCCAGCGGACCGGCGGCCTGACCATGGTTCCCGCCTGCACACCCCGGTCAACGGGGAGTGCAGGCATGGAAGGAGGACACATCATGCTCGTCAATGGCATCTGGAAGGAGCGTTGGCAACCGGTGCAGGCACAGGATGCGGAGGGACGGTTCATCCGCCAGACCGCATCCTTCCGGAACTGGATCACGCCGGATGGCGCACCGGGCCCTACCGGCACCGGGGGATTCAAGGCCGAGCGGGGACGATACCACCTGTACGTGGCCTATATCTGCCCCTGGGCGTCGCGAACCCTGATGGTGCGCTCGTTGAAAGGTCTGAAAGACATGATCGGCGTCACCGTGGTGAACCCGCGATTGAGCGACCAGGGTTGGCGATTCGGGGGCTATCCCGGCGCCGACGACGACGCCCTGAACGGCGCGGACTATATCCATGAACTCTACACGCGGGCGGATCCACACTTCTCCGGGCGCGCCACGGTGCCGGTGCTCTGGGACAGGGAAACAAGGACCATCGTCAACAACGAATCCGCGGATATCGTCCGGATGCTTAACAGCGCGTTCGCGCACATCGTGGATCAGGGGCCGGATCTCCATCCCGAAGACCTGACCACCGAGATCGATGCACTGAACGCATACCTGTACACGGATCTGAACAACGGCGTCTACCAGGCCGGCTTCGCCTCCACCCAGGAGGCTTATGAGGAGGCGTACGGCAAGGTCTTCCGCGCGCTGGACCGGATGGAATCCCGGTTATCGGACGGGCGGACCTATCTGTTCGGAAACCGGCTGACGGAAACGGACGTGCGGCTCTTCGTGACCTTGATCCGTTTTGACGCCGCCTATCACGGCCTGTTCAAGTGCAACCGCAACACGTTGCGATCCATGCGGGGTCTGAATGCCTACATGCAGCGGATACTGTGCATTGACGGCATGTCGGATACGGTCCGCATTGACCATATCAAGGCAGGGTACTACTCCATCGAAACGCTTAACCCCAGCGGCATCGTACCGCAGGGGCCCGCCGGAATCTGACCACCTGGACTGGGTCACCGACACCCCGTCTTACCGGGTTGTCGGTGACCAGAACGGGACAGAAACTGCTCAGGCTTACAGCGATTTTTATTAGACCTCCGGAAGTCAGGAGGTGCTAGAACGGGATATCGTCGTCGAAATCCTGGTTCATGGCATCCGGTTCCGCCTGTTGCTGGGCGGGACGGGATTGCTGGGGTCTTCCCTGTCCGCCACCGGACATGCCACCACCCTCGCCGCGGCTGTCCAGCATCTGCATCTCGTTGGCCACGACCTCGGTGGTGTATCGGTCCTGGCCGTCCTGGCCCTGCCATTTGCGGGTCTGCAGGCGCCCTTCCACGTAGACCTTGGAGCCCTTGCGCAGGTACTCACCGGCGATCTCCGCCAGACGGCCGAAGAACACCACCCGGTGCCACTCGGTCCGTTCCTGCATTTCCCCGGTCTGCTTGTCCCGCCAGTTGTCGGACGTGGCCAGCGTGCAGTTTGCCACCGCGGCGCCCGAGGGCGAGTAGCGCACCTCCGGATCCTTGCCCAGATTGCCGATCAGAATGACCTTGTTGACTCCTCGCGCCATGTGTCCTCCATTGCAGACTACCGAATGCGGCGGTTGCTTCCGTGCTCTTCACCCCACAGAGGGAGAAGTCCGCATTCTACGGGTTATGTGAGAGCAAATCGAACGCCGGCCGCAGTGAGGCGGACGGCGCGTACAACTGGCTACTTTAGCCGGTTTGTCCCGGGCTCGCACCCGTGCCTAAGCCGAACCCACCCGGGCCATATCCTCGCGTCGGGACAGCGACCGCAGCCCCAGGGTGAACACCAGGCCCAGCAGGCTGGCCAGGGCACAGAGCACGAACACGCCGGCGGTGCCGTAGCCACCGAGCACGAGGCCGCCCAGCACCCCGCCCAGGAAGGCGCCGCCGAACTGCGCTGTGCCGTAGACCCCCAGGGCGGCCCCCCTTTCGGCAACCGGGGCGTAGCGGGAGACCAGCGACGGCAGGCTGGCTTCCAGAATGTTGAAGGCGGCGAAGAACAGCCAGAGCGTAACCAGGAAACCGATGCCCGCCGGCACCACGGCCTGGGCCGTCAGCACCAGGGTCAGCAGCAGCAACGCCGCCATGAGCACCAGGCGCTGCCGCCCGGTGCGCTCACCGAAGCCGATGGCCGGGATCAGCAGCAACACCGACAGCAACAGCACGGGGATATAGATCTTCCAGTGGGTAGCAACCGGCATTCCCAAACCGTCCACCAGGATCAGCGGCACCACCAGAAATGCGCCGGTGAGCACGAAGTGGAGCACCCCCACGGCCAGGTTGAGCCGCATCAGATCGCCGTCCCGCAGCACCCGAACCAGTGAAGACAGGCGCGGCGCGGAGGACTGCACCTGATGCCCGCGGGAGGACGGCACCAGGGTGACCAGGCTCACCATGGCCAGACCGGCCATGGCCGCCGTGGCCCAGAACAGACCGGACAGACCACCCCAGGTGACCAGCACCGGCCCCAGGATCAGCGCCAGCATGAAGGCTGCGCCCACGCTCATGCCGATGCCGGCCATCACCCGGGTCCGGCGTTCCGGCGGCGTCAGATCCGCCGCCAGGGCCATGACCACCGCCGAGATGGCACCGCCCCCCTGCAAGGCCCGCCCCAGCACCACCCCCAGGATATGGTCGGAAAGCGCCGCCACCACACTGCCCAGCAGAAAGAGCAGCAGCCCGCCGAGGATCACCGGCCGGCGGCCGATACGATCGGAGACCATGCCCAGGGGGATCTGCAGCAGCGCCTGGGTGAACCCGTAGATGCCGATCGCCAGGCCGATCAGGGCCGGGGTGGCGCCCTCCAGCTCCTGCCCGTACACGGCGAACACCGGCAGGATCAGGAACAGACCGAACATGCGCAGCCCCACGATGGAGGCGAGACTGCCCGCCGTGCGTGTCAGCGACGGCTGCATGGGGCGCTCCGGATTGTCTCGCTGGAACCTGACATGCATACCTCGGGGCTGGAATCGCGGAGTATGGTACCACCACCCGGCCGCGCTGCGGACCCGCGGAAAACCACAGCGGTGTTTTCCCGAAGTGTCCGCCGCGATATACAATGGTCGGTCGTCCTTCCGCCGACGCAGTCAGGGGATCCATCCCAACATGGAGCACATCAGCATTCGCGGCGCCAGAACCCACAATCTCCGGAATGTGGATCTGGACCTCCCCCGTGATCGTCTCATCGTCATCACCGGCCTGTCCGGTTCCGGCAAGTCCTCGCTGGCCTTCGACACCATCTACGCGGAAGGCCAGCGCCGGTATGTGGAATCCCTGTCCGCCTACGCCCGCCAGTTCCTGTCGATGATGGAGAAGCCGGACGTGGATGACATCCAGGGTCTGTCCCCGGCGATTTCCATCGAACAGAAATCCACCTCCCACAACCCGCGCTCCACCGTGGGCACGGTGACGGAGATCCACGACTACCTGCGCCTGCTGTTCGCCCGGGCCGGCACGCCCCATTGCCCGGAGCACGGCGAGCCGCTACACGCCCAGACCGTCAGCCAGATGGTGGACCATATCCTGGCGCTGCCGGAGGGCAGCCGGCTCATGCTGCTGGCGCCGGTGGTGGATGACCGTAAGGGAGAACACGCGCTGACGCTGGAGGAGCTGCGTTCCCAGGGGTTCATCCGCGCCCGGGTGAACGGAACCGTGGTGGATCTGGACGACCGACCCAGGCTGGACGGGAAGCGACACCACACCATCGAGGCCGTGGTGGACCGCTTCAAGGTCCGCCCGGATCTGGCCCAACGCCTGGCCGACTCCCTGGAAACCGCGCTGAACCTGGGCGAAGGCGTGGTGCGGATCGCCTGGATGGATGAACCGGACCGGCCGCCGCTGAGCTTCTCCTCCCGTTACGCCTGCCCGGTCTGCGGGTATTCCATCACGGAGCTGGAGCCCCGCCTGTTCTCCTTCAACAATCCCAAGGGTGCCTGCCCCGGCTGCGACGGCCTGGGGGTGACCCAGTTCTTCGATCCCCAACGGGTGATCACCAACCGCTCGCTGAGTCTGTCCGGTGGTGCCATCCGGGGCTGGGACCGGCGCAACGCCTATTACTTCCAGATGATCCGCTCGCTGGCGGAACATTACGGCTTCGACCCGGAAGACCCCTTCGACGCACTGCCGGAGCCGGTACAGGCGATCATCCTCCACGGCAGCGGTGACGAGGTGATCCGCTTCCGCTACCTCAGCGGCAACAGCACCCGCACCAAGGAGCACCCCTTCGAGGGCATCCTCCCGAACCTGGCACGGCGCTACCGGGAGACCGACTCCAATATCGTGCGGGAGGAACTGGCCCGCTACATCAGCAGCCAGACATGCCCGGACTGTGGCGGAACACGGTTGAACGCCGCGGCGCGTGCGGTGCTGGTGGCCGGCCATCGCCTCCCGGACGTTTCCGCCCTGCCCGTGGGGGAATCTCTCAGTCTGTTCGAAACCCTGGAATTACCCGGCGCCAAGGGGGAGATCGCGGCACGGATCATCAAGGAGATCCACGCCCGGCTGTCGTTCCTGGTGAACGTGGGTCTGCAGTATCTGAGCCTGGACCGCAGCGCCGAGACGCTGTCCGGGGGCGAGGCCCAGCGCATCCGCCTGGCCAGTCAGATCGGCGCCGGGCTCGTCGGTGTGATGTACGTACTGGATGAGCCCTCCATCGGCCTGCACCAGCGGGATAACGACCGGTTGCTGGACACCCTGTTGCGGCTGCGGGATCTGGGCAACACCGTCATCGTGGTGGAGCACGACGAGGACGCCATCCGTGCCGCCGACCACGTGGTGGACATGGGGCCGGGGCCGGGCATCCACGGCGGCCGTGTGGTGGCCCAGGGCACCCCGGCGGACATCGCCCGGCACCCGGAGTCCGTTACCGGTCAGTTCCTGTCCGGACGCCGCTGCATCCCCCTGCCAAAGAAGCGGAATCCGCCGGACCCGGAAGCACGGCTGCGAATTCAGGGAGCCCGGGGCCACAACCTGCAGGCGCTGGATGTGGACATCCCCGCCGGTCTGCTGGTCTGCGTCACCGGTGTCTCCGGTTCCGGAAAATCCACCCTGATCAACGAAACGCTGTACAAGGCGGCGGCCCGCCAGGTCAACGGTGCCACCGAAGAGCCCGCCCCGGTGGACGCCATCCAGGGCCTGGAACTTTTCGACAAGGTGGTGGATATCGACCAGAGCCCCATCGGCCGCACACCACGATCAAACCCCGCCACCTACACCGGGCTGTTCACCGGCATCCGCGAACTCTTTGCCGGCACCCCGGAGGCCCGGGCCCGGGGCTACCAGCCGGGGCGCTTCAGCTTCAACGTCAAGGGCGGACGCTGCGAGGCCTGTCAGGGGGATGGTGTGATCCGGGTGGAGATGCACTTCCTGCCGGATATCTATGTGCCCTGCGACGTCTGCAAGGGCAAGCGCTACAACCGGGAAACGCTGGAGGTGCGCTACAAGGGTCTGACCATTCACGAGGTGCTGGAACTCACGGTGGAGGATTCCCTGTCCATCTTCGACGCGGTGCCAGTCCTTCACCGCAAGCTGCAGACGCTGATGGACGTAGGCCTTTCCTATATCAAGCTGGGTCAGAATGCCACCACCCTGTCCGGCGGTGAGGCCCAGCGGGTCAAGCTGGCACGGGAGCTGTCCAAGCGGGAGACCGGGCACACGCTGTACATCCTGGACGAGCCCACCACCGGCCTGCATTTCCACGACATCGAGCAACTGCTGAACGTGCTCCACCGCCTGCGGGACCACGGCAACACGGTGGTGGTCATCGAGCATAATCTGGACGTGATCAAGACCGCGGACTGGGTGATCGATCTGGGCCCCGAGGGCGGCAACGGAGGCGGCCGCCTGGTGGCCGCCGGCACGCCGGAGCAGGTGGCGTCCAACCCCTCCTCCCACACGGGCCGGTACCTGGCCCCGCTGGTGCTGGGGGAGATCCGGAAAGCGAGCCTCTGAGCGCTGGGAAGCGGGGGTACAGGACGGAAACCCCGCGCAATTGTTGATGTCGGCGATGAGGTTGGTTTGACGTCGGTGATCCGCGCTGCGCGCGGCTACCGACCTACGGGTGGCGGGCTTTCGTAGGTCGGAAGCCCTGCGCAGCAGGGATCTCCGACGATGCGGCGGTGAGGTTGCTTGACGTCGGTGATCCGCGCTGTGCGCGGCTACCGACCTACGGGTGAGGCGGGCTTTGTAGGTCGGAAGCCCTGCGCAGCAGGGATCTCCGACGATGCGGCGATGGGTCTGGTTGACGTCGGTGATCCGCGCTGTGCGCGGCTACCGACCTACGGGTGAGGCGGGCTTTGTAGGTCGGAAGCCCTGCGCAGCAGGGATCTCCGACGATGCGGCGGTGAGGTTGGTTGACGTCGGTGATCCGCGCTGTGCGCGGCTACCGACCTACGGGTGGCGGGCTTTCGTAGGTCGGAAGCCCTGCGCAGCAGGGATCTCCGACGATGCGGCGGTGAGGTTGGTTTGACGTCGGTGATCCGCGCTGTGCGCGGCTACCGACCTACGGGTGGCGGACTTGTAGGTCAGAAGCCCTGCGCAGCAGGGATCTCCGACGATGCGGCGGTGAGGTTGGTTGACGTCGGTGATCCGCGCTGTGCGCGGCTACCGACCTACGGGTGGCGGGCTTTCGTAGGTCGGAAGCCCTGCGCAGCAGGGATCTCCGACGATGCGGCGGTGAGGTTGGTTTGACGTCGGTGATCCGCGCTGTGCGCGGCTACCGACCTACGGGTGGCGGACTTGTAGGTCAGAAGCCCTGCGCAGCAGGGATCTCCGACGATGCGGCGATGGGTTTGGTTGACGTCGGTGATCCGCGCCCCCGCGTGGCTACCGACCTACGGGTGGCGGGCTTGTAGGTCGGAAGCCCTGCGCAGCAGGGATCTCCGACGATGCGGCGATGGGTTTGGTTGACGTC
>JAFIFU010000017.1 GCA_020831885.1 Ectothiorhodospiraceae bacterium
CAGCAAGGCCAGGACCAGGCGCGCTTTCTCTCCCCCCCCCCCCGGCGTTCCGGATCGGTGCCTGAATGACGCGTGCCCGGGCCCGTTGGTGGCTTGCCCGTTCAGAGTCTCGTCAGTAGCGCGTCCAGTCGGCGCTCGCCAGTCTCCGTTTGTCCGCCAATGTCCAGGAAGCGCCGCAGGCGCTCCTGTGTTCCAGGGGTTCGAAGGCATTGCTCAAAGTGGCCGTTCTCCAGAGCGAGCCCGGATTCCCAGTCGCGTTCTGCGGCGAGTACCGAGGCTTTTGCCCGCTGGACGGCTTCCTTGGGAAATCCGGCGATGCGCGTGGCCAGCCGGTCAACGAACCCGGCAATGGTGTCCGCGGGCAGGGCACGGTTAACGTAACCGTACCGCTCGGCGGTTTCTGCATCGAACCCCTCGCAACCCAGGATGATCTCCAGTGCCCGTGACCGCCCGGCAAGGCGGGCCAGCCGTTGGGTGCCGCCTCCCCCGGGGATGATGCCGAGCCCCACTTCGGGCTGACTCAGGCGTGCTTTGCCGATGGCGGCGAAGCGCATGTCCAGCGCCAGCAGCAGTTCGCACCCGCCGCCTCCCGCGTGCCCCTCGATCTGCCCGATGGTGATCTGGGGCAGGCGTCGGAACCGCTCTGTCATCTGTTGAAACCCGTTGGTCCAAGGCGTGTGGACGCCCTCTCGCGGTTTCTGATCAGCAATCATGCCCACATCCGCGTGGGCGATAAAGAAGTTAGGCAGGCTGCTGCGCAGGATGACCACGTGGATATCGGCGCTGCGGGCCACACGGCGCGCCACTGTATCCAGCTCCTTGATGAGTGCTGCGTCCATCAGGTTGATGGGGGCGTAATCAATGGATACCACAAGCACGCGCTCTCGCGTTTCCGCATGCAGGCAAGTGAAGTCATCGGTTCTCATGACGGATCTCCTGTGAGGCGTGGATAATCTGCGAACAGGGAATAACTTGCATATCCAAACAAACGTATGATAAGAAGTGTACTACCAAGTGGCATCCTGGTTCATCGGTTAATGCCGGGAGCTCTGGATAGCAAGGCCATTAAAAGGCCACCACGATATCGGAGGAGAACACAATGCTTAAACGATTGAGCATCATGGGTGCGTTGCCCCTGGCTTTGGCCGTGACTGCAGCGCAGGCGGACTATCCGCGCATGACGCTTCAGATGGCACACCCCTTGCCGGAAACCTGGCCCGCGGCGGAATGGGACAAGTGGTGGGCCGAGGAAATCGAGCGGCGCAGCGACGGCAACATCCAAATCCAGATCTTCTGGGCCGGCCAGATCGCCGGGCTCACCGAGGTCATCTCCCTGGTGTCGAGTGGTGGTGTTGATCTGGGCGTGTTTGCCCAGGCCGTGCATGCCTCTGACATGCCCCTGACGTCCATCGGCGGCGGCCTGCTGAACATGGTCTCTGTAGACCCGAGGACGGCCAACTGGCTGGCGGGTGAGACGTATGCAGCCCCCACCACGCAGGAGGAACTGGCGGACCTCAACCTGGTCCCGATCAAATGGACCGTGCCCACCGAGTACCGGCTGCAGTGCAATACCCCCATCAACAGCACTTCCGACCTGGATGGCCTGCGCGTGCGCGCGGTGGGTGGGGCCTTCGTACCGATCTGGATGGAATCGTTCGGTATTGTACCCACCCGGGTGCAGGCACCGGAGATCCGCGAAGGCCTCCAGCGCGGCACGCTGGACTGCAATTTCGGTCCCATCGAGTGGTCGACGTTCTTCGATCTGCACGAGGTCGCCCCCTACCTGTCGGACATCAACACGGGGTCGTTCACGACTTTTCAGTTGTATGCGAATCGTGAGGCGTTCGAATCATGGCCGGAGGCTGTCCAGGAGCTGTTCATGGAAGTGGCTCGCGAGGCCATGGAGCGGGACCTGGCCGAACTCGACGAAGTGCGTGCGCGCAGCCTTGAGCACTTCCGGGAAGCAGGTGGGCAGGTCACGGAACTGGAAGATCCCGACCGACTGATGGAGATGGCGCCGGATATGGTTGACGTGTGGATCCAGCGCATGAACCGCGACGGTTACGGGGATGCCATCGAACCCCTGATACCGCTCCAGCGAAAGGCCCAGGAAGGCTTTACCTCCCCCACGCTGTAATGCCATGACGCTGCCGACCCCCCGCCGCGACGGGTGGGTCGGCGGGCTAGCAACATCGGGGGAATGATGCTTGAACGTGTGATTCTCGGGGTGTGCGCTGCCGCACTGTTTTTGCTGATGGTGGTGGGTGCCGCCGATATCGTGCTCGGCAAGTTGTTCGGCCGCTACCTGGGCTTCAAGGTCGATATGTCCGAGATCTTGCTTGCCATGTCGGTCTTTCTGGCCTGGGCGATCGCGCAGAAGCAGGATGCGCATATCCGGGTGGAGATCTTCATCAGCCGGGCACCCCGGGCGCTCAAGGTGTTCTCGAACGTTGTGACCGCGCTGTGCGGCTTGCTCGTGTTCGGGCTGATCAGCTACGGGGCTTACAATATGGCGGCTCGCAGCTATCGTGTCGGGGAGACGTCGGCGGCGACGCTCGGGTTTCCGATCTGGCCCGCAAAGATCGTCTGCGCGGTGGCCGCGGTTCTCACCATTGCCATCCTCGTATACCAGTTGGTGCGCACCGTCTGGCTTGGCGTGTGTGGCACACGCAATGCCGGGCAGCCGTCGTAGAGGAAACGCATGAGCCCTCTTGCCATTGGCGGTCTTGCCCTGTTCGCTCTCCTGCTGTTGCTCGCGCTCGGTGTGCCGGTGGCTCTGGCCATGGGCGCTGTCGCCGCAGTGGGCCTCTATCTGGTGATGGGTGAGCGTTTCCTGTTAAGCACGTTCGAATCCCTGCCCTACGCCCTGACCTCGGATTACACGTTCGTGGTCATCCCCATGTTCGTGCTCATGGGGGTGATCGCCTCCCATGCGGGGATTATCGGTGACATGTATACGGCTGCCTACCGTTTCATGTCCCGGGTCCGGGGTAGTCTGTACATGGCAACCGTGCTTGCTCAGGGCTCTTTCGCCGCGGTTTCAGGTTCCACGGTGGTGGCATCCAGTGTGTTCACGCGCATGGCTTTGCCGGAGATGCTGCGCTTCGGATATAACCCTGGCGTCTCCGCGGGTTGCATCGCCGCCGCAGGCACCCTGGCCGGGTTGATACCGCCATCCATCGCTATGGTGCTCTACGCAGTACTCACCACTCAGCCGATCGGCCAACTACTGATTGCCGGTATCGTCCCCGGCATTCTCACCGCCGTGGTCTATATGGTCGGCATCCGCTTATTTCTCATTGTGCGCCCCCACTGGGCGCCGCAAGCGTTGGAGAAGTTCAGTTGGAGAGACCGCTTTAGCTCTCTGAAACGGGTTTGGGCCATTATGCTGCTGATGTTCATCGTGCTGGGTGGCATCTACGGCGGTGTGTTCCCGCCGTCGGCCGCAGGTGCTGTCGGGGCTGCAGGCGCCTTGCTGATCGCGCTGTCCATGCGGCGCATCTCCCGCAGGCAGATCTGGAGTTCACTGATTGATGCCGCCCGGACCACCGCCATCATCTTCCTGATCGTGCTGGGAGGGCTGCTGCTAAGCCGCTTTCTCATCATCAGCGGCTTTATCGGAGAGCTTCGCTCGCTGGTTATCGCCGCGGATCTCAGCATCGTTGGCTTTCTGATCATCACTGTCGTGCTCTTCATTCTACTCGGGATGTTCATCGACAGCGTGTCGCTGCTGGTAATCACCGTTCCGTTCCTGTACCCCATTTCTCAGAGCCTGGGTATTCACCCCATCTGGTTCGGCGTGATCGTCGTGAAGCTGATCGAAATCGCAGCGATCACACCACCTGTGGGGCTCAATCTTTACGCGGTGCTGGCCTCGACTGATGGTCGCGTCAATGCCCGGGAACTCTTTGCAGGCGTGACTCCGTTCATCGTTCTGGACATCATCGTGCTGGCGCTCCTTATTGCATTTCCGGCCATGGTGCTTTGGCTCCCGCAGACCATGTGATCAACCAACTCCGAGGGAGGGGTTTCCTTGCGGCTCATCGACCTCTTTGATCGGGCAGCCAGCCTTTATGCGGACAACGTGTTTCTGCAGCAGGACGGAATCGTCCGGCGCTACACCGAGTCGCAGCAGACCACGCATCGCATAGCCGCTGCCTTGCAGCGCGAGGGTCTGGTTGCCGGGGATGCCATCGGGTTCCTGATGCCCAACGACTGGCGCGGCATTGAGACTCTTTACGGGGCGTTCCGGGGTGGGCATCCGGTGGTACCGCTCAATGCCCGGAACCCGCTGGCGTATCATCTGGATCAGCTCCGTGCGGCTGAGGCCCGGGGACTCGTCTTCCACAGCCGCTTCGAGGCCGAGGCACGTGAGGCGATGGCCCGGGATGGGAGACTCGGGTGTGCCGTCTGCCTGGATCGGGAGCTGGATGGGATACCATCGCTCGAGGCCTGGATGGCCCCGGAAGGTGTGCAGGTGGACACCGCTGCCGTGACACCGGAGTCGCCCTGGGCGATCTTCGGGACAAGTGGTACCACCGGCAAGTCGAAGCACGTTGTGCAGACGCAGCTCACCTCCATCGCTCTGGCGTGGGATATGCTCTTCGCTCTGCGCGCCCATGATCCGGTGCGGCACTTGGTGGTGGCCCCGGTCAGCCATTTTGCCGGCTCATTTCTGTTCGCACTCACTGGGGTGGGCAGCCACCACGTTCTGCATGCAGACGTGGATCCCGGGGCCATCCTCGAAACCATCCAGCGGGAACGGATTCAGATCCTGTTTCTTCCACCCACGGTCATTCGCCTGCTCATGGACCATCCGGACCTTGGGCGGTACGACCTGAGTTCTCTGCGCGCTCTGATCTATGCGGGCGCACCGATGACGCGTGCTGACGTGATGCGCGCGCTGGACGTGTTCGGACCGGTGTTGATGAACATGCTCGGGCAGACCGAGGCCAATGGGCCGATCACCTTTCTCCGGCAGGACGAGTACCGGCCGGATGATGGTGAGGAGTGGGCGTGGCGGTTACTGTCCATCGGTCGGCCGTCCATCACCCGGCAAGTGGAGATCATGGATGATGAGGGCCGGTTGTTGGGACCCGGTGAGGCGGGTGAGGTTGTGATTCGCGGCTGGGGGAACTCCGCGGGTTACATCGACAACCCCGAGGCGAATACGTACCTGATGCGTCACGGCTGGTTGCACACCGGTGATGTGGGCATCAAGGACGCGGAAGGCTACATCGTGCTGGTGGACCGCAAGAAGGACGTGATTATCTCCGGTGGTTTCAATGTGTTCTCAGCCGAGGTGGAGCAGGTACTGGAGTCCCACCCGGCTGTGGCGGCGGCAGCGGTGATCGGGGTGCCTGATGAGAAATGGGGCGAGGCCGTGAAGGCCCTGGTCGAGCTCACTACCGATGCCTCCGCCTCCGAGGACGAACTCATCGCGCTGTGCAAGACGGCGTTGGGGAGCGTGAAAGCACCGAAATCCGTGGAGTTCATGCAGGAACTCCCACGCAACCCGGCCGGCAAGCTGCTCAAACGGCAATTGCGCGAGCCCTTCTGGCAGGGCAGGGAACGCACCATCTGATGGAGGCGGCCATGGCGTCTGGACGGCTGACCACACGCGGCATCCCGGGAGCGTTTCAGGCGTTCGGCCTAATGAACACCTTGCCCCGGCGACCGGGTGATGCCGCATGCCGGACGGCGTCTGACGCCGCCGACAACGGGTAACTTGCCTCCACCGGCACATGCAGACGCCCGTCGGCGATCATATGAGCCAGCTTCTCCAACAAGGCGTTGATCTGCGGGCGCGGGGTCTCGTCCCACCAGCGCTGAAGCCAGAAGCCCCGGAGCGTGATGTCGCGGAAAATCGGATGCCGCGGGTGTAACGCGCAGGGCTCCCCGGAGAGCAACCCGTAACTAACCAGCATGCCACCGGCGGCAAGACAGTCTGCGAGCCGTCCGGTGTCCGCCCCGGCAACCGCATCGATGGCGAGTCGTGCCATCGTTCCGCCGGTGATGTCGGTGGCTTCCTGCTGCAGCTTGTCGCTGCTGACCAGCACATGTTCAGCGCCGGCTTCACGGAGATCGGCCACCGCATCGGCGCGACGGACCACGTTGATGGTGTTGATCCCCAGGGCCCGTCCCAGTTGGATGATGTAATGCCCCACCGAGGAGTTCGCCGCGTTCTGGATGACCCAGTCACCCCGCTGCAGGGCGACATAATCCTGCAGCATCAGCCAGGCCGATGGTGGGTTACCGTTGATCATGGCCAGTTGCAGGATGTCGGCCCGGGGGAGCGCAATCAGTTCCGAGGCGGGATGCAACAGGCGTTCACGCCAGATGCCGACGCCCGCGAAATAGACGTGCAATGGGACCAGATCACCGGGTCTCAGGTGTTGAACATGGGCGCCCGCCTCCAGCACGCGACCGACGCCCTGGGAGCCGGCATCGGCGGGCAGGGCGCCGGCGCTGTCGCCATAGGCACCCCGCAGACGCAGCAGATCCGACGGGTTGATGGTTGATGCCTCCACGGCCACCAGCACCTGGTCCGGACCCGGCGGACCGGGCTCCGGAATCTCCACTGTTTCCAGAACCATGTGCGGTTCGCCGTAACGGCGGTGTCTGATTGCGAGCATGGTTGTCGTTTACCTCAACTCTTCCAGTACGGGTCCCGCAGCAGACGACGGAGCACCTTGCCAAGCGCATTGCGCGGCAACTCGTCGCGGACTTCCACGGCAGACAGGCGTTGGAATTTCGCGAGCCGCCCGTTGCACCAGTCCCGGACCTCGTCCGGGTCGGGAGCAGTGCCCGGCTTGGGAATGATGAACGCCAGCGGCGCTTCGTCCCATTTCGGATGAGGCACGCCGATGACGGTGGCATCCGACACATGGGGGTGTTGCGTGACCACGGCTTCGATATCCGCGGGGAAGACGTTGAAGCCGCCGGAGATGATCATGTCCTTCTTCCGATCGACGATCCGCAGGAAACCGTCCTCGTCCATCATGCCGATATCGCCGGAGCGGATGAAGGTGCGTCCCCGTTCATCGTGCCAGATCAGTTCCGCTGTCTTCTCGGGGTTGCCGTAATACTCCTTCATCATGCCGGCGCCATAGCCCGCGATCTCGCCCACCTCGCCGCGTGGCAAAGCATTGCCCCGGTCATCAAGGATACGGACTTCGAAGCCGATCACCGGTACACCCACCGTGTCCATCTTCTCCCCATGCTGGCCGGGCTTGAGCATGGAGGCGAACCCCTCGGAAAAGCCGTAGAGCTCGATCAGCTTGTCACCGAAACGTCGGATGACCTCTTCCTTGACGAGAAGCCGCAGTGGCGAGCCGGCGCAGAGCAGGATCTGCAGGCTGGAGAGGTTCCGGTCATCGAACTCGGGGCACTCCAGCACCATCTGGTACTGGGCGGGAACCATAAAGGTGTGCGTGATCTGCTGTGTTTCGACGGTCTGGAGGAACTCCTCCGGCTGGAACGCAGGCATGACCACAAGCGTGCCGCCGACGAAAAGCGTGGGCAGCATCATGAGCCAGGTGCCATTGGAGTAAAGGGCCGTGGTGGTGAGCGAACGACTCCACTGCGTGATGCCCATCTCGATCGCATTGGAGAATGCCCAGTGCAGCCGCGCGCGGTGGGTCTGCACGATGCCCTTAGGCAACCCCGTGGTCCCCGAACTGTAGATGATATTGAAATCATCCGAAGGGGCGTAGTTCACGGGCGGCGGGGTATCGGGCGCATCACCGAGAAAGGACTCTATCGGCGTCCAGCCGTCCTCCGCGCCAAGCGCGGCGATGCGTTGGCCTTCCCGAATCCCGCCCAGTTCGCCCAAGTGCGGCTTGAGCTTGTCGCGGAACTCGGCGCTGGCGATCGCGGCGACCGAATCGCTGTCGTTGATAAGCTGGGCCAGTTGTTCGCCGGTGAGCATGCCCGAAAGCGGGACAACGCACCCGCCGGCCTTGACCACCCCGAAGATGGCTTCCAGCATCTCCGCACTGTTACCCATCATCACCGCCACTTTCTCTCCCTTGGAGAGACCGGCGCGCAGTAACGCCTGAGCGAGGCGGTTGATGTTGCTGTTGAATTCCCCCCAGGTCCGCACTTGCGCACCGCACATCACCGCCGGCTTGTTCGGCATGTAGGTGCCGTGTTTCTGGAACACATCGGGAATCGATACGTGTGCATCGTCCAGATGGGCTTGTTTCTTTGTCATGTCCCCTCCATTCGCTGTCACGCCGAACACCTTGGCTGGACTCGTGGTTAAGGTGATAACAGAAAACGATCGTTTGGTAAAATATTGCCTCCGTGCGATGGCCGGAATGGTAAACTTCTGGTGGTAGCGAAAAGACGATTGGGGATGGAGCGCCGGAAAAGGAGGATTTGATGGCTGTACGTGCTTCCAATGTGCGGCGTGGGCGGCAGGGCCGTGGTGAGCGTGGTGGTGAACGCCGCAGGCAGGAAATCATCAGTAAATCTGCCAGACTGTTCGCCACCAAGGGTTTTGATGCAACGTCCATGCGTGACATCGCAGCGGCCGCAGGGCTGAACGCGGGCTCGCTGTACTACCATTTCAAGTCGAAGGATGAACTCTTCCTTGCGGTGCATTCTGCCGGAGTTGAATCGGCCATGGAGGCGGTTCGCAAGGCTCTCGAAGGGCTGACCGACCCTTGGGAACGACTTGAGGCGGCTGCGGCTGCTCACGCCTCCGCATTGTTTGAGTCAGCGGATTTGATGATCATGCTTGTTCCGAATTTTCCTGGCGGCTTCAGCGAGTTCCGCGATGAACTCGTTCGGCAACGTGATGAGTATGAGCAGATCATCCGTGACCTGGTGACCGATCTGGACCTGCCAGCGGACATCGACCGGGATGTATTCCGCCTGCATTTCCTTGGCGCGCTTAACTGGACGCAGACCTGGTATCGCCCGAACTCACGGCTGACGCCTGAGGATATCGGTCGCCAACTCGTGCGCATCCTGCGCTGCTCGCGGGAGTAGGATGGACTGACGCGTTTCCGAGAGATGACGTATCACCGGCATTTCTCAGCGACGGGGCATGCAATTTTCTGCTTGCATTATAAAACGAACGATTGTTAGTCTTTATGCGTAGTGAGATCGCTGTGGGCAAATGCTTCCCATGGCGAAGCCTGAGAGGATTGCGCAATGATCGAGGTCCAAGTCCGCGAGAGGCGGAAAGAAGCGGATGCCGTGGCCGGTTTTGTGTTGGAGACGGTGTCCGGGGAAGCGCTTCCGGATTGGGAACCGGGCGCCCACATCGACGTGGAACTGACAACTGCGGACGGAAAAACGGTGCTGCGCCAGTATTCGCTGTGCGGAGAGGTGGATGATCCACGCTGGCGTATCGCGGTGCTTGATACACCTGACTCCCGCGGCGGCTCCCGCGCCATGCATTCCGAGATCGATACCGGGAAGCTGATCCGGGTCAGTGAGCCCCGGAATAACTTTCCACTCCACGAGGGGGATGCCCCGGCCGTACTCATTGCGGGTGGCATCGGGGTGACTCCGATCCTGCCCATGGCCCGGGAACTGCACCGCAGGGGCGCGCGCTTCCGGATGCATTATCAATACCGCTCCGAGACTGCCGCCGCGTTTCTGGAGGAACTGAAAGCCGCGCCGTTTGCCGAGTCGGTCACCTTCGGATCCGACAGCAAGATGGACCCGAAGGCTGCCATTAACGCGGCGCTTAAGGATGCTGACCCCAAGGGGCACTTCTATGTGTGCGGCCCCGCCGGCTTTATCGAGGCGGCAGAGATCGCCGCAGCCGCAGCCGGATTCAGTGCTCACCGTATCCACCGAGAGCTTTTCTCCGCGGCCCAGGCAGCGGTGGATACGGAGGATGATGAGCAATTCGAACTCGTCCTGGCGGAGTCTGGGTTTTCGGTATTGGTGCCACCAGGAAAGACGGCAGTTGCAGCCCTTGAGGAGGCTGGTGTTGATGTGCCGGTGTCCTGTGAACAGGGTGTGTGTGGCTCGTGCCTGACGAAAGTGCTTGAAGGTGAGCCGGACCATCGGGATGCCTTCCTCATGCCTGAAGAGCGCAAGCGCGGTGATTACTTTACGCCGTGCTGCTCCCGTGCCAGGAGCGAACGCCTGGTGGTCGCGCTCTGAACTGATCGATCCGGAGAATACCAATGGAACTCGTATACGACCCGACTCGACCGGACATTCGCCGGGATCCGTTTCCTCTCTACCAGCAACTCCAGGAAAATGACCCTGTTCACTGGAGCGAGCCCCTTCAGAGCTGGATCGTGACCCGGTACGCTGACGTGCGGAAGGTGGCGATGAGCAAGGAGTTGTCCCCGGATCGCCTCACGCCCTTCTATGAGGCCAGCCGGGGTGAGCGCCGCGAATTGCTCACGGAAATCATGCGTTACCTGAATCGCTGGCTGGTATTCCGTGATCCGCCGGAGCATACCCGACTGCGTCGGCTGCTCAACACGGTGTTCACGCCCTCGGCGATCGCCTCCCTGCGGCCCACAATCACCGGCACCGTCGAGCACATTCTCGCCGACATCGACGACAGCCAGCCCATCGACTTCATCAGCAAGTTCGCGATGCTGCTACCCGGCTACGTCATCATGGACATGCTGGATATCCCGCGTGAGGACTTCCCGAAAATCAAGGTCTGGTCAGATGATATGCGGTTGTTTATCGGTTCCGCGCGGGACGTACCCGATAAGTATCAGCGGGCCCACGATGGCTGCGTGAACATGGCCGAGTATTTCCGTGGGGTCATCCGTGAGCGGCGCGCGAACCCGGGGGAGGATTTCGTCAGCCGAATGACAAAGGCCCGCGACGAGGGCAACATGCTGACCGAGGATGAACTGATCGCGACCTGCATGCTTTTGCTATTCGCCGGGCATGAGACAACCACCAACCTGCTGGGTAACGCGGTCAAGGCGATGATCGACTTCCCGGAGCAACGTGAGCGCCTGCGCGAGAACCCGGACATGATCGAGACGGCCGTGGAGGAGTTTCTGCGGTATGACGGACCCAGCAACTCCATCGCCCGGGTGGTCGCTGTCGATCACGAACTGGGCGGAAAACAACTGCGGAAGGGCGAGCGCGTGTTCGCAATGATCAATGCGGCCAACCGGGATCCCCAGCAGTTCGAGCGCCCCCAGGATCTGGATCTCTCCAGGTCCCCGAATCGGCATCTGACCTTCGGTCAGGGGCCCCATTTCTGCCTTGGCGCCCCGCTGGCACGGCTCGAGGGGAATGTTGCACTGGCCATCATCGCCGAACGGTTCCCGAACCTGCGGGCGGCTGACAAGGAACCGGATTGGGTGGATGCGCTCATCATGCGTGGCCTGATGCGACTACCCGTACGGCTGACCTGACGGCGAGAGCGTGCGGTGGAGTCCGCAGGAGGAGACGAACGTGCAAGATGTTTATGTGATTGGCACTGCCTGTACACCGTTCGGGAAGCATCCGGACCTGGGCTTCAAGGAGCTCACCCGCCAGGTGTACACCCGGGTGCTCGAAGACTCGTGCTTGCCGGACGCCGGAGCGATTGAGCAGGCGTGGTTCGGTAACTGCGGAATGGGCACGTTTGGCCAGCGGAACATTCGCGGCCAGGTCTGCTTCACGCCTCTGGTTCGCGAGGGCCTGTTCCCTGAAAGAGTGGGGATCATCAACGTGGAGGGCGGCTGCGCCACCGCGTCAATGGCGTTCCACGGCGCCTGGAAGGACGTGTTGTCCGGCCAGGCTGACGTCTCGTTGGCCGTGGGCGTGGAGAAGACCTTCATCCCGGACGATCCGGCCCGTACTCAGGAGATCTTCGAGGGCGGGATCGATCAACTGGATCCCGAGGAATGGCACGCCTATTATGCGGATGCCGGACAGCGTTCGGGCAAACCGTTTCAGCCGAATGCGGGCGGCGGTACCGTCTTCATGGACACCTACGCAATGCAGGCGGCTTACCACATGAAGCGGTTTGGTACGACCCAGGAGCAGATTGCCCGTGGGGCATCGAAGAACCACGCCATGGGCGCGCGCAACCCGCTCGCGCAATACCGCTTCGAAGTCACACCGGAAGAGGTTTTGGCGGATCGGGAGGTGAGTTGGCCCCTGACGCGCTCCATGTGCGCCCCGGTGGGCGACGGCGCTGCGGCGGCCCTGCTCTGCTCGGAGAAGTTCCTGAGATCCCTGCCTCCGGCGGCGCAGGAGCGCGCGATCCGAGTCCGGGCCAGCGTGTTGACCGGCGGCAAATACCGTGACCTGGACGAGCCCGGCCTGTCCCATGTCGCCGCCAAACGCGCCTATGCTGCGTCAGGCTTGGCGCCCGAAGACGTGGATGTGGCCGAGGTGCATGACGCCACCGCCTTCTGCGAGATCTATCAGAGCGAGATGCTGGGTTTCTGCGAAATCGGGAAAGGCGGTGAGTTCGTGGCTTCGGGGGCCACGGCGCTGGACGGGCGAATTCCAGTCAACCTCTCCGGTGGCCTGGTCTCCAAGGGGCATCCAGTGGGGGCTACCGGGCTTTCCATGATTCATGAACTGGCGTTGCAACTGCGTCAGGAGGCCGGGGAGCGGCAGCGCCCTAACGCCCGGATCGCACTCGCCGAAAACGGTGGAGGCGTTGTCGGTTTCGACGAGGCAGCCTGCTCGATCATTCTGCTTGAAGCGCGTTGACACCACCGAGGTGCAGGCGGCGCCGGGGTTTGCTGATGCCGCCTGCACAGTCGACGGATGCCGTTCATCAATGCGCCTGATCGCCACTGAATGCGGCAGCATTGGTGCAGAAATCACCCATCAGCGTCCTCGGTCTCTCCGTGGACAACCTATTGAGACTCCACACCTAGGGAAGTGTCATTGATCCAGCGCCAGTTCCACCAACTTGGCCATACCGGCACGGGCATGCTGCACCAGACCGCAATCCCGTGTGGTCTGGACCATGACCACGGCCCCTTCCAGCATCAGGACCAGCTCCGTGGCCAGCGCCTCCGGATCCGGCGCCCCCGCCCGCCGCGCCACCTCGGTGATGTAATCGATACGGAAGCGCTTGTGCTGGGCCGCGGCCTGATGAATCGGATGATCAGGATCGGGATACTGGACGGCCAGATTGATCATCGGGCAACCGCAGAAATCCTCCCGCTGACACCATTCCTCCAACAGATCAACCAGCGTCAGCAACTGCTCACGGGGGGAAAGCTTGCGCTGCTCCACCACCGCCTCGAACTCCTCCCGGAGTTGATCGTTTAGCCGTGCCGCGACGGCCAGAACGAGATTCTCCTTGGACTTGAAATGCTTGTACAGCGTCATCTTCGCCACGCCGGCCTCGGCCAACAGGCGGTCGATTCCGGTGGTATGACATCCGTTGCGGTAGAACAGCTCGGCAGCCGTCTCCAGCAGTTGATCCCGGCGGGAACTGGTACGCGTCGTCATCATCTCCTCCGCTCTTTTATAGATCATGCGCCACCCTGACCCATTCAAAGTATACAATTCTGTCTGACAATTCACCTCCCCGGTTGGCAGCGGCCGCTGCGGCGCAGTATGGTTCCCGAGGCAGGTCACTGAGGAGGGACGTCATGGAGGCGTCGGACATCCTGGCTGCCCGGACGCGTATCCGGGACCGCATCGAGGTGACACCGCTGGTGGCGGATCTGCGACTGAGCGACCGCCTGGGGCAGCGCGTGCTGTACAAATGTGAACTGTTCCAGCACACGGGCTCCTTCAAGATCCGCGGCGCCCTGAACTGGCTCCGCACGGCAAGCGCCCTTGAACTCAACTCCGGTCTCGGGGCGGTGTCCGCTGGCAATCACGCCATTGCTCTGGCCCGGGCGGCGGCGGATACAGGAACGCCCCTGACCGTGGTGATGCCGGCCAACGCCAGCCCCCTCAAAGTGGAGGCAAGCCGTGCGCTCGGCGCCGACGTGATTCTGCACGGGGATATCAACGCCGCCTGGAACCACATGCACACACTGTGCGCACAACGCGGCCTGACGCTGGTTCACCCCTACGACGATCTGCGCATCATCGCCGGTCAGGGCACCTTGGGACTGGAGATCCTGGAACAGTCGCCGAGCGCGTCCTGCATCCTGTGCCCGGTTGGCGGCGGCGGACTGATCTCGGGTCTCGCCCTGGTAACCCGTAGCCGGCGACCGGAGCTGCGGGTCATCGGCGTGGAGCCGGAGGGTGCGCCCACCCTGCACCACGCATGGCAGTCAGGCGGCCCGAAGCGGCTGCCACGGGTGGACACCTGTGCCTGGAGCCTGGGGGCAGCCATTGCGGGGGAGCACACCTACCGGCTCTCCCGGCAATGGGTCAGCGGGCTGAGTCAGGTTTCGGAGGGCGCCATTGCCGAGGCCATGCGCCATCTGATCCACACCATGCGCCTGTTGCCCGAGCCCGGGGCTGCCGTCGGCGTGGCGTCATTGCTGGAACACGGCGTGCCGGACGGCGTTTCCCCGGACGGCGTGATCGTAGTGGTGCTCACCGGCGGCAACGCCAGTCTGGACGAGCTGAAACCCTGGCTCGTGTGACCGGCACCGGTCACAGACTCCGGCGGTACAAGTCCTCCAGACGCCGCAACAGCATCTCTGGCGAGTCATCCAGGGTCAGGAGCCGACGGTGCTCCGCCCGAACGAAGCCGGCGTCCACCATCCGATCAAGGAACCGGGCCAGGGGCGTGTAATAGTCATCCACGTTGAGAGCGCCACAGGGCTTGGTGTGCATGTCGAGCTGCCCCCAGGTCAGCATCTCGAACAGCTCCTCCAGGGTGCCCAGGCCGCCCGGCAACGCGATGAAGGCGTCCGCCAGGTCCGCCATCAAGGCCTTGCGGGCATGCATGCCGTCCACCACATGCAGTTGTGTCACACCGTGGTGTGCGACTTCCTTGTCCTGGAGGAAACGCGGGATCACGCCGATCACCTCGCCACCCGCTTCCAGAACCGCGTCGGCCAGCACCCCCATCAATCCCACACTGGCGCCGCCATACACCAACCCCAGGCCCTGCTCTCCCAGCAACAGCCCAAGCTCCCGGGTTGCCTCGGCATAAACCGGCTCATTGCCCCGTTTGGAGCCGCAATAAACACATATCCGTTCCATGCACCCCTCGTCCAGGAATCCCTCAGCAGCCGTCCTCAGGTCGCAGTGGCATACGGTCCACTGCACCGAGGCTAACAGCAGGCAAGTGTAGCGCGCCGCCTGCCGACAAGTAACCTGCTCCGCCGCAACGCAGGGTAGTGTCCCGTCCCGCAACAGCGGCATACTAGAACCATCCCTGTTGCCGCGTTACATTCGGCGTTAACCAGGAAATGTGCGTTACCGCTCAACGCGGCCCCGGCGCCGCAAGTGGAGGAAACATGCGTGGCCCAGCCCGACGTTACCAGGCAGTCGCAGGCAGTTGTGCACTGGGAGCCCTGCTGGCTGTCGGCACTGCACAGGCCCAGCAACCATTCTACTTCGGCGTGGATCTTCACAACTGGTTCTTCAACCCGGACCGCGGAAGTGCCGCCAGTGACGTGGGTGTCCGCGCGAAATTCGGGGCGCGCCTCACACCACAGGTGGCGCTGGAGGCACATCTGGCCACCGGCGGTTCCGACCGAACCGGTCGGGGTGATGACATTGACCCAAGCCACCTGCTGAGCGGCCTGGTACGGGGGGATATCCCGATTACCCGGTACAGCAGCCTGTACGGCGTGGTGGGCTTTTCGGAACTCCGCTACGATATGAACAACCGTTCCGAGAAGGAAAGCAGCATCAGTTTCGGACTGGGCGGCGATTTCCAGGTGGCCAACAACACCTACCTGAACATCGACTACATCCGGTACATCAGCGACAGCGAATTCGATTACGACGCCCTGAACCTGGGAGCACGCTGGGAGTTCTGACAGGGGACCTGGCGGACCGGGGCGCCCCATCAATCAATGCGGCAGCGCCCCCAAACGGTCGCGAGCCCGGGTCACGGTTGCTGCTGTTCCAGCTCCGCCCCTTCCTTTTCCGGCGGCTGCAGATCGTACTTGCTCACCCCCATGGCCAATGCCGAGGAGCTGGCCACGAAGATGGAGGAATAGGTACCGACCAGCACCCCCAGCAGCAGGGTGAACGCAAACCCGGAAATGAGCTCACCCCCAAGAAGGTACAGGGACATCACCACCAGCAGCGTGGTGAACGAGGTCACGATGGTCCGGGAAAGCGTCTGGTTGATGGAGGTGTTCATGACCTCCTCGGTGGTTCCCTTGCGCATCTTGATGAAGTTCTCGCGGATGCGGTCGAAGACCACGATGGTATCGTTCAGGGAGTAGCCCACCACGGCGAGGAGCGCCGCAAGCACGGTGAGATCGAAGCTCACCTGGAACGCCGCCAGAATTCCCAGGATCAGGGTCACGTCATGCAGCAGCGCGGCGACCGAACCGGCGGCAAACCGGTACTCGAAGCGAAGTGCCACGTAGATGAGTATGCCGCCCAAGGCGATCAGCATGGCCAGCAGGCCGTCCTGGGTCAGTTCCTCACCGATCTGTGGCCCCACGAACTCCACCCGCCGCAAATCCACCTCGGGCGCATGACTGCGAAGTACGGAAAGCACCTGATTGCTCAGTTCCGCCGCCTCCACGTCATCCTGAGGCGCCAGCCGGATCATCACCTCCCGGGCGGAGCCGAAATGCTGAACCACGGCGCCCTCGAAGCCCCCCGCATTCAGGGTCCGGCGCACCTCGGTCAGATCCGCCGGCGCCGGGTAACCCACTTCCACCACGGTGCCACCGGTGAAGTCGATACCGAAGTTCAGCCCCCTTAGCAACAGGGCCGCGATCGCAGCGGCAAGCAGAATAACCGAGACCACCGCCGCCAGCCGGCGGTGCCCCATGAAGTTGATGCTCGGATCCTTCTTGAAAAGCCACATGGCGCTCTCGCTCCCGGTCCCGCCTCAAATAGGCAGCGCGCTCAGACGGCGCCGACGACCATAAATCAGATTGACCACCGCCCGCGTGCCCATGATGGCAGTGAACATGGACGTGACGATGCCGATGGACAGTGTGACGGCAAAGCCCTGCACCGGGCCGGTGCCGAACAGGAACAACACCAGCGCCGCCAGCAGTGTGGTGATGTTGGCGTCGGCGATGGTGGACAGCGCCTTGGCATAGCCGGCGTGGATCGCCTCCTGGGGCCGCAGGCCCGCATGGAGTTCCTCACGAATACGCTGGAAAATCAGAACGTTGGCATCCACGGCCATGCCGACCGTCAACACGATACCGGCGATGCCCGGCAAGGTCAGAGTCGCCTGCAGCATGGACAGCACGGCCACAATGAACACCAGATTCAGGAACAGCGCCATGTTGGCGATCAGACCGAAAACCTTGTAGTAAAATGCCATGAAGGCCACCACCAGCAGGAAGCCGATCACCACCGCCATGAAGCCCTGGTTGATGTTCTCCTGCCCCAGGCTTGGCCCGACGGTCCGTTCCTCGATGATGTCGATAGGCGCGCTCAGGGAACCGGCGCGCAGCAGCAGCGCCAGATCCCTCGCCTCCGTGGTGCTGTCCAGCCCCGTGATCCGGAACTGGCTGTGGAGCGGCTCGCGGATGGTGGCGATATTGATCACCTCCTCCGTCTGCACCCGTTCCCGTACCGTCTCCCCATCCACTTCCCGCGTCTCCGTGCGGGTCTCGATGAACACCACGGCCATGGGCCGGCCCACGTTCTCCCGGGTGGCCCGGTTGAACAGGCTACCGCCGTCGGAGGTCAGGCGGATATTCACCTGGGGCCCACCGGTCTCGGAGTCGATCCCGGAGGAGGCGTTGCTGATGTAATCGCCGGTGAGCATCACCTCCCGCTCAAGAAGCACGTAGCCGCCATCCCGGTAGATGTAGCGCAGGGCGTCGGCGGGCACGGGACTGTCCTCCCGGCCGCCGTAGCCGGCGTTGTCCGAATGCACCATGCGGAACTCCAGCGTGGCCGTGGCGCCGATAATGTCCTTGGCCCGCGCCGTGTCCTGGACGCCGGGAAGCTGCACCACGATACGATCCGAACCCTGACGCTGGATCACCGGTTCCGCCACGCCCAGCTCGTTGACCCGGTTACGCAGCGTGGTAATGTTCTGCTGCAAGGCAGCCAGGCGGATTTCCTGTATCCGCTCTTCCGGCACCTCGCCGATCAGCCAGAACTGACCGTCCCGCTCCTCCTGGGAGAAGTTCAGATCATTCCGGTAACTGGCCCGCAGCAGTTGCAGGGCCTGTTCCCGTTCCGGCGCATTGCGGAAACGCGCGATGACCCGGTTGTCTTCCACCTCCACGCCGCTGTAGCGGATCCGCTCCCGGCGGAGCTGGGTGCGGAAATCGCTCTGGAAGCGCTGCAGCGTCTGCGCCACGGAAGCATCCAGGTCCACCTGCATGAGGAAATGCACGCCACCCCGGAGGTCCAGGCCGAGATACATGGGTTCCGCCTTCAGACTGCGCAGCCAGTCCGGTGTGGCGGGAGCCAGGTTCAACGCCACGGTGTAGCCGGAACCCAGATCATCCCGCAGCAGGTCGGCGGCGCGCAGTTGATCGTCCTCGTTCTCGAGACGCACCAGCACCCGCTCTTCCTCGATCTCGTAGCCCGTGTACGGGATCCCGGCCTCATCCAGAAAAGCCAGCACGCGGCGCTGCACATCCTGCGGATTGTCCTGTGCACGCGTCGCCGAGACCTGGACGGCCGGATCCTCACCATAGAGGTTGGGCAGCGCGTACAGAACGCCCACCACCACGGCAACGATGAGCACGAGATACTTCCAGAGCGGATACCGGTTCATTACACCCGTCCAATCAGCGGTTTACTTGCCTTCCTTCGGCTGCTCCTTGCCCTTGATAGTTCCCTTGGGCACCACCTGGGCGGCAGCGTTTTTCTGCACCTTCACCTGAATGCCGTCGGCGATCTCCAGGCTGACGAAGGTTTCGCCGACATCGGTGATCCGGCCAAGCAAACCGCCCTGGGTGATGATTTCGTCCCCTTTGGACAGTTCGGAGACCATCTGCCGGTGCTCCTTGGCCCGCTTGGTCTGCGGACGGATCAGCAGGAAATAGAAAATCACGATCAACAGGATGGGGAAAAGCAGCGCCCCCCAGCCGGCACCACCCGCATCGCCGGCCTGCGCATACGCGCTGGAAATGAAGAAATCCATGAACAGTCCTCTCACGTGTTTGTTGTGGGCACAAGACAATGCCTGCCGGCCTGCCGGCCGTCAAACCCGGGGCGCATTATGCCACAGCAGCGGGCAGACGCATGCCCATCTTCCCCGGTGGGAGGGGCTGCCCCCGGGCGATGGACTCCGCAGCCCCGGTTCGCAAGGGAAGCACCGATCTGTTCCCATGGCGTTCCCATCACCCTCAATCCACCCCCTGGGACAGGCGGTAATAGAAATCGTCCACGTAGCTGTCCAGACGCCCTTGGGTGATGGCGGCACGCAGTTCCCCCATCAACTGCTGGTAGAAATGCAGATTGTGTATGGTCGCAAGCCGCGGCCCCAGGATCTCGTTGCACTTGTCCAGGTGTTTGAGGTAGGCCCGGCTGTAGTGCCGGCACGTGTAACAGGGGCAGCCCTCTTCCACCGGCCGGGTATCCCGGGCGAACCGGCTGTTGCGGATCCGCAGTATGCCGCCGCGGGTAAACAGGAACCCCGTCCTTGCGTTGCGGGTGGGCATGACGCAATCAAACATGTCAACACCGCGCCGGACGCCCTCCACCAGATCCTCCGGCCGCCCGACGCCCATCAGATAGCGGGGGCGATCCACCGGCATGCGTGGATCCAGGTGCTCCAGCATGGCGTTGCGCTCATGCTCCGGCTCCCCCACCGCCAGCCCGCCGATGGCGTAACCGTCAAAGCCGATATCCATCAGACCGTTCAGCGAGACGGTCCGGAGGTCCGGGTAAACGCCGCCCTGGACGATGCCGAACAGGGCGGACGGATTCTCTCCATGGGCACGGCGGCTGCGCTCAGCCCAGCGCAGCGACAGCTCCATGGAACGCCGGGCCTCGGACTCCGTGGCCGGGTACGGGGTGCATTCGTCGAAAATCATGACGATGTCCGAACCCAGCGCACGCTGCACATCCATGGATTCCTCCGGGCCCATGAACACCTTGCGGCCATCCACCGGCGACCGGAAGGTGACGCCACGCTCCTCGATCTTGCGCAGCTTGCCCAGGCTGAACACCTGAAAACCACCGGAGTCGGTAAGGATCGGGCCCTGCCACTGCATGAAGCCATGCAGGTCACCATGCAGGGCAATGATCTCGGTGCCCGGGCGCAGCATCAGATGAAAGGTGTTGCCCAGCACGATCTGAGCGCCCAGGCCGGACACCTCGTCCGGGGTCATCGCCTTCACCGTACCGTAGGTGCCTACCGGCATGAACGCCGGGGTATCCACAACACCACGGGGAAACCGCAGGCGCCCCACCCGGGCCGCACCATCCCGGCCCAGCAGTTCGAACTTCATGATCATCCGGAACCCTCCGCGCGGGCTTCCGGAGCTGGCGGCGCAATGAACATGGCATCCCCGTAACTGAAGAAACGATAGCGTTCCCGCACCGCGTGCCGGTACGCCGCCATGGTGTGGGCATGACCGGCAAAGGCGCTGACCAGCATGATGAGACTGGATTCGGGCAGATGGAAGTTGGTGATCAGGGCATCGACGACGCGAAAGCGGTAACCAGGGTAGATGAAAATATCCGTCTCGCCGGCAAACGGCTTGAGCACGCCATCCCGGGCCGCCGATTCCAGGGCGCGGACCACCGTCGTTCCCACAGCCACCACGCGCCCGCCCCGCCGCCCTGCCGCGGTGACGGCCTCACACACCGCTGGCGAGACCTGCAGCCACTCGCTGTGCATGCGGTGCCCGGTGATGTCATCGGCCCGCACCGGCTGGAACGTCCCCGCCCCGACGTGCAGCGTCACCGTCGCCAGGCTCACGCCGCGGGCCTGCAGGCGATCCAGCATGGGCTGGTCGAAATGGAGCCCGGCGGTGGGCGCCGCCACGGCGCCCGGCGTCCGGGCGATCACGGTCTGGTAGCGTTCGCGATCCTCTGCCCCGTCCTCACGGCGGATATAGGGCGGCAGCGGCATGTGACCATGGCGGTCCAGGTACGCCAGCACTGTTCCGCTCACCTGGAAGCGCAGCACGAAACAATCCCCCTCCCGCCCCAGGACCTGGGCGCGGCCACCGCTTTCCAACGCGATCCATGCACCTTCTTTCAGGGTCTTGTTGGCCCGGAGATGCACCAGCGCCTGGGCTTCGGGGCGCAACCGTTCCACCAGTATCTCCACCCGGCCGCCAGTCTCCTTGTGACCGAACAGACGGGCGGGGATCACGCGGGTATCGTTCATCACCAGCAGATCGCCGGGCCGGAGCAACATCTCCAGTTCCACGAAACGGCGGTCAATCACCGCGCCGTCGCGCCCGTCAAGGCACAACAGCCGGCTACCGGAACGTTGCGGCAACGGGTGATGGGCGATCAACTCCGGCGGAAGATCAAACGAGAACTCACTTCGGCGCATGCGCGTGAACCAGCAGAAATCGGGGCCGGGAATAGTATCAGGAAGCACCGGCAGGGACGAGGCGGGCGACCGCCGCGACGGTTTCACCCCATCGGAATCTGCCTTATACTCCGCCCTCGAGCTCTCCCATGCCGGGATGGCGGAACTGGTAGACGCGCCGGACTCAAAATCCGGTTCTGGCGACAGAGTGTGGGTTCGAGTCCCACTCCCGGCACCACATGAACCGCATCACCGGGCCCGTGTGCCGTCGCACCCGCCCCCCGATCTGCTCCACAACGCGATGCAACCGCGAATGATCCGGTGTCCCCTACCGGCGAGGCGGAGTCGTCTGAAAGGACGATGTCGCCAGCAATGGACGGTACTAACCTCTCTTAAGGAAGCGCTGACCGATTCTCTCATAGACATAACAAGGCACGACCGGAGGAGCACCTGACGTGATTCTGCACAGCCCGGAACTGATCAGAACCTACACCGAACAGGGTTACTGGGGCGACAAGACCTTGCTGCAGCGCTTCGCCGGCAACTGCGCGGCGCACCCGCAGCGCGAGGCGATCGTTGACCCCCCCGACCGCCAGGAGCTTGTGGGAACCATGCCCCGGCGCATCAGTTGGGGAGAACTGGAACGTGCCGTGGAAGCCACGGCCGAGGAACTGGCCCGCCGGGGCTTCGGCAAGGACGATGTGCTGGTGGCGCAGCTACCCAACGTCTGGGAGCTGGCCATGCTCTATCTGGCGGCGGCCCGGGCCGGCGGCGTGCTGACGGCGCTGCCCATGCAGTGGCGCAGCAAGGACGTGGGCTACGTGAAAGAGCTGACCGAATCCCGCTTCTACGTCTCGGCCGACACGTTCAAGGGCTTCAGCTACCGCGCCCTGGGGGAGGAACTCGGTTTCCAGCACTACATGGAGCTCCGGGAACTGACCGAAGTCGCGTCCCGCGAGCCGCGGAACCCGGTCGACGTCGCGGTGGAAGCCAACGACATTTTCACGCTGTGCTGGACCTCGGGGACCGAAGCCAATCCCAAGGGCTGCCCCATGAGCCACAACAACTGGGAGTATGTGACCAACACGATCTCCCCGATATGCGGCATCCAGCCGGCGGATCGTATCCTGTGCGTGGCGCCACTGGTCAACATGACCGCAGTGGGTGTGAACTACGTTCCCTGGCTGTACGCCGCCGGCACCCTGGTGCTGCACCACCCGATCACGCCGGACATCCTGATGCGCCAGTTACTGGACGAGGGCATTCAGTACACCATTCTCGTGCCGGCGATGCTGAACATGATTGCCAAGCTCCCCAACGTGGATGAACTGGATCTATCCCGCATCCGCACCATCACCACCGGCTCGGCACCACCCTCGGCGTGGTCCATGCAGGAGTTCAAGCGTCGCTGGGACATCAATATCGTGAACATCTGGGGCCAGAACGAGGGTACCGCGCTGGTTGCCGGTCCGGCGGATGTGCCGGAGCTGGACCGGCGGGTGGATCATTTCCCCTGGTGGGGCAAACCGGGCCGTGAGTGGCCCTCTGGTGTCCGCGGCGTCGAAGCCAGAATCCTGGATGAGGAAGGGCGGGACGTGACCGAGCCCGGGGGGATCGGCGAGCTGGTCTACCGCAGCCCCGGTGTGTTTGCCGGCTATTTCAAGCGGCCCGACCTGGCAGAGCGTGCCTTCACTGCCGACGGCTTTTTCCGTACCGGCGATCTGTTCATCGTGCAGGAACCGGATTTCGTGGGTTTCTACGACCGCAAGAAGGACATCGTGATCCGTGGCGGCTTCAACATCTCCAGCGTGGAGGTGGAAAACGCGGTTCAGGGTTACCGGAAAGTGCAGGACGTGGCGGTGATTCCGGTTCCGGACGAAACGCTGGGCGAACGGGTCTGCGTCTGTGTGGTGCCGCGGGATCCGGATGATGCGCCCACCCTGGAGGAGATCAATGAGCACCTCAAGGGCATTGGCATGAGTGTCTACAAGCTTCCGGAAAGACTGAAGCTCGTCGAAGAGATTCCCCGGAACCCGGTGGGCAAGATCCTGAAAAAGGAACTGCGGGCGCCGTGAGCGGGCCCCTACCCCATGATCAGGGGCAAGGAGATGAACCCCGGTGCCGTTGTACTGGCAACAATTGCGAGATACCGGCGCTGGCCTGATCGGTGCTACAAGCCGTAGCTGTTGACGTCAACGCGGGAAACCACCTCGCGCAAATCGCCTCCCGGCTCTCCGAATCGATCGAGTTCTGCATGGCGGCGGAACAAATTCGCGCACGCTGAGCGGCATTGGCGTTCTTGACAAGGACCACGGCCATTGCCTGCGAACGCCGCCTTGTCAGCGCGCGCGAAGGGCTCCGCAGAGCACCGTGGGAATAGATCAGCGCTTCCCCAAATCCGTAGTGTTTACTCCCCGAGGCAGAACAGATTCGTAGCCCTTGAGACGCCGGGCCGTTTCAGGGTTGACGCGCATATTCGGCACATCTACTATTTCTAACAATCGTTTGCTTGAAAATTTAACCATGCGTGGGTTATTGCTCACGGAGGCACCCTAAATGAACCACCGCGGCAAAGTACTTCTCACTAAGATCGGTCTCGACGCACACGACCGAGGTAGCCGCATCGTGGCCACGTACCTGCGCGATGCCGGAATGGAGGTGATCTATACGGGCCCTTGGCAACAGATTCCGGATGTTGTGAATCTGGCTGACCAAGAGGATGTTGATGTGATCGGCATCTCCAGCCTGGCAACGGACCACGCGCTGGTGCCGGGGCTGATTCAGGCGCTTCGCGAGGCCGGTCTTGGCCATATCCGGGTCGTGGTGGGTGGAATCGTGCCCAACGCGGAAGCGGACGAGCTGATTCAGGCCGGTGTTGCACGGATCTTCCACCCCGGCGCAAGCCGAGAAAGTATCGTGCAGGAAGTGGAGGCGCTCGCTGCAGAAGCGCGCACCACTATCGAGCAGGATCATCAGGCATGACGCGCCACCAACGATTACGACCAGTAAACATGAGGGGTTGGCCATGAGCGAGCACCAGGAACAGAAGGGCTCCGCTACGGTATCGCAGGGGGATGGCAAGCCGGGCGATGCGGAGGCGCAGCGCGCCTGGAAAGAGCGTCTGACGGATTTGCTGGGCCCCGACGATAGGCGCACGAACCGCTCCGGGCTGGAAGTCCGGGCACTGTACGACCCCAATGACTGGGACTCCAGCCGGTACCTGGAAGATCTCGGATACCCCGGCGAGCCCCCGTTCACACGGGGCATACACACTAGCATGCACCGTGGGCGACCTTGGACACCACGGCTGGTGGTCGGTTACGGGATCCCGGAGGACTACAACAAGCGGATGCACCACCTTTACGAGCTTGGGCTTACCGGGCTCTACGTATCGCCATGCAACAGCCATATGCGCGGCTACGACCCGGATCAGGTGGAGCCGGTACTGTTGGGCACCTGCGGAACATTGATCGCCACCAAGGAGGACATGGATCTCTGTCTGGACGGTCTGCCCATCGACCGAGAGTCCGTGGCCCTGGGAGACACGGCTCCTTATACGCTCTCGGCCTTGATGTTCAACGTGGCGAAGGACCGAGGCATTGCGTGGCGCACGCTTGCAGGCACCTCAACCCAGTCGGACTACCTCTCGCACTGCGCCGCGCTCGGTATGTTCTTCCGCATCCCTCTGGATGCTCAGCGCCGTGCGCTGCTCGACCATGTCACCTGGATGAATGAGACCGCGCCACGGTGGAATCCCATGTCCGTGGTCGGACAGCATTACCAGCAGGCTGGAGCCACGCCGGCGGAGGCCATGGGTTTCGCCTTGTCGGCAGCCCTTCAGCACGGGATGGACCTGGTCGACCGCGGCGCCGATCCGGAGGCGTTTCTGGCCCGGTTCAGCTTCTTCTTCGACGTTTCCCTCAGCTTCTTCGAGGAGGTTGCGAAGTTCCGCGCCGGGCGCCGGGTATGGTCCCGGCTGGTACGGGAGCGTTTCGGGGTAAAGAGCGCCCAAGCGAAGCGCCTGCGCTTCCATGTTCAAACCTCTGGCGCGGACTTAACACGCCAGCAGCCGCTGAACAACATTGCGCGCGTGACAGTCCAGGCTATGGCGGGAATATTCGGTGGATTGCAGTCCCTGCATACGGACGCCTACGATGAAGCAATCTGCAGTCCCACAGAGCAATCCGCCCGGATTGCCGTCGCTACCCAGCACATTCTCCGCGACGAGGCCCACCTCGCCGACGTTATTGATCCGCTCGGGGGCTCTTACTACGTGGAACGGCTTACCGATGAGATGGAGGAACAAATCCTGTCGGTGATACGCATTGTCGATGAGGCTGGCGGGATGTTTGAGGCGGTGCGGGACGGTGTCGTGCAGTCGATGATCGGCCGGTCCGCGTTGCAGCACCAGCGTGCCATTGACAGCGGGGAACAGGTGGTGGTTGGCCTCAACAGATACGTCATCCCCGAATCCGAGGATGGGGATGAACAGGTCCTGCAACGGCCGGATCCCGAACGCATCGCGCGCTACCTGGACCGCCTTAAGCATTTCCGCGAAACCCGTCAGCAGCGCCCGGTCCAACGTGCCCTGGACGAACTTGCCCGGGCCTACGAGAGCACCGATCAAAACACCTACCAGGCAGTGATACGGGCGGTGGCGGCCGGCGCAACCCATGGCGAGATTTGCGGGCGCGTCCGGGAAACAGTCGGATTCGGCAATCCTCCGGTGGTGGTATGAGCGCCGTGGATACCGGACGGGACCGTTCACTCGAGGCGCTTGTGGAGCGCATTGTGGATGGGCACCCCCGCAGTATCGCTCGCGCCATCACAGAGATTGAGGACCAGACGGCGCGCGGCGAGAGTATACTTCAGCAATTGCCGGAACCGGACCAACCGGCGGCTGTGGTGGGCATCACGGGTCCTCCCGGAGTCGGGAAATCGACCCTGATCAACGCGCTGATCACCGAGCTGCGGGCCCGTGAACTCCGAGTTGGCGTGTTGTCTGTGGACCCCTCTAGCCCCGTCTCCGGTGGCGCCGTGCTCGGTGACCGCATCCGCATGGCCCGGCACGCCAGCGACCCGGGAGTCTTCATTCGCTCATTGGCGTCGCGCGGGCAAATCGGCGGGCTGTGCCGAACCATCGATCGGGTGATCCGGCTTGTGCATGCGGCTGGCTTTGACCTGTTAATCGTCGAAACAGTTGGGACCGGCCAGGTGGATGTCGCCATCACCGAGGTGGCTAACACCAATGTCGCGCTATTTGCGCCCGGGCTCGGCGACGAAATCCAGGCCCTCAAGGCTGGCATCCTGGAGGTTGCTGATATTCTGGTGGTGAACCGGGCGGACAGTCCCCACACCCGGGGGACGCTGTTGGAACTGGAATCCATGCTCGCGTTGCGCGGCACCGAGCAGCGCCGGGTGCCGGTGCTGGCGACGATCGCGACCACCGGCGAAGGCGTGGCGGAATTGGCTGACCGCATCCTTGATCTCGCCAGCTCAGATTAGAAGGTCAGGGAAAGTGGCTGCTTGCTGGCTTCGCGAGCAGGGATTTCCGCAGAAAGAGGAATGAGGATCTTGGCAAACGCCTCGGATCCTGAATTCTGGCGATAATCCGGACTCGCAGCCGCGGGGAGCCGACCCGTGTGCGCTTCCAAGTCGGTTCCGATTCGATTGCGGGTCGTGCCACACTTCGATTACCGGCGAGTGGAACGCTTCATCACGCGGGCGCCCTCAAAAGCGCTGGATCAGCCAGTCGGCCGATTCCCCGTTGAGCAGCAACCGGCCGTCATCCAGCAACAGGCGGAAGGTGTAGCGATCCCCATCCCGGACCAGGATCCCCTGCATCACGAATTGCTGCAACTGCTCGGCAACCGCCTGGGCGGCCATGGCGTCCAGTTCCTCCTCCGAGGGCTCGATACCGGCGGTCTCGAATTCCTGCCGCAACTGCACCCGGAGCAGTTTGCGCAACAAGCCCGGGGCCACGGATCCGTGGAGTTCCAGTTCATTGTCCGGCAGTAGCAGTCCCTGAGCCCCCAGCATCAGCAACTCCAGCGGTTGCGCGCGGACTGTCAGCGACAGCGTGCCGTCCGCATCGCCAAGGGCCACACGAAGCGGATCCACCCGCAGCCTTGGGCGCTCCCCCAGCAAGGCCAGGGCCGATTGACTCATGTCCGTGGCAAAAAACGGCAGCGACTCAGGGTCACCGTCGACAACGTGCTCGATCACCTGGTATACCGTGCGCCAGAGCTGATCATAGGCTGGCCGTTGCAATTCCTCGAGGCCGAACCGATACTCGAGACTGGCCGCCTCGCTTAGCCCCTGGACAATGACATCCTCCGCATTCACATGGGTGACCATCCGGACCGTATCCCCGGGGGATGGCTCGAACCGAACGCCGCCCTGAAGCCCGCCGGCGGTGAAACCCGGCATCTCGGTGTCCCGCGACTCCAGGTGCAGGGCATCCAGTGCCAGTGTGACGCCCCCGAACCAGGTATGATCCCCGTTGCGCTTGCCGGCGAATTCCACCTGGACCGAGGTCGCCGCCATATCGTGCAGCGGGCTCTCGGCCTGGATCCGCTCCAGCGCGTAACGAAGATCGATCAGTTCCATGCTTCCCTGGTGGTCAAAACCCAGATCCAGCCGGGTGCGCTGGTCCCGCAGGTGCGTGGTGTAGACCTGATCCTCGATGTTCTCTTCCCGCACCGTCAGAGGCTCATGCGTCTCCACCGTGAATTCGCGCAGCCTCTCGCCCTGAAAACGGGCCCGGAAATCCGACGTGGAGCCTTCCGAAACCGTGACGCCTCCAGGGTCCTGGAGCCGCATGCGGGCCAAGCGGACCTGCCCGACGTATTCACCGCGACGCAGATCGTACCGGAAGACCCCGCCGTCGTACGTCAGGCTGTAATCCATCTCCCAGCCCGCTTCAGCCAGCAGCGGACCGGAAGTCATGTCCAGTTGCAACGGTTTCCAGTCGCCCTGCACCACCCGGTCGAAACCGACCCGGGCGTGATACGCCTGGATAGGGGCCGCACCCGGGAAGACCAGGAGTTGATCCAGTAACCAGCCTTCCGTGGAGGCCGTGCCGGAGATCGCGGCAACCGCAACGCCGTCGGCCAGCGGGCCGTGCCGGATCTGATCGCGGACGCGCACGCGGAGCGGTTCCTGGGCATCCCCGGGCGCATCGGCCATCTGGATAACAAACCGCCGTAACGGGTCATCCAGAAGCACCTCGTAAGTGGCGGCGGACTCGAACCAGCCGCGCCGATAATGCGTTTGCTCCACCCTGACATGTTCCAGGCCGTCCAGCTGCCGCAGAAAATCCGCGTAGGCCCGCTCCACCTGCCGCCCGAACAGATACGGGCTCGCCATCGCCACCGCGACCAGCAGCACGATCAGTACCAGCACCACGCCGCCACGAAATCTGCGATTCCCTGCCGTAGACAACACCGTTGTGTTACTCCCTGGTCTTCATTCGGATAGAAATGACCCGTGCCGTTCCTGCCGGGCTTATCGTGAGAACGACACGGGCCAGTGAGATCTGCGGCGGATGCGGTACGCGACCCCGTTCAATCCATCGTCGCTTCCCAGCCCTGGCGGATGCGTTGCCGGTCGGGGGCCTCACCCCGATGCTCCGGCACCGGAAAGCCGGCCTGCGCATGCAGCGCCGCCAGTGCCTGCCGCACCAGACTGGCGAGAACAGCCTCGTAGGTGTGCACATCCACACCGCGGTCCTGGCGATACTGCCCGCGAACCTCGCCGTATTCGCTGAGCACGAGATCCACCTCGAAATTCACCGCGGTTCCCTCGCGTGGTCCATAAGGGATCAGCAACAACGTATCCGCGCGACGCGTCAGATCGTAGACCAGGCGGGCGTCAGCGTCATGGAGCCGCACCGCATAGACCTGAACCCCATCGCGCAACTCGTGTGTATCCACAAGGATGCGCCGGATGTCGGCCGGCAACGGCCGCATATCCGTCAGCACGTTCTGCACCGTGGTGTCCAGCGCCATGCTTGGACGCGGATCGGTCAACGCACTGCGGAAACGTGCCTCCATGACGAAGACAATCAGCAGGATGATGACCAGGGCACCCGCACCGATGCCTATCCACATCTGGCGCCGGATCGGCGCCTCGTAGGCCCGGGCCTCGGCCACCGTCATCGGTTTCTGTTCCTTGCTCATTAACAAATGCCTCACGTGGCTTTGCATTCACGAATGCGCCGGGAACCGGCCCATCCGCGGACCGGGTTCATCTCCGGGGTACGCAGCATGGCATGGGCACGCACATCACCGCGCTCCCGGCTTTCCCGCGTACGCGAAGCTTACTAGGCTTGCAGCAGGTATTGCCAGATCCGCCGCCCAGGCCAAACGTGGGACAGGACGGGCACCCCGGTCATGGAGTGCGGCACTGCAGCACCATTGATGGTTGACGCTTACGTAAACGGGATCTACATTCGATATATAGAAAAGATCTGGCACAGCCAGACAGTTACGTCTACCTGACATGGGTACGATTACAACACGACGTTTACGTAAGCGTCATTTTCTGAGGCCCTTCCCAGGGCTTTTTGGAGGAGCGGCCCGCTGCAACAGAGGGCTGGAGAGACACCCATAATAGAGGAATGAAACCTCATGGCAGACCAGCAGGCCGCCGGTAGCGGCGGGCAGGTACTTGTCTGCGAGAACGTCAGTCGTTGGTTTGGCGGTTTGCAGGCATTGAAGCGCATCGACGTTGCCATCAACCAGGGCGAGATTTTCGGGCTGGTGGGTCCGAACGGCTCTGGGAAGACCACGCTGGTGAACGCCATCACCGGCTTCTACCCCCCGCAGGAGGGAATCATCCGCTTCTACGACAGCACGCTCAATGGCCTCAAGCCGTACAAGGTGGCCATGCAGGGCATCGCGCGCACGTTTCAGAACGTGGCGCTGTTCAAGGGGATGAGCGTGCTGGACAACATTCTGCTCGGGCGGCACATCTTCATGCGCCCCAGCGCCCTGGCCTCGCTGTTCTACTGGTGGTGGGCGCAGAAGGAGGAGATCGCGCACCGGGAGAAGGCGGAGGAGATCATCGATCTGCTGCAGCTCGAGAGCGTGCGGGATGAGCCGGTGGATGTGATTCCGCTGGGGATGCAAAAGCGCGTGGAGCTGGCCCGTGCCCTGTGTGCGGAGCCGAAGTTCCTGGTGCTGGACGAGCCCATGGCGGGCATGAACCAGGAAGAGAAGGAATACATGGTGCGCTTCATCCTGGACGCCCAGGAGGCGCTGGGCCTGACGGTGCTGTTGATCGAGCATCACATGGACGTGGTGACCGCCATCTGCGACCGGGTGGTGGTGCTTAACAACGGCGAGAAGATCGCCGAAGGCCCGGCGCGCGAAGCGATCAATGACCCCGCCGTGGTGGCGGCCTACATCGGGAAGAGCCATGATGCAGCCTGAACACCAGTCTGTTGCCCACACCGATTCCGCCGCGCTGCACCCGGACTGGAAGGCGGAGGACCATCTGCTGAATCTGCTGGCCGCCAACGCCCGCGAGCACGGGGAGCAGGTGGCGATGCGGGAGCGCGATCGGGGGATCTGGCAGGAGTACACCTGGAAGGATTACCTGGACCGCGTGCTGTGCTTTGCCGCCGGGCTGGAGGAACTGGGGGTTGGCCCGGAGGACAACATCCTGGTGGTGGGGGACAACCGCCCGGCGCTGTACTTCGGCATGCTCGGTGCCATTGCCCTGCGCGCGGTGCCCTCCCCCGCCTATCCGGACACCACACCGGAAGAGCTCATGGGTCAGATGCAGCGCGAAGACATCCGCTTTGCGCTGGCCGAGGACCAGGAGCAGGTGGACAAGCTGCTGGGCATCCGGGAGTCCGGTTACGGGGCGCTGGAGACCATCGTCTATGACGACCCCCGAGGCCTGGCCGGCAAGGAGCCGTCCGGGGTGGTGGCGTTCGAGGCCATCGCGGCACGGGGGCGGAAGCGGCTGCGGGAGCAACCGTCGCTGGAGCAGGATCTGCTCTCCCGGGCCTCGGTTCACGATGTGGCCGTGCTGCTTCACTCCTCCGGTACCACGGGAGCGCCCAAGGGCATTCCCCTGAAGCACGGCCACATCCTCTCTGGCGTGCGCAACGCGGCCGCCGCGGGCTATTTCCGCGAGGGCGAGGTGCACATGGCCTACCTGCCCATGGCCTGGGTGGGGGACTTCATCTTCTCCGTGGGCGCGGCCATCGTGCTGCGCTTTTCGGTGAACATTCCGGAGCGTCAGGAAACCGCCCTGCATGACCTGCGGGAGATCGCCCCGACACTCTATTTCAGCTCCCCCCGCGCCTGGTCCAACATGCTGACCCGGATCCAGGTGGGCATCGGCGAAACCACACGGTTGAAACGCTGGCTGTATAACCGTTTCATGCCCTTCGCCGTGGAGCTGGAGCGCAAACGGCTGGAGGGTCACGAGCCCGGCGCCCTGGATCGCCTGTGGCGCGCCATTGGCGAGATCCTGGTCTACGGCCCGATCAAGGACCAGCTCGGCCTGGCCCGGGTCGAAAGGCCCTACACCGCCGGCGAGGCCATCGGCGAGGACGTCTTCCTGTTCTTCCGCGCCCTGGGCCTGAACCTGCGCCAGTTCTACGGGCAAACCGAGAACTGTGCGCTGGCCGCGGCCCAGGATCCGGACTCCATCAAGCTTCACACGGTGGGCAAACCCTTTCCCGGCGTGGAGATCCGCCTCAGCGAGGAAGGCGAGATCCTCATGCGCGGGGATAACGTCTTCGACGGGTATTACCGGAAGCCCGACGCCACCGCCGAGACCCTGCGTGATGGCTGGCTGCACACCGGGGACGCCGGACACATCGAGGAAGACGGTCAGATCGTGGTGCTCGGCCGCGTCTCCGAGGTTGTCTACACCGCCGCCGGGGAGCGTTTCATTCCCACATACATCGAGAACCGTCTCAAGTTCAGCCAGTACATCAAGGATGTCTGCGTGCTGGGCAAGGAGCGGGATTATCTCGCGGCTCTCGTGGCCATCGACATCAGCGCCGTGGGCCACTGGGCCGAGGAGAACGGCGTGTCTTACACCTCGTTCGCCGACCTGTCGCAGAAACCGGAGGTGTACCGCCTGATCAACGGCGTCATCACCCATGTGAACGAGGTGCTGCCGGAGGGGTTGCGGATCCGCCGTTTCGTCAACCTGCACAAGGAGTTCGACCCGGACGACGGCGAGGTGACCCGTACCCGCAAGCTGCGCCGCAACGTCATCGACGAGAACTACAAGCCCATCATCGATGCGCTTTACGGCGGCGAGAACTCCGTGGAGTACGAGGCCCGCATCACCTACGAGACCGGGGAGTCCGGCGTGCTGAAGCGGCACCTCACGGTGGCCGACGTGGCGAAGGAGACCTGATCCATGGATATCAGCTATCTGATCGAACTGCTGATCAACGGCGCGCTCACCGGGCTGATGTACAGCATGGTGGCGCTGGGCATCGTGCTGATCTACAAGTCCGCCGGGGTGCCCAATCTGGCCCAGGGCGCCATGGTGATGATCAGCGCCTACCTGATCTGGATGTTCGGCAGCCTGTTCGGCCTGCCGATCTACGCCTCCATCGCCATCGCGGTGGTGGCCATGTTCCTGTTCGGCCTGCTGGCCGAGCGGCTGCTGCTGCGCAAGATGGTGGGTCAGCCCATCATCATGATCGTCATGCTCACCCTGGGGCTGGAGATCTTCCTGCGCGGGCTGGGCCCCGGGCTCCTGGGGGCGGCGCCGAAGCAGTTCGATCTGGGCATCAACATGATGCCGATCATCGTCGGCGATGTGTTCATCAACCGGGAGTACCTGGTGGGCGGCATCGTCGCCTGCGTGCTGATCGCGCTGGCGCTGCTGTTCTTCCGCACCCGCATCGGGACGAAGCTGCGCGCGGTCTCCGATGACCACGTCTCGAGCTGGTCGGTGGGGATCTCGGTGGAGAAGGCCATCGGCATCTCCTGGGGCATGGGGGGCATTGCCGCCGTGGCGGCCGGCGCCCTGTGGGGGTCGGTGCAGGGGGTGGACTGGACGCTGTCCATGCTGCTGTTCCCGGCGGTGGCGGTGGTCATTCTCGGCGGCCTGGACAGCATCTACGGCGTGCTCATCGCCGGGCTGGTCGTGGGCATTCTCGGCAGCGTGATCCCCGGCTACGTGGACCCGATCGTCGGCGGTGGCACCCGCGACGTGGTGACCTCGCTGATCATCCTGCTGACCATCATCTTCCGCCCCCACGGCATGTTCGGCCGTGAAGACATCGAGAGGGTCTGAGCGCCATGTTCTATCGCCAATCCGGAGTGCATCACACCCGCTATCAGACCGCCCGCCGGCTCTGGCCGCTGCCCACGGACCAGGGCATCGTCTGGCTGCTGCTGGCGCTGGCCGTGGCGGCGCCGCTCTACCTCTCAGATCTCTACCTCACCAGCTACCTGCTGCCCTGGCTGATCTGGAGCGCGGCGGCGCTGTCACTGACCCTGCTCATGGGCATCGCCGGGCAGCTCCACTTCGGCTTCGCGGCGGTGATGGCCATCGGCGCGTACACCAGCATCCATCTGACCCGCGCGGGCGTGCCCTTCGAGCTGGCGCTGATCGGTGCCGGGCTCATGGCCGCCGGTATCGGCTGTATTTTCGGTGCCGCCGCGCTGCGGGTGAAGGGGCTGTACCTGGTCATGGCCACGCTGGCCATGCAGTACCTGGTGGACTGGACCATCATCAACGTACCGGCCATCTCCGGCGGCGCCCAGGCCACCCTGCAGACCCCCGACGTGCGCTTTTTGTTCGTGCCGCTCCGAGGCGACGCCATGCTTTACTACGGTGCGCTGCTGTGGGCGGTGATCGTCACGCTGCTGGTGCTCAACATCAAGCGCACCAGCTTCGGGCGCGCGCTGGTGGCGGTGCGGGACAAGGATTTCGCCGCCTCGGTGATCGGCGTGAACCCGTTCAAGTTCAAGCTGCTGGCCTTTTTCGCCAGCTCGTTTCTGGGCGGCGTCAGCGGCGCCGTGCTGGCCTTCTGCTACTACCAGGCGGTGACGCCGGAGCAGTTCGGCTTCAACGTCTCCATCCAACTGGTGGCCATGGTGCTGGTGGGCGGCCTGGGCAGCGTGATCGGCGCCTACCTGGGGGCCGGCTTCGTGCTGCTGGTGCCCATTATCCTCACCAACCTGGTGGCCGGTGCGGCGGCGGCCGGCTGGCTGAGCGTGTCGTCAAATCTGCTGGCCCACATCCCGCTGATGGTCTACGGCGGTTTGATCATCGGCTTCATCCTGTTCGAGCCGCTGGGACTGGCCAAGATCTACGACAATCTCAGGAAATATTTTCTGGTTTGGCCCTTCCGGCATACCCAGAGCTAGGAACGGGCCGAGGTGCTCCCGCTTGCGGGTGCGTTCAAGTGTGTAGGAGGAGAGAAACCATGAAAGGCTTCATGAAAGGCCTCATCGGGGCGGCCACCATGGCGGCCGTCGGCTTCACCGGCGCAGCCAGCGCCGACAACAACACCATCAAGTTCGCGCTACTGCAGGATTTTACCGCGGTCTATACCTTCGTCACCGACGAGTACAATCAGGGACAGCGGGACTATCTTCGACTGATCAACGAGGAAGGGGGCATCCACGGCCACACCTTCGAGGCCATTGTCCGGGATACCGGCAACGAGCCCCAGCGGGGGATCGAGGGCTACAATCGGGCGCGCCGCGAGGGTGCGGTCCTGGTGGACTTCCTCAGCACTCCGGTCTCCCGGGCCGCGGTCACCCGCGTGCTGGAGGACGAGGTGGTGATGATCACCGTGCTCCACGGCCGGGGGGATGCCAGTGACGGCCAGACCTTCCCGTTCGTCTTCCCCATGATGGCCACCTACTGGTCCCAGGCGGCGCTGCTGCTGGACTACATCGACCAGGAGCGCGGCGGCCTGGAGGGCAAGCGCATCGCCCACGTCTACATCGATTCCCCGTTCGGCCGCGAACCGGTGCCGGTGATGCGGGAGATCGCCGAGCGCAAGGGCTTCGAGGTGCGCACCTTCGCCTATCCCAGCCCGGGCAACGAGCAGTCGGCCACCTGGTCCGACGTGCGTCGTTTCCGGCCGGATTTCGTGGTTCTCTGGGGGGCCGGCGGCGGCCAGGCGGTCTCGGTACGAGAGGCCATCCGTAACGGCATCCCCCAGGAGAACATCCTCTCCGTGGTGTGGATGGCGGAAACTGACGCCCGGACCATCGGCACCGAGCTGGCCACCGGCATCAAGCGCTTCGAGGCCGTGGCCACCGGTACCGATTACCCGGTCATGCAGCGCCTGATGGAGAAAGTGATTGAACCGGGCCACGGCGCCGGTGATCCCGCAAACGTCGGCACCACCTACTACAACATCGGCGTGGCCAGCATGGCCGTGGCCGTGGAAGGTGCCCGCATCGCCCTGGAGGAGTTCGGCCCGCCGCTGACCGGGGACAAGCTGCGCCAGGGTATGGAGATGATCGAGAACTTCGACCTGGACGGCATGATGCCGCCCATCACCCTGACCCCGGAAGACCACCAGGGCGGCGGTTACGGCCGGGTCTCCACCTGGAACGGCGAAGCCTGGGAGGCTGTCACCGACTGGTTCAACGCCTACCAGGACATCGTCTGGGAGGAAATCGAGAAGGACGCCGCCGGCTTCCGGGAAGGTCGCTGATCGGCGAGGTGGCAGGCAGCGCCCGGCGCGCTGCCTGCCGCTCCGACACCGTTTCCCACAGCCCATGCCCGGCGTGGGCTGTGGGAAGCGCACCGCACCATGGACAACCTCAGGGGATCGAGATGCAGAACCAGGCAGCAGAACTCCGGACGGCGCCGGATGGCGCCACCCCCCTGCTCAGTCTCAGCAACGTGGAAGTGGTCTACGACAAGGTGTTTCTCGCCATCAAGGGCGTCTCCCTGGACGTCCGGCAGGGGGACATGGTGGCCCTGCTCGGCGCCAACGGCGCCGGCAAGAGCACCACGCTGAAGACCATCAGCGGCCTGCTCGCCCCGGAACGCGGCGAGGTCACCCGGGGCACGGTGGAATTCCAGGGCCGCAACATCGCACACCTGGGGCCACCCGCCCGGGTCGCCATGGGACTGGTGCATGTGCTCGAAGGCCGGCGCATCTTCGAGCACCTGACCCCCGAGGACAACCTGCTGGCCGCCTACCCCTCCGGCGGCAGCCGGCAACGCTATGCGGAGCTCAAGGAACGGGTGTTCACCTACTTCCCGCGCCTGAAGGAACGCGCCCGCACCAAGGCCGGCTACCTCTCCGGCGGGGAACAGCAGATGCTGGCCATCGGCCGCGCGCTGATGACCGAACCGCAGTTGCTGATGCTCGACGAGCCAAGCCTGGGCCTCGCCCCCCTGCTGGTGCAGGAGATCTTCGCCATCATCCGCGAGATCAACAAGGAGGAAGGGGTCAGCGTGCTGCTGGTGGAACAAAATGCCGCTGCCGCGCTGGAGATCGTCCAGCACGCCTACCTCATCGAAAACGGCCACGTGGTCATGAGCGGCGAGGCGGAGGTGCTCAAACAAAACCCGGACGTCCAGGAGTTCTATCTGGGCGGCGCCGGCAAGGTGGACTACCACAACGTCAAACACTACCGCCGGCGCAAACGCTGGCTGGCCTGACTCCATGCACGGGCGATGCCGGCAATCAGGGTATGGGGACAACCGCCAGGGTCACCGTGGCCTTGGCGCAGAGCCTGGCCGCATCACCCGCACCCGTGTGAATCCAGGACTCCGCCACAATCACGCTCCTGCCGGGTCGCAGCACCTCGGCCCGGCAGGTCAGTTCCTCCCCCACCGCCGGCCGCAACAGGTTCAGTTTGAACTCGATGGTCAGCACCGTCCGGTCCGCCTCCACCAGCGTCAGGCCGGCACAGCCCGCCGTGTGATCGGCCATGGTGCCCTGGACACCCGCATGGATGAAGTTGTCCTGCTGAAGGTGGCGCCCTTCCACGGTCAAGCGGGTAAGACACCAGCCAGGCCCGCAGTCGTCCAACACCAGGCCCAGACTGCGAATGAAACGGGCTCCATTGATAATGGAGCCGACGCGCTTCTTGTAGTGGGGATCGGACACCTGCATGTGGATCTGCCGCGTCGGTTCAAAGAGGCCCACACTATGTTACGTTTACGTAAACGATAACACGACCCGCGGGGAAAGCGCACGATGAAACAGGTCCGTCAGGCAAGCGACGAAGCCATGCCGAGGGGCACCACTTACACCATCGGGGAACTGGCCCGGGAATTCGGTGTGACCACGCGATCCATCCGCTTCTGGGAGGATCAGGGCCTCCTGGCGCCCATCCGGATGGGCTCCAAGCGGCTTTACCGCCGCCGGGACCGCGCCCGGCTGAAGCTTATCCTACGCGGCAAACGATTGGGATTCACCCTCGGCGAGATCCGCGAGACCTTCGTGCTCTACGATCAGGCCCACGGGGAGTCCAAACAGCTCCGCTACTATCTGGGGGTCCTGGAGGAAAAGCGCCGACAACTGATGCAGCAACGCCAGGATCTCGAGGACGCGCTGGACGAGCTGAGCCAGTCCTATGAACACTGCAAGCATCTCCTGGAAGAGCAGGAGCGCCGCGCGGCGGAGGAGGCATCCGCCGGGACGAGACGGCATGGTTGACGTTTACGTAAACTAGAACCAATATGCACCATCGAAAGAACAAGCGAGGAGTTTTCCGATGATCCAGTTCCCCTCCCTGAACTTCGGTCTGGGCGAAGACATCGATATGCTGCGCGACAGCGTGGCCGGCTTCGCTGCCGAACACATCGCGCCTCGCGCTGCGGAAATTGACCGCAAGAACGAATTCCCCGTGGACCTGTGGCAGAAGTTCGGGGACATGGGCCTGCTCGGTATCACCGTTGAAGAGACGTACGGCGGCAGCGACATGGGCTACCTGGCCCATATTGTCGCCATGGAGGAGATTTCCCGCGCCTCCGCCTCCGTGGGGCTGTCCTACGGCGCCCATTCCAATCTCTGCGTCAACCAGATCCGCCTCAACGGTAACGAGGCCCAGCGGCGCAAGTACCTGCCGAAGCTCATCTCCGGGGAGCACGTGGGCGCCCTGGCCATGTCCGAGCCCGGTGCCGGCTCGGACGTGGTGAGCATGAAGCTGCGGGCCGAGAAAAAGGGCGACCGCTACGTATTGAACGGCAACAAGATGTGGATCACCAACGGGCCGGATGCCGACACCCTGGTGGTCTATGCGAAAACCGATCCGGAGGCCGGTTCCCGGGGCATCACCGCGTTCATCATCGAAAAGGGCATGCCCGGTTTTTCCACAGCGCAGAAGCTGGACAAGCTGGGCATGCGGGGCTCCAACACCTGCGAACTGGTCTTCCAGGACTGCGAGGTCCCGGAGGAGAACGTGTTGGGTGAAGTGGGCAAAGGCGTGCGCGTGCTCATGTCCGGGCTCGATTACGAACGCGCTGTGCTGGCCGCGGGGCCGTTGGGCATCATGGCCGCCTGCATGGACGCGGTGATCCCCTACATCCACGAGCGCAAGCAGTTCGGCCAGCCCATCGGCGAGTTCCAGCTCATGCAGGGCAAACTCGCCGACATGTACACCACCATGAACGCCTGTCGTGCTTACGTGTATGCCGTGGGGCGGGCCTGTGATCAGGGGGCGACCACCCGCAAGGACGCCGCCGGCGCCATTCTGTACGCCGCCGAGAAGGCCACCTGGATGGCCCTGGAGGCGATCCAGGCCCTGGGTGGCAATGGCTATATCAACGAGTACCCCACCGGGCGGCTGCTGCGCGACGCCAAGCTCTACGAGATCGGTGCCGGTACCTCGGAGATCCGGCGCATGCTGATCGGGCGTGAACTCTTCGCCGAAACCGCATAAGGCAAATCCCATGTCCGTGATCAAGAGCAAGATCAATCCGCGCTCGGACGAGTTCGCAGACAACCGGGCCGCCATGCAGACCCTGGTGGATGATCTGCGCGCCCGTGTGGAGCAGGTTCGCCAGGGCGGGGGCGCGAAGGCCCGGGAACGCCACCTGGCCCGGGGCAAATTGCTGCCCCGGGACCGCATCCAGGTGCTACTGGACGTGGGCTCGCCCTTTCTGGAACTGTCGCAATTGGCTGCCGGCGACATGTACGGAGGCGAGGTGCCATCGGCCGGCATCATCACGGGCATCGGCCGTGTGTCCGGGCGGGAATGCATGATCGTGGCCAATGACGCCACAGTGAAAGGCGGAACCTACTACCCGGTCACGGTCAAAAAGCACCTAAGGGCGCAGGAAGTGGCCCAGGAGAATCATCTACCCTGCATTTACCTGGTGGACTCCGGCGGCGCCAATCTGCCCAACCAGGACGAGGTGTTCCCGGATCGGGACCACTTCGGCCGGATCTTCTTCAATCAGGCCAACATGTCGGCCATGGGCATCCCGCAGATCGCTGTGGTCATGGGCTCATGCACCGCCGGCGGCGCCTACGTGCCGGCCATGGCGGAGGAAAGCATCATCGTCAAGGAGCAGGGCACAATCTTCCTTGGCGGCCCTCCCCTGGTGAAGGCGGCCACCGGGGAGGTGGTGAGTGCCGAGGATCTGGGCGGGGCCGATGTGCACTCCCGCGTGTCCGGCGTCACGGACCACTTCGCCCTGAATGACGCCCATGCGCTGGGCCTGGCGCGCCGCTCCGTGGCGAATCTGAACGGCAGCAAGCGCGTGGACCTGGACATCCGCCCTCCCCGTCCACCGTTGTATGATCCCGCGGAGATCTACGGCGTGGTGCCGACTGACTCCCGTATACCTTATGACGTGCGCGAGGTCATCGCCCGCATCGTGGACGGTTCCGAGTTCGACGAGTTCAAGGCCCTGTACGGTACCACCCTGGTCTGCGGCTTCGCCCACATCCATGGCTACCCGGTGGGCATCGTCGCCAACAACGGCGTGCTTTTCTCCGAATCCGCACTGAAGGGTTCACATTTCATCGAACTCTGCAGTCAACGCGGCATTCCACTGATCTTCCTGCAGAACATCACCGGCTTCATGGTGGGCCGGAAGTACGAATCCGGTGGCATCGCCAAGGACGGGGCGAAAATGGTCACCGCCGTGGCCTGCGCCAAAGTGCCGAAATTCACCGTCATCCTGGGCGGCAGCTTCGGGGCCGGCAACTACGGCATGTGCGGCCGGGCCTATTCCCCGCGTTTCCTCTGGATGTGGCCGAACGCCCGCATTTCCGTCATGGGCGGTGACCAGGCGGCCAATGTCCTGGCCCAGGTGCGTCGTGACGGCCTGGAGCGCCAGGGCAAGGAATGGCCGGAAGCGGAAGAGGAAGCCTTCAAGAAACCGATCCGCGATCAGTACGAGCACCAAGGGCATCCCTACTACGCCACGGCACGGCTCTGGGACGACGGTGTCATCGACCCGGCGGATACCCGCCGCGTTCTCGGCCTGGGGATCTCGGCCAGCCTGAACGCGCCCGTCCAGGAGACCCGTTTCGGTCTGTTCCGCATGTGAGGACGTGATGCAGGAAGACACTTTCAAGACCGTCATCCATCAGGGTGTTGCGACGCTGACCCTGAACCGCCCCGAGCGCCACAATGCCTTCGACGACAGGTTGATCGCCGATCTGAGCGCCGAACTGAAACGGCTGGAGCAGCGGGAGGACGTCCGCGTGGTCATCCTGACCGGCGAAGGCAAGAGTTTCTCGGCCGGTGCAGACCTGAACTGGATGAAGCGCATGGCGACCTACAGCCGCGAGGACAATTACCGGGACGCCATGGCGCTGGCGAACCTGATGGAGACCCTGGACGGCCTGGCCAAGCCCACGATCGCCCGGGTGCACGGTGCCGCTTTCGGCGGCGGCGTGGGCCTGGTGGCCTGCTGCGATATCGCCATCGCATCGGAAGCGGCCGCGTTCTGTCTGTCCGAGGTGAAGCTGGGCCTGATTCCCGCCGCCATCTCGCCCTATGTGACCAAATGCATCGGGGAGAAACAGGCACGCCGCTATTTCGTCACCGCCGAGCGCTTCGATGCCGCCGAGGCGCGGCGCATCGGTCTGGTGCACGAGGTCGTCCCGGCGGAGGCGCTGGACGAGCGGGTCGCCCAGCTCACCGGGCAGATGCGCGGCAACGGTCCCCTTGCCATGGCGGCGGCCAAACAGCTGGCCCGGGACGTGAGCCGCGGCGTGGTGGATCAAGCCATGATGGAAGAGACCGCCCGACGCATTGCCGCTATCCGGGTCAGCCCGGAAGGCCAGGAAGGGATTGGCGCCTTCCTGGAGAAGCGCAAGGCAGCCTGGACGGAATGAGGGATCCACGCCGGCCACGCCCGTCTGCCGGGCCCGGGCCGGGGTGAGGATCCAAGCGGGGTATGCGAAATCGGGGAAAGCGCACCGATAAACAGCAACCGGTGCCCATACCCGAACCCTGCACACCCAGGTACTGGCAGAGGACATAACACCCATGTTTGACAAGATCCTGATCGCCAATCGCGGGGAAATCGCCTGCCGCATCGCCCGCACCTGCCGCACGCTGGGCGTGAAGACGGTGGCGGTCTACTCGGAAGCGGATGCACATGCCATGCACGTCAGGGCCTGCGACGAGGCCTGGCTGATCGGTCCCGCCGCCGCCCGGGACAGCTACCTGAACATGGAGCGTATCCTGGACGTGGCCCGGCGTAGCGGCGCCCGGGCGATCCACCCGGGCTACGGTTTTCTGTCGGAGAACGCGCGCTTCGCCCGCGCCTGTGAGGAAGCCGGCGTCGTTTTCATCGGCCCGCCGGCGTCGGCCATCGAGGCCATGGGTTCGAAAAGCGCCGCCAAGGCCATCATGGAGAAAGCCGGGGTGCCGCTGGTACCCGGCTACCATGGCCAGGACCAGTCACCGGATCACCTGGCAGCGGTGGCGGACGAGATCGGTTATCCGGTCCTGATCAAGGCCTCCGCCGGTGGCGGCGGCAAGGGCATGCGGCGGGTGGATTCCCGTGCGGAGTTCCGCGAGGCTCTGGACGCCGCCAAGCGCGAGGCGGCATCCGCCTTCGGCGACGACCAGGTGCTGATCGAGAAATACCTGCTGGAACCGCGCCACGTGGAAGTGCAGGTGTTCGCCGACAGCCACGGCAACACGGTGCACCTGTTCGAGCGCGACTGCTCCGTTCAGCGCCGTCACCAGAAGGTGATCGAGGAAGCCCCAGCCCCCGGGCTCGGCACCCATCAGCGGGAAGCCATGGGCTCCGCCGCGGTGGCCGCGGCCAAGGCCATCGGCTATGTGGGTGCCGGCACCGTGGAGTTCATCATGGATGCCCGTGGTGATTTCTATTTCATGGAGATGAACACGCGGCTGCAGGTGGAGCACCCGGTCACGGAATACATCACCGGCCAGGACCTGGTGGCCTGGCAACTGCAGGTGGCCACCGGCGGCACCCTGCCCATGGAACAGAACCAGCTACGGATTCAGGGACACGCTTTCGAGGCCCGCATCTACGCCGAGGACGCAGCAAGGGACTTCCTGCCGGCCACCGGCACCATCCGCCACATGCGCACGCCTGCGGAAGGGCCCCATGTCCGCATCGATACCGGTGTCCGTGAAGGTGACACCATCTCCGTCCACTACGATCCCATGATCGCCAAGCTCGTGGTCTGGGACCAGGACCGTACCTCCGCCCTGAAACGCCTGCGGGACGCCCTGCACCAGTTCATCATCGTGGGCACCACGACCAATGCCGGGTTCCTGGCCCGGGTGGCATCCCATCCGGCCTTCATCGAGGGCGGGGTGGACACGGGATTCATCGAGAAGTACCGGGACAGCCTGTTCCCCCCCGTCTCGTTGGCCAGTGATCACGCATTGTCGGCCGCCGCCCTGTTCGAGCTGCTCACGGTGGACCGCGAAGCGAAACAACGGGCGGTTGCGTCCGGTGATCCCTGGTCACCATGGAATCTCACGGACGGCTGGCGCCCCAACAGCGACAATTTCCATACGCTGCACTTCCTGGATGGAGAGCAGGACCTGGAAGTGGTTGCCCACTACCGGGACGACTGCTACATCCTGGAGCTACCCGGTGGGGAGTGCCGGGCCAACGGCGAGCTGGGGGACGACGGCCACCTGCATATGGTGCTGGACGGCATGCACGCGGATGCCTGGGTGCTCCGGGATGGGCAGAAGCTCACGACGGTGGTGGGGGCCGAACTCCGCGAACTGGTGGTGCATGATCCGTTGTCCGCGGGAATGGAAGACGAACTCAGGGAAGGCAGCCTGACAGCACCCATGCCCGGCATGATCCGGGCGGTGCACGTGAAGGCCGGAGACGCGGTCAAGGAAGGTGACGCCCTGCTGGTGCTGGAGGCGATGAAGATGGAATACACCATCCGCGCCTTCGCCGATGGTATCGTTGATCACGTGAACTACGCGCCCGGGGACCAGGTCACCGAGGGTGCCGAGCTGCTGGCCATCAGCAGCGGGGACTGAATCCGGGAATTGACCGGTGCAACGCTCACATCGGGAAGCTCAGGGGGCGGGAAGGCGCGCCATTGACGTAGGCTTTGATCCGCTCCGGTGCGGAGATGTGTTGGCCCGGACACGCCGTGAATACGTCCCTGTAGGCTTGTCGGCGAGGTCCCCCTCGCCGCCAGTCCGGGCCAACACATCTCCGCACCGGATCTCCTCGCGCGGACTCGGCATGGCGCGCCTTCCCGTCCCCCTGAGCTCCCAGCCCTGAACCCCGGTCGGTTACCCGGGATGGACACATCAGACAGAGGTCAGCCATGCAACTCCCCCAATCGGTGAAAATCGTCGAGGTCGGTGCCCGGGACGGGCTGCAGAACGAGCCGAAAACCATACCCACTGAGGTCAAGCTGGAGCTGATTCACCGCCTTGCTGATGCCGGCTTGCCCACGGTGGAGGCCACTGCCTTCGTGTCCCCGAAATGGGTGCCCCAAATGGCGGATCACGCCAGTGTTCTGCAGGGTATCCAACGGCAGCCGGGGATCAGCTATCCGGTGCTGACGCCGAACATCAAGGGCTACGAGAACGCGGTGGCCGCCGGCGCCCGCGAGGTTGCCGTGTTCGGGGCGGCTTCCGAGAGTTTCTCCAGGAAAAACATCAACTGCAGCATCGACGAAAGCCTGGAGCGCTTCGCCCCGATCATGGAGCGGGCCGCCACTGATGGAGTCCGGGTCCGCGGTTATGTGTCCTGCGTGCTGGGCTGCCCCTACGAGGGGGAAATCGCCCCCGCCACGGTGGCCCATGTGGCGGAAACGCTCTATACCATGGGCTGCTACGAGATCTCCCTGGGTGACACCATCGGTGTGGGCACGCCGCTGAAGGCCCAGCGCATGGTGGAGGCCGTGGCGGCCCGGGTTCCCATGGAGAAGCTCGCCGCCCATTTCCATGATACCTACGGACAGGCCCTGGCCAACCTGCTGGCGGTCATGCACCTCGGCGTGGCCACGGTGGATAGTTCAGTGGCCGGCCTGGGTGGATGCCCGTATGCGAAAGGCGCCTCGGGCAACGTGGCCACCGAGGATGTGGTTTACATGCTCAGCGGCATGGGCGTCGAGACCGGCGTTGATCTGGATGCGCTGGCAGCCACCGGACGCTGGATCTGCGGGCAACTGGGCAAGCAGCCCGCCTCGCGGGTGGCGCAGGCGCTGGCGGCAAAGGCCACTTCGTAGGCAACCCGGGTCGGATCCGTCGCTCTCACGAGGCCGGTGCGGGGAGGGACCATTCCGGACTGTCGGCCGCAGGGATGCGGCCGTCAAGCGTACAGGGACGTATTCACAGCGTGTCCGGAATGGTCCCTCCCCGCACCGGCCGATTCGAAGCCACCCTGCTCACGGAGGCAAACATGGACATCGGCTTCATCACCCGACGCACACAATGGCCCTGTCAGCGCGTGTCCGGAAACCGTCCGGCTGTGTCCTTTGAGGATGGCGAGACCTGGAGCTTCGACGAGCTTCACCGGCGCGTGAACCGTTACGCCAACGCGCTGCTGGCCCGGGGCGTCTGCAAGGGCGACCGTGTGGGCATCCTGCTGTACAACGGCCTGGAGTACTGGGCCATTTATCTTGCCGCCACCCGGATCGGCGCCATTGCGGTACGCCTGAACTTCCGCCTCACCGCGGAGGAACTGGACTTCGCCATCCAGGATTCCGGCAGCACCACCCTGTGCTTTCACAGCAGTTTCGCGGGAACGCTGGATCAGATCCGGGACCGGCTCCCGGTACAGCACCACATAGCCCTGGAACACGACGGAATCCCGGTTCCCGACTGGGCAGCCCCCTGGTCCGTGCTGGACAGCGCCTCCGATCAGGAGCCGGACCGGGAACGCCCTGCCCCCACCGACCCGGCCATGCTCATGTATACCTCGGGCACCACCGGACGCCCCAAGGGAGCCCTCTGGAACCACGCCAACACGCTCTGGTTTACCGCCATACAGGCCCTGCAGTGGGGGCTGGACGAGAACACCGTGGCAATGACCACCGGGCCCATGTACCACGTGGGCGCCGTGGAGGATCTCACCAGTGCAGCGCTGGCCGCCGGTGGTCACGCGGTGGTGCTGAAAAGCGGTGGGTTCTCCATCCGCCGGGTGCTGGAGATCGTTGAGCGGCGCCAGGTCACCGATCTGTTCCTGTTCCCGTTCATGATCTACGAACTGGCCCAACTGGACGCAACCGAGGCGGAACGGTATTCGCTCTCCAGCCTCAAACGCATTCTCTCCGGCGGCGACCCCCTGCTCCCATGGGCCACCCGGACACTCCAGCGCCGCTACCCCTGGATCCAGGTGATCCAGGTCTACGGCCTGACCGAGGGCACACCCATTGCCGCCTGCTCCACCGGCGAAGAGACCCTGCAGCATCCGGAGAGCGTCGGGCGGCCCATGCCGTTCACCGAGATCTCGCTGCGGGACGACCAGGGAGATCATGTGCCATCAGGCGCGGAAGGGGAAATCTGGATCCGCAGCCCGGTGGTCTGCAACGGTTACTGGCAGCGCCCGGATGCCAATCGGGAGACCTTTGTTGACGGCTGGTGCCGGACCGGTGATCTGGGGCGACTGAATGAAGCGGGTCTGCTCTGCATCTCCGGCCGCAAGAAAGACATGATCCGCAGCGGCGGCGAGAACGTCTATCCGGCCGAGGTGGAGGACGTGCTGATGCGGCTGGACGGCATCAGGGAGGCGGCCGTGATCGCAGTACCGCACCCACGCTTCATCGAAACGGTCTGTGCCGTCGTCGTGCCGAAGGATGGATCAATGCTCAGCGCCGATGCGGTGATCGATCACTGCCGACAGCATCTTGCCGGCTACAAGTGTCCGAAGCACGTGGTGTTCGCACAGGAGCTGCCGCGTACCCCGTCGGGCAAACTGATGAAGTACCGCCTTCGGGAGGAGCACCGCCATCTGGGCTCCACTCCGGGCTGAGCGCAGGAAATGGTAGCGAGCACGATGGCGACAAAACACAGGCCGCCCGGCCGGCCCTGGTGGCTGAGAATCCTCTATGGAACGGGCCTCGCCATAGCGCTCTTCCTGCTGGGCACGGCGCTGCTGGTGGCCTCGCTGCGCTGGCTGGATCCTCCCACGTCTGCGTTCATGCTGCAGCATGACTGGGCCGCCTGGCGTGCCGGGGAGGATGCCCGTGCCGAGTACGTCTGGAGGTCCCGGGAGGCCATATCACCCCATGCCGCGCTGGCGGTGATCGCCGCGGAAGACCAGCGTTTCCCCCAACACCGGGGTTTCGATTTCGATTCCATCCGGGATGCCATTACGGATTACCGGACACGGGGACGGGTCCGCGGCGCCAGCACCATCACCCAGCAGGTGGCGAAGAACCTGTTCCTCTGGCCCAGACAGAGCCTGTTGCGCAAGGGGATCGAGGCCTGGTTCACCGTCCTGATCGAGCTGTTCTGGCCCAAACAGCGGATTCTGGAGGTCTATCTGAATGTGGCCCAGTTCGGGCCCCATACCTACGGTGTGGAGGCCGCCAGTCAACGTTTCTTCGGCAAGCCGGCAGCCCAACTCAACGCCAGCGAGGCGGCGTTGCTCGCCGCCGTGCTGCCCAACCCCGTCCGGCTCCGGGTTGACGCTCCCAGCCCACATGTCAGGGAGCGTCAACGCTGGATTGAACGCCAGATGCGGCAGCTTGGCGGCCCCCGCTACCTGGATCGGCTGTAGGCCCAAGCCGGAGCATCAGGAGGATCGATCGGCGCCTCCTCAAGCCTCAGGCGTTGGGGCGCCGTCCGGCACCGGCGTTTCTGCCGCGGTTGGGCCCGCCGCCGCCCGCACGTCCCCGACCGGCCGGTTTACGCACCAGCGGCTGGGGTTTCTCGCGAGGATCAGGCTCGAATCCGGGGAACACCTCCCGGGGGAGTTCCCGTTTCAGCAGCTTCTCGATGCCGTTCAGCAACTTCAACTCGTCCACGCAGACCAGGGACAGCGCATCACCGCCGTTGCCGGCACGACCGGTGCGGCCGATGCGGTGCACATAGTCCTCCGGAACGTTGGGCAGTTCGAAGTTCACCACGTGGGGCAACTGATCGATATCCAGGCCCCTGGCGGCGATATCCGTGGCCACCAGCACCCGCACCCCACCGCGCTTGAACTCGCTGAGTGCCCGGGTGCGGGCGGTCTGACTCTTGTTGCCATGGATCGCGGCGGCCGGCAGGCCGTCCCGCTCCAGGAATTCGGCCAGCCGGTTCGCGCCGTGCTTGGTACGGGTGAACACCAGAACCTGGCGCCAATCACCTTCGCGGATCAGCCGGCTGAGCAATGGCCGCTTGGCATCGCGGCCCACCGAGTACACGGTCTGCTGCACGGATTCGGCAGCGGTGTTGCGCCGGGCCACCGTGATCTCGGTGGGCTGCTTCAGCATGCCCTGGGCGAGCTTGCGAATGTCATCCGAGAACGTGGCGGAGAACAGCAGGTTCTGCCGCACTTTGGGCAGCGCGGCGATCACCTTCTTGATGTCGTGGATAAAGCCCATGTCCAGCATGCGGTCCGCTTCGTCCAGCACCAGGATCTCGACCCGGGAGAGATCAGCGGTACCCTGACGCATGTGGTCCAGCAACCGGCCCGGCGTGGCCACCACGATATCCACCCCCCGGCGCAGCGCCTGCACCTGGGGCTGCATGCCCACACCGCCGAAGATAACAGCGGATTTCAGCGGCAGATGCTTGCCATAGGTGGTGATGCTCTCCTGCACCTGAGCGGTGAGCTCCCGGGTCGGCGTCAATACCAGCGCGCGTACCGGGCGCACCCTGCCCTCCGGCCGGTTCCGCATCAGCAGCTCCAGCATGGGCAGGGTAAAGCCGGCGGTCTTGCCGGTGCCCGTCTGGGCCGCGGCCATGATGTCACCCCCCTGCAGGACGGCGGGAATCGCCTGGGCCTGCACGGGCGTAGGTATGTTGTAACCCTGATCCGCGACAGCACGAACCAGCGCGGCCGAAAGGCCGAGATCATCAAAATGCATATTCAGGGAAACTCCTGGAGTGCCTTCCCGCCAGCGGAAACAAATCCGGAACGGGCCCGGTCCAGGCTGATTGGATAAACGACTTCGAGGGAAATACCGCGAAAGCGCGATGCTGACCGGAGCGCATCAACTGGCGGGCACTATACCAGAACAGGACACGATGCATAGAAATACTTTCCGGGTCCGGTATCCCGCATTGATTTCCGGCGCCGGGCAATGCAAGGATTCCGATGGGATACTGACCACGTCACAAAGCAAGCAACAAGAGGAGAACGACCATGGGTTTCGCACTATCCGAGATGCAACTGCGCAGCAGTGCCTTCGGCCAGCGCCAGGGCATCCCCCAGAAGCACACCGGCGAGGGCGATGATGTCTCCCCGGCGCTGGAATGGTCCAACCCACCGGAAGGCACCCGTGCTTTCGCGGTTATCTGCCACGACCCGGACGCACCGCTGGTTTCCCCGGGCACCTATGGGTTCGTCCATTGGGTGCTTTACAACATTCCCGGTTCGGTGACCAGCCTTCCGGAAAACTGCCAGGAATACACCGCCGGCAAGAATGATTTCGGCAACGCCGGCTACGGCGGGCCCATGCCTCCCAACGGCCATGGCGTGCATCACTACTTCTTTTGGGTGTTGGCCCTGGACAAGGCCCTGGACCTGCCACCGGGACTGAACATGTGGGAACTGCTGGAAAAGGTTGAACCCCACTGCATCGGCATGAACCGGCTTGTGGGCACCTACGAGCGCGCATAGCGTCGCCTTCCGGGGACGCCGTCCACGGCGGCGTCCTCAATCCGCTGGCGCAGCCAGCACCAGCGTCCAGTAGCGGGCTCCGTTGCGGTCATGGGCCACTGCCGCCCCGAAGTGGGTGTACGCGGGATTCATGATGTTGACACAGTGTCCGGGGCTGTCCAGCCAGGCCAGGACCACGCTGGCCGCATCCGGCTGGCCGGCGGCCACGTTCTCACCCCAGGCCCGGGGGCGGTAACCGGTGGCGCGGATTCTGTCCTCGAGGGTTTCGCCGCGGCTGCCCGCATGACTCAAGCGCTGACTCCGGGCCATATCCAGGCTGTGGGCCGCCGCCGCTTCGCCCAGGCGATGGTCCCAGGCCAGCAGCGCCGCGGCATCATGGACATGGTTCCCGCAGCGGCGTTCCCGGGCCCTGGCATCGTTGAGCAGCCCCGTCCAGCGGCCCTGGTCGACACGCTGTCCGGTGTCTGCAGACTGGGACGCACCGGTTGCCATACAACCGTGCAGGGCCAGCATGGCAGCCATGAGCAACAGCCGGCCCGCCTGCGCCGGCATTGTCACCGATGAGCCGGCGAGCCGCCCTTGGGCAATCCTGTTCACTCCGGTGCCAGCGGCGCGCCGGCCGCTGGAGAACGCATGGGCGAGGAAGCGTCTGATGGGTTCAATCCTCCTGCGAGCGCGCCCCGTTGGCCGGTTTCCGCTCCTGCTGCGTCTGTCTCCGGGACGTGTACGCCAGGTCGGGGTCACCACAATGCTCCCGGATGAATGCCCGCGCCGCATCCCGGAGCCGCACCGCCTCCGCCCAGTCATCACCGGCGGGCGGGATGGGCGGGCCCACCACCACACTGATCCGTCCAGGCCGCGGTAGCCACTGGCTGCCCCGCAGCAGGTGGCGGGTTCCCCGCAAGGCCACCGGAACAACGGGGGTCTGCGTCCGCACGGCGGTCACGAAGGCCCCCATGTGGAATACGTCCAGCCCGGCGGCCGGACGGAACGTGCCTTCGGGAAAGAACGCCAGGGAATCCCCGGCATCCACCGCCCGGAAAGCGGGTTCCGTGTCCCGGCTGGCCTGCAGTGGATCAAATCGTTGCACGAAAAACACACCCATCCGCTCCAACAACGGACGGATCAGCGAGCGTTCCCGCAGTTCCGCCTTGGCGATGTAGCGGAACCCCCGCGGTAGGGCCGCCGTCAGCACCAGGGAATCCAGGTAGCTGGCATGGTTCGCCACCAGAACACACGGACCTTCAAGGGGCAGTTGATCCTGCCCCCGGACCCGGATGCGAATACCGGCCAGGGTGGCCACGACGCGCGCAACCCGGTGGGCGAAAACCCAGCGCCAGCGGCGCCGGGGCAAAAGCATGAGGATCGGGCCGCCCAGCATGACCGCGATGCCGAACAGCCCCCATGCATAGGTGGCATAGGCACGATCCCACAACCACCACAGGCCACGACCCAGTCGGGCAATCCCCGCCTTCAGGCCCAAGCGCAGCACCTGACGCCACACCGAAGCCCCCTCCTCGCCCAGGCGTCCACTCCGGTACAGCTCCCGGGTCGCGGCCCGTCGGATCTTTCCGCTGGAGGTCTTCAGTACGCCATGCGGGGGGATCAGGCACACATCATCGGCGGGGATATTGATCACATCGATGGTGACTTCCCGGATGGCGTCCAGCATCTGCCCATGCTCTTCCGGATCCTTGCTGCGGGTTTCCGCAACCACCACCAGTTCCTCGATGCCGGTTTCAGGATCCGGATTCCCGAACACGGCAACACAACCCTTGCGGACACCGGAAACGCGGCCGATGGCATCCTCCAGATCATAGGGATAGATGTTGCGGCCACCACGCACGATCACGTCCTTCACGCGCCCGCTGATGTACAGATCGCCGTCCGCCAGATAACCGCGGTCCCCCGTGCGCAGCCAGCCGTCGTGGAACAGCTCCCGGGTCTTGTCCTCGTTGTGGAAATAGCCGTTGGTGGCCGAGGGTCCGCGGAACTCCACCTCCCCATCCGTCCGGTCCGGCAACGGGTTTCCGTCCCCATCAACGATCCGGATATCGTAGCCGTCCAGCGGCGGGCCGCAGCTCACCAGATTGAGCGCCTTGGCATCCCCGGACGCGGGCTCGGCCTGTCCCGACTCGGTGAATGCCTTCTGAGAGACGCGATCAACGATCACGCCCCGGCCGGGCGGCGAGACACACAGCCCCACCGCCGCTTCCGCCAGTCCATAGACCGGCATCAGCGCCCCGGGGCTCAGCTTGGCCGGCGCAAGGCGCTCCGCGAACCGTTCCATGGTGACGGCGCTCACCGGCTCTGCACCATTGAAGGCGACGCGCCAGCTACTGAGATCCAGGGACGCGATCTGCTCGTCGGTGAGCGCCCGCAGGCACAGTTCATAGCCGAAGTTGGGGCTTCCGGACAGCGTGCCCCGGTACTGGTGGATCAGTTCCAGCCAGGTCACCGGTCGTGACAGGAAGCGCAGCGGGGACATGACCACCAGGGGCACCGAGTAGTACATGCTCCCCAGCCAGGCGGCGATGAGCCCCATATCGTGGTACAGGGGCAGCCAACTGACAAACACATCACGGGAACCCGCGTCCAGCCGCTCCCCCATGGCCCGCACGTTGGCCAACAACTGTCCATGGGTCAGCATCACGCCTTTTGGATCCCCGGTACTGCCGGAGGTGTACTGCAGCAGGCCGACACTGGTGGACGCCGGAAGCTCGAAGGGCCGCACATCGCCCCCCTGGGCGAGGTCCGCCGGCGTCAGAATAGCGGTCAGGCCCGGCGCCTCAGCCCGAAGCAGGCCGGCAACCCGCCGCGCTTCCGGCACCGTGATCAGCATCCAGGCCCCGGCATTGGTCAGGATACGGCCATGGCGCCGCAGATGCTCTTCCAGTTGTGTCGGACGCGCCGGCGGGTAGATGGGGACCGGCACAGCCCCGGCCCGCAGGATGGCGATAAAGCTCACGAAATAGTCGCGCCCGGTGGGCAGCATCAGGGCCACCCGATCCCCGGGACGCAGCCCGCGGGCGGTCAGCCCGGACGCCACGCCCGCGGCGGCCTGATCCAGCTCGCCGTAAGTCAGCGTGGTCACATCCCCGTCACTGTCGTGGATGTGCAGGTGAGGGCGGTCCGGATGCCGATCCAGATGCCAGTCCAGAACCCCGTTCAGGGTTTCCGCGCCGGCCGGGGAATCGGTTACCTCCGCCAGTTCCGGGATCGGCTCCCGGGCGGACGGCTCGAACCGCACACCGCGCGCCTCGGATACATGCCGGAGCAACACGGCCGGAGTGTCCGCCATCAGCGCCGATTCCGGCAGGCTGACGGAGAACGCCTGCTCGATGCGCACCAGCAACTCCGCCCGTGCCAGACTATCCAGCCCCAGGTCCCGGTCCAGCCGGGTCTTCGGACCGATGGAGATATCCGGCAAACGTCCCGGCTGCGTCTCCCGGGCCAGCTCTTCAACAAGCTGCAGCAACCGTTCCTGCATGTGCCGGGTCGACTTGTGCTGCTGTTGCGGTTTCGGATCATCAGCCATGGAGACCATCACCCCTTGCCGTCGTGCCGATACCGTCGTTCCAGCGCTCGCCGGGCCCAGCCCCCGAGAAGCAGAAGCAGGGCCAGCACCACCAAGGGAACGACATCCCGGGCGTCGATCAGTTCCCCTCGTTCCAGGGCACCAACACCACGGTGAATGGCCGTGGAATAGACACCCCACTTGATGGTGAGCCCGACAATGGCTGCTCCCACGAAGCCCGGCAGCGGTAAACGCAGGATGCCACCCGCATAGTTCACAACGGAATGAGGGAAACCGGGCAGGATGCGAAGCGCGCACTGGGTGAGCGGTTCGCTGCGTTGGGACAGAAAGGCCATCACCTGCTGTGTGCGTCGCCCAAGCTGTGCATCCCGGCCCAGACGACTGGCCAGCCCATAGGCGGAAACCGCGCCCAGCACACTCCCGGTGACCAGAATGAGAACGGCCACCACCGGCGGATGGAACGGCGCAATGAGCCAGACGAAGGCGCTGGCCGGCAGGGCAAAGGTGAACATCACCACCATGACCAGCACCAGCAAGACCAGGATCAAGGGATGCCCGGTCAGCCAACGCCCCCATTCCAGCAGCAGGGCGAGACTGATCGGTTGCCAGACGGCCAGCACCAGGCCGGCGATCACCAGGCCACCAAGAATCCAGGGGCCTGCCCTCAGGGTTCGCTCCGGCGCGTTCATCCAACGTATCCTTGGGCTGTTTCCATCACATACTAACCTGAACCGTTGTGAAAACCGGACAAGGAGGCTCAGGGCCATGCGGGAACGACTGGAAAAGATGCTGGCTGCCGGACAGGATTCGTCCATGCTGCGCTTCACGCTGGGCAACCAGTTGCTGAAGGAAGGCCAAGCGGCGCAGGCTGCGGAACACCTGCGCGAAGCCGTCCGACAGCAGCGGGACTACTCGGCCGCCTGGAAGCTGCTGGGAAAAGCCCTGACGGAATGCGGCGATCGGGACGGCGCCTTGGCCGCCTATCAGGAGGGTCTGACGGTGGCCCGGGAAAAAGGGGACCTGCAGGCGGCCAAGGAGATGGAGGTGTTCCGCAAGCGCCTGTTGAAATCCTGAGCGGCCGGTGCGCCGTCCGTTATTCCAGGCGCACGCGATACACCTCACTGAGCGGGATGATCCGCTGTTCCGCCAGATGCAGGGCATGCCGCGTGAGCGGGGTCATTCCATCCCGCACGGCCTGGATCTGAATATCCGCCGCGGACGCCTCCGCCACTACCAGTTCACGCAAGGCCACCGAAACCTCCAGCAACTCGTAGGCGGCCCGTCGCCCCCTGATCCCGGTCTGGTGACAGGCGTCGCAACCGGCGCCGCGAAAAAACCGCGTGTCGGGACCGGCGCCGACCAGTTTCCGGACGTCCGGATCCACCTCCTCCTCAACCAGGCACTGCTGGCAATTGCAGCGGACCAGGCGTTGCGCCAGCACACCCAGCAGGGAACTGTTGAGCAGATAAGGTTCGATACCGATTTCCAGCAGACGGGTCACCGTGGTGGCGGCATTGTTGGTATGCAGGGTGCTCAGCACCAGGTGGCCGGTGAGGGCGCTTTCCACCGCCATCTTGGCGGTCTCGGGATCGCGGATCTCGCCCACCATGATCACATCCGGATCGTGACGCAGAATATGCCGCAGGGCCCGGGCAAACGTGTATCCGGGCACATGATTGACCTGGATCTGGGTGATACCGTCCACGTGATACTCAACCGGATCCTCCACGGTGATGATGTTCACGTTCTGGCGCTGCACCTCGCCCAATGCGGTATAGAGCGTGGTGGATTTGCCGGAACCAGTGGGCCCGGTCACCAGGAAGATCCCGTTGTTGCGGGTCAGCAGGTGCTGAATGCGGCGGGCGTCCTCGCCCTGGAAGCCCAAGTCTTCCAGCTTGCCCATGGCGAACTGGATATCCAGCAGGCGGATGACGACGCTCTCCCCGTAGAGCCCGGGGATGACCGACAGGCGCAGATCCACCTCCTTGTCCTGGTAACGGATGCGGGAACGCCCGTCCTGCGGCAAACGACGTTCGGCAATATCCATTCGACCCAGTATCTTGATCCGGCCCACCACCGCCGGCAGCAGGGATTTGCTGAACTCCCGTTCCTTGCGCAGCATGCCGTCCACCCGGAAATGGACGTCCACGCCATGCTCCCGGGGCCGGATGTGGATGTCTGATGCCCGCCGGATCACCGCATCCGTGATCAGATTGTGCACCAAGCGAACCACCGGTTTCTCGTTGGCGCTGGCCTCGGTGTCGCGGGCACTGGGCGTGCCCGCCTCCATGCTGGCCGACTCCACCTCCAGCATCTCCAGTGCGGTCTTCACCTCCTCGTCGCCATAGTGGACACTGATGGAGAAACTGATGTCGTCCTGTGAGGCCAGGGCCACTTCCACGGCCCGGCCGGTCATGAAATGGAGCATGGCCAGCAGGTCGGTGTCCGCCGGGTTGGTCATGGCAATGATCAGGCGCTGCTTGTCCAGCACCAGGGGCATCACCATGTGCTGACGTGCGAACTTGCCCGGCACGAAACGCAGGGCCTGCGGTTCCACGGTAAAATCCCGCAGCCGCACGTAGGGGACACCGAACCGTTGCGCCAACGCCAGGTAGACCTGGTCGGAGGTCACCCAGCCCTTGCGGCTCAGGTACTCGCCGATGCGCTCCCCCGGGCGGCGGCCGATCTGAAGATCGGTATCCGCCAGTTCGGCGGTGAGCGCCCCCATCTCCACCAGAACGCCCCCCAGCCGCTTGGAATTGAGGCGGTAGTCGCCCTGCCGGTGGGACCGCAACTGCGCGGGGCTTGTTATGATCTCGTTGCGTACGGCGTCATGAGCAGTCAAGGTCATATGCGGATCCGGATACCCGTATCTGGGCTGTGCGGCGGCCCAGGGAGGCGCCGACATGGCGTCTTTCCGCATACCATATCACCACGTATACGATGACACGGAACGGTCATGAGCAGGCACGCCATTCTGGCAGACGGACTGGTCAAGCGCTTCGGCGACACGCTTGCGGTGGATCATGTGGATCTGGCGGTGCCGTCGGGCACCGTTCTGGGTGTACTCGGGCCGAACGGCGCTGGCAAGACCACCACGGTGCGGATGCTGACCACACTGCTGCAACCGGATGCGGGGCGGGCCACCGTGGCCGGCTATGACATCCGCACCCAGGCACACCAGGTGCGCCAGTTGATCGGTCTCACCGGCCAGTATGCCTCCGTGGACGAGAAGCTCACCGGCCGGGAGAACCTGCTCCTGATCGGCCGGCTGCTGGGTCTGACACGCAGGCAGGCCCGACAGCGGGCGGCGGAACTGCTCGGCCGTTTCCAACTGGACGAAGCGGCGCACAAAGCGGCCAAAGCCTATTCCGGCGGCATGCGCCGACGCCTGGACCTGGCGGCCAGCCTCGTGGGCCAGCCACGCATCCTGTTTCTGGACGAACCCACCACCGGACTGGATCCACGCGCCCGTCTGGATTTGTGGCAACTCATCCAGGAACTGGTCAGGGAGGGAACCACGGTGCTGTTGACGACGCAGTACCTGGAGGAAGCGGACCGTCTGGCGGACAACATCGTCGTGATGGACCGGGGCCGGGTGATCGCATCGGGCCCACCGGAGCAGCTCAAGGCCCGCGTCGGCGCCCGCATGCTGGCGATCACGGCACGGACGGAAGCCGATCTGCCTGCGATACGGGACATTCTCTCCCGGATGGTCCATGACCGGGTGGAGATCGAAGGGCTGACCATTGCCGTTCCAGCGGATACCCCCGACGTTCTCCCGACGGTGGTCCGGCAACTGGACGCCGCCGGTGTCGCCCCCGGGGAGTTGATGCTGCGTAGCCCCAGCCTGGACGAGGTCTTCCTGTCACTGACCGGACACGCGGCACCGGAGGACTCCGGGGAATCCACCGGGGGAGGAAACCCATGACCGGTTCTCACCACGAAACACCGGCAATTCGCGTCAGCCTCCTGGCCGGGCTGCAGCAGACCTTCACCCTGGCCTGGCGCACGCTGCTTCAGATCCGGCACAACCCATGGGAGCTGGGGGACTTCAGCATCCAGCCGGTGCTGTTTCTTCTGCTGTTCCTGTTCGTCTTCGGCGGAGCCATCGCCGGTTCCACCAGCGACTACCTGCAGTTCATGCTCCCCGGCATCATCGTCATGAACATGATGTTCGTCACCGTGTACGTGGGGCATGGCCTCAACACGGATCTGACCAAGGGCGTGTTCGACCGCCTTCGCGCACTCCCGATCGCCCGCTGGGCGCCGCTGGCCGGCCGCATCCTGGCGGACCTGGTGAAGCAGGCCTGGTCCATCCTGCTGCTGCTTGCCGTGGGTTTTCTGCTGGGGTTCCGACTGGAAACCTGGCTCGGTGCTGTGCTGCTGATGGGACTGCTGGTGCTGACCATGGCCCTGGCGGTCTCGTGGATCATGGTTCTGGTGGGGGTGGTCGCCCGGGATCCGGAGCATGTCCAGCTTTTCGGCTTTACCGCGCTGTTTCCCATCACGTTTGTCAGCAATGTGTTCGTACCCCTGGAATCCCTTCCCGGGTGGCTGCAGCCGGTGGTGGCACTGAACCCGGTATCCACACTGACTGAGGCTTCCCGGGGGCTGCTTCTGGGAGGCCCGGTGCTGGAACCCGCGCTCTGGTCGATGGCCTGGGCGGCGCTCATCGCCGCCGTGTTCGCGCCCGTGTCCCTATGGGCGTTGAACAGACGGCTTGCCCGCAGCGGCTGATTTCAGGATTGATCGCCCTGTATCAGCGCCGCAACCGGCCCGGACCGCGGCGGCGACGTTTCGGCGTGTCCTCACCGTGCGGATCGAACTGCAGCACCACCTGGAGCGCCCGCGCGTAATCCGCCTCCCGCACCAGGTACCCCTCCGCCTCCCGTTTCAACGCCTTGTCCACACGACTCCGGACCACATCGGGCAAGGAGGCCAGTCGCTGTTCACCGATCAGATCCACATAGTGGGTCAGATAGCGCAGGCTGCGCAGCCTGCGCAAACGCTCACGACTCGAGCGCAACCAGAAACGCGTGCGGAGCCAGTCCATCAAACCAAGACCCAGGGCGGGCGCTAGCAGAAACACCAGCAGCATGAGCACAGTGCTCATCATCATGGCGTCCAGCCCCATCGACTGCCCGACGACGAAAGCCGCTCCCACCAGGGCCGCCAGAAAGACCATGACCAGTCCATTGGCCTTGAGGGTGGCCCAGAGATCCTGCTTCAGCAGCTCCTGTCGTTCCTCCAACAGCCAGTCGGACATGTCTGCCTCCTCCGTGCTCTGCACAGCGCACAATGACGAGCCCGCGCGCGGAAGAACGCCCGCAAGCAGGACCGCTACTATTGAAGATGGTGCCGATCGCGAATATCGCAAGGATTCGACAACGGTCCCGGCGGTTTTTCCCCTGGCTTTTCTGATACTAAGCTTAAGGAAACACTGATCTATTCCCATGGTGCTCTGGCTTTGCAGCGTGTTCGG
>JAFIFU010000018.1 GCA_020831885.1 Ectothiorhodospiraceae bacterium
CCGCGCTCGCGTTCCTCCACCCCCCCCCCCGCCCCCCCCCCGCCGCCGCGGGGGGGGGGGGGCGGGGGGGGGGGCGCCCCCCGGCCCTGACCGGACGATCACGGTGCCATACCCGCGGAGGTCACATGGCGCAGACTACAGCGCCCGAAGGGCAAGGGGCAACGGAGCCCCAGTCGGACATCACCCGCCTGGGCAACCTGTTCAGTTGGCAGAGTATCCTGTTCGTACTGCTGTGCAGCGCCGGCCTGGCACTGGGGGTTTTCTACATCTTCGGCTTCACCTTCCAGGGCCAGCGCCTGGTTGAAGCGCAGTACTACTGGATATTCATCGGACTTTTCTCCGCCGCGGCATTTGTCGCGCTGCCGGCAACCACCGGCAGCCGAGGCCGGGTTCCATTCTATGACCTCTGCCTTGCAGCCGCCGTACTGGCCATCTGCATCTACTTCTTTCTCAACGCCTGGGACATGGTCATCATCGGCTGGACGCATGTCCCCCTGGGGATCGCCCTCTGGGCATTGATGCTGGAGGTGGCACGGCGCAGCGGCGGGCTGCCCTTCTTCCTGGTGGTGCTGCTGTTGGGGCTCTACCCGGTGGTCGCCCACCTGTTCCCCGGCATCTTCGAGGGCATCCCCTACGCATTCCCCAATACCATTGAAGCCCACGTGTTCCGCTCCGAGGGCATGCTGGGCATCACCACCAAGATCGTGGCGGAGATCATTCTCGGCTTTCTGGTATTCGCCGGCATTCTCATTGCCACCGGAGCGGGCGACTTTTTCATCGATCTGGCCAATTCCACCTTCGGGCGCTACCGGGGCGGACCGGCCAAGGTGGCAATCGTTGCCAGCGGCTTCTTCGGCAGTCTGAGCGGCAGCATCTTCTCGAACATCGCCGGCACTGGCTCCATCACCATCCGCACCATGAAGAAGGTCGGGTACCCGCCCCACTATGCCGGCGCCATCGAAGCCTGCGCCTCCACCGGCGGCGTCCTGATGCCCCCGGTCATGGGGGCCATCGCCTTCGTGATGGCCGTCACCATCGGTGTGGATTACCGAGTGGTGGTGCTGGCGGCCATCATCCCGTCGTTCCTGTTCTACCTGGGACTGATGCTACAGGTGGACGCCTATGCCGCGCGCACCGGACTGGTGGGCATGCCCCGGGATCAGATCCCGCAGTTCCGGCAGGTGATCAGGAAGGGGTGGCCGTACCTGTCCGTGCTGCTCTTCCTGATCTGGGGGCTGCTGGTCATGCGCTGGGAGTTCTACGCGCCATGGTACGCCTGTCTGCTGATGATCGGGCTGTCCTTTCTGCAGCGGCACACCTGGCTCACGCCCCGCCGGATGATCGAGACCATCCGCCAGATCGGCGTGCTGGTAACCCAGACCGCCGCCATCATTCTGCCCATTGCCTTCGTGGTGAGCGCGCTGACCATCACCGGCGTCACGGGCTCGGTCACCTCCGGCCTGGTCAACCTGGGCGGCGGCAATCTGTACCTGGTCATCCTCTTCGGCATGCTGGCCTGTTTCATCATGGGCATGGCCGGTCTGGCCATCGTGGCCTACATCTTCCTGGCGGTGACCCTGGCGCCGGCCATCATTAACCTGGGGGGGCTGAACACCATTGCCGTGCACTTCTTCATCGTCTACTACGCCATGCTGTCGGTGATCACCCCGCCGGTGGGGGCAGCCGCGTTCCTGGCAGCAACCATCGCCGGAGCCCGTCCCATGCAGACCTCGTTCACGGCCATGCGGCTGGGCATCGTCATCTATTTCGTGCCGCTGTTCTTCCTGTTCCAGCCAGCCCTGGTACTCCAGGGGGATCTCATGCCCCTGATCTACCTGCTGCCATCCATCGTCATCGGTATCGGCCTGATCGCCGCCGGCCTGGAGGGGTATCTGCTCAAGGTCGGAAACGTGAACAACTGGCTGCGCCTGCCGCTGGTGATCGCGGGCTTTGTCCTGAGCTTTCCGGCACTCACCACCACGGCCATCGGCGGCGTGGTCTCTCTCCTGATCATCGGGCTGGTATGGCGGGAAAACCGGCAGGTGGCGCTGGCCTCCTGATCAGGCCGGGGATCACACACCCGCCGGCACGGTCATGCCGTCCTGCGGGCGGTGGCGGCGATCAGTCGCCGGATCTCCGGGACACAGCTACCGCAGTTGCCACCCGCCTGGCAGACCCTGCTTACTGCCTCCGGCGTGATGGCGCCGCCGGAAATCGCCTGCAGTATGGTGTTCTCGCCAACCCCGTAGCAGGAACAAACCGGGCGTCCGGCGTCCGCTTCCCCGGACGGGGGGTGCCCGGAAAGCAGGGCCAGGCGCTCCCGCCCGTCCAGCGCCCGCTTATCGAACAACCCACCGAGCCAGGAGCGTTCGGGCAGCGTCTCCCGTCGCCCTATGAACAGGCAGCCCAGCAGCCGGCCATTGCGTATCCAGGCGGCCCGGTAACTGCCCCGGGCCGGGTCGGTGAACTCAAGCCACTCGCCGTGCCCGCGCAGCAACCTCTCCGCCAGCGCCGGCAGATCCCGCGGCGACCCGGCTCCCGCCAGCTCGTAGCGGACAAAACCCGCCCCCTGGGCCAGTGCCCACCAGTCGCAGTCCGGGTGTTGGGCCGGCGCCTGGCGTAGTAGCAGGAACCCGTACCACCGAGCCGCCAACGACTCCAGCACCACGGGGGTATGCTTGAATTCCGGCTCCCCGGACAGCGGATCGGTGGCTGGATTGACGACAGCATCCACCCGCGCCCCCACGGCGAACTGGTCGCTCCAGTGCATGGGCATGAAAACCTGCCCGCGGCGCAGGCCGTCGTCCAGCCCCACGCGGCCGATGGCCTCGCCCCAATGGCTGCGCACCCGGGCCAGCCCGCTGTCGGCTACGCCGAAGGCGGCGGCGTCGGCGGGATGCACATGAATGCGGGGCTCGACCGTGTGCATTGACAGCCGGGCGGATCTGCCGGTCCGTGTCATGGTATGCCAGTGATCCCGCACGCGGCCGGTGTTGAGCACCAGCGGGTATGCCTCACTGGTGCCGTAGGCGGGCGCCCGTGGTGCAACCGGCACGAAGCGCGCCCGGCGGCTGTCGGTGAAAAACCCGCCGTCAGTGAACAGCCTGGGGGTGTCGCTGCCATCGGCGCGCACCGGCCACTGCCGGGGTGACAGCGCATGGTACGCGGCCCGGGTCAGGCCGGTGAGACCGGACAAATCCAGGTCGCGGCTGCCGTCGTTCTCGAAGGCGGTCAACCGGGCATGCTCATCGAATATCCGGTGCGGCCCCTCATAGGCAAAGGCCTCGCCGTAGCCCAGCCGTTCGGCGACACGGCACAGCGCCCACCAGTCCGGCTTCGCCTCGCCCGGTGCTGGCAGGAAGGGGCGCTGGCGGGAAATACGCCGCTCGGAGTTGGTCACCGTGCCCGCCTTCTCGCCCCAGGCCAGCGCCGGCAACAAGACGTCCGCCACCGCGGTGGTGTCGGTCTGGCGCACCACATCGGAGACCGCCACCAGTTCGCACTGCCGTAACCCCTCCCGCACCGCATCCGCGTCCGGCAGGCTGACCACTGGATTGGTGCCCATGATCCACACCGCCTTGATCTCGCCGCGGCGAACGGCCCGGAACAGATCCACAGCCTTGTACCCGGGTTGGCGGACCAGATTCGGGGCATTCCAGAACCGGCGCACACGCTCCAGATCCACGGGGGTGTAGTCCATGTGCGCGGCCAACTGATTGGCCAGGCCGCCCACTTCCCGGCCGCCCATGGCGTTGGGTTGGCCGGTCACGGAGAACGGGCCGGCGCCGGGCTTGCCGATGCGTCCGGTAATCAGATGGCAATTGATGACGGCATTGACCTTGTCCGTGCCGGCCGAGGACTGATTGACACCCTGGGAGTACAGGCTGACGGTACGCTCGGTCCGGGCGAACCAGCGGTAGAACCGTGCCACTTCACTCTCGGGCAGGTCGGTCACGGCGGCCACATCGGGCACGCTGCCCTGCTTGCGCGCCTGGGCGACCGCGGCGCCGAAGCCTTCGGTGTGCTCGTCCAGAAACAGGTAGTCCACCGGACCCTCCCGGGACAGATGGGCGAGCAGGCCGTTCCACAACCACACATCGGTGCCGGGAGCGAGCGGCAGGTGCAGATCGGCGATCTCGCACGTCTCCGTGCGGCGCGGGTCGATGACCACGACGCGCATCTGCGGGTTGCGCTGTTTCGCCGCCTTGATGCGCTGGTACAGCACAGGGTGACACCAGGCCAGGTTGGAGCCGGCCAGCACCAGCAGGTCCGCCTGTTCCAGGTCCTCGTAGTTGCCGGGCACGGTATCCGCGCCGAACGCGCGCTTGTGGCCCGCCACGGATGAAGCCATGCACAACCGCGAGTTGGTGTCCACGTGGGCGCTACCGATGAAGCCCTTGAACAGCTTGTTGGAGACGTAGTAGTCCTCGGTGAGCATCTGGCCTGACCCGTAGAACGCCACCGCTCCGGGGCCATGCTTGGCGATGATCCGGCGGAAGCCGTCAGCCACGGCTTCCAGTGCCTGCTCCCAGCGCACCCGCCGGCCCGCCACTTCCGGGTACAGCAGCCGACCCGCCAGGTCCACGGTGTCGCCCAGGGCTAAGCCCTTGGAGCACAGCCGGCCGCGATTGGCGGGATGATCCGGGTCGCCTCGCACCTCCACTGTCCCATCCTGGTGGCGACGGGCCAGCACCCCGCAGCCCACACCGCAGTAAGGGCAGGTCGTTCGCGTCATTTCGGTCATGGCATCAGTGCTTCGATTCCTCGTGCATTGCCGCCGCGGCAATGGTGCGCCGCAAGCGCCTCTCACCCTTCAGTCCGCCAGCGGCTCCGTGTTCAGGTACAGTTGGCGGCCTTCCTGGCGAACCTGGAAACGGGGCACACAACCCACATCCGGCGCCTTGGCCGCTCCCTCGTCCAGGTGTATGTGCCAGGCGTGCAGCGGGCAGGTGACCAGACGGCCGTGGACCATACCCTCCGACAGCGGCCCGCCTTTGTGCGGACAGCGGTCCAGCAAGGCGAACACCTCGTCGGCACTGGTGCGGAACACGGCCACCGGGCCGTGGGCCGTTTCCACCACACGGGCACCCGGCGCCGGTATGTCGTCCAGCGTGCCGATGGCGATCCAGGTGGGTTCACACTTGTTTGCGGCTTCCATAGGGTCGTCCTCATTGCGGTTTTCGTAGGTGAGCCGGTGACTGGGGCAGCGGGCCCGCCACTACACGGCCCGCTTCAGCGGCACGAACCTGGCCTTGTGATCACGGCTGTAGGTCTTCCAGGGCTCCTCCGCCTGGGCGCGCTGCTGCGACTTGAGGAAGCGCTCAGCCAGGGCCTTGCGGCCCGCCGCTTCCTCCACCACACGCTGCTTGACGTAGGACAGCCCCACACGCTCGATCCACGGGGCGGTACGCTCCAGATAGTGAGCCTCCTCCCGGTAGAGCTGCATGAAGGCGGCGCAGTATTCCTTCACCTCCTCCATGGTCTCGACCCGGCAGAGCACGTCGGTGGCCCGCAGCTTGACGCCGCCGTTGCCGCCCACATGCAGTTCCCAGCCGGACTCGATGGCCACCACGCCGAAATCCTTGATGGTGGCCTCGGCACAGTTGCGCGGGCAGCCGGAGACGGCCATCTTGAACTTGTGCGGCGTCCAGGCGCCCCAGCTCATTCTTTCCAACTCGATGCCGCAGGTGGTGGAATCCTGGGTGCCGAAACGACACCACTCGGAACCGACGCAGGTCTTCACCGTACGCAGGGCCTTGCCGTAGGCATGACCGGAGACGAAGCCGGCAGCGGACAGATCGCCCCAGACCCCCGGGAGCTGTTCCTTCTTCACGCCGAGCAGGTCGATACGCTGGCCGCCGGTGATCTTCACCGTGGGCACGTGGTACTTCTCCGCCACCTCGGCGATGGCGCGCAGTTCCGCCGGCGTCGTGACACCGCCCCAGATCCGCGGCACCACGGAGAAGGTACCGTCCTTCTGGATGTTGGCGTGCATGCGCTCGTTGACGAAGCGCGCCTGGCTGTCATCGGCAGCCTGGTCCGGCCAGGTGGAGATCAGGTAGTAATTCAGTGCCGGACGGCATTTGTCGCAGCCGTCCGGTGTTTTCCATTCCAGGTTGTCGAACACCTGTCGCAGGCTGGTGAGGTGGCCCTCCCGGATGGCGCGTCGCACCTGCTCGTGGCTGTGCTCGGTGCACGGGCACATGGGCTTGACCTTCGCCGTCTCGTAATCACCGCCCATGGTGGCCGCCAGCAGTTGTTCCACCAGACCGGTACAGGAGCCGCAGGAGGCGGCCGCCTTGGTATGCACCTTGACCTCGTCCAGCGTGAAGAGCTGGTGCTTGCCAATGGCCTCAACGATGGCGCCCTTGCAGACCCCGTTACAGTCGCAGATCTGGGCGTCATCCGGCAGATTCGCCACCTGGTCCACACCGCCGTGGCCGGCATCCCCCAGATTGGCCTGGCCGAACAGCAGCGAATCGCGGAAATCGGCCACCGACGTGCCTTCCCGCAGCAGCCGGAAATACCAGCTGCCTTCGCCGGTATCACCGTACAGAACGGCGCCCACAATCCGGTCATTCCTGACGCAGAGCTTTTTGTAGACGCCGCCGGCGGGATCCTGGTAAACGATGGCGTCCACACCATCGGTTTCCTGGAAATCACCGGCGGAGAACAGATCGATGCCGGTGACCTTGAGCTTGGTGGAGGTCACCGAGCCCTCGTAGTACCGGAAGCCGTAGCCGGCCAGTTGGTTGGCGCAGACCTTGGCCTGCTCGAACAGGGGCGCCACCAGGCCGTAGCAGCGGCCACGATGCTGCACGCACTCGCCAACGGCATAGATACGGGGGTCGAACGTCTGCATGGTGTCGGACACCACCACACCCCGCTCGCAGTACAGGCCGGCCCGCTGCGCCAGTCCGGTATTGGGGCGAATACCCACCGCCATCACCACCAGATCGGCGGGCAACTCGCTGCCGTCCTTGAACCGCACTGCCTCAACGCCCCGGGCACCGCCGACGATCTCATCGGTCTCCGCCTGCATGCGGAACCGCATGCCGCGCGCCTCCAGGGAGCGCTGCAGGTAGCTACCGGCGGTCTGGTCAAGCTGGCGCTCCATCAGCCAGGGCATCAGGTGAACGACTGTCACATCCATGCCTTGCTGCATCAGGCCGTAGGCGGCTTCCAGCCCCAACAGGCCGCCACCGATCACCACGGCCCGCTGGCGCTGGCGGCTGGCCTCCAGCATGGTGTTGACATCATGCACGTCCCGGTAGGTGACCACACCGGCCAACGCATGCCCGGGCACCGGGATGATGAACGGCTTGGAACCGGTTCCAAGCAGCAACCGGTCGTACCCCGCCACCGTGCCGTCGGCGGCGTATACCTGTCTGCCAACCCGGTCGATCTCGACCACGGACTTGCCCTTGTGGAAGGTGATGCCGTGCTCGGCGTACCAGCCCTCGCCGTTGATCATGATGTCGTCCAGGGTCTTCTCCCCGGCCAGCAGCGGGGACAGCATGATGCGGTTGTAGTTGCCGTAGGGTTCGGCGCCGAACACGGTGATGTCGTACTTGTGGGGAGCAATGGTCACCAGTTCTTCAATGACCTTCATACCCGCCATACCATTGCCCACCAGAACCAGCTTTTCCTTCATGACGCCCTCCCAGCGAACACAGAAGTGAAAACGGCGTTCACACCGGACCCTGCCCTGCATGGGACCGGAATGAACGCCGTTGTTCAGGGTGCGGCCTATCGGTGACCGCCGGTGCGTGATTGTGCTGCTGCGTCGCAACCACACCGCACCATGACCTGCCTGCCATGCGGAAGGTACAAAATATGTGCCAAGGACGAATGGCCGTGGTTTCCCCGGACGCGGCCACCCCGTAACCGGCCTGGTCCAGCGGGCGCGGGGGAACGGCACCGTCACCGCGGGCCGGCTCGCGCTTCCCCTTGCATGCCCCATTTCGGTGAAAAGCAGGTGGATGTTGCACCGCAATGATGCAGACTTCGCCCCCCCGGTGGCGCCTGACGGCCGGAAACCCGGAGCAGGCTTGATGATGATCAAGCTGGCACGACACATGCTTTGCTGTTCACCATCGGCGGGTCAACGATGGTCCACCGATCTCCAGATCACGGCGACGGCGCCTGCCCGGCTTCTGCAAACGCAGTGGCCCGGCAGGCGCTTTTTTTTGACGAGGAAGGTTTATATGGGCAGCAAACGCAAGCACAGCCGGAGCAGGAGACAGCTCCTCCAGGGCCTGGGGGCCGCCGCCGGCGCCATGGCCATACCCGGCCTGATATCCGGCGGCCTGACCCGCACTGCCCTGGCAGCGGGCAAGGGTCGGCCGGAGACACGTTCAGCCAGGCTCGGCTTCATCGCGCTCACCGACGCGGCACCCCTGTTTGTGGCCGCGGAAAAAGGGCTGTTCGACAAGCACGGGATGACGGATGTCCAGGTGCTGAAGCAGTCATCCTGGGGCACCACGCGGGACAACCTGGTCCTTGGCTCACCCCGGGGCGGTATTGATGGTGCGCATATCCTGACACCCATGCCTTATCTCATGACCGCCGGTGCCATGAGTGAGCAGGTGGACATGGCCATTCTGGCGCGCCTGAATCTGGCGGGCCAATGCATCTCCGTGGGCAACGAATACCGGGAGCTGCAGGTGGGCCTGGACACCTCCGGGTTCGGCAAGGCGCTGGCCGGGAAACGCGCCGGAGGAGACGAGGTACGGGCGGCGATGACCTTCCCGGGCGGTACCCACGACCTATGGATCCGTTACTGGATGGCGGCCGGCGGAATCGACCCGGACCGGGATGTCGCCACCATCGTGGTGCCACCGGCGCAGATGGTCGCCAACATGCGGGTGGGCAGCATGGACACCTTTTGCGTCTGCGAGCCCTGGAACCAGCAATTGATCAACCAGAACATCGGCTACACGGCCAATACCACCGGCGAACTGTGGCACAACCATCCGGAGAAGGCATTCGCCATGCGCGCGGACTATGTGGAGGCCAACCCCAATGCAGCCAGGGCACTGACCATGGCGGTGATGGAGGCGCAGATGTACTGCGAGGACCCGCAGAACCGCGAGGAGGTTGCGCGCATCTGCTCACGCCGCCGGTGGATCCACGCCCCCTTTGAGGACATCGTCGACCGGATGAAGGGCCATTTCGACTATGGCACCGGGCGGGTGGTGGAAAACCATCCAGACCAGATGCGGTACTGGAAGGACCACGCCTCCTACCCGTTCAGGAGCCACGACCTGTGGTTCCTGGTGGAAAACCAGCGCTGGGGCCGCTTGCCCATGGAGCTGGACCGCCAGGCCCTGATCAACCGGGTGAACCGCGAAGACATCTGGCGGAAGGCCGCCACCGCCCTGGGCGTGGATCCGGAGGACATCCCGGACTCCACCTCCCGCGGCGTGGAAACCTTCTTCGACGGCAAGGTGTTCGACCCGGAAAACCCCGACGCCTATCTGGACAGTCTCGCCCTCAAGCATGCGTTCCGTCGCGGTTGACGGGAAAGGAGAATCATCATGAGCATACCCGGCATGAACCAGACCGGTGCGGGCGAACCCGCGCCCACCGCCATGCACAAGCACTGGGAACGGTTACGCGGCGTGCTGCTGGATACCGTGCTGCCGCCGGTGGTGGTCGGGGGCCTGCTCCTGCTGCTATGGGAGCTGCTCAGTACACAATCGGGCTCCACATTGCCGCCGCCCTCCCGGGTTGTCGCTGACACCCGGGAACTGATCGTCCACCCCTTCTACAACCATGGCGGGAACGACGTGGGCATGGGCTGGCAGATTCTGGCCAGCCTGGAACGGGTGGCCTACGGCTACCTGCTGGCTGTCATCGCGGGAATCAGCCTGGGCGTGCTGGTGGGCAAGTCCACCTGGGCCATGCGCGGGCTGGATCCGATTTTCCAGGTCCTGCGCACCGTGCCACCACTGGCCTGGCTGCCGATCTCACTGGCCGCGTTCCAGGCCAGTAATCCGTCCGCCATCTTCGTGATCTTCATCACTGCCATCTGGCCCATCATCATCAACACCTCGGTGGGGGTGCGGAATATCCCGGAGGACTACCAGAATGTGGCCCGGGTGCTGCGGCTCAACGGCTGGGAGAACTTCACCAGAATCATGCTGCCTGCCGCCGCCCCCTACGTGTTCTCCGGCCTGCGCATCGGTATCGGATTGTCCTGGCTGGCCATCGTGGCAGCGGAGATGTTGATCGGCGGCATCGGCATCGGTTTCTTCATCTGGGACGCCTGGAATGCGTCCATGATCAGCGACATCGTTCTGGCCCTGATCTACGTGGGTATCGTCGGCTTCCTGCTGGACCGGCTCGTGGCCCTGCTGGGCAGACTCGTCACCCGCGGCACCGCTGTCTAAGGAGCTTGTCATGACTGCACGCTATCTGATCATCGAAAACATTCACAAGACATTCACCCAGGGGCAGACGTCCACACCCGTACTGGAGGATGTGAGTCTGCAGGTGGAGCGAGGGGAATACATATCCATCATCGGCCACTCGGGCTGCGGAAAATCGACCGTACTGAACATCGTGGCCGGTCTGATCCCCGCCAGCAGCGGTCATGTGATCCTGGCCGGCAAGGAAGTGAACAGCCCGGGGCCGGATCGGAGCCTGGTATTCCAGAACCACTCACTGCTGCCCTGGCTGACCGTGTACGAGAACGTGGCCCTGGCGGTAAACAAGGTCTGCCGGCATATGAACAAGGCCCGGCGCCATGAATGGATACTGCACAACCTGGAAATGGTGGGCATGTCCCATGCGCTCCACCAACGCCCGGCGGAGATCTCCGGCGGCATGAAGCAGCGTGTGGGAATCGCCCGCGCCCTGGCCATGGAACCCAAACTGCTCTTGCTGGACGAGCCCTTCGGCGCACTGGATGCGCTGACCCGGGCCCATCTGCAGGACGAGGTCATGCGTATCCAGGCGGAGCTGAACAATACCGTGCTGATGATCACCCATGACGTGGACGAGGCCGTTCTGCTTTCGGACCGCATCGTGATGATGACCAATGGCCCACGGGCCACCATCGGCACAGTGCTGGACGTGGATCTGCCCCGGCCGCGCAACCGGATCCAGCTGGCGAGTGATCCGCGCTACAACCACTACCGCCGCGAGATCCTGGCTTTCCTGCACCAGCGTCAGCGCAAGGTGGAACCGCTACACGCCTCCAGCCCCCCGGGCGAGCGCGCGGCGGATTCCAGGGCGGCCCGGAGCGCATGACCCCCTGACAGCGGTTGCAGCCCGTGTGCCGGGGGCTGCAACCGGCAGACACCCTGGCGGCGGCGTCTTCACATCAGCCCCGCTCCCGGAAAATGTCCGACATGGCGATGGTGTCCCGGGCCACGTCCGCCAGTTTGCGGCTTTGCGCCATGGCCACCTCCCGCAGGAAGCGGTAGGCCTGATCCTCGTTTATCCGGCGGTGTCGCATGATCAGCCCCTTGGCCTTTTCGATCGCCTTGCGGTCGGCCAGGGCAGCGCGGGCCTGCTCCAGCTCTTCGGACATGGTCTGCAGGCGCGCGGACTGGCTACGGACCAGGTCGATCAGGGAGCGCCCCAACTGCGGGCTGGCACAACCCGTATCCACGGCTTCCCCTCCGGGCGCTGCGCCGCGATCAAAGAAGACCGCCAGCGCCCCGGTATCCGGCGGCGTTGCTGTCAGTGCGTCCAGGTGGTTCCGATGGGATTCCAGATCCCGCCGGGCCTCGGCGATCCTGCGTCGACACAATGCCATCAGGCCATGCTCCACGCGGTCCTCGATCTGGCGGAGGGCATCGATGCGTTCCGAGGTGACCCGGAACCAGACATCACTGAGCGCCCGATCCACCGCGCCTTTCATGGCTCCGCTGAAAGCGATACGGCGCAGCCGCTCCAGCTCCGCCGGGGCCTCGGCACCACGGGCGTTCCACCACTCCCCCAGCTGTGTCTGATCGGCGAAGTCGGCGAACACCTGAAAACAGCGTTCCTGGTGATCGATAAGATGCCGCAGGCGCTCCGACAGACTGTTGCTGAAGCCGCCCCGGGCGAAACCTCCGACCCCCACGGCCCGTTCCTGACCCGCCAGTTCCTTGCCCTGCATCAGGTGAAACAGCGCCACCAACGCCCGGGAGACATCCGGGTCGGCAGCGGCATCCGCTGCCTCGAACACCAGCGCCAGGAGGCTTTGCACCAGCGCGCTGTAACCGTCGATCACCGCTTCCGGCTGCAACGAAAGCTCACGGACCCGCTCACGCACCGTGCACAGTTCCTCCAGCCCATGCAATGCGTAAGCAATCCGGCTCAGCAACCGGCTGTTGCCCGGCACGCCGGCCAGGTCCGAATCCACCTGGGCAAGCCGGTCGCGGAACGCCCCTTCCGCCTCCCGTGTGATCTGCACAAGTGCCGGAAGGCGATCCCGGCACCGCTCTCCCCCGGATGCCACATACAGATTCGAGATGCCCCGTTCCCGCTGCATGGCGTGGACCAGCTCGCTGACGGCAGTGACCACCTGCCCCATGCGCAGCAAGTGTTCCAGCCCCAGGATCTCGCACCGTTTTGATGCAAGCAGGTACGCGGCAGCCGCGCCGCGATTACGATACCCGTCGTCCATGGTCGTGACCCTCCGTTTGCTCCGGTATACCGAAGCAAGATCAGGGCCAGTCAGCAGCGGTCCTCATCGTCCACCGCAATGTCAAAATGGAGGACATCCTCCCGGACGCCCAGCTTCGTGTACAGGGCAATGGCGGGTTCATCACCCAGATCCGCCTGGACGAATACCACATAGGCTCCCCGGGCCGCGGCGATCCTGCGCAACTGCCGTATCAGGGCCGTGGCAATGCCCTGTCGCCGGTGCGCCTCGGCCACCGCCAGATCGTAGATGTAGATCTCGCTGCGGGGCTGCTCGAACTTTCGCAGCTCATAGGCGGCTATGCCGCCAATCACCTGATCACGCTGCATGGCCACCAATGCGATGAAGGATTCACCGCCCAGCAGCCGGCGCAGATAGTCCGCGTCCGGGCGATGGGCGCCATAGACCTCGGGTTCGTCGAAGGCCTCGCCGAACATGGTCAGCAGACCCTCCATCAGGCCAAGGTCGTGCGGCCCGAGCTGGCGCAGGCGAATGCTCACGATGACCCACCGTTTCCGGTTCCGGCGTCCCGGAGGATCTCCGGTTCACACACCACGGGGAAATTCACCGAATTGGCGATGAAGCACAGCTGGTGGGCGCGCTCGTGCAACTGCCGGGCCTGCTGGTGGTGGGCCATGTCCGCGACCACCACCCGGGGACGGAGCACGACCCGCTGGAAGCGCCCGCCGCCATCCGCATCCTGCACCATGACCCCCTGGGCGTCATCCACGTAATCCACCACGCGGATTCCGGCTTCCGCGCACAGGTGCAGATACCACAGCATGTGGCAGGCGGAGAGGGAACTGACCAGGAGATCCTCCGGATTGTACCGGCTTGCATCGCCCAGGAACGCGGGGTCCGCGGAGCCCGCCAGCGGCGGCTTGCCGCCCGCCGTGATCGTGTGGGCCCGGTCGTACTCCCGGTAACCGCTGGTGCCGGACCCCCGATTCCCCGTCCACTGGATCCGAACGGTGTACTGGTGCCTGTGCCTGCTAACCATGAGACCCCCGTTCCGCCCGCGCCTCGGGCCCGGACGCCGCCCTCGCCGATTCAAAGATACGGCATCAGCAGTCGCGCCACCCCGTCACGCAGGCGCAGCGCAAGATTGCGCTCGTTGAGATGTTCCAGAGTGAGTTGGTGTGCATGGGCGATCCGCGTGTTCACCCGGGCCGCCAGGCCCGTGGCCAGCTTGGGGTCGTAACACTCCACGTTGAATTCGAAATTCAGCCGCAGACTGCGCGGATCCCAATTGGATGAACCCAGAAACGTCCAGCAGTCGTCCACCACCATGAGCTTGGTATGATCGAACGGTCTCCCGGTAAACCATATCCGGCAGCCGTATCCCAGGACCTGGCGGATCTGGCCCATGACAGCCCAGTGCACGAAGGGCAGATTATTGTGCGCCGGCAGGACGATGTCCACCTGCACGCCGCGCAGGGCCGCCAGATTCAGGGCTGCCGCCAGGGTGCTGTCCGGCAGGAAATACGGGGTGACCACACGGATGGTATGCCGGGCGCAGGTGATGCCTCCATGCAGGGCCATCTGGTGCTTCAGCAGATTGTCATCGGGACCCCCGCGGATGCCCCGGGCCACCACGTCGCCCACCGCCTCCAGCTCCGGGAACCAACGCCGGCCCTCCAGACGTTCGCCGGAGGAAAACAGCCAATCCTCGTAGAACACTTCCTGCAGTTGCCGCACCACGGGACCGCGGAAGCGGAAATGAATGTCCCGTGTGGCCCGTCGACCGGAATCCAGCATGTGATTCTGGCGGATATTCATTCCGCCGGTGAAGCCGATGCGGCCATCCACCACCAGCAACTTGCGATGGTTCCGCAGATTAAGGCCGATGAAACGGGCCGGAAAACTGGGGAAGAACCGTGCCACCGAGACACCACGCCGCCGCAGATGGCCCACCATGGATGGCCAGGTGTACCGCTCGCCGGCGTTATCGATGAGTACACGCACTTCCACGCCGCGCCTGACCGCGGCCTCCAGCGCATCGGCGAAAGCGCGACCGACACGGTCGTTGCCGAAGATGTAGGTTGCCAGCGTGACGCTCTGGCGTGCGTCATTGATGGCCTCCAACATGGCGGGATAGGCTTGCTCGCCGTCCACCAGGTGATCCACCGCATTGCCGGCAACCAGCGGCCGCGCCGTGATCCGGTTCATGGTGCTGGCCAGTGCACCCAGGTGCGCGCGGTTGGCGGGCAGTCGCTGCAACAGGCCGGAAACGTCGATGTTATGCGGCGACTGATACCGGCTCAATTCGATCCGCCGCAGCGCGTGCGCCCTGCGGCGGATACGGTTGATCCCGAACAGCAGGTAAAGCACCGTGCCGAACACGGGAAGCAGCCAGATGAGCACCACCCAGGTGGTGGCGCTGCGCGGCTCCCGCTTGCTGAGCACGGCGTGCGCTGACGCCAGGAGTGATGTGACGGGAACGAGGATTGCGACCAGGCTGTACCAAAGATCCATGATGGGGCACCGGGCCCGGGACCTCCCTGTCAGTCAAGCGCGAAGTGCGCCACGATGCCGAGAAAAACGATACCGCCCAGGACATTGTTGTTGAGGAATGCGCGGAAGCAGTCCTCGCGCTCGCGGTTGCGCATCAACCACTGCTGGTAGAGGAACAAGCCCGCCGCCACCAACAGCCCCAGGTACCAGGCCCAGCCCAATCCCGACTGACGACCCGCCAGCATCAGCGTGATCAGCATCAGCACCTGCAGAACACCCACCATGAAGCGGTCCGCCTCACCGAACAAGACGGCGGTGGATTTCACCCCGATTTTCAGGTCGTCGTCCCGGTCCACCATCGCGTACTGGGTATCGTACACGGTAGCCCAGAGCACGGCTGCAATAAACAGCAGCCAGGCCACGGGCGGAACGGCGCCGGTCTGGGCGGCAAAAGCCATGGGCACGGCCCAGCCGAAGGCCGCCCCCAGATGCACCTGCGGCAGGTGCGTGTAACGCTTCATGAACGGATAGGTGGCGGCCAGCGCCACCGCCACGAAGGAGAGCAGGATGGTCAGCCGGTTCATCAGGAGCACAAGACCAAAGGCCACCAGACAGAGCAGCACGAACAGCGCGAGCGCCTCCCGTTCGCTGACCTTGCCCTGAGCCATGGGTCGGTGCCGGGTACGCTTCACGTGACCGTCGATATCGCGATCGGCGAAATCGTTGATCACGCAGCCTGCGGCGCGCATCACCAGCACCCCCAGCACGAATACCACCAGGACCCGCAGGTCCGGGAAGCCCTCCGCGGCAATCCACAACGCCCAGAGCATGGGCCAGAGCAGCAGGAAATTGCCGATGGGCCGGTCGAGCCGCGCCAGGCGCGCGTACTGCACCAGGCGATCCTGCAAGACACTTCCCTGGATGACCGTCATAGGAACAACTCCGGCAAAAACACTTCTGCGACCAGCAACGGACGCCGATTGAGCCAATGCACCCGCCGCCGCGCCCAGCGCGGCCCCGGCCGGTCGACGCCCAGCCCGCGCATCCGCCGCAGCAGCCAGCTGTCCTGGTGCAGGCGGGCCACTTCCAGTGCATCGCGCTCGGTGCCGCCCCAGGCGAACAACAGCTCCCCCAGCGGGCGGGCACCCAGCATCCGCAAGGCCCTGTTCTCGCCTACCAGCGATCGCCCCGGAATCACCGAACGCGCGAACACCAGCGGTTGTCCGCCGCAGCACAGGGCCACTTCCCGCACCCAGGCATAGCGACGCCGGTGCAACCGCAGACGCCTGACCTCGTCCAGGCCTGGACGCCTCCACCCTTCGGCAAGCACCTGCACGGCGAAACGCCCCGGGCAGCGCGTACGCAGCCGCGCGGTCAGGGACAGGGTGCCACACAGCCAGGAATCGATCAGCGGATCGGCACACCGGCCCAGGCCCGGGGGTCCGATCCACCATGGTGGCAATTGCTGACGCACGACACTCCCTCGAATGGCCGGCTTTCGATGCCGGCGCAGTATCGCATGCGCGGCCGGCAGAACCGAAACCGGGGACGCCGCCCACCCGAATCCGCGCCACAAAGCAGGTATAATGCCCGCCTCATTGGCTTATTCGGGCAAGGGCCGCGGACCTCATGAGCAATCAGGAAGCAGCTTCAGCCAGCAACTTCATTCGTCAGATCATCGAACGGGATCTGGCCGAGGGCAAGAACGACGGTAAAGTGGCCACCCGCTTCCCACCGGAACCCAACGGCTACCTGCATCTGGGACATGCCAAATCCATCTGTCTGAACTTCGGCATCGCGCAGGATTTCAACGGCACATGCAACCTGCGCTTCGATGACACCAATCCCGAGAAGGAAAGCCAGGAATACATCGACGCCATCATGGAGGACGTGCGGTGGCTGGGATTCGAATGGAATCGGCTCTGCTATGCCTCGGATTACTTCGAACGGCTCTACGCCTTCGCGGAGGACCTGATCCGCGCGGGCAAGGCCTATGTCTGTGACCTGAACGCCGAGCAGATGCGCGAGTACCGAGGCACACTCACCGAGCCTGGCAGGAACAGCCCCTACCGCGACCGGTCGGTGGCGGAGAACCTGGATCTGTTCCGGCGCATGCGCGCCGGGGAGTTCGAAAGCGGCAGCCGGGTCCTGCGGGCGAAGATCGACATGGCCTCGCCCAACATCAACCTGCGGGACCCCACGCTGTACCGCATCCGCAAAGGGGCCTCGCACCACCAGACCGGAGAGGCCTGGGCCATCTACCCGATGTACGACTACACCCACGCGCTGTCCGATGCGCTGGAAGGGATCACCCATTCCCTGTGCACGCTGGAATTCGAGGATCACCGGCCGCTGTATGACTGGTGCGTGGAGAACGTGGATGTACCGGCCCGGCCGTACCAGTACGAGTTCGCCCGGCTGAACCTGGAATTCACCGTGCTCAGCAAGCGCAAGCTCACCGAACTGGTGAACGAAGGCCATGTGGAGGGATGGGATGACCCGCGCATGCCCACCATCGCCGGGATCCGCCGCCGCGGCTTCCCGCCGGAGGCGATCCGCGAATTCTGCGCCCGCATCGGGGTGACCAAGTCCGACGGTCTGGTGGAGATCGCGATGCTGGAGAACTGCGTACGCGAAAGCCTGGACACCAACGCGCCGCGGGCCATGGCGGTGCTGCGGCCGCTGAAAGTGGTGATCACCAACTACCCGGACGACCGGATCGAGGACATAACCGCCGCGAACCACCCCAAGGATGCATCCATGGGCTCGCGTACCGTGCCCTTCACCCGGGAGCTGTATATCGACCGGGAGGACTTCGTGGAAGTGGCGCCCAACAAGAAGTGGAAACGCCTGACGCTGGGCGGCGAGGTGCGGCTGCGCAACGCCTACGTGATCCGCTGTGACGAGGCGGTGAAAGGCGCTGACGGCCGCATCGAGGAACTCCGCTGCAGTTACGATCCGGCCACGCTGGGGGCGAACCCGGAGGGACGCAAGGTCAAGGGCGTGATTCACTGGGTGTCCGCAAGCCACGGGGTCCCGGCGGAAATCCGCCTGTACGATCGTCTGTTCAACGTGCCGAACCCGGGCGCGGCGAAAGACCGGGACTGGCGTCAGGACCTGAACCCGGAATCGCTGGTGGTGTTGCAGGGCATGGTGGAACCCTCCCTGGCCCGGGCCGCGGCCGGTGCCCGTTTCCAGTTCGAGCGGGAAGGTTATTTCTGCGTGGACACCAGGGACAGCGCCCGGGAGCGCCCGGTGTTCAATCGCACCATCACGCTACGGGACACCTGGGCGAAGATCGCCGGCAAGGGTGACTGACCCCGCCGCTCCGTCACCGTCAGCTTGTTTGCGATGCCGGGCGTGGTGCGCACGGAACCGAGGACGGTGCCGGGGGGTTGGCCCGGACTGTCGGCGGCCAAGTCGAAGCCACCCAGCACGGCTGCGCGCGGCACACCCTACACGCGACCGTAGCGCTGTGCTTCGCCGACCCAGCGCTGGATGAGCAGGTCCACGCCCACCGGGTCCTCCTGCAGCAGCCGGTCCGCCATCCGCTGGACGCGGGGCAGCAGCGCTCCGTCCCGGCTGAGGTCCGCCACGCGGAACTGCCAGGCGCCGGTCTGGCGTGTGCCCAGCAGTTCCCCCGGTCCGCGGATCTCCAGATCCTGGCGGGCAATCTCGAAGCCGTCTGTGGTCTCCCGCAGTACGCTCAGTCGACGGCGGGCGGTTTCCGTCAGCGGGGCCCGGTACAACAGGACACAGGAACTGGCGGTTGCCCCACGCCCCACCCGGCCACGCAACTGGTGAAGCTGGGCCAGACCCAGCCGCTCCGGGTTCTCGATCACCATCAGGCTGGCGTTGGGGACGTCCACACCCACCTCGATCACTGTGGTGGCCACCAGCAGATGGAGCTCGCCGGCGGCGAAGGCCGCCATCACCGCCTCCTTGTCGGCCGGTTTCATACGCCCGTGCACCAGTCCCACGCGGATCTCCGGAATGGCCTCGGCCAGCATGGCGGCCGTATTCTCCGCTGCCTCGGCCTGTAACTGGTCCGATTCCTCGATCAGCGTGCACACCCAATAGGCCTGACGCCCCTCGGCGCAGGCCTTGGCGATGCCCGTCACCACTTCATCACGCCGGCTGTCGGGCACCGCCACCGTGGTCACCGGCGTTCGACCGGGGGGCAGTTCGTCGATGACCGACACATCCAGGTCCGCATAGGCCGTCATGGCCAGGGTCCGGGGAATGGGGGTGGCAGTCATGATCAACTGGTGCGGCTGGGCGGTGGCCGACTGCCCCTTCTCCTTCAGCGCCAGCCGCTGGTGCACACCGAAGCGATGCTGTTCGTCCACGATCACCAGCCCCAGACGCTGGAAAGCCACCTGGTCCTGAAACAGCGCATGCGTCCCCACGGCAATCCCGCATCGCCCGTCCGCCATGCGCTCCAGCATATCCCGGCGGCGCGCCGCGGTGAGCTTGCCGGACAGCCAGGTCACCTCCACGCCCAAGGGTTCCAGCCAGTCCCGGAAATTGCGGTAGTGCTGCTCCGCCAGCAGCTCCGTGGGAGCCATGACTGCTGCCTGCAGACCGCATTCCACGGCCCGCAGCGCCGCCAGTGCGGCCACCACGGTCTTGCCGGAGCCCACATCCCCCTGGACCAGGCGCAGCATGGGTTCACGCTGCGCCATGTCGGCGGCAACCTCCTGGTCCACGCGCTGCTGGGCACCGGTTAGCCGGAACGGCAAGCCCTCAAGGAAGGCGTTCACCAGCCGCCCGTTGCCGCGCAGCACCGGGGCACCCCGTTGGTTGCGCAATTGATGGCGCACCCGGCGCAGGCTCAGGTGGTGCGCCAGCAACTCTTCCATGGCCAGACGGCGGCGGGCCGGGTGGGTGCCGTTCTCCAGGGCCTCCAGATCCGCATCCGCAGGCGGCGCGTGTAACTGTTCCAGGGCTCCCAGCAGGTCCGGCAAGCCCTCGCCGGCCACAAGCGCTGCCGGAAGCAGATCCCGCAGGCCGCGGCGCGCCATGGCCAGCGACTGCTCCGCCAGGCGGCGCAGCGTGGCCTGGTTCACGCCCTCGGTGGCGGGGTAGACAGGGGTAAGCCGTGCGTCGCTGACCGGCTCGTCCAGGCTGCCCACCGCATGGTATTCCGGATGCACCATCTGCATCTGCCAGGCGTTGACACCGGGGCGCGCCTCACCATAGCACTCCAGTACACGCCCCTGACGGAACTGCTGCAGTTGATTCGGAAAGAAATGAAAGAACACCAGCGTGATGCTGCCGGTACCATCGGAGAGCCGGCACATGAGGCGCTTGCGCCGACCCTGAGCCACTTCCGCCAGTTCCACCCGACCGCGGATCAGAGCATGCTGCCCGGACTGCAGACTGCCGATGGGGATGCGCCGGGTACGGTCCTCGTAACGCATGGGCAGGTGGAACAGCACATCCCCCACGGTGCGGATGCCAAGCCGCTCCAGCCGCTCGGACAGGCGCTGGGCAACACCGCGCAGGGTGGAAACCGGCTGATCGAGCCGGGCGCCTGTCTCAGCGGCCGGGCGGGAGGAAGCTGGCATGGGCGTTGACGTCCGTCAGGCGGAACCGGGGATCATCACGGCCTCCATCTCCACCTGGGCTCCCTTGGGAAGGCTGTCCACCCCGACAGCAGCACGGGCCGGATACGGTTCATGGAAGTATTGGGACATCACCTCGTTCACCACCCCGAAGTTGCCGAGATCGGTCAGGTAGATGTTCAGCTTGACGATGTCCTGCAGCCCACCGCCGGCGGCTTCGCAGACCGCCTTGAGGTTCTCGAACACACGCTCCACCTGGGCCCGGATATCCCCCTGCACCAGTTCCATGGTATCCGGCTCCAGCGGTATCTGCCCGGACAGGTACACCGTCTCACCCACCTGCACGGCCTGGGAATAGGGACCAATAGCCGAGGGGGCATTGTCGGTACTGATAATCTTGCGTTGCATCGCGATCTCCCGAGGAGTTGATTCTGAATCAAAGGTACGTGCCCGGCCCCACTCGCTCAACAGGCGATAGCGGGAGAACACGCAACACGCTGCATGCCAATCCGATTGAACTCATCGTTCCGCTTCAGGTCACCCATACGTAACAGCCGTAGCAACGCCACGAAGGAGCAGATTTCATGTCTGACCGTAGCAAGGCTTTCAGCCGTCGCCACTTCCTGAAAGGCACCGCACTGGGGCTGGCCACACTGCCGCTGGCCGGCACCGTCCTGCGCGCGCCGTCGGCCCGCGCGGACGAGCTACCCCGGCTGGAAGAGGACGACCCGGCCGCCCAGGCCGTTGATTACGTCCATGACGCAGCGGACGCGGCCGATCACCCGGACTACGAGGAAGGCCAGCTATGCGCCAACTGCCAGCTTTACACCGACGAGAACGGTGAATGGGGCGAGTGCTCGGTATTTCCGGGCAAACTGGTGGCGGCCCAGGGCTGGTGCAACGTCTGGGTGCCGGTCAACTGACCCACCCCTCGCTCACCGACGCCCCGCCCTGCGGGGCGTTCTCCGTTCCACCCCCCACTCAGGGTTTCCCGTCCAGGCCCACCATGACCGGATCGTGGTCAGAGGATCGCCAGGGTTCGTTTCGGGCCAGCCCCCTACGACCGCCCCGCTGATCAAAGGCCAGAAATACCGGCTCGTCGGCGTTGATGTGCCAGACGGTGATACCGCTGATGCGCCGGCCAAGCGAGGCGTTGCCGAAGATATAATCCAGCATGCCGGCTTCGCCGCGGAACACGTAACTGTAGTGACGGTCCTCGGGCAGGTGGCGCCGCACCAGGTTGATGTATCCCGCCTCCTCCAGGACCCGCACCGGATCCTCGTCCGCGTAGCTGTTGAAATCCCCCAGCAGGGCGACGGCGTCCACGTCATGGGCCACGCGCTGTTCCTCGATGAACCCGAGCAGCGCCCGGGACTGGCGCGTACGCCGTTCGTTCCAGCAGCCCTGTCCCCGATCCACATCGCCCCTGTCCGGACACCGGGTCTTGGACTTGTGGTGCACCACCGCCGCCAGAAACGGCTCACCGCCGGCGGTGGGCCGGAACACAGCGGCTACCGGCGGCCGGTTGTGGACACCATCGTGGTCAGCCAGCACGGCACTCCGGGCCTCCAGCGCCCCGGGCCGGTAAACCAGAGCCACACGGATGGCGTCCCTGCCCTGACGGTCGGGACCGTCCAGCCGGACGTAACGATCCCGCGGCGGCAACCGGGCATTCAACCGCTGGAGCAGGTCGTCCAGCACTCCGGGGGAATTCTCCAGCTCCACCAGCGCCAGCAGATCGGCGTCCAGGCCCCGCAGCGCGGCCAGCAGTTTTCCCCGCTGGCGCTCCAGCGCCTCCGGGGAATCCGCACCACGTTCCCCCAGGGTCAGAAAGTAGTTCTCCAGGTTCAGGGTCGCCAGGCGTACCCCCGCCACCGGCTCCGGTTCCCGGGGCCGCGGATTGCCCGCCTGGAACTCCACGTCCCCCACCGGGTGGACCCGCCAGGCGTCAAAGGCGTGCACCAGCACGCCCTCCAGGTGCGTCACCCGGTCTCCGGCGCGGCGGGTGTGGTGCTCGTCCAGATAGGGGATCGGCTCCGGATTGCTGCGATAGCTGCCATCGTCCAGCACGATCTGGTGCAGCCCGTCGTCGACGCCGCCGGAGCGGGTGCGCATCAGGCGGTGGCCGGCACTGAGGTGCAGACTGCCGAAGCGGCCCAGCTCGTAGTTTCCGGTCACCACCAGCTCCTGGGGAAATCCCACCAGAAGTCCATGGAAACGCGGGAGTGTTTCCGGCTCCAGCGGTAGCTCCAGCGGCACCGGCTCCGGCAGCCCGGGCTCACCGCAGAACGCCAGGGCTTCCAGCCGCTGCAGTTGGGGCCAGCCCCGATACGTATCGAAGCGGGCCCGCACCTGTACACGGACACCGGGGCCCAGCGAATCCCATTGTCCGCCGGTCAACGCCGGAGCGTAGACGAAAAGACCACTGTCGTACCGGGTCTCGGAGTGGCCATCCTGGATGAAAAATCCGTTGAGGCCCTGTCGGCCCGGGTAGACGCCGGTGACCACACCGCCGGTGACCACGTGGGAGCCGGGCGGGGAATCACCACCCCCCGGAACGTGATTCAGCAGTTCCGCCAGGGGGATTTCCTCAGCCCTGTCACAGCTTCCGTCCGCGGGTTGTCCGAAAAGCAGGAACCCGATCAGCGACAGCAGCAGAACCGCGGGCCAGATCAGAGGCCGCAGGCGGGCTACAGGGGATTGACTCACAGCGTCCATGCGTTCGTTTCCGTCATGCGAACCAGGGGTGAGACGGCGGGCGTGGGTCAGCCGCGTACCCGGGTGATGCGCAGCACCGTGCTCAGCACGCGCAACCGCCGCATGATCCGGGCCAGGTGCACACGATCGCGCACACCGATGGTGAGATTGATGGTCACGATCATCCCTTCCCGTTCGTCCACCGATACATTGGTGATATTGCCTTCCGTGTCCGAGATCGTGGCCGCCACCTCGGCCAGCACACCGCGCTGGTTCACCACGTCCACGCGAACGGGGACGTTGAACTCACGGTCGATCTCCCGTTCCCACTGAACATCCAGCCACTTCTCCGGATGCTTCCGGTATTCCTGCAGATTCTTGCAGTCCTGCAGGTGAACCACCACGCCGCGGCCGGAGCTGGCGAAACCGATGATGGGGTCGCCCGGTATCGGGTTGCAGCACTTGGCGAAGGTGACCACGGCGCCCTCGGTGCCCTTGATGGTGAGCGGCTGGGTGGCCTCCGCCGGTTGATCGCCACCCTCCTCGTTCACCACCCCGGCCAGATGCCGTGCCGCCAGCCACGGCATACGCTTGCCCAGGCCGATACTCTCAAGCAACTGGTCCATGGATTCAACGCCCAGGCTTTCCAGCCCCTTGCCGATCGCGGCACGATCCAGGCGGTCCAGGTCGGCCCCCAGCGCTTCCAGCGACTGATTCAACAAGCGGCGCCCCAGGCTCGCTGCTTCTTCGTGGCGGAGATTTTTCAAGGCATGGCGGATCGCGGAGCGGGCCTTGGCGGTGACCACGAAATCCAGCCACGCCGGGTTGGGACGCGCCCCCGGCGCCGTGATGATGTCCACCGTCTGCCCGGTCTGCAAGGGCGTGCGCAGCGGCACCAGCCGTTTGTCAACCCGCGCCGCCAGGCAGGTATCCCCGATGTCCGAGTGTACGGCATAGGCGAAATCCACCAGGGTGGCCCCCCGGGGCAGTTCCATGATCTCGCCCCGGGGTGTGAACACATAGACCTCGTCCGGGAACAGGTCGATTTTGACGTTCTCGATGAACTCCAGCGGATTCCCGGCGTTGCGCTGCATCTCCAGGAGATCCTTGACCCATTCCCGGGCGCGGGTCTGCGCCGTGTTCGGGCCGGCCTCTCCGGTCTTGTACACCCAATGGGCGGCAACGCCCATTTCAGCCACCCGATGCATTTCCGCCGTCCGGATCTGCACCTCGATCTGCACCCCCTGGGGGCCCCACAGCGTGGTGTGCAGCGACTGGTAGCCGTTGCTCTTGGGGATGGCGATGTAATCCTTGAAGTAACCGGGTACCGGCTTGTACAGACTGTGCATCACGCCCAGAGCACGGTAGCAGGCATCCACGGCATCGGTGACGATGCGGAAGCCGTGCACATCGAAGATGCTGTGAAAGCCGCGGGGCTCCCCGCCGGTGTTCAGCATCTTCAGGTAAATGCTGTACAGGTGCTTTTCACGCCCCTCCACGGCGGCTTCGATCCCGGCCTCCCGCAGGCGCTCTTCCAGCGCCTCCTTCACCTTGCCCACCAGCTCCTTCTGGTTTTTGCGCGTCTTGCGCACCTGATGCTTGATGACGCGGAAGCGCATCGGGTACATGGCGGCAAAGGCGAGGTCTTCGAGTTCGATGCGGATGTGGTTGATGCCGAGGCGGTTGGCGATGGGGGCGTAGATCTCCAGGGTCTCCCGGGCTATCCGGCGCCGCTTGTGGGGCGGCATCACCCAGATCGTACGCATGTTGTGCAGGCGGTCCGCCAGCTTGACCAGAATGACGCGGATATCCCGCGCCATGGCCAGGACCATCTTGCGGAAATTCGCCGCCTGGGCCTCGGCCTTGCTCTCGAAGTGAATCTGGGTGAGTTTGGAGACCCCGTCCACCAGTTCGGCCACATCCTCGCCGAAATCCCGGGCGATCTGCTCCTTGGAACTGGGCGTGTCCTCAATGACGTCGTGCAGGATGGCGGAAACCACGCTCTGGTGGTCCATCCGCATCTCCGCCAGAATCCGGGCAACCGCGAGGGGGTGGGTAATGTACGGCTCACCGGAGAGGCGGCGCTGGCCTTCATGTGCCGCGGCGCCGAACAGGTAGGCATCGTAGACGATCCTGACCTGTTCCGGCTCCAAATACGATTCCAGCAGCGAGCAGAGCTCGCTGACCCTGTGGCTTGGATCCACCCCGGGATAGAGTTCCGGGGCCGCAGGCTCCGCACGTGCCACCAACGCCTCCGAGTTCAGCCCAGCGGCCGCTCCTGCTCGGCAGCGTGGTCGGCCTGGGCCTCCTCCACTGCCAGTTGCATGTCCATCATGTCGTCCCGGAGGATATCCGCATCCACGTGATGATCGGCGATTTCGCGCAGCGCCAGCACCGTGGGCTTGTCATTCTCCAGGGGGACGAAGGGCTGCGCACCGTTGGCGATCTGGCGCGCGCGCTTGGCCGCCACCAGCACCAGTTCGAAACGGTTGGCGACACGATCCAGGCAGTCTTCTACGGTCACTCGGGCCATGGTTCACTCCGACTGTGAAATGCTTCAGTTGACTAGCATACAGCAATTCGCACGCGCGTGGTGCTCTGCACCATACCGGCGCACCATCCTGGTGCATCTCAGGAAAGCAGGTTGTCCAGAATGTCCTGAAGTTGTTCCCGGCGCGCGGCATAGCGCAATCGGCGCGCCTGGACGATGGCGACGAGTTCCTCCAGGGCATCGTCGAAACACGCGTTCACCACCAGGTAATCGTACTCGGCATGGTGGGACATTTCGTTCACCGCCTCCTGCATGCGGCGGGCGATGACCTGGTCACTGTCCTGACCTCGGTCGCGGAGCCTGCGTTCCAGCTCTTCCAACGAGGGCGGAAGAATGAATATGGAGATGGCTTCGGGCATGGCATCGCGGACCTGCTGCGCACCCTGCCAGTCGATTTCCAGGATGACGTCATTACCGGCCCGCAGGTGGGCCTCCACCGGACCGCGGGCGGTGCCGTAGCGGTTACCGAACACCTGCGCGTACTCCAGGAACTCGCCGCGTTCCGCCATGCGCTGGAACTCCGCCGGCTCCACGAAGTAGTAATGCTCGCCGTTCACCTCACCCGGCCGTTGCGGGCGCGTGGTATGGGATACGGACAGCACCATGCCCGGAACCCGTTGCACCAGTGCGTTCACCAGGCTGGTCTTGCCGGCGCCGGAGGGCGCGGAGATGATGTAAAGGGTTCCGGCCATGCCTACTCCAGGTTCTGGATCTGCTCGCGCATCTGCTCGATGAGCACCTTCATGTCCACCGAGATCTGCGTGGATTCCAGGGCGGCGGACTTGGAACCCAGGGTATTCGCCTCGCGGTTGAGCTCCTGCATGAGGAAATCCAGCCGACGGCCGATGGGCTCCCGGCGTTCCAGGACACGGCCTATCTCCTCCACGTGGGTCACCAGGCGGTCCAGTTCCTCGTCCACATCCATTCGCTGGGCCATGTACACCAGTTCCTGCTCCAGGCGGCCCGGATCGGCCGGCTCCGGCAACTCCGCCAGACGCGCTTCCAGGCGGGCGCGGAGGCGCTCGCGGATGGCGGGCAGATCCCCGCGCAACTGCTCGGCCAGTTCGGTCAACCGCTGGGCGCGCTCGTGGATCATCCCCGCCAGTCGGCGGCCCTCCCGCTCCCGGCTGGCAACGAAGCCGTCCAGCGTTTCCTCCAGCAAACCCATGACCGCCGCATGCACGGGATCCATGTCCCGGCCGGGCTCGCTCATCACACCCGGCAGGCGTAACAGGTCCACCGGCGAAACCGGGGCCGCCGCCTCGCCCAGACGCTTGCGCAGGGCTTCCGCCACCGCGATGAGCTGATCGGCATAGGCCCAGTTCAACTCCACCGAGACCGCGCCGGCAGCAGCCTCAAACCGGATACCGCATTCCACCTTGCCCCGCCCGAGCCGGGCGGCGATGCGCTCTCGCACCTGCCCTTCCAGCTGACGCAAATCCTCCGGCATACGCAGGGAGACATCCAGATAACGATGATTCACGGAGCGCAGCTCACAGGACAGCCGGCCCCAGTCTTCAGTGCGTTCGCAGCGTTCGAACGCGGTCATGCTGCGCGCCATGGCATGCGCCCTTCCATTGCCCGGGGAAAGCGTTCAATGATAACGCGTTCCCGGATAGCGACGAAACCAGGACACCACCCCCTTGCCCACGTGCATCCGGATTAGGGCAGAATGGGGCAAGGCCCAGGGACAAGAGAGGATTGGCCATGGACAGCGACAGCGCCGTTCCCACCGGACCGGGCCCGGCCGCGGGAGCCGACACGGATCCACAGACCATCGAGGCCATGCAAACGGTGTTCAGCCGCCAGCGTGCCGCTTACGATTCCGACCCTTACCCGGACGCGGCGGCCCGCCGCCAGGACCTGGACCGCCTGCGCACGGCGCTTCTCCGGCACCGGGACGCGCTGGTGAGCGCCGTTGACCGGGATTTCGGCGGGCGCGCGCGGCAGGAGACCCTGACCGCGGACATCATTCCCTCCCTCAACAGCATTCGCCACACCCGCCGGCACCTGAAACGCTGGATGCGCAGCCGGCGTCGCTGGCCGCACCCGCTGATGCAGCCGGCCGGCGCCCGCATCGAGTACCAGCCCCTGGGTGTGGTGGGCGTGATGGTGCCCTGGAACTACCCGGTATTCCTGTCCCTGGGGCCACTGGTCAGTGCCCTGGGGGCCGGCAACCGGGTCATGATCAAGCTCTCGGAATTCACCCCGGAAACCAACCAGGTTCTCCGCGCCCTGCTGGCGGATGCCTTCAACGAGGATCAGGTGGCAGTGGTACTGGGAGATGTGCCGGTCAGCCAGGCGTTTTCGGAATTGCCATTCGACCACCTGCTGTTCACCGGCTCCACCGATGTGGGCCGGAAGGTCATGGCCGCCGCTGCGCGAAATCTCACCCCGCTCACGCTGGAACTCGGCGGCAAGTCACCGGCCATCGTTGACCGGGACGCGCCGATGGGCGCGTCGGTGGAACGCCTGTTATTCGGCAAACTGGTCAATGCGGGCCAGACCTGCATCGCACCGGACTACGTACTGTGCGTCGAGGACCGCGTGGAGGAACTGATTTCCGCCATTCAGAAGACCACCGCCCGCCTTTTCCCGGGCATGCGGAACAACCCGGACTACACCAGCATCATCAACAGTGCCCAGCACCGCCGCCTGCTAGCGCTGCTGGACGATGCGCGCCAGCGGGGCGCCCGGGTGCTGGAGATAAACCCCGCCGGCGAGAGCTTCGAGGGCAGCCGCAAGCTGCCGCTGCACCTGGTGCTGGACACGCCGGCGGATGCCCGGGTGCTGCAGGAGGAACTGTTCGGGCCGATTTTGCCCATCATCCCGGTTGCCGACCTGGATGCGGCGCTGGAGCGCATTGCTGCCGGGCCGCGCCCGCTGGCGCTGTACTATTTCGGCCAGGACCGGAAACGCCAGCAACAGGTGCTGCAACGCAGTCACTCCGGGGGCGTTTGCCTGAACGACACGCTGATGCACGTGGCCCAGGACGAGCTGCCCTTCGGCGGTGTGGGTGAGTCCGGCATGGGGCACTACCACGGCCACCACGGCTTTCTCACTTTTTCCAAGGAGAAAGCCGTGTTCTCCCGCGGGCGGATCAACAGTGCCCGCCTTATCTACCCCCCTTATGGCGGCCGGTTACAGCAGTTGATCCAGCGTCTGATGCTCAGGTAATCGCCACCATGGGCTAAAAGCCCGACCCCGGTTGCTTGAGGAAATCCAGCTCTTCCGCCGTACTTTCGCGGCCGAGCACGGCATTGCGGTGCGGATAGCGCCCGAAGCGCTCTATGATCGCCTTGTGCTTGCGCTCGAACTCCAGGTTGGTTTCCAGCCCGGGCTGCGCGAACAACTGCATGGCACGTCTGTGGATGCGCAGGGATTCGCTGTGCATATAGGGCATGTACAAGAACGCGCGACGCTGCGGGGGCAGTTCCCGGTCGGCGCCGGCGCGGATGGCTTCCTGCGCCAGCACCAGGGCCATGCCGTCCCAGACAAAGGCTTCCGGACGGTCGCGGTGGATGTTCCGGCTGAACTGATCCAGCACGATGATCTCGGCCAGCCGGCCCCGGGCGCTGTCCCGCCAGGTCCAGCACTCGCCGGCGGCGGCCTGCCGGTGCACATCACCGAAGCGCCGGCCGATCTCCCGGTCCAGTCCGGCATCCTTCGCGAACCACTGCTCTGGCGTCAATTCCTGGAACCAGAACTCCAGTACGTCTTCCGCTGTCATCGGTGTACTCTCCTCCCGGCCGTCCACCGGCGCCCACCCGGCCAACGGGCGGACCACCAACACACACGTTGGTAAGCTACCATGACAACCGGCTGGGATGGGGTCCCATCCGGCCCCGCCACCGGGCAGGCAGCGAATACGGGGCCGCGGAATCACCACGATGACAAACACGTTCTGACGCAACGTTCCGCAGGTATCGCTATGGAAACGATCCAAGCCGACTGGGACATTCCCACCATCCCGCTGACCGGGGGGAGGGGCAGCTTTCCGGTGCGCCGCATTTTCTGTGTCGGCCGCAACTACGCCGCCCACACCCGGGAGATGGGACGCGACCCGGACCGGGAGTCGCCCTTTTTCTTCACCAAGTTCGCCGACTCCGTGACCGCGAACGGCGCCACCATCGCCTACCCGCCGGAAACCACCGAGCTGCACTACGAGGCGGAGCTGGTCATGGCCATCGGTGACGCGGGCTCCCGCGTAACCGCCGCCAATGCCAGGGGGCTGATCTACGGTTACGCCGTGGGCCTGGACATGACCCGGCGGGACCTGCAACGGGTGGCCCGGGAGCTGGGCCGCCCCTGGGACACCGCGAAGAATTTCCCGGACTCAGCCCCCATGACCGCCATCCATCCGGCGGCGGAGGTGGGCCATCCCCGCACCGGCGCGATCTGGCTGGAGCTGGATGGCGACCGCAGACAGGAGGCGGACCTGGCCGACATGCTCTGGAGCTGCGATGAGATCGTCGCACACCTGTCGCGGCTCTACCGGCTGTTGCCGGGTGACCTGATCATGACCGGCACCCCGGCCGGCGTCGGCCCGGTGGCCCGGGGCCAGGAACTGCTGGCCCATGTGGATGGCCTGGAGAAACTGCGCGTGCGCATCGGCTGACACCGGGCCCGGCAACCGGATATCGCGGCAACCGCCCGCACTCACCGATGTGCTACCCTTTCGCTCCCACGAATCCCAACCCCCCTGCCGGCAGGAGATCGATCATGCGCCCCAGTGGCCGTCGCCCCGACGAAATGCGCCCCGTACGTCTGACCCGCCATTTCACCCGCCATGCCGAAGGCTCGGTACTGGTGGAATTCGGCGACACCCGCGTGCTCTGTACCGCATCGGTGGACGAATCGGTACCGGGTTTCCTGCGGGGCAAAGGCCAGGGCTGGGTGACCGCCGAGTACGGCATGCTGCCCCGCTCCACCAATACCCGCATGGGCCGGGAGGCGGCCCGGGGCAAGCAGCAGGGTCGCACCATCGAGATACAGCGCCTGATCGGCCGCTCCCTGCGGGCCGTGGTGGACCTGAACGCCCTGGGGGAACGCAGCGTGGTGCTGGACTGTGATGTGCTGCAGGCCGATGGCGGGACCCGCACGGCGTCCATCACCGGTGCCTATGTGGCGCTGGCGGATGCGATGAACACGCTGGTCAGGCGACGCAAACTCCGGGCCAGCCCCCTGCACGGACAGGTGGCCTCGGTCTCCGTGGGCATCTACCGCGGGGAACCCGTGCTGGACCTGGATTACCCGGAGGACAGCGAAGCGGAAACCGACATGAACGTGGTGATGAACGATGCCGGCAACTTCATCGAGGTGCAGGGCACGGCGGAAGGACACGCGTTCCGTATGGAGGAACTCAATGCCATGCTGACGCTGGCCCACAAGGGCATCGGGGAACTGGTCGTCGCCCAGCAACAGGCATTGGCGGCGTCGTGACGGGGATACCGATGAAACGCATCGTCTTCGCCAGCAACAACCCGGGCAAGGTCCGGGAAGTGGCGCGTCTGCTGAAGCCCACGGGACTGCAGGTGGTCCCCCAATCCGAGTACCTTGTGCCGGAGGCGGAGGAGACTGGGCTGAGCTTCGTGGAGAACGCGATCCTCAAGGCCCGCAACGCCTGCCAGCATACCGGACTGCCCGCCATCGCCGACGACTCCGGCCTGGAAGTGGACGCCCTGCAGGGCGAACCCGGCATCTACTCGGCCCGCTACGCAGGCCCGGACGCCAACGATGCGGACAACAACAGCCTGCTGCTCGGGGAACTGGCCGGCGTCCCTGAAGCCGAGCGCTCCGCCCGCTTCCAATGCGCCATGGTTTTCATGCGCCACGCGGAGGATCCGATGCCGCTGGTCTGCCAGGCGAGCTGGGAAGGGCGGATCCTGGAGTCCCCACGCGGCGACGGCGGCTTCGGCTACGATCCGCTGTTCTGGCTGTCCGATTCCGGTTGCACCGCCGCGGAACTGGATGCGGACACCAAGAACCGCCTCAGTCATCGCGGTCAGGCTTTGCGGGCGCTGGTGGCCGCCCTGCAGGAGCGGACCGGCCGCTGAACGGGATACACGTGATGCATGCACCGCCGTTGTCCTTGTACGTCCACATCCCCTGGTGCGTGCGCAAGTGCCCCTACTGCGACTTCAATTCCCATGCGGCGCCTGCGCGGCTTCCGGTGGCCGATTATCTGGCGGCGCTGCGCGCCGATCTGGCTGGGGAACTGGCCAGCGCCCCGGGCCGACAGATCCAGACCGTGTTCATCGGCGGCGGCACGCCCAGCCTGTTCCCGCCGCAGGCCATTGCACAACTGCTGGAGGATCTCCGCCCGCATCTGCCCACGGCGGCCGAGATCACCCTGGAGGCCAACCCCGGCACGGTGGAGCAGGCGCGCTTCGCGGATTTCCGCCAGGCAGGCGTGAACCGACTTTCCATCGGCGTGCAGAGTTTCAACCCGCAGATGCTCCGGCGCCTGGGCCGCATCCATGGCCGGGATGAGGCCGTCCGCGCCGCCGAGGCCGCGGTGGCCGCCGGTTTCAGCAACTTCAACCTGGACTTGATGTTCGCCCTGCCGGAGCAGACCCTGGCGCAGATGCTGGATGACCTGCGCTACGCCGTCGCGCTGGACCCGCCGCACCTCTCCCATTACCAGCTCACGCTGGAGCCGAACACCGTGTTCTACAGCAAGCCGCCTGCCCTGCCGGACGACGACAGCGCCTGGGCCATGCAGCAGGCGGCCGGCGAGGTGCTGGCGGGGCACGGTTACAGTCACTACGAGGTGTCCGCCTGGGCTCGGCAGGGACGGGAATGCCGGCATAACCGCAACTACTGGCTGTTCGGTGACTATCTGGCCATCGGCGCCGGGGCCCACGGTAAGCTCACCAACCCCGTCGACGGCTCGGTCCGCCGCTACCGCAAGGCGAAGGTGCCGGCCCTCTACATGGGGCAGGTACGGGCGGGCACGCCGAATGTGGAGGAACGACGGCTCCATCGGGATGACCTGGTTCTGGAGTTCATGATGAACGCCTTGCGCCTCAGCGACGGCTTTACCATTCCCATGTTCGAACAGCGGACCGGGCTGCCGTTCAAAGCCGCCGAACCGGGACTGGGCACGGCTCTGGAGCACGGCTGGGTGGAACAGCACGGTGAGCGGATCCGGACCACGGCCCAGGGGCGTTGTTTCCTGAACGCCGTGCTGGAGCTGTTCCTCCCGGAAGGGTGAACGCCCTCACGACCTTTCGGAGTGCGACATGCTGGAAGCGATTACCGTCCACTGCCCTTATTGCGGCGAAACCTTCGACACGGCGGTGGACTGCTCCGCCGGCTCGCAGCGGTACGTGGAGGACTGCCAGGTCTGCTGCCAGCCCATCGAGTACCTCGTTGAGGTGGACCTGGACGGCACACTGAGCCGGGTCGACTTTCTGCGGGATGACGATTGAGCAGCGCCGGCGGAAACCGGTATAAGGTGAACGACAGCAGGGTCAGGGAAGCGAGAACGGCAATGGCCACCGACGACGGACACGACCTGGAGTTGCTCCTGCGCTCCAATATCCCGCTTATCGCCGTGGAAACCCAGGAGGAGCAGCGGGTCCGGGACATGCTTCTCCGGATGATGCCCCGCCTCGGCCAGAGCCTGTTCCAGTGGAGCATCACGGACGGCCTGCGGCGGCTGGACCTGGAAGGCCCGCCCTTCCAGGGCACCGATGATCCCGCCGCCTTTCTGCGCCATGTCCGGGACGCCGGGCAGCCGGGGATCTATCTGCTCGCCGATTTCCACCCCTATCTGAGCGATCCGGTCAACGTGCGCCTGATGAAGGAGATCGCCCAGGCCTACGGGCGACAGCCACGGACACTGGCCCTGGTCAGTCACCGCTTCGAGCACCCGCCGGAACTGCGCAAGTTCTTCGCACGCTACGAGCCCTCGCTGCCCGGCCGCGATGACCTGTACCGCATTGTCAACGAGGAAGCGGTGAAATGGGCGCAGCAGAACGGCGGCCAGCGCGTACGCACCGACCGTGCCTCGCTGGACCGTCTGGTGCAGAACCTGACCGGGCTCACCGCCTGGGACGCCCGGCGCCTGGCGTGGAACGCCATCCGGCGTGACGGCGCGATCACGGAATCCGATCTGCCGGACGTCATGGCCGCCAAGCACCGGCTGCTGGACAACGGCGGCGCCCTGAGCTTCACCTATGACACCGCCCAGTTCTCCGATGTGGGCGGGCTGAACCGGCTGAAGCGCTGGCTGGAACGCCGCCGCCAGGCCTTTCTGGAGCCGGATCCGCAACTGGACCCGCCCAAGGGCATGCTGCTGGTGGGCGTGCAGGGCGGCGGCAAAAGCCTGGCCGCCAAGGCCGTGGCCGGCCTGTGGGGCGTCCCCCTGCTGGGCCTGGACATGGGCACGCTTTACAACAAGTATTATGGGGAGAGCGAGCGCAACCTGCGGGAGGCACTGCGGACCGCGGAAGTCATGGCCCCCTGCGTGCTGTGGATCGACGAAATCGAGAAAGCGGTGTCCCAGTCGGACAACGATGGCGGCGTCTCCCAGCGCATGCTGGGCACCGTGCTCACCTGGATGGCCGAGAACCGCAAGCAGGTGTTCATCGTCGCCACCGCCAATGCCATCGACCGCCTGCCGCCGGAGCTGATCCGGAAGGGACGACTGGACGAGATCTTCTTCGTGGACCTGCCTTCGGACGCCGTGCGGCGGGAGATCTTCGCCATCCACCTGGGCAAACGCGATCTGCAACCGGAACAGTTCGACCTGCCCGGACTGGCCGCCGCCAGCGGGGGCTTCTCCGGCGCCGAGATCGAACAGGCTGTCGTGGCGGCGCTGTACCTGGCCCGGGAACGGGACGAGCCGGTGAACACCGAGCACGTGCTCACGGAAATCCGCGAAACCCGGCCCCTCAGCACGGTGATGCGGGAACAACTGGACCGGCTGCGGGGCTGGGCCCGGGACAGAACCGTACCGGCGGACTGACCCGCAGGGAGATCGGATCCGCGGACGCAGCGCAGCGGAGAACACCCACCGAATCCGAGGACGGTGTCGGGAGGGATGGGGCCGGACTGTCGGCGAGAGGGATCTCGCCGACAAGCCTACAGGGATGTATTCACGGCGTGTCCGGGCCAGATTCCCCCGGTGGCGGCCGGTTCGAAGCCACTCGTGGTCAATGCCGGAAACTGTCCGAACCAACGCATGTACATAGCGCCGTCCAGGCGACCCACCGATGTCATAGGATTTGGAAGCATGAACACCGAAATCATCGAAGGCGTCATTCGCATTGCCCGCGAGGCCGGCGCTGCGATCCTCGAAGTTTATAATGGGCCGGATTTCAACGTGGAGCGCAAGGACGATGACTCCCCCCTCACCGCCGCTGACCGGGCCGCCCATCACGTGATCGTGGACGGGCTGACGGAACTGACGCCGGACATCCCGGTGCTGTCAGAGGAGGGCAAGGACGTGCCCTACGCCCAGCGCTCCCGCTGGCAGCGGTTCTGGCTGGTGGACCCGCTGGACGGCACCAAGGAGTTCATCAAGCGCAACGGCGAGTTCACCGTCAACATCGCCCTGATTGAGGACGGCCGTCCGCGTTTCGGCGTGGTGTATGCCCCCGCCCTTGATGCGCTGTATGTGGGGGAGGTTGGTGGCGGCGCCTGGAAGCAGCAGGGCGATGGCCCGCGGGAGCCGTTGCAGGTCCGGACCCCCGCCGAAGGGGAGGGCCATGCCGTAGTGAAAAGCCGCTCCCACCCCTCCGGTGAGCTGGCTGAATACCTGGAGACCATTCAAGTGGCGGAGTCGGTGCCGGTGGGCAGTTCGCTGAAGTTCTGTGTGGTGGCGGAAGGGCGTGCCACGCTGTATCCCCGGTTCGGGCCCACCATGGAATGGGACACCGGTGCCGGCCAGGCGGTGGTGGAAGCGGCCGGCGGCCGGGTGGTCCGTGCGGACGCTCCCCAGGAGCCGTTGCGCTACAACAAGGAAAATCTGTTGAACGGCTTTTTCATCGTCTCGGCCTGATGCGGCGGCCCATGCTCAGGCGCCGCTCTGGAGCGGCTCCCGCGCCTTGACCGCGTGGCCCACCAGGGCCCGGAACAAGGCCTGCTGCTCGTCCCGCTGGGGCAGGTACTCCGGATGCCATTGCACGCCGAACACACAGGGGTGTTCGGCGTGTTCCACGGCCTGGATCACCCTGTTGTCTTCCCAGGCCACCACCTGAAGACCACGACCGGGTTCCCGGATTGCCTGGCGGTGCAGGGAGTTGACCTGGCAACTGTCCTTGCCCAGCAGCCTGGCCAGGCGGCTGCCGCCGTCCAGGTGGATGGTCTTCTGCGGCCAGATGGTCCACAGGCTGGGGGTTTCCTCGTAGTAGTCCGAGAGATCCTGATGCAGGCTGCCGCCGCAGACTACGCTCAGCAGTTGGGCGCCGCGGCAAATGCCCAGAATGGGCATATCCCTCTCCAGCGCCTGCAGCAGCAGCCGGGTTTCCAGCGCGTCCCGGGCCGGGTCGCCGCGGATCATCTGTTTCGTGGCCAGGCCGCGGCGCAGCAGCCAGATCAGCGGGAACAGCGCCAGGGTGAGCAGAAACCGGGGCAGGCCGGGGCTGCGCCGGCGCAGCTCGCGCAACTGGGGCGAGGCCGGCGGTTCGCCGTAGAGGGCCGGGTCCACATCCGCCCCGCCGCCGATGATCAGACCGTCCAGGGTGTCGATGTCCCGGGGGCGGCTCGGCGTGACGTGCACGGGTTGACCGCCCGCCCGGCGGATCGCCAGCCAGCAGAACACCCAGGCGGCCAGGCCGCCCCGGTCCGGGCCGGTGACTCCGATCCGCGGCCTCATGCCGGCAACCAGTCCGTGCACCGTTCCGCCCAGAGCCGGTCGATGCCCCCCAGCGGCGGGCCCTGATGCCGCAGAAAGCGTTCGCCCAGCTCCTGCAAGTGTGCCGGGCGGGCGGCCAGCCACTCCACCATCACCCATCCCCGCCATTCCTGCGCCAGCGTCCAGTCCGGTTCGTCGATCCGGCAGTTGGGCAGACGGTAGTGGAACGCGGGGCGGGGCTTGACCAGACTGGCCTCAGGTACGCCGCGCACGGCCCGGTCACCCAGCAGGTGGCGGAACAGGGGCAGCATGTCCAACGCACGGTTACGCGTGGTGTTATGACGCAGGTAATCCGTCACCAGCCGCGGTAGCTCCGGTGCGTAGTCCGGGGCAACCACCAGACGCCGGTAGGGGTCGGGAAAAGGATCGATGTACGGTGTCAGCCGTCGGCTCCAGTCGATTTCGCCCCCCAGGTGCAGCCAGTCGTAGAGCAGCAGGAAGGCTTTCAGGTGGGCCAGGATGGTGGCGGTGTCGGTTCGCGGGGCCTCCGGGTTCAGATGCAGGCCGAAGGCGTACAACACCGATGCCCGTGTCCCCTGGGCATGGGCCAGCTGCAGCCGGTTGCGCAGCTGTTCCAGCAGGTGCACCTCCGCCATGGGTATGGGCGGGGAGACAATCTCATGGGGCACCACCGTGCCCGCCAGGCGGGCGAGCAGATCCTCGATTCGTCCACCGGGCTCCACCTCCAGGCCCAGCCGCTTGAGGAAGCGGGCATAGCTGCGGTCCTTGAGCAAGGTGGTGTCGATCTCCACTTTGAAATCGCCCCAGCGGGTGCCGGTCACGGTTTGCACGAACGGGTCGCGACGTTCCACCCGCCCGCCATACAGATCCATCACCAGCTCGCAGATCTGGTGCAGCGGCAGTCCGGCGAACTCCAGTTCAACACCCAGCCGGCGGGGCTGGCCATCCTCGCGGTAAAGCTGTTCCGGCAGAGGGAACTCGGGAAAGACGATAGCATTCATAGGCCCAAGTCTACCCGCCCCGACTGGCCAGGTGGTAGCGGCGCGCCCGGTGTTGGATAAGCATATGCGCATACGGTCGTACGCCACCCGTCCATCGCCTGCTATCCTTTGGCACCGCACCGTTTGCATGTTTTCTTGGACCAATGCCGGGCACACAAGCCTGCGGTAGAACGAACCCGCGAACCATTTTCCGGAGGAACCCGAATGAAACTGGAAACCCTCGCTGTCCACGGCGGTTACAGCCCCGATCCCACCACCAAGGCCGTGGCGGTGCCCATCTATCAGACCACCTCCTATGCCTTCGATGACACCCAGCACGGCGCGGACCTGTTCGACCTGAAGGTGGAGGGCAATATCTACACCCGGATCATGAATCCCACCAACGCGGTGCTGGAGCAGCGGGTGGCGCAGATGGAGGGCGGCATCGGCGGTCTGGCGGTGAGTTCCGGCATGGCGGCCATCACCTATGCCATCGAGACCATCGCGGAAGCCGGTGACAACATCATTGCCACCAGCCAGCTTTACGGAGGCACGTATAACCTGTTCGCCCACTCGCTGCCACGCCGGGGGATCGAGGTGCGTTTCATCTCCCATGACGAGCTGGACAATCTGGCCTCCTTGATCGACAGCCGTACCAAGGCGGTGTTCTGCGAAACCGTGGGCAACCCCTCCGGCAACGTGGTGGACATCGAGCGCATGGCCGAGATCGCCCATGCCGACGGCGTGCCGCTGATCGTGGACAACACCGTGCCCACACCCTATCTGTGGCGCCCCATCGAGCACGGAGCTGATATCGTGATCCATTCGCTGACCAAGTACATGGGCGGCCATGGCACCACGGTGGCCGGTGTGGTGGTGGATTCCGGCAGGTTCCCCTGGGCGGAGCACAAGGAGCGCTTCGCCATGCTGAACGAGCCCGATCCCTCCTATCACGGTGTGGTCTATACCGATGCCCTGGGTCCGGCGGCCTTCATCGGCCGCTGCCGCGTGGTGCCGCTGCGCAATACCGGTGCCGCCCTCTCGCCCTTCAATGCCTTCCAGATCCTGCAGGGGATCGAGACGCTGCCGCTGCGCATGGACCGCCATTGCGAGAACGCCCAGAAGGTGGCGGAATACCTGGAAGGGCATGGGCAGGTGAGCTGGGTGAAGTTCGCCGGCCTGAAGAGCAGCCCGGACCATGCCCTGGCGCGGAAATACATGGACGGTCGCGCAGCCAGCGTGCTGAGTTTCGGCATCAAGGGCGGTGCCGAGGCGGGGGCCCGGTTCATCGACGCGCTGCAGTTGATCACCCGGCTGGTGAACATCGGCGATGCCAAATCCCTGGCCTGCCACCCGGCCACCACCACCCATCGCCAGCTCAACGACGAGGAACTGGCCTCGGCCGGGGTCACCAAGGACATGGTGCGGTTGTCCATCGGTATCGAGCACGTGGACGACATTCTGGCGGATATCGAGCAGGCGCTGAGGGCGGCCGGCTGATCCCTGGCGTAAAGGCCCGCCCGGAACCGGGGCGGGCCATTGCTGGTCAATGCATCATGGGCCGTGGGGCCCGCACCAGGCGCCCGGGACGGATCACCCCGTCCCTGCTGAACGCCTGGCGACTCAGGTGGAGGCTGGCTTCATGCACCCGAAAACGATCTTTACCCCACGCCTGGCGATTGTGGCCCTGCTGATGTTGGGGCTGGCGGGGGCGGGTTCCTGGTGGATGGGCCGGGACAATGCCACCGCGCCGTCCGGGGCCGTGGCCGCGTTGGGTGCCACGGAACAGGATATCAAAGTCTACAAGACCCCCTGGTGCGGCTGCTGTACCGATTGGGTGGACTACCTGGAACGTGAGGGGATGCGCACCGAGGTGGTGGACGTGGACCAGGAAGCGCTCAATGAGATCAAGCTCCAGGCCGGGCTCCGCCAGGAGCTGGCATCATGCCATACCGCGTTTATCGACGGTTACGTGGTGGAGGGGCATGTGCCGGTGGAGGATATCCGCGCGCTTCTGGAGCAGCGCCCGGACGGTGTCCTGGGCATCGCCGTGCCCGGAATGCCGGTCGGCTCTCCCGGCATGGAGATCGGTGACCGGCGTGATCCGTATGACGTGGTGGCTTTCGATGCCGAGGGCAACACGGAGGTTTTCTCCAGCTACCATCAATAGGGTCTCAATCGGTATGGCCCTGCTCCGCTGAGCGCCATGGGAACAGATCAGCGCTTCCTTGAGCACGAGGATTCCATGAACACCCACATCCGCCATCCCGCACCCCGAGGCATCCTGCGTCTACTGCTGGCCGCCGTGGCCGGTTTCGCCCTGGCTGCCTGCTCCACTTCGCCCACGGGCCGCGCCCAGCTCACGTTCTTTCCCCAGGGCGAACTGAACCGCATGGGGCTGGCGGCCTACGAGGAAATGAAGGAGCAGACCCCGGCCACCGATGACGAGGCCAAGCGCCGTTACGTGCAGTGCATCACCGATGCGCTGATCGCGGAACTGGATTCCAGTGACCGGCGCCGGCATGACTGGGAAGTGACCGTATTCCAGGATGATGCGGTGAACGCCTTTGCCCTGCCGGGCGGCAAGATGGGGGTTTACACGGGCCTGCTGGACGTGGCCGGGAACCAGCATCAGGTGGCCGCGGTGATGGGCCACGAGATCGGCCATGTACTGGCGGACCACGGTAACGAACGCATCTCCACGGCTTTTGCCACCACGGCCGGCCTGCAACTGGCGCATATCATCGGCGGGGACGACTCCCCGCAGCGGGCGCAGCTTCTGGGCCTGTTGGGACTTGGCGCCCAGGTGGGTATCCTGCTGCCCTTCAGCCGTGCTCACGAGCGGGAAGCGGATGTGATCGGCCTGGATCTGATGGCCCGCGCCGGTTTCGACCCCCGGGAGAGTGTGACCCTCTGGGAGAACATGTCCCAGGCGGGGGGCGGCCAGCCGCCGGAGTTCCTGTCCACACATCCTTCCCACGGCACGCGCATCCGCAACCTGCAGGAGCACATGCCCGCGGCCATGGAGCACTATGAGGCCGCCCGCCGGGCCGGCAAGCGGCCTGACTGCCGGCTGTAGGACGCCACCGCGACACGCATGCAGCCATGCACAGGCGCGGGACCGGACACGGGATATTCAGGGCAGGTTGGGGAAGCGGATGCCCACCATTTCCTGCATCACCCGCACCACCTGGCAACTGTAGCCGAACTCGTTGTCGTACCAGACGTAGAGCACGCATTTGTTGCCGTTGACCAGGGTGGAAGCGGAATCCACCACGCCGGCGTGACGGGAACCCACCAGATCCGTGGAGACGATCTCCGTGGATGCGGTGTAGTCGATCTGTTCCTGGAGTTGGGAGTGCAGGGCCGTGTCACGCAGGTAACCGTTCAGCTCTTCCTTACTGGTATCCCGGGCCAGGGTCAGGTTCAGCACCGCCAGCGATACATTGGGTGTGGGCACGCGGATGGCGTTGCCGGTGAGCTTGCCTTTGAGTTCCGGCAGTGCCTTGGCCACGGCCTTGGCGGCGCCGGTTTCCGTGAGCACCATGTTCAGCGGGGCGCTGCGGCCGCGGCGCGAGCCCGGGTGGTAGTTGTCGATCAGGTTCTGATCGTTGGTGTACGAGTGCACGGTCTCCACGTGGCCGTGCTCGATGCCGTACTCGTCCTGCAGGGCCTTCAGCACCGGCACGATGGCGTTGGTGGTGCAACTGGCGGCGGACACGATGCGATCGTTGGACGTCAGGCCGTGGTGGTTCACGCCGTAGACAATGTTGGGCAGATCGCCCTTGCCGGGCGCCGTGAGCAGCACCTTGGATACGCCCTTTGCCTTCAGGTGCAGCCCCAGACCGTCCTGGTCGCGCCACTTGCCGGTGTTGTCCACCACCAGCGCGTTGTCGATGCCGTACTGGGTGTAGTCGATGCTGTCCGGGGAATCGGCGTAGATCACCTTGATGAAGTTGCCATTGGCGATGATGGCATTGGCATCGTCCAGGACGTGGATGGTGCCGTTGAACGGGCCGTGTACGGAATCGCGGCGCAGCAGGCTGGCGCGCTTCTCGATGTCATGGCCCTTGCCCTTGCGCACCACGATGGCCCGCAGGCGCATCTTGTTGCCGCTGCCGGTGCGCTCGATCAGCAGGCGGGCCAGCAGGCGGCCGATACGGCCGAACCCGTAGAGCACGATATCCTGGGGTTCACGCAGTTGCAGTTCCCCCTGGCCGTCCAGAATGCTGCCCAGCTTTCGCCGCAGGTAGTCGGCGATGGTCTCGTCCTTCTGTCCTTCCTTGAGGAACTCGGTGGTCAGCTTGCCCAGATCCAGCCGGGCCGGGCTCAGGTCCAGCTTCATCAGCTCTTCCAGCACCGGGAAGGTGTTGTGGATGGAGAGCCCCTCCGGTTCGTACTGCTTGACGAAACGGTGCGCCTTGAGTATGTCGATGGTGGTGCAATTGATCAGCGGCCGGCCGTAAATTCGGAGAACCACGCCCTTGTCGCGATAGAGCTTGCCGATCATCGGCAACATCAATTCGGCCAGTTCCTGGCGCTGGGTCCAGTCGTTAAGATAGGAATCCTGCTGTTGCTGATTCATGCTGACTCCGGATGGGCTCTGGCAGTTGAGGGGTGCTCATCAAACGGGCGGCCGGATTCTACGAAAATCCGGCGCTGGAGTCACGGGCAATCAATTCAAGGACTTGATTTCGCCGGCGGCGGTGTGGCTGCCGGCCGACAACCATGCGCAAGGAAATCATCGCCGATACCCGCATTTCCGCGGCGCCCCGGACCATCTGGGCGCCGCTTCTGGATTTTTCCGCCTATGCAGCCTGGAATCCGCTGATCCCGCAGGCCGCCTGCGACGGCGAGCCCCGCACCGGGCAGCGGATCACGCTGCGTTATTGCCCGCCCGGCCTCCGGGCCAGAGATGCCCGGGCGGAACTGCTCCGGGTGCTGCCCGGGCAGGAACTGAGCTGGTTGCAGCGCTGGCTCCCGGTGGCGGGTCTGCTGGACATGGAGCACCGTTTCATCCTGGAGTCGGAACCGGACCCGGAACAGGGCACGCGGCTGCTGCAGCGTGTCCGCTTCAGCGGTACGCTGGTGCCGCTGTTCTGGTGGCGGTTGCGGGGGCCGTGGCAACAGGGCGCAATGGCACTGAACCGGGCGCTGCGGGACGAAGCGCTCAGCGCGGCGCCTGACGCACCCGGCGGATGACGCCGCTGAAACCCAGAACCGGGTTCGCATTGGTGTACATGCGGCCCCGCACGAACAGCATCCGCCCGGTGGCGTGCAGCACCTCGCCATCCGCATGAACTGCATCGCCCTCCAGCGCCGGTGCGGTGAAGTCGCCGTTCAGCGAGACGGTCAGGGCGGTGTCCTGGCCCAGCCGGTGCCGGGCGATGATGAACAGGGCGTAGTCGGCCAGCAGCATCAGCATCCCGCCGTGGACGGCCCCCAGGCAGTTGCAGTGGCGCCGTTCCACCACGAAGCCGCAGCGACCACGGCCCTGGGCATCCAGGGTCCAGTAGAGCGGGCCATTGTGGACTTCGAAGGGATCGCCGCTGGCGACTTCCCAGCCGGCGAAGGGGTGGGTTTCGGTCATGCTGGTCTCCTGATTCGGAAGGATCGTGGAGCGCCGGGACTGGCTTTCCGGCCTGCCGGCGCTTTACCGTACGTGTAAATGGGTAGCTTACTAAGGTTTCCTGGCCCGCGGCCAGGCGCGGTGGTGGATGCAGCGACGGACAACAGGGAGCGGACATGACGGGGGAAGGTGGCATGCGTCTGGACCGGGTGCTGGCGGGGGCCGTGGCCATTCTGGTGGGGCTGGGCATGGCCCGGTTCGGGTATCCGCCCCTGGTGCCGGGCATGATCGACATGGGCTGGTTCACGCCCGCGGCGGCCGGCTACCTGGGGGCGGCGAACCTGTTGGGTTATCTGTTCGGCGCCCTGAGCGCGGCCTGGTTCGCCGGTCGTGTCGGCGCGGCAACGGCGATTCGTGTGGGGCTCCTCCTTGTGACGCTGAGCTTTCTGCTGTCCTCCTGGGCGGCTCCGTTCCTGTGGTTTTTCCTGTGGCGGTTTCTCTCCGGCTGGGCCGGGGGCATTCTGATGGTGGTGGCGGCCTCCACGGTGCTGACCGGCACCCCGGCACCCCGGCGTCCGCTGGCGGGGGCCATTGTCTTCAGCGGTGCCGGGGTGGGGGTTCTGTTCTCCGCCAACGTGGTGCCCTGGCTGACCACCCTGTCCATGAGCTGGGCCTGGCTGGCCATGGGCGTGCTCTGCCTGCTGCTGACCCTGGCCACCTGGCGGGCCTGGCGGGAGGATGCGCTTGCCGGCGGCGGGGCCGCCGCGCAACCGCTGCCTCCCATGCGGGCGGTGCCCCTGGCGGTGCTGCTGGTGGTGGTGGCCTACGGCCTGCAATCCGTCGGCTACGTGCCGCATACGCTGTTCTGGGTGGATTTCCTGGCCCGGGAACAGGGGCTGGGCACGGCTTTCGCCTCGTTCCAGTGGAGCGTGTTCGCCCTGGGCGCCATCGCGGGGCCCTTCATGTCCGGCTGGGTGGCGGCCCGTCTGGGCTGGTATCCGGCCCTGTTGCTGGCGGTGGCGCTGATGTCCGCCGCGCTGTTCCTGTCCAGCGTGGCGGATGCGCTGCTGCTGGCCTCCATCTGCTCCTTCGTGGTGGGGGCCATGGTGCCGGCCCTGGTCTCCCTGACATCCGGTTATCTGTCGCAACTGGTGCCATTGCAGGAGCACCGCCGGGCCTGGGGCTGGGCCACGGCGTCCTTCGCCCTGGCCCAGGCCGTGGGCGGTTATGCCCTGGCCGGTGTGTTCGGCTGGCTGGGCAGCTACCCACCGGTGTTCATCATCGGCGGACTGTCGCTGGTCCTGGGCTTCCTGGTGACCGCCCTGTCCCGGTTCGGGCGAACGGTCTGAGCCGGAGGCCGCCTATGGGAAACGCTGTAAAGCCCCGCAGGGCAGGCCCTTCGGGCACACTGGGAATTGATCAGCGCTTCCTATACGGGCGTGAGCAGCTCCCGGCCGGCGAAGTGGGCGCGGATGTTGTCCACCACCAGTTGCCCCATCTCCAGCCGGGTTTCCACGGTGGCGCTGGCGTAGTGGGGCTGCAGCACCACGTTGTCCATGGCGAGGAGCGGTTCCGGCACCGCGGGTTCCTCGGCGAACACGTCCAGGCCGGCGCCGCGGATGCGGCCCGCTTCCAGGGCCCGGACCAGTTCCGGTTCGTCCACCGTTGAGCCGCGGCCGATGTTGATCAGCGTGCCTTCCGGGCCCAGGGCGTCCAGCACGGCGCCATCGACCATCCCTTCCGTGGCCGTGCCCCCCGGAACGATGACCATGAGGAAATCGCTGTCCGCGGCCAGCTGCCTGGGCGTCTCGTAGTAGCGGTAGGGTACCTCCGGGTTGGGGTTGCGCTGATGGTAGCCGATGGTCATGTCGAAGCCCGCGGCCCGCCGGGCCACCGCCTGACCGATGCGGCCCAGGCCCAGGATACCCAGCCGCTTGCCGGTGACCCGGTGGCCCAGGCCCAGGCCGCGCAGCCAGTTGCCGGCCCGTACGTTCCGGTCGGCCTGGCACAGATTGCGGGCCGTGGCCAGCATCAGGGCGATGCCGGCATCGGCCACGTCCGCGGTGAGCACATCCGGCGTGGTGGCCACCCGGATGTTCCGGGCCCGGGCGGCTTCCAGGTTCAGCGCATCGGTGCCGATACCCGAGGAAGCCACCACCTCCAGTGCCGGCAGGGCATCCAGCAGGGTCATCGGCAGCCCCTGCACGGCATTGGTGGTCAACCCCCGAATCCGCGGCCCCACCTCCTGCAGCAGGGCCTGTGCTTCGGCGGCTGTCTCGGGAAGAACGTGAACGGAGAACTCCTCCTGCAACTGCGGGATGACGTTGGGCGGCATGCGGCCCGTGATCAGGATGGCGGCATTCATGGTCGGGCTACGCTCCTCTGGTCGGAATGTCGAGCGTAGCCCATTCCGTCAGCGCGACTCCAGTTGCAAGCCGCGGTCGCCCACATCGCCCCAGCGCAGCTCCTGTACCGCTGGGCCGGGTTCCGCCACCAGTTGCAGTTCGGCGCCGGTGCCGGTGTCCGAACCCAGGCGCAACGCCACCGGTCGGTGGTCCAGATGCAGACTCACGATGCCCTGCCGCACGGTTTCGCCATGTTCATCCAGCACCAGCGGGTGTCCGGCCCGGGTATAGATCAGGCGCCGTTGTCCTTCGGCATCCCGGCGGACGGCCTTGATGTGCAGTACCGCCCGCCCGTCGCCCATCCGTTCCACCATCAGGTCTGCCTGGCCGATGGCGTCTGCGTTCCGGCGCAGGGTGAAGTGATGGTTGCCGCTCTCCAGGGTCCGGGCTGTCTCTACTGCGGCAAGGAGCACCGGAAGCAACGTCTGTGCATCCTCCAGTTCCGAATGCACGGTCCCGGCGGACAAGGGCGTGGATTGCAGACGCAGCGCCCCGGCATCGATCTGCCAGAGCGAGGCTTCCTTGTACGAGGGGCTCAGGGTGGTGGTCAGCGTGTAGTGGGTGCGTCCGTAATCCCAGCCGATGACATCGATCAGCCACTCGCCCGGGGTCGGATTGTAGAACACGCAGGTGTCGGCCCGCGTGCCGCGCTCCACCGAGTCGCAGGTGTCGTAGTCCCGCGGGCCGGCCACGAACAGATCCGCATCCTGGCTCAGCCTGTGCAGCCGGATCTCCAGTCGCGTGGTGCCGCGGGGAACGTGGGTGGCGTAGCTCTTCCAGTGATCGTCCAGCACGCTGGAATGGATGGAGACCGTGTTTCCGGCGTGTTTGGACGAGCGCTTGCGGTCGCGGTCGCTCTCCGTGCAGCCGGCGAGCAGTACCGCGGCGGCAAGGATGAGGACGCTTCCCGAGAGACGGTGGCGCATGATGACCTCGCAGTCCGTGAGTCATGGGCCTCATGCTGCACCCTGAAAACCGAACAGAAGCTGAACGGCGCCAGGCGCTCTGCGATGACATTGTGTCGATTCGGCCCTTTCTCCACCGACTAAGGAAACACTGATCTATTCCTGAAGCATGTCCAATCCGGATAAGCCGCGATCGGGAGGCCCCATGAAATACCTGTGTCTGATCTACGTTGATGAAAAGCGATTGGAGGCCACGCCGCCCCAGGAACTGGAGGCGGTGGCGGCGGCCTGTGACGCCCATTCCGAGGAACTGCGGCGGTCGGGGCGGCTACTCGCCAGCGAGCGACTGGAGTCGGTTCAGACCGCCACCACCGTGCGCAAGGTCGACGGGTCGGTGGTGACCACGGATGGACCATTTGCGGAGACCAAGGAGCAACTGGCCGGTTTTTTCCTGGTGGACGCCCGGGACCTCAATGACGCGATCCGGATTGCGGCGGATATTCCGCCGGGGCGCTTCGGATGCATCGAGGTGCGCCCCGTCCTCGACAGCGGGAATACCTAGGGAAGCACTGATGAACGAAGGAGTGCAGGTATGCGATTCATGATCATTGTGAAGGGTGACGAGAAGGTGGAGGCCGGCGCCATGCCGGATCCGGCGGCGGTGGCGGAGATGGCCGATTACCATGAGGAACTGCAGCGGGCCGGCGTGCTGGTGGACGCTTCCGGGCTCCAGCCCAGCGCCAAGGGTTTCCGTATCCGGTACCGGGGAACGGACCGACAGGTGGTGGATGGCCCGTTCACCGAGACCAAGGAGTTGGTCGGCGGGTACACCATCATCCGCGTTCCGTCCCGGGAAGAGGCCGTGAAATGGGCGCTGCGTTTTCCCAACCCGCGGGGATCGGGGGAGGATTGCGAGATCGAGGTACGGCAGATGTTCGAGCTGGACGACTTCGAGCCCGGTGAGGCCATCGAGCGCTTCCGGAAAATGGGGGTCGGGGGCGCGTGATCAGGCGGGGGCTTCCGGAGAAACCGGAAGCCCCGCCCATGGCGGTCACCGCGACTCAGCCGGCCAGCCGCTTGTACTTGATGCGGTGGGGGGTGAGGGCCTCGTCACCCAGTCGCTTCTTCCGGTCGGCCTCGTAGTCCGAGTAGTTGCCGTTGAAGAAGGTCACCTGGCTGTCGCCCTCGAAGGCCAGGATGTGGGTGGCGATGCGGTCCAGGAACCAGCGGTCGTGGGAGATCACCACCGCGCAGCCGGGGAAGGTGAGCAGTGCTTCTTCCAGCGCCCGCAGGGTTTCCACGTCCAGGTCGTTGGTGGGTTCGTCCAGCAGCAGCACGTTGCCGCCGCTTTTCAGCAGCTTGGCCAGGTGCACACGGTTGCGCTCACCGCCGGACAGGTCGCCGATGTACTTCTGCTGATCCGAACCCTTGAAGTTGAACCGGCCCACATAGGCGCGGGAATTGGTTTCGTAGCTGCCCACCTGGATCACGTCCAGCCCGTCCGAGATCTCCTGCCAGACGGTCTTGCTGTCGTCCAGGGAATCCCGGCTCTGGTCCACGCAGGCCAGTTCCACGGTCTCGCCGATCACCACCTCGCCGCTGTCCGGCTGCTCCTGGCCCATCATCAGCCGGAACAGCGTGGTCTTGCCCGCGCCGTTGGGGCCGATGACACCCACGATGCCACCCGGGGGCAGGGAGAAGTCCAGGTTTTCGTACAGCAGGTTCTCGCCGAAGGCCTTGCTGACACCGTGGAATTCCACCACCTTGTCCCCCAGCCGCGGCCCCGGCGGGATGTACAGTTCCTGGGTCTCGTTGCGCTTCTGGAATTCCTTGGACTGCAGTTCGTCGAAGCGGGCGAGACGGGCCTTGCTCTTGGCCTGGCGACCCTTGGGGTTCTGCCGCACCCATTCCAGCTCCGCCTTGATGGCGCGTTGGTGGGAGGCCTGCTGTTTCTTCTCCTGCTCCAGCCGCTTCTCCTTCTGTTCCAGCCACGAGGAGTAGTTGCCTTCCCAGGGAATGCCCTGACCGCGGTCCAGCTCGAGAATCCAGCCGGCCACGTTGTCCAGGAAGTAGCGATCGTGGGTCACTGCCACCACGGTGCCCGGGAACTCCGCCAGGAACCGCTCCAGCCAGGCCACACTCTCGGCGTCCAGGTGGTTGGTGGGCTCGTCCAGCAGCAGCACGTCCGGGTTGGACAGCAGCAGGCGGCACAGTGCCACGCGGCGGCGCTCACCGCCGGAGAGCTTTGTCACGTCCGCATCCCAGGGCGGCAGCCGCAGCGCGTCGGCGGCCTGTTCCAGCTTGCGGTCCAGGTCCCAGGCGCCGGCGGCCTCGATCTTGTCCTGCAGCTTGGCCTGCTCCTCCATCAGCTTCTCGAAGTCGGCGTCCGGGTCCGCCATCTGGGCGGAGACCTCGTTGAAGCGGTCCAGCAGCGCCTTGGTTTCGGCCACCCCCTCCTCCACGTTGCCGCGCACATCCTTGTCCGGATCCAGTTGCGGTTCCTGGGGCAGATAGCCGATGTTGATACCCGGCTGCGGACGGGCCTCACCCTCGATTTCGGTGTCGATCCCCGCCATGATGCGCAGCAGGGTGGACTTCCCGGCACCGTTCAGCCCCAGCACACCGATCTTGGCGCCGGGGAAGAAGGACAGGGAGATGTTCTTGAGGATTTCGCGCTTGGGCGGGACGATCTTGCCCACCCGGTTCATGGTGTAGATGTACTGGGCCATGGAATAAGGATTTGCCTGTGGCTTGCCTAAAAGGGCACATTATCCCGGACCGGGAGCAGGAAGCCAAACCTGAGAAGGAAGCGCTGATCTATTTCCAGGGAATCGATCGGCGCTTCCTGAAATGCATGAAAATCCGGGCAGGGATTCCATGCGCCCCGGGGCCGCAATGACGCCAGATTCGAACGACAGGGACGGTTCCGCATGATCACACCGTATTGGCACAGGCTGCCGGCCTTCTTCCGTTTCCCGCTGCGCCGCCCGGCGCTGGATCTGCTGATGCTCACCGTGCTGCTGGGCGTGGTGCCACTGATTCTGGGGCTGGGCTTCCTGGCCTTGATCAGCGCACTGGTGATGCTGTTCATCCTGATGAAGTACGGCTACGAAACGCTCCAGTCCGCCGCTTCCGGCGAAGAGGAGCCGTTGCCGCTGGCCGAGGCCATGTCCGGGGAGGGGTACCTGCTGCCGCTCAAGCAGATGGCCGTGATCATCTGCCTGTTCGTGGTGGCCGGCTGGCGGGCGCCGTGTCCCCGGTGTTCATGGTTTTGATGCTGGTTCTGGTGTCTCTGCTGTTGCCTGCCAGCGTGATCATCCTCGGCACCGAGCGCAGCTTCTTCGCCGCGGTCAACCCGGTCAATCTGTTCTCGGTGGCCATGCGCATCGGCTGGGTCTGTTCGGCCTGCTGTTGTGCATTCAGATCGCAACCGCGACGGCCAGCGGCCTGGTGGACTTCCTGCTCCCGGCCCGGGCTAATCCGTACCTCAACTACAGCGGCATGATCTTCGTCGGTAATTACTTCACGTTGATGGCCTTTTATCTGCTGGGTTACGTGGTTTATCAGTACCACGAACCGCTCGGACACCCGGTCTATCTCCCGGAGGACGATGCGGAGCAGGAGCTTGCCCTGTTCGAAGCGCTGATGGAGAACGGCAAGCACCAGGCGGCCCTGACGGAGCTGCGCGGGTTGCTGGACCGCAATCCCGACCGACGTGACCTCAAGGAGCGTCTGGTCCGCCTGGCGCGGCTAACCGGCGATTCCGAAACCCTGATGCTGGAAGGGCCGGAGGCCATGGCCGCCCTGGTCCGGGGCGGGCGGGTCCGGGATGCCACCGATCTGTACCTGGATTGTCTGGCGGCGGATCCGGGGTTCCGCCCCCAGGCACCCGAACTCCACGACGTGATCGCTGCGGAGCTGCGCAAGTGTGGCCTGCTCCGGGAGGCGCTGTCCTTGCTGAACGGCTTCCATCAGCGGTTTCCCGGGAATCCGCTGGTGCCGCGAGCCTACCTGCTGGCGGCGCGCATTTTCCTGGACGATGCCGGCAAGCCGGAGCAGGCGAGGAAGCTGCTGGCCTATCTGCAGCGGCATTTCGCCGACAGCCCCTATGCGGCCGAGGTGGAGTCGCTGAAGCGCAGCCTGGCATGAGGTGTGCGCTGCAAGGCCCGTGGCACCGGCCAGCGGGTTCGTGGCTGCGCCGTTGCGGGTGGTTTCCGCCGTTGTTCCCGGCCTATGCGGGTGTCGCCGGGGGTTCGCGTTTGAGCCGCTTTTCGGCTTGTTTCGCCAGGCGCTGCACCTCGCGGCTGCTGACGATCTCCCCTTGGCTGGCGAAGCGTTCGTGATTGGCCTCGATCTCGTCCAGCACGTACAGGTAGTTCACCATCAGGCCCAGGCTCTGCCGGAGCCCGTTGTCGGAGATATCCCCCAGCCAGTTGAGCCGGTGCAGCCGTGCGCCGTTGCCCAGGTGGAACCGGGCCACCGGGTTGGCGGGCTGGCCCTTGCGGCCCTTGGCTTCCAACAGGTAGCGCGCGGCCAGCGGCATCAGCAGCGACTGCAGACCCTCCGCGGCCTGCAGCAGGCTGCGCGGGTCGGGCGTGTCCAGGATGGCCAGCGCGTTACGGTCCGCCTCGCCCAGCGGGAAAGCCGGATCGTCACGCTGCTGCCGCAGCCAGTCCACGAAACCCGGCAGCGGTGACAGGGTGACGAAATGGCGCAGATTCGGCAGCTCCTGCCGCAGTTCCTGCACCACCTGCTTGATCAGGAAATTGCCGAAGGAGATACCCCGCAGGCCCACCTGGCAGTTGCTGATGCTGTAGAAGGCCGCCGTATCCGCCTCTTCCGCCGCGCCGGGCTCGGCGGCCTGGCTGTCCAGGATGGGCTGGATGCGGTCCGGCAGGCCGTCGGTGAGAGCGACCTGCACGAAGATCAGCGGCTCATCGCCGGTGGCCGGGTGGAAAAAGGCGAAGCAGCGCCGGTCCGCCGGATTCAGTCGGCGGCGTAGATCATCCCAGCCACGCATGGCGTGGACGGCTTCGTAGGCGATGATCTTCTCCAGCACGCTGGCGGATGTATGCCAGTCGATACGGCGCAGCACCAGGAAACCGCGGTTGAACCAGGAGCTGAACAGCGAGGAGAAATCAGCGTCCAATGGCCGTAGCTCGGGATGGTCCGGCAGCAGCCGTTGCAGGTCCGCCCGCATCCTGACCAGTTCGAAGGTGTAGCCGGGCAGCAGGTTGAGGCGCCGGAGCAACTCCTGGCGCGGGGGCTCGCAGGCGCGGAACAGGGCCTGGGCTCTGGCGCTGTCAGGCTGGTCGCTATAGGCGGCATAGGCGCGGTGGACCGCATCCGGATCCGGGTTGAAACCGCCGGCCAGCGCCCGGAAGAAGTTCAGCCGCTCACCCGCATCCAGCCGCTGATAGCACTGCAGTGCGCGATGGGCATGGGCCATGCTGGAGGCTTCTCCGTCGCTGGCCAGCAGTACCCGGCATTGCTCCAGCAACAGTTCCGCCCGCTGACCGCTGTCGTCGTGCCTGCCGAGCCAGCGGCGGGCATAGCGCTGGGTCAGGGTGCTCAGCAGGTCGTTCAGGAATGTGCCGTTCATGGTGGTCCTTTCCCCGTGGTCGGCGTCTTGTCGGGCTCTCCACGGACTTTATCACGCGTACACCGGCCGCAGCAGCCGGGTGGGATATACGGGCTAGGCGCCGGGCGGCACGCCGCCGTGAATCTGCCGCATCAGGTTTCTGGCGTACTCGGCCTGGGTTTGGGCCGGATAGTCCCGGACCAGCGCCTCCAGGAGCGGCTGTGCCCGTTCCGGGTCGCGTGCTCTCAGGTGGGCGTCGGCCTGCGCCAGTTGGTGTTCCGGCGCATCTTCCGGTCGTTGCTCCGTCACGTAGGCGCGATTGATGGCGGAAGGCCGGAACCGCCCTATCGCCGCCGCCATCAGTGCCCCGGCAACCAGCCCAGAGGCATGCGCCGCATAGTTGATGTTGCTCTCGTCTCCCAGCCAGAGCCAGGACGCCAGCTCGTAACCCAGCCAGAGTGGAAGCAACAGGATGGCGGGCGCGCGGGTGACGTTGAAGTACACCCACACGAAATAGAAGAACTGCACCCGTGTACGGCCGAACAGCACGCAGTACATACCCATCATTGCGGCGCTGGCTCCCGAGGCGCCAACCCCCGGAATGAAACGGTCACCTGCTACCACCAGGTCGGCGGCGCCCGCCAGGACGCCCCCCAGCAGATAGGCTGCCAGCATCAGCCGGCTACCGATGGCCCCTTCCACCAGAAAGCCGATGGCCAGCAGGAAAAGCATGTTGCCTACCAGGTGGATGATTCCGCCATGCAGGAACATGTGGCTGAGCAGGGTCATTGGTTCCGGTTCGGCGGGCCGCAGACCCCAGGACCAGAACACCACCCGGTCCATCCGGGCATCGAATTCGGCGCGTTCGCGCAGCCATTCGGCGTGCCGTGGGTGATCGGCGGGCAGGGCGTCGCCGCCGCGGACCCGGGTCATGAAGTCCGGATCGTCAACCAGTTTCCACAGGACCTCGGCTGCGGTGATGTCCTCCGCCGCAACCGCCCGCGCATCGGGGTTTTCGGTCGAAGGGGATAAGCAGCACGGAGAGATCCTTTTTCCTGTGGCTTCCGGGTAGGGAAACGCTGACCTATTCCCATGGCGCTCTGCGGAGCCATTCGCCTGCGCGAATGCCCCGCCCTACGGGGCTTTGCAGCGTGTCCGGGTGCCGCGTTGCGGCTCTTGCCAAGGGCTCGCCATTGCCTGCGAGCCGCGCCTTGCCCCCGAACACGCTGCAAAGCCAGAGCACCATGGGAATAGGTCAGTGCTTCCCTAAGCGTTATATCGGATCGCTCCCAGATCCGACACGTCGTAGCCCTCCATGGCCTCCGCCCGCTGGCGGAAGCGCTCGCTGCGGGCAAAGCCGAACAGCCGCTGTACCCGGGGATCGAAGTAGCTGCGCCGGCGCATGGCCAGATCGAACCATTCGGTCTGCAGGGGGATGAAGTGCAGGCCGTGTCGGACCGCCGAGGCGCGGACCCCCAGGCCCGCGTCGGCCCGCCCGGAGCGTACTTCCAGCGCCAGATCATCCTCGCTCAGAGCCGGGTGCGGGAGCAACTGCAGGGCGCCGGGTTCCAGTCCCGCGTCCGCGAGCAGTTGCCGGAACAGCGTACTGGCGCCGGCTTCCGGTTGCCGGCTTGCAACCCGCAGTCGCCGGCTTGCCAGATCCTCCAGTCTGTTGATCCCCCGCGGGTTGCCTGCCGGCAACAGCAGCCCCTGCTGGCGCCGGGCCCAGTGGATGATCACCAGGTCCCGCATGCCGCCGAGGCCGAGCCTGTCGGGGTCGTTATAGCTCGCGTCTTCCGCATGACGGACGTGTATCCCGGCCAGCATGGCGTCGCCGGCCAGCAGCCGCTGAACGCCGTCCCCGCTGCCGTGGCAAAGCTGGGCCAGTTCGCTCCCGGACTCCCGCAGCGCCCAGTCCAGCAAAGGGTCCTGGCTGCCGGCCAGCACCGGGGGGACCGGTCGGCTGGCCCGCTGATCACCCTCCAGATGGTTCATCAGCCACAGGTCGATGGCCTGTTTCGGAAACAGCAGCTTGCCGGTGACCTTGGTGCAGGGGATCAGCCGCTGGCGCACCAGTTCGTACACCTTGCGTTCCCGCAGGCGCAAGTAGGCGGCGACTTCGGCGGTGGTCATCCAGGTGTTCGTCATGTTGTTTTGCTGTTCACATGGGTTTTATTTACGGCAATACCTGTTATAGCCGAAAAAATGGGCACATGATGCAGGAAAAGCCGGGAGGAGCGATGGAATCCGCGGATAATGCATTCATCACCGCTTTCCATTTGATTGTCAGCATGGATCCGGTGCTGACCGGCATCGTGCTGCTTTCGCTCCAGGTGAGTCTGTCCGCCGTGCTGATCGCGACGCTCATCGGCCTGCCGCTGGGGGCTGCCGTGGCGCTGTGGCGCTTTCCCGGCCGCGGCCTGCTGATCACATTGCTCAATGCCTTCATGGGCCTGCCGCCGGTGGTGGCCGGGCTCATGGTCTACCTGATGCTTTCCCGCGCCGGGCCGCTGGGGCAATTCGGTCTTCTGTTCACGCCCACGGCCATGGTTATCGCCCAGTGCCTGCTGGTGCTTCCCATCATCGCGGCCTTGACCCGGCAGGTGGTGGAGGATCTGTGGAAGGAGTACGCGGAACAGCTCAAGTCCCTGGGCGCGAGCCGTGCCCGGGCCATTCCCACCCTGCTCTGGGATGGCCGGATCAGCCTGGTGACCACGGTGCTTGCCGGGTTCGGGCGGGCCAGTGCCGAGGTCGGCGCGGTGCTGATCGTGGGCGGCAACATTGATGGTGTCACCCGGGTCATGACCACCGCCATCGCCCTGGAGACCAGTAGAGGCGATCTGCCCCTGGCCCTGGGCCTGGGTCTGGTGCTCATGCTGATGGTGGCGGCGGTCAACGGCGCCGCATTCCTGTTGGGCGAATCGGCCCGGAGGCAGGCGGGATGAGCGATCTCCGTGTTCCGGTGGGGCTGTTGCCGCTGGCGCTCCGGGAAGTGGGCTTCCGGCATGGCGACCAGGATCTGCTGAAGGGGATCACGCTGCAGTTCGGATCCTCCGGGAAGACCCTGGTGATGGGACCCAACGGGGCCGGCAAGAGTCTGCTCATGCGCCTGTGTCACGGGCTGCTGCGCCCCACCGAGGGCAGCATTCGCTGGCACGGAGGGGGGCGCCTGGGTGGGCAGGCGCTTCGGCGCCGTCAGGCCATGGTTTTCCAGCGGCCGGTTCTGTTGCGGCGCTCGGCCCGGGCCAACGTGGAATACCCCTTGGTGCTGCAGGGGGTGTCCCGCCGCCAGCGGCGGCGTCAGGCTGATGCCGCTCTGGAACGTTTCGGCCTCAGTGCCCTCGCCGGGCGGCCGGCACGGGTGCTTTCCGGTGGCGAGCAACAACGGCTCGCCCTGGCGCGGGCCTGGGTGATGCGGCCGGAAATCCTGTTCCTGGATGAACCCACCTCCGCCCTGGATCCGGCGGCCACCAAGGCTGTGGAGGACGCGGTGCTGACCTTCCACGAGGAGGGCACCCGCATTGTCATGAGCAGCCACAACCTGGGGCAGGCCCGGCGCCTGGCGGACGATGTGGTGTTCCTGTGCCGCGGGCGTCTGCTGGAGCACAGTCCGGCGGAGACGTTCTTCACTGCGCCCGCATCGGCCGAAGCCGCCGCCTTCCTGCGCGGCGATCTGGTGTGGTGATGCCCTGAGGGGAGGAAAGGCTTCGTGATCAGGCATGGCAGGCGGTTCGCCTTGGGGCTTGTGCTGCTGGCGCTGTCCAGTGGCACGGTCGCCGCGGATCGGCACATCATCCTGGCGTCCACCACGTCCACCGAGCAATCCGGTCTGTTCGGGCACATCATCCCCAGGTTTCGCGACAGCACCGGTATCGACGTCCGCGTCGTGGCGGTGGGTACGGGTCAGGCCTTTGCCATTGCCCGCCGGGGTGATGCGGACGCCCTGCTGGTGCACGACCGTCGCGGCGAGGAGGCTTTTCTGGCCGATGGCTACGGGCTGGAACGCCGGGACGTCATGTACAACGACTTCATCATCATCGGCCCAGGGGAGGATCCGGCGAAGGTGTCCGACGCCGATACCGCTGCCGAGGCCATGCGGCGCATCGCCGGCGCGCAGGCGCCGTTCGCCTCCCGCGGGGATGACAGCGGCACACACCGTGCCGAACGACGGATCTGGGAATCCGCCGGCATCACGCCTTCCGGCAGTTGGTACCGCGAGCTGGGAAGCGGCATGGGCCCCACGCTGAATACGGCTGCCGGCATGGACGCCTATGTGCTGGCGGATCGCGGAACCTGGGCCGGTTTCGGCAACCGTCAGAACCTGACGGTGCTGTTCGAGGATGACGAAGCGCTGTCCAACGTGTACGGCAGTCTGCTGATCAATCCCGAGCGGCACCCTCACGTGAAACATGATCTGGCGGAGGCCTGGCACCGCTGGCTGGTCTCCGGAGCGGGCCAGGAAGCGATCGCCTCGTTCACAAGGGGCGGGGAGCCGTTGTTCGTTCCGGTGGTTACGCGGTAATTCCCGAAAGCGCTTCCTTATCCCTTGCCCCGCGTTCCTGTCTTTCCAGGGCGGGCCTTTTTCTCGATGAACTGGATGATGGTGCCGGCGATATCCCTTTCCGTGGCGCGTTCGATGCCTTCCAGACCGGGGGAGGAGTTGACCTCCAGCACCACCGGGCCGTGATTGGAGCGCATGATGTCCACCCCGGCCACGTTCAGGCCCATGATGCGGGCGGCGCGCACCGCGGTGGAGCGCTCTTCGGGTGTGATCCGGATGTTGCGGACCGACCCGCCCCGGTGCACGTTGGACCGGAACTCGCCCTCTTTCGCCTGCCGCATCATGGAGCCCACCACCTTGTCGCCCACGACGAAACAGCGGATGTCCGCGCCCCCGGCCTCCTTGATGTATTCCTGGGTCAGAAAGTAGACCCGCAGACCCCGGAAGGCATCGATCACGCTTTCCGCTGCCTTGTTGGTCTCTGCCAGCACCACGCCCTTGCCCTGCGTCCCTTCCAGCAGCTTGATCACCAGTGGCGCGCCGCCCACCATGTTGATCAGATCGGTGTTGTCATCCGGGGAGTGGCCGAAGCCGGTGACCGGCAGGCCGATACCCTTGCGGGAGAGGAGCTGGAGCGAACGCAGTTTGTCCCGGGCCCGGCTGATGGCGACGGATTCGTTCACGCAGAAGGTGCCCATCATCTCGAACTGTCGCACCACTGCGGTGCCGTAGAAGGTGATGGAGGCGCCGATGCGTGGGATCACGGCATCCACCGGCTCCAGCAGTTCCCCCTTGTAGTGGATCTCCGGGCGGTGGGAACTGATATTCATGTAGCAGCGCAACGGGTCGATGACCCGCACATCATGGCCACGGGATTCGGCCGCTTCCACCAGGCGATTGGTGGAGTAAAGGCGCCGGTTGCGTGACAGGATGATGATCTTGCGCGGTTCGGTCATGGTGGACTCCTGCCTGGAGGGCGCGCGCCGGCGGCGCTATCGCCCGAAAAGGTACGAGGCGCTGGGGTCGACGACCAGGTGCCGGCGCATGGCCCGCCGACCCAACAGCATGCGGAAACCCATGCTGTCCCGGTTGGTCAGCGTCAGGTCGATGGGCCACTGGTCGTCGCCCAGCCGGAGCAGGGTGCGGATCACCGGGCGCACTTCCACATGCCCGCTGGAGCTGCGGATCTCCCGCTCGTCCAGTATCTCCGCCACGCAATGCACGGTGACGTCGCTGCGCCTCTGCAGCGGGTGTATGTCGAAACGCACCCGCGGCCGCCCGTTCTCCTGGAAGCGCCGGACATGGATGGCATGCAGCGCGGAGGTCAGCGCTCCCGTGTCCACTTTGGCCTTGATGGCGTCGATGCCCAACTCGGGCAGCTTCACCCACTCCCGCCAACCGACGATCTGCTTCCTCACCTGCATGTTCCGGTGACCACCCTGTTGCGTAAAGACGCATTCGTTCCGGAAGCGTCCTGGGGCTTCGATCCGGCCGGGGGGGGGGGGGGGGGCGGCGGGCGCGGCGGGCGGGGCGCCGGCGGCAGGGGGGGGGCTGCCGGCGCGCCGGGCGGCC
>JAFIFU010000084.1 GCA_020831885.1 Ectothiorhodospiraceae bacterium
CGATGCACAAGATCAAGCGCAAGTGATCCGTCCGCCCGCGGCCGACGGCAGGGGCGGGCCCCTCGGCCTAAGCGACCGGGGGCCCGGCCGGCGCGTTGGCGGCTGGGGGGGGCCCCGGGGGGAACGCGGGGGCCCGGTTCCGGCGACGAGCAGCGCAGAGGGAGGCAGCCATGTCCCGCTTGTTCAGCGATAGCCAGTTGCGGGAATTCGCGCGCCCGGACGAGGAGCGTGCCCTGGAGGCATTGCGTGCCGGGGATCTCCCGGGGGTCCGTCACTGGCTAAAGCGCATGGCGTCCGGCAACGCGGGGCTCGATGCACTGTCGATGCATGCGCTGGCACGCAAGGCCGGCAAACTGAAACAGGATATGGGCGAGGCGCGGGCCAGGGAGGCGCTGTACCGGATCGGCAAGGCCCAGATGCGCACCTGGATCGCGCAGTTCCAGGCCGGAGACGAGCGTGGCGCCATTGCCGACCTGGTTGCCGTTTACAAGCACCAGGGGGACGCGCGGACCCAAGCCCTGGAAGAGACCGAGACGCACGTGATCTTCGACCTGGTGCCCTGCGGCAGCGGCGGGCGCGTGGACCGGCAGCGTCTGGCTGAGCGGCATCCGGCCGCGTATGGGGATTGGTCGGACGGGGTGAACAGCCTGTGCCAGGCCTGCAAGGCGTGTCAGCATGCGCTCAATGACGCGCTGGGTGAACCCGTGTGGACCACGGACAAGGGCGACGAGGGTCACTGCCGGTTGCGTTTCCGCAAACGGGCCAGCCGTGGGCGGCAGTTGTTCCAGCCGGAGGAGCGCCGCACGCTGGTCCGGACACGGGTGGAACAGGCGCGGGAACGGCTCGATGCCGGAGACACAGCCATCGAGCCGTTATTGGCGGGGCAACGGAAAGACTGGATGCCGTGGCATGATTTTGGCGTGGTCTGGCTGGAGCATTTCTACGCCGTGGCACTGGAACTGGGCGGTCCGGACTACCTGGATGAGATGCTGGCGCAGACCTACGAACCGGCCTTTCACGCCGGTTTCCCACACTACGCCGCGCTCACGGATGAAGAGCTGGTGCGGGAGGTGGCCCGGACCTGGAACTACCACTGCGCCGACTTCACGGTTCACGAGGAGGAAGACCGGTTTGTCTTCCGGCTGGATCCCTGCGGCAGCGGCGGCCGCCTGTTCCGCGGGCAGATGTGGCGGGACATGTTCCGTTACGGCGAGGATCTGGCCCCGCTGATTCCGGAGCCCCACAACATCAATTTCAACCGACACAATGCGCCAGCGTATTGTACCCATTGCGCGGCATCCAACCGTGCCCAGCTCAAGGACGGGCCGGCCGGGGACAGCCCGCGCTTTTTCGTCATTGATGGCCACGCCCAACTGGCCCCGGGCCAACCCTGCCGGCAGTTCTCCTACAAGAAAGCCGCTTCCCGGGCGGCCATGGATCCGGATATTCCCGCCCAGATCGGCCTGCAGGAATGGCGGGGAGATGGTGGATGAGGTTGTCATGGTCTGCTGCCGATACGGCGCCAAACGGACACGGGGGTAGCTGAATGTTCCGGGTATTGCGGCTGGTGGACTGGCTCAACACGGGGGTTGCCTGGGTGTTCTCCTGGGCCGTCATACTCATGATGCTGATCACCGTGTACGACGTGGCCATGCGCTATTTCTTCGCCTCGCCCACGATCTGGGCGTTCGATATCACGACGCAACTGTACGGCCTGCACTTCATGATCCTTGCCGGCTATGCGCTGACGCGGAAAGCGCATGTCTCAGTGGACATCGTGACCGAGTTGTTGTCGCCGAAGGTGCGGGCCGTGGTGGATCTCATCGGCTACACGGTGTTCTTCCTGCCCTTCATGGTGGTGCTCATCTGGCGGAGCTACGGTTTCGCCATGACGTCCTGGGCACGTCAGGAGACCACCTGGGGAATTGCCGCCATTCCCGTTTATCCCATCAAGACCGTGATCGTCGTGGCCGCCTGCCTGTTGCTGCTACAGGGGCTGGTGCACATGATCCGTACCATCGTGTTCCTCGCCGGTTACGAGGATCCGTACTCCGATCCGAGGGAGGCTGCCTGATGTCCCCCGAGTTGCTGACGGTTTTGATGTTTTCCGGCCTGTTGATCGGGCTGTTCATGGGGCATCCTCTGGCGTTCGTGCTGGGCGGTCTGGCGGTGATCTTCGGCTTCCTCGGTCCCGGTCCCCAGGTCTTCGGCCAGATCGTGAACCGTATTTACGGGCTCATGGACAGCTACGTGCTGGTGGCCGTTCCGCTGTTCATTTTCATGGCGCGGATGCTCAGTGATTCCGGTGTGACGGAACGCATGTTCGAGGCCCTGAGGCGTCTGCTGGGCCCGGTTCGCGGCGGGTTGACACTGGCGGTCATCGTGATCTCGGTGATGCTGGCGGCAACCACCGGAATCATTGGTGCCTCCATGACGGTCATGGGGTTGCTGGCACTGCCCTCGATGCTCCGTCACAAGTACCAGACCGAGATCAGTTGTGGCTCGATTGCCGCCGGAGGCAGTCTGGGGATCCTGATTCCGCCCAGCATCATGCTGGTGGTGATGGGGAGTTACGCCTCGATTTCGGTGGGGCAGCTATTCGCCGCCGCGCTCATTCCCGGGCTGCTGCTGGCGTTGCTCTACGGTATCTACGTCGCCGTGCGGAGTTTCATGGATCCTTCGCTGGGGCCACCCATGTCGGTAAGCGAGCGGGAGGAGTTCAGTACCCCGGAGGTGCTCATGATGACCCTCCGCCTGATTATCCCGCCCATGCTACTGGTGATCGGCGTGCTGGGTTCCATTTTCGCCGGCATCGCGACGGTGACCGAAGCCGCCTCCATCGGTGCCCTGATCGCCCTGATCATGGTGGTGTTCTACCGGCAGTTCACCTGGAGGCGTCTGTTTGACGGCGTGCTGGAAACAGGCAAAACAACCGCGATGGTGCTGTTTGTCGCAGTGGGTGCCACGGCGTTCACCGGGGTGTTCATCGCCGGTGGCGGCATGGATGTGGTTCAGGAACTGCTCGTGGGCATTGGCCTGGGGCCCTGGGGAACGCTGGCCATCATGCTCCTCATGGTGTTCGTGCTGGGAATGTTCCTGGACTGGCTCGGCATTGTGCTGATCAGCTTTCCGTTGTTTTTGCCGGTGGCGGAGGCGTTGGGCTTCGACAGAATGTGGGTGGTCATGATGATGGCCATTGTTCTGCAGACCTCGTTCCTGACACCGCCGTTCGGGTATGCCCTGTTCTACCTCAAGGGGGTGGCGCCCAGCGGCGTCACGATGCGCCAGATCTACCGGGGTGTCATTCCCTTCATCATCATCATTCTCGGGGCAACGGTGTTGTGCGCGGTGTTTCCGCAACTGGTGCTGTGGCTGCCGGGCGTGATGTTCTAGGGGCCGGTGGTGCCGGCCCCGATCCATCAGGAGGAGACGTGACAATGCGACTGAAAACCATAACCGGAGCGGCGGCAGCCCTGGCGTTGACGCTGGGAGGTGCCACCGCACAGGCCGAGACAATCACCATTCAGATGACATCCACCTGGACGTCGGGGATCACCCTGATCGAATCCGACAAGCGGTTCGTCGAGACCGTGAACCGCCTGGCCGGGGATCGACTCCGGATCCGCTTCCACGCCGGCGGCACCCTGGTGCCGAGCATGCAGGTATTCGATGCCGTCTCCGCGGGCGATATCGATGCGTCGGGTGACTGGCCGGGCTACTGGGCCGGCCGTAATTCCGCGTTTTCCCTGCTGGGCTCCTATCCGATGCTGCTTTCCACCGGTGACTACCTGTTCTGGATCCAGCAGTGGGGCGGTTTCGAGGCATACAACGAGGTCTACGGGCAGTTTGACATGGTGTATCTGCCTTACGCCCTGATCACCGCCGAGTCGGGCCTGCGTTCACGGCAGCGCCTGCCGGATCTCGAGTCGCTGCAGGGCAAGCGCATTCGCATGTCGGGCCGGCCCCAGGGCGCTATCCTGGAACGGCTGGGGGCGGCGCAGGTGAATCTGCCCGGGCAGGATGTCTACCAGGCACTGGAGCGTGGTGTCGTGGATGCCGCCGAGTTCTCCGATCCGGGGATCGATTACATGCTCGGCTTTCACGAGGTGACGGATTACTGGACCGCACCCGGCTGGCATCAGCCCGGTAATGTGGGTGGCGTCATGATCAACCGTGATGTCTGGGACAGCCTGGACGAGGACCTGCAGCACATCCTGAAGGTGGCCGCGGAAGCCAATCTGGCGTGGAGTGTGGCCCACTTCAACCGGCAGGCCGCCGAGGCGACGGCCAAGTTCCGCGAGGCCGGCATTCAGGTGGACGTGCTCACCGACGAGGAACTGGACCGGATCCAGGACATCGCCAACGAGGTTCTGGTCCGGGATAGCTGCGAGAATCCGCTGTTTGCCCGGATCGCGCTGTCCCAGCTGGAGTTCATGCAGGACTACGCGGACTGGCGTTCCCTCCAGAGCACGTTCGCCTTCGGCAGAAACCTGAAGTCCTTCCCCGACGTGGACCGTATCCGCGAGTGCGCGGAAGCGGGTTAACCCTTCGCCGACGGTGCCGGATCCCTGAGCGGGGTCCGGCACCGTATCGCTGGAGATGCATCAGATGAACCCGAATGCCGCCGATACGGATCTGGCCGCACGTGCTTCCGCGCTGAATGTGGGCCAGTTGTTCGCATTGCAGGCAGCCTATGACGGGGACCGGATCGCCATCCGGGAGGGTGATCGGCATGTGTCCTACGGAGAGCTGAACCGGCGGGTCAATCGCCTGGCGGATGCCCTGCAGAGCGTGGGCGTGGCGCATGGCGACCGGATCGCGATCCTGTCGGAGAACCGGACCGAGTACCTGGAGCTTCAACTGGCGGCTGCCAAGCTCGGTGCCATCGTCGCGGCCCAGAACTGGCGCCTGGCGACAGCGGAGCTGGAGCATTGCATACGCCTGACAACGCCCCGGGTAATCATCGTTTCGCCGCGTTACGCGGACGCCCTGTCCAGGGTGTCCCACACCTCGGAGACAGTGATCCAGCTCGGGGATGACTACGAGGCCCGGCTGGCGCGGGCATCGGACCGGGAGCCCACGGCCGCCGCGGGGGGCGAGGATGGCCTGATCATTCTCTACACCAGCGGAACCACCGGCTTGCCCAAAGGCGCGCTGATCAGCCATCGCGCCATGATCGCCCGCGGCCAGATCTTCTACCTGGATCATGCGGTGGAGCGTGACGATGCCTTCGTCGCCTGGGCCCCGTTGTTTCACATGGTGTCCACGGATCTGGCCCTTTCCGCCCTGATGCGTGGGAGCAAGGTGGTGGTTCAGGACGGATTCGATGCCGATGCACTGGTCCGGATCGTGGGTGAGGAACGGATCGGCTGGCTGGTGTTGATGCCCGGCATGATCGAGGCATTCAATCAGCGGATGCGGGAGACCGGAACCCGGCCCGCGGGAGTCAAGGCCGCCGGCTGCATGGCTGACCTGGTGCCGTTGCACCAGATCAGCGAGGCCACACGCCTGCTGCAGGCGCCCTACGTGAACAGTTTCGGTTCCAGTGAAACCGGTGCCGCGCCGGCCAGCAAGGGGGTGATCGGAATCGGCGAGACCCCGGAGCGTCTGTCCAAGGTCCAGAGCTCCTACTGCCAGATCCGCCTGGTGGACGAGAACGACAACGCGGTTCCGGACGGTGAGCCGGGTGAGCTGGCGATCCGGGGGCCCAGCCTGTTCAGCGGTTACTGGCGGGCGCCGGAGGTCAATGCGGAGGATTTCCGGGGCGGTTGGTTCCACATGGGGGACATGTTCATCCGCAATCCGGACGGGACACTGGATTTCGTCGATCGGCGGAAGTACCTGATCAAGTCGGGCGGCGAGAACATCTATCCGGCGGAGATCGAACGCGTTCTGCTGGCGGATCCCCGGATTGCGGATGCGGTGGTGGTCCGGCGTCCGGATGCCCGCTGGGGCGAGGTGCCGGTGGCTTTCGTGGTTCCCGAGGACCGTGGCTTGAGCGAGGACGATGTGCTGGCGTGCTGCCGCGACCGTATCGCCAGCTACAAACTGCCGAAACAGGTTTTGTTCGTCGGGCAGGACGAACTGCCCCGCAGCACCACCGGCAAGATCAAGCGCCATGAACTGGAGGCGCGCCTTCGCGAAGCCGGCTGACCGGGAACGGACAGCCAACGGGAGAATTCCATGGGTTTGCTCACAGCGGAGCACAAGGCGGCCATCGGCCGAACATTGCCACCGGTCCGGGCCGAGGTCACACGGCGGGATATCCGTAAGTATGCGGCTTCCACCGGACAGCGGCTGGAGCGCTATCTGGCCGGTGATGAGGCGCCGCCGCTGTTCCTGTTCGGTTTGTTCTTTCCCATCCTGCCCCGGGAACAGTTGCTGGAGGACGGGCGCAATCCGGACACCGGACTCCTGCCCCCGCTGCCGTTGAAACGTGTGATGGCCGGCGGTACGGAGGCGGAGTATCACCGGCGTATCCTCCCGGGCGATGTCCTGCTGCTGCACCAGACCCTGATTGATCTCTATGAGAAAACGGGAAGTCAGGGGCCGCTGATCTTTGCGGTGGTGGAGAACCGCGTGGAAACCGAGGCCGGTGAACCGGTCATGACCGAGCGCGTCACGCGCATCGTGAGGTAAGGTTTATGCTGAAGCTGAGCGCCATCCAGGTGGGCGATCGCCTGCCGGAACGCAGTCATCGACCGGACACCGTGCAACTGTTCATGTACAACGCGGCGATCTGGAATCCCCACCGCATTCACTACGATCTCCCCTACACCACGGAGGTGGAAGGCCACCCCGGAATCGTCATAGACGGTCCGCTCCAGGGGGACTGGCTGACGCAGCTCGTTCTGGAGTGGCTGGGTGATGCCGGCGAGCTGGTACGGTTCCGCTACAGCAACCGCCGTGCCAGCTATGTGGGGGAGACATTGCGGGCCACCGGCCAGGTGACGGCCGTGGATCATGCCGCAGGCACGGTAGCGCTGGAACTGGGAATCCTCAACGAAGGCAATGAATGCGTCACGCCGGGAGAAGCCCTGGCGCGGTTCCCCGCGGACCGTTCGTGATGCCCGGTGAATCGGAGCGATGAAATGAATGAAACGGCAACTCCCTCCAACCCCTTCGACCTTACCGGAAAGGTGGCCTTGATCACCGGTTCATCCCAGGGCATCGGTGAGGGTGTCGCCCGCGTCCTGGCCCAGGCCGGTGCCCACGTGGTGATCAGCAGTCGCAAGGGCGAGGAGTGCGAGCGCGTGGCACGGGAATTCCGCGATGCCGGTCTGAGTGCGGAGGCGCGGGCCTGTCATATCGGCCGCATGGAGGATATCGAGGCCATGGGCAGCCATCTGGGGGAGCGGCATGGGGGGCTGGATATCCTGGTGAACAATGCCGTACTGAGTCCCTGGCGATCCATCGAGGACACCGACCTGTCGATCTTCACCAAGACCGTGGAGGTGGACTTGCGCGGCTATTGGTACATGTCCGTGGAGGGGGTGAAGCTGATGCGCATGCGCGGCGGCGGCAGCATCGTCAACATGGCCTCCATCGCCGCCTGGCATCCGGACCGGATGCTGGGCTTGTATTCAACGCTGAAGACCGCGCTGATCGGCATGAGTCGTGCTTTCGCCCTGGAGCACGGCCACGAGGGCATTCGTGCCAACACCATCCTGCCCGGAGTCATCCGCACCCGGCTGGCCGATGCCTATGACGACGAAGCCAAGGAACGGATCCGGGAACGCACCACTGTGAAACGCCTGGGGGAACCCGAGGAGATCGGCTACGCGGTGCTCTATCTGAGCGCCGCCAGCGGTGCCTATGTCAGCGGCGCAAGCCTGCCGGTGGATGGCGGCATGTCGGTCGCCCTGCTGTAGGCGGAACCGGGTATCCAACCAGCAAGAGGGGTAGGGCTCGCATGGAAATCAATGACAAGGTGATCATCGTCACCGGCGGGGCCAGCGGCATCGGCCGGGCCATGGCGGAGCGCTTCGTGCGGGAGGGTGCCCGGGCCGTGGTCATCTCCGACCTCAACGGCGACGGTGCCCGGCAGGTGGCGGAGAAGATCGGCGCGTATCCCGTGCAGACGGACGTGGCGTCGGAGGCACAGGTTGTTGCCCTGATCCGTGACGCAGAGGCGCGTTTCGGCCCGGTTGACCTGTTCTGCGCCAATGCCGGAATCGGTGCCGGGGAGGGACTGGATGCGTCCGATGCCGAGTGGGAGCTGTCCTGGAAGGTCAATGTGATGGCCCATGTCTACGCGGCCCGCCATCTGGTGCCCCGCATGGTCGAGCGGGGTCAGGGCTATTTTTTGCACACCGCGTCCGCCGCCGGGCTGCTGTCCCAGTTCGAGGCGCCCTATGCGGTGACCAAGCATGCGGTGGTGGCGTTTGCCGAATGGCTGTCCATCACCTACGGCGACAAGGGTGTCCGGGTTAGTTGCCTGTGTCCCATGGGGGTGGATACCCCCATGCTGCGCAGCGCACCGCCCGCCAAGCGTGAACGTATGGCCGCTGACCGGATGATGAGTCCGGAGGCAGTGGCCGATGTCGTGGTGCAGGGGCTTCAGGAAGAGCGTTTCCTCATTCTCCCCCACCCCGAGGTGCTGGATTTCTGGCGCGGTCGTTCGGCGGATCACGAGCGCTGGCTGCGTGGCATGCGGCGTTTTCACGCCGTGGCAATGGAGAACTGAATATGCGACTGAATGGGAAGACCGCGTTGATCACAGGCGCGTCCCGTGGGATCGGGCGGGCAACCGCCCTGGTGCTGGCGGAACACGGCGCGGACGTGGCCTTGTTCGATGTGCGGCCCGAGGTGGAGCAGACGGCGCAGGCGGTATCCGGGCTGGGACGCCGGTCCTACTGGCAGAGGGTGGACGTGGCCGATGCCGATCAGGTCCGGGCCGGAGTGGCGGCCGTGGAGCGGGACCTGGGGGCGGTGGATATCCTGGTGAACAATGCCGGCCTGGTGAAAAACATCGCGCCGTTGGCGGATATGAGCGCCGAGGCCTGGCAGAACGAGCTTGGGGTCAATCTCACGGGCCCTTTCAACATGGTTCAGGCGGTGATCAAGGGCATGGCCGAACGGGGTTGGGGTCGGATCGTGAACATCTCCTCCGCGGCGGCCCGGGGCGGGCTCTACAAGCAGGTGGGTTATGCGTCCACCAAGGCCGGATTACTCGGACTCACCCAGAATGTGGCCCTGGAATACGGCGCCCACGGCGTCACCTGCAATGCCATCCTCCCGGGTCTCATCGGTACGGAGAACGTCCGGGCCATGCCGAAGGAGATTCTTGACCAGGGCGTATCACTGATCCCCACCGGGCGGGTGGGCGAGCCGGAGGAGGTGGGGCACCTGATCGCCTTCCTCTGCTCGGACGTGGCCGGCTATATCAACGGGGTGGATATCCTGATCGACGGCGGAGCCGCGCTGAACTCCGTGGTTCTGGGCAGCCGCAGGGCGTTGCGGGAGCGCACCAGCGGCGCGCCGGGCCGGAGAGGGGGTTGATCGGATGGCGGGTCAGGATCCACACAGTGGGCCGGAGGACACCGAGGTTTCCGGGCGACTGCAGGCGCTGGCGGATCGGCTCTGGCCCGGGGCGACCGTGGAAGACCTGCGCCGTCTGACCGGCGGCGCGAGCCAGGATACCTGGTCGTTCGATGTCAGGCATGGAAGTCGCCTCGACCCCATGATCCTGCGCCATTCCGGCAGCAAGGGACAGGCGGAACCGGATGCCGTGGCCTTGCCGGACGAGGCCCGGCTGATCACCTGTGTCGCGCAGCACGATCTGCCCGTGCCAGAAGTGCTGTACGTGCTGCGCCCCGGGGACGGGCTGGGTGATGGCTTCATCATGCGTCGGCTCGGCGGTGAGTCCTTCCCGCCGCGCATCCTGGGCAGTGCCCGTCTGTCCGGTGCGCGCCGGAGGCTTGCGCGCCAATGCGGCCGGTTTCTGGGCCGTTTGCACCGGATCCCCCCCGATGAGCTGCGGTTCCTGCGTCGAAGCGGAGCCCAGGAGGAGCTTGAACGGAACTACGCCGTGTACCGGAGCTACGGCATACGGCGGCCGGTGTTCGAGCTGGCGTTCCGCTGGCTGCGGGATCGCATGCCGGAGAACGACAGCCGGCTTGCACTGGTTCACGGCGACTTCCGGCATGGGAATCTCATGGTGGCGGAGGACGGTTTGCAGGCGGTGATCGACTGGGAGCTGGCCCACCTTGGCAACCCCATGGAGGACCTGGGCTGGATCTGTGTGGCTTCCTGGCGATTCGGGCAGTTGGATCTGCCGGTGGGTGGATTCGGAACCCGGGAGGCCTTGTTCGCCGGCTACGAGGAGGCCGGCGGCGGCCGCGTGGATCCGGATCTGGTCTCCTGGTGGGAGGTCTTCGGCACGCTGCGCTGGGGCGTGATCTGCCAGATGATGGCCCATTCCTACAAGACCGGTGCCAACCGCACCGTGGAACGCGCCGTGGTGGGGCGACGGTCCTCCGAGGCGGAGATCGACCTGATGCACCTGCTTGCTCCATTGAATCGAGGTTGACGTGCCATGCAGGAACAACCGGAAGGCGCCGAACTGCTGGATGCCGTCATTACCCTGTTGCGGGACCAGGTGGTGCCCGCGCTGGAGGGGCGACTGGCCTTCGATGTACGTGTGGCCGCCCGCGCCGCAAGTATCGTCAAGCGGGAACTGGAGCTGGGGCCAGGTCTGGAGGCCCAGGCGCGGGAGCGGTTGCGGGCGTTACTTGAGCTGGATTCGGACAATCTGGAGGAACTCAACACCGTGCTCTGTGAACGCCTCGAAAGAGGCGAGCTGGGTTTGCAGAGCCCCGGGCTGACGGAACACCTCTGGCAGGCCACGCTGCATCAGCTTGCGATCGACCAGCCCCGCTACCCCGGCTACATGAAGGCGCTGAAGCAGCTCCAGGAGCAGGGTGAAAACCCGGGTACCCCGAGTGAACGGAAAGGACAATGACATGAACGAGGCGGTGAAACTCCAGGTCAGGGACGGCGTGGCCACTGTGCTGTTGAATCGGCCTGAGGCGGGTAATGCCATCGACGACACGCTGGGCAACGGGCTCATCCGTGCAGTGGAACAACTGGAGAAGGACGAGGACATTCGCGCGGTGGTGCTTACCGGCAGCGGGAACACGTTCTGCGTTGGCGGTGACATGAAGGCATCCCTGTCTGACTTCGACCGGCTTCCGGCCATACTCGCCGCGTCGCTGGCGGATCTGAACCGGATGATCTCCCGGTTGGCGCGCCTGCCGGTACCTGTGCTGGCCGCGGTTAACGGCCCCCTGGGTGGTGGCGGCATTGCGCTGGCCCTGGCGGCCGATCTGGTCATGGCCAGCAGCACGGCGAAGCTGCGTGGGGGCTACACCGGGATCGGTCTGTGTCCGGACGTGGGCACGAGCTGGTTCCTGACCAGGCGCCTGGGCGTGGGCAAGGCCAAACGGGTGCTGTTCCTGAACGAGAGCCTGGACGCGGAAACCTGCCGGGAATGGGGGCTGTTCGATTTCGTCCACCCGCCGGAGCGTTTCCCGGCGGAAGTGGAGGCCATGGCCCGGCGCCTGGCCGACGGCGCCACGGGAGCGCTGGCGCTGACCAAACGGCTGCTGGATGGGGCGTCGGAGAATTCCCTGGAAGCACAGTTGGCCGCCGAGCGGGACGGAATGATTCTGGCCGGACACGGTGCGGAGGTGCGGGAGGGCGTCACGGCGTTCCTGGAAAAACGGGTGCCTCGGTATTGTAAAGACTAGGGAAACACTGATCTATTCCCATGATGCTCTGCGGAGCCATTCGCGTGGGCTGACAAGGCGGCGTTCGCAGGCAATGGCCGTGGTCCTTGTCAAGAACGCCAAC
>JAFIFU010000085.1 GCA_020831885.1 Ectothiorhodospiraceae bacterium
CTATGATTCCATCCGCCGCCTCAGCCGGGAGGTGGTGCAGTAGGCGGAGGGAGGCGCACGGATCATGCTTGAGGCGCTCAGTTACCGGGTCAAGGTTCCGCTGAACATCTCCCTGGTGATACTGGCCACGGTGGTGATCATCACGCTGACCCTGCTGGGGTACAGCTACCGCCAGATCGATCAGGAGATGCGGCATAGCGGGGAGAGCCTGGGCCGGGTGCTCGCCAAGGGTGTGTCCGCTGCCATGCTACGGGACGATCTCTGGTCCGTCTGGGACACCATCCGCAGCCCCACCGAAGTGGCACTGGATGAAGCCCTGCGCCCGGATGCGGTGACGGTGGTGGATGGGGCGGGCCGGGTCTTCGCCTCAACCGTGCCGACCCGGTTTCGCGTGTTGAGCCGCCCGGCGGAGGTCGATGCACGTTACGGCGGGCTTCCCGCCTGGCCGGACGACGGCATGAAGCCGGAAACCACCCACGTCTGGCTCGACCCGGACAGCCTGCTGGTGCTCGCCCCGGTGCTGGTGGATGGCAGCCTGATCGGAACGGTGATGCTGGAGTACCGGCGGCCGGCCTTTCTAGACCGTTTTGGCGGCGCACTCGGCCAGGTGGCGTTCATCACAGTGCTGATTCTGTTACTGATGCTGCCAGTGGGTTGGTGGATGGGTTTGCGCGTAGCCCGTCCGCTGCAGGAACTGGCGGCGCTGCTGGACCGCATCGGATCCGAGCATCCCGATCGGCTGCGCCAGTCCCTGGAACCCGCCGGTCCGGCAGGAGGAGATGAAATCGACCGCCTGCGGGTACGTTTTCACCAGATGCTGGGCCAATTGGCCGACAAGGAGAGGCTGGAAGGGCAGATGGTCCGGGCGGACCGGCTTGCGGCTCTCGGCCGGCTGACTGCCGGTATTGCCCACGAGATCAACAATCCGCTGGGAGGCATGCTCAACGCCTTGTCCAATCATCGGCGTCGCGGTATCTCCGACCCGGCCACCGAGCGGACGCTGTCCCTGCTGGAGCGGGGCCTGAACCAGATTCGGGATATCGTTGCGGCCCTGCTCGTTGAGGCCCGCCTTCAGAGTCACGATCTCCGCCCCGAGGACCTGGCGGACGTTGAAACGCTGGTCCGCAGTGACACACGCAGCCGGGGGGTGACCGTGGACTGGTCGGTGGCGGTGGGGCGCACGCTGCCGTTGCCATCCACACCGGTACGGCAGGTGCTCATGAATCTGGCGCTGAACGCGGTGCAGGCCGCGGGTGAGGGCGGCCGCGTGAGAATCCGGGTCCGGCTCGAGGCGGGTGCGCTGCTGGTCAGCGTCTGCAATGATGGACGCCAGATCTCCCCGCGGCAGATGGAGCACCTGTTCGAGCCGTTTTCTCCAGGCGAGGCCAGCGGCGAGGGCACCGGGCTCGGCCTTTGGGTGAGTTACCAGATCGTTCAGCAGATGGAGGGCCACATCGACGTGAGCAGCGCCTCCGGCGAAACCTGTTTCAAGGTGCGTCTGCCGCTGCGTTTTGGTGGGGGGAAAGCATGAGTTTGCCGGCGATCTGCCTGTTGGAAGACGACGCGATCATGGGCGAATCGTTGCGTGATCGCTTCCAGATGGAAGGTTTCCAGGTGGATTGGTTCCGGCGCGCCGGGGACGCGGAGCAGGCGCTGCGGAAGAACAGCTACGCCCTGCTCCTGAGCGACATCCGTCTGCCCGACGAGCCGGGCGACCGGTTGTTCCATCGCTGCCGGACGGCGGCCGATCTGCGCCTGCCACCGGTGATCTTCATTACCGGCTACGGATCCATTGCCACCGCGGTGCAGTTGCTCAAGGCCGGTGCGGCCGATTACGTGGTCAAACCCTTCGATCTGGATGAGTTGGTCAACAAGGTGGAGGAGCTGACCCGGACCGGGGGCAAGGAGGCTGCGGGCACGGCAGAATCGGAGACCGGCGTTCTGGGCATCTCGCCTGCCATGCGGCGCGTGGAGCAGCAATTGGTCCGCCTGGCGAAGGCCGATGCCGGTGTGCTGCTGGTGGGCGAGTCCGGCGTGGGCAAGGAGTTCGCCGCGCGCTATTTTCACCAGGCCGGGGATGCTTCCCGGCCCTTCGTGGCAGTCAATTGCGGCGCCTTGCCGGAGAGCCTGCTGGAGGCAGAGCTGTTCGGTCACGAGCGGGGCGCGTTCACGGGGGCACAGCGCAGCCGGCGCGGGGTTTTCGAGCAGGCTCATGGGGGCGTGCTGTTTCTGGATGAGATCGGCGACATGCCCTTGTCCATGCAGGTGCGGCTGCTGCGTGCCATCCAGGAAAAGCACATCACTCGGCTGGGTAGCGAGCAGAGCATTCCGCTGGCGTTCACGCTGGTGTCCGCCACACACCGGGACCTGCGGACGCTGGTTGCGGCCGGGAGCTTCCGTGAGGATCTCTACTATCGCATCAACACCGTTCAGATCCGTATTCCACCGCTGCGCGAACGCCCGGAGGACGTGCTCTGGTTTGCGCGCAGGATTCTGGATGCCCGGGCGCAGGAAGATGATGCGCCGCGCAGCCTGTCACCCGCTGCGGAGCGCGCGCTGCTGAAACACGACTGGCCGGGTAATGTGCGGGAACTGGAGCACTGTCTGCGGCGGGCATTGTTGTTGTCGGACGCCCCGGTTCTGGAGTCGGAGGACCTGTTCGACGCCGTGTCGGAACCATCCGTCGGAGGAGACGAAGAGGCACTCGCCGATTATCTCCGGGCCCGTGAACGGGAGCACATCCAGCAGGCGCTGGCGCGCCATGGTGGCCAGATCACGGCAACTGCCCGGAGCCTCGGCATCAGCCGCAAGAACCTGTGGGAGAAGATGCGGAAGCTGGCTATCGACAGCGGCCGCGGTTCAGATTGATTCCTGCTGTGCGGACAGCCAGTCATAAGCCTCGGCCGCCGGCGCGTACCCCTGCGCTGCAGCCGCGCCGAACCAGTGCAGCGCCAGTTCCGGGTCCCGCTCCACGCCAAGCCCTTCCGCGTACATGATGGCCAGATTGTACTGCGCCACAGCGAAGCCGCGTTCCGCGGCGTAGCGATAGCACTGGCATGCCTTGACCGGATCGGGTGGTACGGTCTGCCCCTGGTCATGCATGACCCCGATATTGGTCATCGCCTCCAGATTGCCGCCGCGGGCGGCGGTGACGTAGTGATTCCAGGCCGCCAACAGGTCCACGGGTACCCCCTCACCCCGCCGGTAGCGGTTTCCCAGCGCAAGGCTGGCTTCGGGGTCACCGGCTGCCGCCCGCTGTCGCAGATGCGCCAGTTGCTGCCGGTCATCCCGGCGGGCGGATGTTTCCATCTGGTAACATCCGGTGCCGGGCCGTCCGGCGGTGGGGGCCCCGGCGCTGGAGCCGCTTTCCTCGTTATCGATCTGCCGCTGTCCCAGCAGCCGTGTCAGTTTCTGGGTCACATCGTTGCTCATGATGACAGTTCGCCTGTCCAGGTGGCCGTTACACGGTCAAAAGGCGAGCAAGAGCTGTGCCGAGGCTGTCTTTTCACGCGAACAACAGCAACCACAGGGGCAGTGTCAGCGCAGCGGCGGCGGTCTGCGCAGTCAGCAGGGTGGCCAGCAGACGGTGATCACCGCCCATCTGGCGGGCGAGGATATACCCGGCGGGGGCGGTGGGCAGGGCGGCGAAAACAACCAGCAGTTGGGTCTCCAGCGGTCCCAGGCCGATCAGCAGCGCCCAGCCCCAGGTCATGACAGGCAGCACCGCGAGTTTGGTCACGGAGCTCATCGCGATGGCGGTGGCCTGGGCGCCGGTGGTGCGCAGGCTCAGTCCGGCTCCCACGGTCATCAGCCCCAGGGGCAGGGCGGCCGTGCCCAGGATGTCCAGCATGGGACCACTGCCCAGCGGGAGGCCGATACCGCTAAGGTTCAGGGCGATGCCGGCCAGGCAGGCCAGGATCAGGGGGTTGCGTGCCAGGCTCCCCAGCACGCCGGGCACGGATACCCGACCGCCGGCGAACCAGGCAAGGATCGCCACGCACAGCAGGTTGAGCAGGGGGATCTTGAGCGCCATGATCAGTGCCGCCATGGCGACCCCCGGGGCGCCGTACAGGCCGAAGGCGATGGCCACGCCCAGGTAGGTGTTGAAGCGGATCCCGCCCTGGTACACCGAGGTGAAGCCCGGATCATCCACCGGTATGCGCGGCTTCAGGGCCAGCAGGACCAGGCTGATGCTCACCAGGCTGGCGGCAACGGCCACGGCCATGGGGCCGATTCGGGCAACGTCCACCTGGGCCGTGGCCAGGGTGTGCAGGAGCAGGGAGGGGAGCAGGAGGTAGTAGGTCAGTTGCTCCAGTTGTGGCCAGAACCCAGCGCCCGGGAATTCCGCCCGGCGCAGGAGGGTGCCGAGAGCGATCAGGCCGAATACAGGCAGCAGGGTGGAGAGGACCAGGCTCAGGCTGTCCATGGGGGCCGGCCGCTCAGGTCCGCAATGGGCGGGAAGCCTTGCCCGGCTGGGTGAGATCGCACTGGAAGGCTACCAGGTGCTGGGCGTCGATGCGGATGCCCACCCGCTCGCCCAGTTCGTGATCGTGATGGCTGGGGAACAGGGAGAGAATCTGGGTGCCGCTGTCCAGCTCCAGGGTGTACAGGGTTTCGGCCCCGGTGAACGCCTTTTTCACAACCCGTGCCTGCAGGCTGGATTCCGGATCCGGCTGCACGTCGTCCGGGCGCAGCAGCAGATCCACTTCAGTGCCGGGCGGCCAGCCGTAGGAGCGGTTGCCCTCGATGATGCCGAGTTCGGTCTCCAGCGTTTCGTGATCGATGAGCCGTGCCCGCAAAAACCGGCCCTGGCCGATGAAGTCGGCCACGAAACGGTCGATGGGCTCATGGTACAGGTTATAAGGCGTATCCCATTGCACGATCTGACCGTTACGCATGATCCCCACCTGGTCGGAAATGGCGAAGGCCTCACGCTGGTCATGGGTGACCAGTACCGCTGTCACACCCTCCGACTTGAAGATCTCGTGTACCTCGGCGGCCAGGCGTTCCCGCAGATCCACATCAAGGCTGGAAAAGGGTTCGTCCAGCAGCACCAGGGCCGGCCGGGGCGCCAGGGCGCGGGCCAGGGCCACCCGCTGCTGCTGTCCACCGGAGAGCTCGTCCGGGTAGCGGTCACCAAGACCGGGCAGATTGACCAGCTCCAGCAGCTCGTCGGCCCGCCGGCGCCGCTCGGCGACGCGCATGCGCTTGAGTCCGAAGCAGATGTTGTCGTAAACGTTCAGATGGGGGAACAGGGCGTTGTCCTGAAACACCATGCCCAGGCCCCGCTTCTCCGGCGGCACCAGGTGGCTTGGGCTGGAGACCACCCGGCCGTTGAGCTCGATTTCTCCGGCGCTGACCGGGTGAAAGCCGGCAATGGCCCGCAGGGTTGTGGTCTTGCCGCAGCCGCTGGGACCCAGCAGGCAGACCAGTTGGCCACGACGGACGCGGAAGCTGAGGGCGCGGGTGACGGGCGTGTCCTGCACGTCCAGGTCCACGCGGCGCAGTTCCAGCAGGATGTCGTTGCTTGCCGCCATGAGCCTCTCGTATGCGCCCTCGCGTGTGTGTGGGCCGGTCAGCCCCGGCCGTTGCCGTCCAGAAGCAGGAATTCCAGCAAGGCCTTCTGGGCATGCAGGCGGTTTTCCGCCTCGTCCCAGACCACGCTCTGTGGGCCGTCGATGACCCCGGCTGAAACCTCCTCTCCCCGGTGTGCCGGAAGACAGTGCATGAAAACGGCATCGCCCGCCGCCTGCGCCATCAGCGCCTCGTCCACCTGGTAGCCGGCGAAAGCCCGTTCCCGATGCGCCTGTTCCGTTTCCTGACCCATACTGGCCCACACGTCGGTCACCACCAGGCTGGCATCCCGCACGGCCTTGGCCGGGTCGCGGATGACGCGGACCCGGTTGCCGGCCTGGGCCAGCAGGTCCGCATCCGGTTCAAAGCCTTCCGGGCAGGCGATGTTGAGCTGGAAATCGAAGATGCCGGCGGCCTCGATGTACGAATTGCACATATTGTTGCCGTCCCCGACCCAGGCCACGATGTGGCCGTCCAGATCGCCCCGGTGTTCCTGAAAGGCCTGGATGTCCGCCAGCAACTGACAGGGGTGGTGATCGTCGGACAGTCCGTTGATCACCGGCACCCGGGAGTGGGCGGCGAACCGCTCCAGAATCTCGTGGGCGAAGGTGCGGATCATCACGGCATCCAGCATGCGCGAGAGCACCCGTGCCGTATCCTCCACCGGTTCGCCGCGGCCAAGCTGGCTGTCCCGGGGCGAGAGGAAGACAGCGTTCCCCCCCAACTGGGCCATGCCCGCCTCGAAGGAAACCCGTGTGCGGGTGGAGGATTTCTCGAACACCATGCCCAGCACCTTGCCGCGCAGGCTCTCATGGGGCGTACCGGCGTGCTGCAGCGCTTTCAGCTCACGTGCCCGGCGGAGCACGAAATCCAGCTCGTCGCGACTGAGATCGTTCAGGGTCAGGAAGTGACGGGGACGCATGGGCCGTACCTCAGTTGGCGGATGCAAGAAAGTCCTGCACCAGGGTGCCGACGCGGTCGATGATCAGCTCGGCCTCGTCGTCGCTGATGATCAGCGGCGGCAGCAGCCGGACCACCCGTTCGGCGGTTACATTGATCAGGATACGGGCGGACAGGGCCTGCTTCACCAGATCGCCGCAGGGGCGGTCCAGCTCGATGCCCAGCATCAGGCCGCGGCCGCGGATGTCAACCACGCCGGACAGCCCGCCCAGGCGATCCCGGAACCCGTCCTGCAGGCGCTCGCCCAGTTCCGCGGCGCGGGTGTCCAGAGCGTACCGGCTCAGGGTCTCCGTGACCGCCAGGCCGGCCCGGGCGGCCAGCGGATTACCGCCGAAGGTGGTGCCGTGGCTGCCGGGCTGCATCAGTTCCGCCGCCTCGCCCCGGGCCAGACTGGCGCCGATGGGCATGCCGTTGCCCAGCCCCTTGGCCAGGCTCAGCACATCCGGCAGGATGCCGGCCTGCTGGTAGGCGAACCAGGAGCCTGTGCGGCCCATGCCGGTCTGCACCTCGTCCAGCATCAGCAGCCAGCCGCGCTCATCGCAGCGCTGCCGCAGGCCTGTCAGGTAATCATTGGTGCCGACGCGAATGCCGCCCTCGCCCTGGACCGGTTCCACCAGGATCGCCGCAATGCCCGCATGCTCCCGGGCGGCGGCATCCACCGCCTCCAGATCGTTGAACGGGATGCGCACGAAACCGTCCACCAGCGGCTCGAAACCCTGCTGAGCCTTCCGGTTGCCGGTGGCGGTGAGGGTTGCCAGGGTCCGACCATGGAAGGCGTTTTCCATCACCAGGATCACCGGGTGCCGGATGCCGCGGCGGTGGGCCCAGAGACGTGCCAGTTTGATGGCGGCCTCGTTGGCCTCCGCCCCGGAGTTGCAGAAGAACACGCGTTCCATGCCGCTATGCTGGCACAGCGTGGCGGCCAGTTGCTCCTGCAGGGGAATGCCGTAGAGGTTCGAGGTATGCAGCAGACGGGCGGCCTGCTCCTGCAGGGCACGGGTTACTGCCGGGTGGGCGTGGCCCAGCCCACAGACGGCGATGCCGCTCAGGGCGTCCAGATAGCGGTTTCCGTCGCTGTCCCACAGCCAGGCGCCCTCGCCCCGGTGGAAGCTCACCGGCAGCCGAGCGTAGGTCTGCATCAGGGCCTGTTGCATTGCGTCGTATCTCCTGAAAACAAAACGGCAGCGCCTTGGCGGAGCTGCCGGAATCCTGAAGTATACGAGGCCCTCGCAGGGGCGGCAACAGGGAGGGGGGAGACGGTTGCCGGGCTCCTGGCCCCGCGCCCCGGGCGGGGGTGGTTTACGGGGGGGCCCCCGCCCCCGGGGACCACGCCGGGGGGCCGGGGGGCGGGGGCCCCGGGGGGGGGGGGCCGGGGGGGGGGGGCGCCGGGGGGGCGGGGGGGGGGGCGGGGGGGGGGGGCGACCCCCGGGGCTCCGGGGGGGGGGGGCGCTGGGCCGGCAACCGGTGCAGGGGTGGTTACCGGCGGGCGACCTCCACCGGTTCACCCGCGGCTTCGGAGCGGAAGTTCATGGGCGCGCTCTTGAACCCCCATTCCACCAGGGTCCGCTCCACCGGGTCGGCGATCGGCGGGTGCTGTTCATGCACCACGCGCACCGGCGTGATGGCGGCTACCCGGGGTGATATCAAGCCCCACTCCACTGCCAGACGTTCCGATGCATTGGCGGGTTCAGCGTGGGTCACCCGGATAAACCGGGTCCCCTCGATGGGTTCCGCAACGAAGCCCCACTCGATCAGCTTCTGTTCCACCGGATCGGTGGTGGCGAAGGCTGCCTGGGATGCCAGCAGGGCAAGACCGGCGATGGCGACTCTGAGTTTCATGATGCACCTCCTTGATGCGATTGCTTACGTTAAAACAGACAAGTCTGTCTGGTCGGCAACCAAAATATACAGACCTGTCTGTAATGTCAATAGCGGATGCATCGGGTAATGGACAAAAAGAAACCCCCCGGGCCGGCAGGGCGCGGGGGGTTGATGGTGCGGTGGGAAACGTCAGGCCTTGCGGAGGTTCTCGGCCACGAAGTCCCAGTTCACCAGATTCCAGAACGCCTCCATGTACTTGGGACGGGCGTTCCGGTAATCGATGTAGTAGGCGTGCTCCCAGATGTCACAGGTGAGCAGGGGCACGACGCTATCGTCGGTCAGCGGCGTCTTGGCATCGTCGGTTTCCACGATTGAGAGCTTCCCATCGCTCTTGTTCTTCACCAGCCAGCCCCAGCCGGAACCGAAGTTGGCGATGGTCTTGTCGGTGAACTCCTTGCGGAAGGCGTCCACCGAGCCGAAATCCCGGTTGATCGCCTCGGCCAGTTCGCCGCTGGGATCGCCGCCGCCGTTCGGGCTCAGGCAATGCCAGTAGAAAGTATGGTTCCAGACCTGCGCCGCCTGGTTGAACAGTCCGCCGGACGCCTTCCGAATGATGTCCTCCAGCGGCATGTTCTCGAACTCGGTGCCCGGGATCAGGTCGTTGAGCTTGTCCACGTAGGCTTTGTGGTGCTTGCCGTGGTGATACTCCAGGGTCTCCGCGGAAATATGCGGTTCCAGTGCATTCTTGGCATACGGCAGTTCTGGCAGTTCGTGTTTCATGCTCCACTCCTAAGTGGTGATACCGAGGATTGCTCCTACATGACAGGGTCCCGCCATCATGCCAGCTTCGACCTGGACGACAAGCCCGGGAGCCTGTGGCGGGATGAGTATTCTTGCGTTCATGGAGTCTAACAGTGCATGGTCGTGATGCAATAAGATGCATGGGCGCTGGCCATGCCCCCGGCTACATCCAGGGATGGGGGCTGCAGCGCCCGGTTTCAATACCCGGTGCCGGTGTGCGGCGCCGGGCCGACACGGTAGAATGACTGAAACCAATGGCGCCTCCGGGTGCCCGGCTACATGAGGTGTTTCGATGGACGAGATCCAGCAGGCGATCAAAGAGCAGGTGGAGGCCCACCCGGTGATCCTGTTCATGAAGGGGACGCCCCAGTTTCCCCAGTGCGGTTTTTCCATGCGGGCGTCCCAGGCTCTGGCCGGCGTGGGTGTGGAATTCGCCTACGTGAACGTGCTGGAGGACGAGCGCATCCGTCAGGGGGTCAAGGAGTTCGGTAACTGGCCCACCATTCCGCAACTGTACGTGGGCGGCGAGTTGGTCGGCGGCTGCGACATCATCCTGGAGATGTACGAATCCGGCGAACTGGAAACGCTGGTGAAGGAGGCGGCGGCCAAACAGGACGGCTGAGGCCGGGGGTGCGTGCGCCCGGTGTTTGCGCGGCCCGTGACGATTCCTGGAGGCCGGTGAGGGGGGCAGACCGCTCCGATCACCGGCCTCGCTGTCTCTCAGACCCGATTGTCAGGGATGCCGATGTGGGTATCCCACTGGTTCACGATCTCGCAGAACAGGTCCGCGGTTTTCTCCGCGTCATAGATTGCCGAGTGCGCTTCCTTGCCGTCCCAGCCGAGCCCGGCAGCCTTCACCGCCTTGGCGAGCACGGTCTGTCCATAGGCCAGCCCGGCCAGGGTTGCGGTGTCGAAACTGCCGAATGGGTGAAACGGGTTACGCCGGATGCCGGCCCGGGTCACGGCGGCGTTCAGAAAGTTCAGATCGAAGGTGGCATTGTGACCCACCAGGATGGCGCGGGTGCATCCGGTGTTCCGGAGTTCCTGGCGGATGGGTTTGAAGACGCGGCCCAGGGCATCCTGTTCGCTGTAGGCGATACGCAGCGGATGGTCCGGATCGATACCGTTGATTTCCAGCGACTTGGGATCAATGTTGGCCCCTTCGAAGGGCTTCACATGACAACTGAAGGTCTCCCCCCGTACCAGCCGCCCCTCACCGTTCATCTGCAGCAGTACCGCCGCGATCTGCAGCAGGGCATCAGTCTCGTGATTGAGCCCGCCGGTCTCCACGTCCACCACCACGGGCAGATAGCTCCGGAAACGGCGTGCGATGGGCGCCGGCGTCTCCCGGCCTTCCTTTGCGGCCAACAGCGTGTCGGTGCTCGTGTCCTCGTCCAGATAGTTGTCGTCTTGCATGATCAGCCGGCCAGTTTCCAGTTCAGGGGTTCTCCCGCCCGCAGCGGGACGATGCGTTGCGTGCCGAAACGATAATCTTCCGGCAGTGTCCAGTTCTGACGGATCAGGGTGATGGTGTCACGGTTGCGCGGCAGTCCGTAGAAGTCCGCCCCGAAATGGCTGGCAAAACCTTCCAGCCGGTCCAGCCGGCCCACGGCCTCGAATGCCTCGGCGTACAACTCGATGGCCGCCGGCGCCGTAAAGCAACCGGCGCAGCCACAGGCGGTCTCCTTGGCACCCCGGGCGTGGGGGGCGCTGTCGGTACCGAGGAAGAATTTCGGGCTGCCGGAGGTGGCCGCTTCCAGTAATGCCTCCCGATCCCGCTCCCGCTTGAGCACCGGCAGACAGTAGTAGTGCGGCCGGATACCGCCCACCAACAGGTGGTTGCGGTTGAACAGCAGATGCTGGGGCGTGATGGTGGCCGCCACCCGTTCCGGCGCCTGGTGGACGAACTCCGCGGCCTGGGCGGTGGTGATGTGCTCGAACACCACGCGCAGCCCGGGGTGGCGGTCCAGCAGCGGGGCCAGCCGTTCGTCGATGAAGCGGCTTTCCCGGTCGAAGATGTCCACCTCGTGATGGGTGACTTCGCCGTGCACCAGGAGCGGCAGATCGCATTCCTCCATGGTCGCCAGGGCGTCGGCACACCGGGCCAGATCCGTGACGCCGGCATCGGAATTGGTCGTGGCCCCGGCTGGGTAGAGCTTCACCGCCCGCACCACATCACCGGCTGCCGCCTCGCGGATGGTTTCCGGCTTCGTGTTGTCGGTGAGGTACAGCGTCATCAGCGGCTGAAAGCCGCTTGCCCCGGGCGTGGCCGCAAGAATGCGGTCGCGGTAGGCCCGGGCCTGGGCAACCATGGTCACCGGTGGCGTGAGGTTCGGCATGATGATAGCCCGGCGGAAGCGGGCGGCGGTGAACGGCACGACGTCCGTCAGCACATCGCCATCGCGCAGGTGCAGGTGCCAGTCGTCGGGGCGGGTGATGGTGAGGCGATCCATGGAGGCGGCAGTATCCGGCTGATGAATGACAGCCGGTTAGTATACCTGCTTCGTCGGCATCGTCCGACCCGGGTTTCCGTGCCGCTTCGATCGGCCGGGGGGCGGGGGGCACGGCCCCCCCCGCCGCGCCGGGGGGGGGGTGGTTGGAAGGGGGT
>JAFIFU010000086.1 GCA_020831885.1 Ectothiorhodospiraceae bacterium
CCCCCCGCCGTCCCACCTGCCCACTCAGCCGCCATCTGCTTCACACCACCGGCCGCTTGCGCACGATCTGGTAGGCGCGGCCGATATAGCTGTAGGGCACGCTCCAGATGTGGACCAGACGGGTGAACGGGAAGATCAGGAACATCACCATGCCCAGGAACATGTGGGTCTTGTAGATCCAGTGGATGTCCAGGATATGGCTGGCAGCGTCGGGCCGGAAAGTCACCAGGGATTGCGCCCAGGCCGTGATCTGCAGCATCACCTCGCCGTCCATGTGGCCGGTGGACACCGGAATGGTCAGCAGTCCGGTAAGCAACTGGGCGAACAGCAGATACAGAATGAACATGTCCATCCTGCTGCCGGTACGACGCACCCGCGGATCCGTGGTCCGGCGGTAGGCGAGAATGGCAATGCCCACCAGACAGATCAGACCGAAGATGCCACCGGCCACGATGGCCACCAACTGTTTTGTCGCCGTACTCATGCCCAGGCTGGTGTAAACCGCTGTGGGCGTCAGCAGACCGAACAAATGCCCGAAGAACAGTGCGATGATGCCGATATGAAACAGATTGTTGCCGATGATGAACTTGCGGTCATTGGACAGCATCTGACTGGACCCGGTACGCCAGGTGTACTGACTCTTGTCGTACCGCACCAGGCTGCCGAACAGGAACACGGCACCGGCGATGTACGGGAACACCCCGAACAACAACTCGTTGATGTAGGTCATGATTGATACTCCTCAACCCTGTGATCTGCGTAGCCGGGACACGTCCACAGGCACCGCCTGGCCGGTGTGCGTCTTCGCTCCGCCGCAGCCCGCAACCGGGCCGAACGTGACCTGTTCCTCTTCCCACACACGGTCCAACGCCTCAGGTGTGTCATCCGGCGCTTCCCGTGCGATCTGGCCCCGCAACTGCTGGTCCGCGGCCGGTATACCGCCAAGTTCCAGCAGGGCCCGGAACAGGACGGCATAGCCGCTGTTCCGCTGTGCCAGGCGCGCTTCAAGCTCCTGAAGCAGGTGGGAAGAACGCTGCAACCAATCGCGGGCCTCGTCAGCCGGCAGTTGGGAGCAGAACTCGAGGAACAGGGGCAGATAGTCCGGCAACTCGTTAGCCGCGATGACAAAACCCGCCTCCCGATAAATGTCCTGCAGTTCCACCATGGCCTGCCCGCGGTCGCGGGATTCCCCGTGCACGTGTTCGAACAAATGCAGGGAAAGCGTGCGGCTGCGGTCGAACAGGCCCACGTAGCCGGCCTGCAGGTCCATGAGTTCGGCCTGTTGCACCTCCCGGATGAACGCCTGCAGCGCCTGGCGGGTGTCGCCGCTGAGCCCCTGCTCGGCGGCGATCAGTTCGGCCAGTTCCCCGCCATGACGCTGCAGGACCTCGTCCGGATAGTGCAGCAGCACGGCGATTGCCTTCAGAATCCGCATGATCAGCCCTCCGTCCCGGATTTTTCCGGAGCGCCGCGCACCTTGAACTCCACCTTGGCCGGGAAGGCCCGGCGGCGGGATGGCTTGCCACCGAAAATATCGGTCCGTGTGGCACCACCACTGGTGGTGTGGCAGCCGTCACCGAAGCTGAACCCGCAGCCGGAACGCTCCCCGTACGGGTCTTCCAGAGACAGCTCCCGTTTCGCCGTGGGCACGTCGAAGCGGTCCTCGTAATCGGCGATGGCCATGATCTTGTACATGTCCTCCACCGTTGCTTCGTCCAGGCCCACCTGCTCCAGCACGGCATAGTCCGGCGCGCCGTCCACGGTCTGACTGCGCTTGAACCGCCGCATGGCCAGCATGCGCTCCAGGGCCTTGATCACCGGCCGCTCGTCGCCGGCGGTGAGCATGTTGGCCAGGTACTTCATGGGGATGCGCAGGTTCTTCACATTGGGAATCAGCCCGTCCTGCTCCAGCACGCCGGCATCCACCGCGGACTGGATCGGTGACAGCGGCGGGATGTACCAGACCATGGGCAGCGTCCGGTACTCCGGGTGCAGCGGGAAGGCCACTTTCCATTCCATGGCCATCTTGTACACCGGGGACCGCTTCGCGGCCTCAAGCCACTCGTCGGGTATCCCTTCCTTGCGTGCCGCGGCGATCACCTCCGGATCGTGCGGATCAAGGAACACCCGCATCTGCTGTTCGTACAGATCCTGTTCCGATGCGGTGGAAGCCGCTTCCTTGATGCGATCCGCGTCGTAGAGAATCACACCCAGGTAGCGGATGCGGCCCACGCAGGTTTCCGAGCACACCGTGGGCTGCCCCACCTCGATCCGCGGGAAGCAGAAGGTGCACTTCTCCGACTTGCCGGCCTGCCAGTTGTAATAGATCTTCTTGTACGGGCAACCGCTGATGCACATGCGCCAGCCGCGGCACTTGTCCTGGTCGATGAGGACAATACCGTCTTCCTCCCGCTTGTAGATGGCGCCGGAGGGGCAGGACGCCACGCAGGTGGGGTTGAGGCAGTGCTCGCAGAGCCTGGGCAGATACATCAGGAAGGTGTTCTCGAACTGCCCGTACATCGCCTTCTGCACGCCCTGGAAGTTGTAGTCCTTGGAGCGCTTCTCGAACTCGCCGCCCAGGATTTCCTCCCAGTTCGGACCCCACTCGATCTTGTCCATGGGCCGGCCGGTGAGTGCCGAAAACGGCTTGGCCACCGGCTGGTGCTTGGAATCGGGCGCGTTGTGCAACCGCTGGTAGTCGTAGTTGAACGGCTCGTAGTAGTCGTCAATGCCGGGAAGATCCGGGTTGGCGAAGATCTTCGCCAGCAGGCGCCACTTGCCGCCCGCCTTGGGCTGCAACTTGCCGCCCTTCACGGTCCAGCCGCCGTTCCAGCGCTCCTGGTTCTCCCAGTCCTTCGGGTAACCGATTCCGGGTTTGGATTCCACGTTGTTGAACCAGGCATATTCCATGCCCTCCCGTGACGTCCATACGTTCTTGCACGTCACCGAACAGGTGTGGCACCCGATGCACTTGTCCAGATTCAGGACCTTTCCAATCTGCGCGCGGACTTTCATGCCTGCTCCTCCGCCTGGTAGATACTCTCATCGTCGCCTTCCAGCCAGTCGACGCGGCTCATCTTGCGAACCACAACGAACTCATCCCGGTTGGCGCCGACAGTGCCGTAGTAGTTGAAGCCGTAGCTGAGCTGGGCGTAGCCGCCGATCATATGGGTGGGCTTGAGCACCGCCCGCGTGACCGAGTTGTGGATGCCGCCGCGCTCGCCGCTGATCTCGGATCCAGGCGTGTTCACCAGCTTTTCCTGGGCGTGGTACATCATCACCATGCCCTCGTTGACGCGCTGGCTGACCACGGCCCGGGCCACCAGGGCCCCGTTGCTGTTGAAGCACTCGATCCAGTCGTTGTCGACGATGCCGGCCTTCTTGGCGTCCACCTCGGAGATCCACACGCAGGGGCCACCCCGTGACAGGGTCAGCATCAGCAGGTTCTCGCTGTAGGTGCTGTGGATGCCCCACTTCTGGTGCGGCGTGATCCAGTTCAGCACGATCTCGTCATTGCCGTTGCTCCGCACACCGAGGATTTCCTGCGTGGTACGCATGTTCACCGGCGGCTTGTAGCTGGTGAAGCCCTCACCGAAGGCACGCATCCAGGCATGATCCTGGTAGAGCTGCTGGCGACCGGAGAGGGTGCGCCAGGGGATCAGTTCATGGACGTTGGTATACCCCGCGTTGTAGGACACATGCTCGGACTCCAACCCGGACCAGGTGGGCGAGGAGATGATCTTGCGCGGCTGGGCCACCAGGTCACGGAAGCGGATCTTCTCCTCCTCCTTGCTCAGCGCCAGGTGCGTGTGATCACGCCCGGTCTGCTTGGACAGGGCCGCCCAGGCCTTCACCGCCACCTCACCGTTGGTCTCCGGCGCCAGACTGAGAATGACCTCGGCCGCATCGATGGCGGTCTCGATCTTCGCCAGCCCCTTGTTCGCGCCTTCCTGGGAATGCCGCCCGTTCAGATCACCCAGCACCTTGACCTCGTGCTCGGTGTTCCAACTGATGCCCTTGCCGCCATTGCCCGCCTTTTCCATCAGCGGGCCCAGTGCCGTGAAGCGGGCATAGACGTTGGGGTAGTCCCGCTCCACCGCCACGATGTTGGGCATGGTCTTGCCGGGGACGGGCTTGCACTCGCCCTTGCGCCATTCCTGTACGTCGAAGGGCTGGGCGATCTCTGCCGGGGTGTCGTGCAGGATGGGCACGGTTACCACATCGGTCTCCTTGCCCAGGTGTGGTTCGGCCAGCTCCGAGAAGCGCTTCGCCAGTCCCTTGTAGATGTCCCAGTCGGAGCGGGACTCCCAGCAGGGGTTCACCGCCTCGGACAGCGGATGGATGAACGGATGCATATCCGAGGTGTTGAGATCGTTCTTCTCGTACCAGGTGGCGGTGGGCAGCACGATATCCGAGTACAGGCAGGTGGTGGACATGCGGAAGTCCAGCGTCACCAGCAGGTCCAGCTTGCCGTCGGTGACCTCGTCGCGCCACACCACTTCCATGGGCTTCTCGGCGCCCTCCTCCCCCAGGTCCTTGCCCTGCACACCGTGGTTGGTGCCAAGCAGGTGCTTGAGGAAATACTCGTGGCCCTTGCCGCTGGAGCCCAGCAGATTGGAACGCCAGATGAACAGGTTCCGCGGGAAATTCACCGGATTGTCCGGATCCTCGCAGGCCATGGTCAGTTCGCCGCCGGCCAGTTGTTCCACGACGTAGTCCTTCACGTCCTTTCCGGCCGCGGCCGCATCCCTGGCGACCTGCAGCGGATTCGCCGCCAGTTGCGGGGCGGACGGCAACCAGCCCATGCGCTCCGCACGTACGTTGAAGTCGATGGAGCTGCCCTTGAAGTCCTCGGGATTGGCCAGTGGCGAGAGCATATCGGCCATGTGCAACTTCTCGTAGCGCCACTGATCGGTATGAGCGTAGAAGAACGAGGTGGAGTTCATGTGCCGCGGCGGGCGCGCCCAGTCAAGGGCAAAAGCCAGGGGCTGCCAGCCGGTCTGGGGACGCAGCTTTTCCTGACCCACGTAATGGGCCCAGCCGCCGCCGCTCTGGCCGACGCAGCCGCAGAACACCAACATGTTGATGATGCCGCGGTAGTTCATGTCCATGTGGTACCAGTGGTTCAGACCGGCACCGAGAATCACCATGGACTTGCCCTGGGTCTTGTCCGCGTTATCGGCAAACTCACGGGCCACCGCGATCACCCGGTCACGCTTCACGCCGGTGATCTGCTCCTGCCAGGCGGGCGTGTAGGGCTTGTTGTCGTCATAGCTCTTGGGCGTGTTGTCGCAATCCAGCCCGCGATCAACGCCGTAGTGTGCGGTGATCAGATCGAACACCGAGGCCACCAGGGCCTCCTCACCACCGGCCAGCTTCACCTTGCGCACCGGCACCTTGCGGTAGATCACCTCGTCCTGCGGGTTCGGCGTGAAGCGGCCCAGCTCGTGCTCCTTGCCACCGAAGTACGGGAAACCTACCAGAGCCACCTCATCCCGCTTATCCAGCAACGACAGGCGCAGCTTGATCTCCTTGCCACCCGCTTCCTTCTCCTCCAGGTTCCAGCGGCCGTCCTCGCCCCAGCGGAAACCCACCGAACCGTTCGGCACGACGACGCTGTCGCTGTTCTCGTCGTAGGCGACAGTCTTCCACTCCGGATTGTTGTCCTGCCCCAGCGCCTTGTCGAAATCCGACGCACGCAGGAAACGACCCGCCTGGTAACCCTTTTCGGTGGCGTCCAGCCGCACCAGCATGGGCATGTCCGTGTACTTGCGGACATACTCGGTGAAGTAGGCGCTGGGCCTGTCCACATGGAATTCCTTGAGAATCACATGGCCCAGGGCCATGGCCAGTGCGGAGTCCGTTCCCTGCCGGGGGTTCAGCCAGATATCCCCGAACTTGGAAGCCTCCGAGTAATCCGGGGTCACGGTCACGATCTTGGTGCCCTTGTAGCGCACCTCGGTCATGAAATGGGCATCCGGCGTGCGCGTCTGGGGCACGTTGGAGCCCCACATCATGATGAAGCCGGAGTTGTACCAGTCGGCGGATTCGGGAACGTCGGTCTGCTCGCCCCAGGTCTGGGGTGAGCTGGGCGGCAGATCGCAATACCAGTCATAGAAGCTCATGCATACCCCGCCGATCAGCGACAGGTAGCGGGAGCCGGCGGCATAAGACACCATGGACATGGCCGGAATCGGCGAGAAGCCGATGACCCGGTCGGGGCCGTACTTCCGCACGGTGTGGATATTGGCCGCGGCGATCAGTTCGTTGACCTCGTCCCAGGTGCTGCGCACCAGGCCACCCAGGCCGCGCCGGGACTTGTAGTGCTTGGCCAGCTCCCGGTCCTCGACAATGGAGGCCCAGGCCTCCACCGGATCCTGGTGCTTCTGCCGTGCCTGACGCCACATGCGCAGCAGCGCCCCGCGGATCATCGGGTACTTCAGCCGGTTGGCGCTGTAGATGTACCAGGAATAGCTGGCGCCCCGGGCACAGCCTCGGGGCTCGTGATTCGGCAGGTCCGGGCGGGTCCGCGGATAGTCCGTCTGCTGGGTTTCCCAGGTCACCAGACCGTTCTTGACATAGATTTTCCAGCTGCAGGAGCCGGTGCAGTTGACGCCATGGGTGGATCGCACCACCTTGTCGTGCTGCCAGCGATGGCGGTAGGCGTCTTCCCAGCGGCGGGTGTCGCCGGTGGTCACGCCGTGACCATCGGAAAACTCCCCTTCCACACGCTGGAAGAAGGTCAGTCTGTCGAGAAAGTAACTCATGCTCGTCTCCTCGCTTCCGGGTTAACGAACGCTCAGCAGGGCACTTCCGCGAAACGGCGGGAGTAGTACCACCAAGTCAGCCCGATACAGGTAAAGTAGAATACGGTGAACACCCACAGGGCGCTGACCGGGCTTCCGGTCACGCCGATGGATGCGCCGTAGCTCTGTGGAATGAAAAAGGCACCATAGGCGGCGAACGCCGAGGAGAACCCCAGCACCGTTCCCGCCTGCTTGCTGGCCTGAAGCTCCGCCTGGCGACGCGCTTCCGCGCCCGCGGCCTCGCGCAGGCGCTGAACCAGGAAAATCGACGGGATCATCCGGAAGGTGGAGCCGTTGCCCACCCCGGCGGTCATGAACAGCACCATGAACATCAGGAAAAAGCCCCAGAAGCTGCCGCTTCCCGGCGCCCCCGGAATGAACCCGATCAGGCCCAGCAGCGCCAGGGTCATGACCAGAAAGGTCCAGAGTGTGACCCGGGCCCCGCCCCAGCGGTCCGCCATCCAGCCCCCCACCGGACGCATCAATGCCCCCACCAGGGGCCCCAGGAACACGTACTGGCCGGGATCCACGGAAGGAAACTGCTCGCTGATCAACAGTGGGAACCCGGCGGAATAGCCCACGAATGACCCGAACGTTCCCAGGTAAAGCCAGGACATGATCCAGCTGTGCTTGTCCCGCAGGACGCGGGCCTGTTCCGCCACCGGCGCCCGCACGTCCACGATGTCGTCCATCCACAGCCAGGCCGCCAGTGCCGCCACCAGCACGAAGGGGACCCAGACCAGACCGGCGTTCTGCAGCCAGAGGGCCTTGTCCTGGCCCGGAGCGGCCGTGGGCTCCCCTCCCAAGGCGCCGAAGACGCCCACGGTGATCACGATGGGAACAACGAACTGGGCGATACTGACCCCCAGGTTTCCCAGACCCGCGTTGAGCCCCATGGCGGTGCCCTTCTCGGAGCGCGGGAAGAAGAAAGAGATATTGGCGATGCTGGAGGCGAAGTTGCCGGCACCCAGACCGCACAGAATGGCCAGGCAGCTCATCACCCAATAGGGTGTATCCGGATTGCGGGTAAAGATCCCGATACCCAGGGCCGGAATCAGCAGGGCGGCGGTGCTCAGGGCGGTCCAGCGCCGGCCACCGAACAGCGGCACCATGAACGAGAACACCAGGCGCAAGGTGGCGCCGGACAACCCCGGCAACGCGGCGAGCCAGAAAAGCTGACTGGTGGTGTAATCGAATCCCGCCTGGGGAAGGTGAACCACGATCACGCTCCAGACCATCCAGACGGCGAACGCCAGCATCAGGCAGGGAATCGAGACCCAGAGATTCCGATAGGCCACATCCCGCCCGAAGGACTCCCATTGGTCCCGATCCTCCGGATTCCAGCCACGCAGCGCAGACCCGGGCACCGGGTTGCCGCCGCGTCTGACTGTGTGCCACCGTAAGGTCATGTGCTGTCGCTCTTGGACTCTCACGCGACAACCTTAGGCAGCCACCAGTCCTGCCTTCTTGACCCCCATCAAGAAATACCTGGCGAAAACTGTATATGTTTCAGCAAGATACCTCTAAGGTGGTAGATCTGATTCTGCGCTATCATGCTGTAATCAAACCGGATTTACGCAAATCCCGGGCTTTGGTGTGGACAACGGCCGCCACCGGGGATTATTCGAGGTAGTCAGGGTTTCTCCGGGGTGGATGAACACAGGAGGGCAAGGCGCCGCGGCCCGATATCATGACAACGCACCATGAACAATCCGTGCTGCTGCGCACTGGCGCGATTCTGGCCGGGATCGCCCTTCTCGCCCTGATCAGTATGGTCAGCACCATCGTCATCGCGGAAACCGCCCGCGGGGACGCTGCTGCCATCAACAAGGCCGGCTCCCTGCGGATGCAGGTTTTCCGCATCACCACGGCTCTGATGCGGTATGAGGCGGCACCGGATCAGGCGCCGCTGGTGGAGGACGAGATACGGGAATTCAACCGTCGACTCCGCTCAGCGGCACTGCTGGACGCGATTCCAACCCGTTCCGAGCATCCATTCAGAATGGCGTATTCCCGGGTGGAACAGCGCTGGGAACAACGCATGCAGTCGGTATTCACCCAGGCGCTGAACCAACCGGACATGCTGCGGGCGCCCGGGTTCCTCCAGGAGGTGGAGCAGTTCTACGGCGAGATCGACACCCTGGTCATCCGGCTCCAGCAGGGGGCCGAAACCCGCATTCTGATGCTCCGCCTGGTTCAAGGCATGGCCATCTTTCTCACTTTCGGGCTGATCTTTTTCGCCATGCACCTGGTCTACACCCGGGTTGTCATGCCGTTGCGCGAACTGCTGGAGGCCGCCCGCCGCGCCCAGGATGGCGATCTGACCGCCCGCGTCTCCTACACCAGCCCCGACGAAATCGGCCTGCTGGGCTCCACCTTCAATACCATGGCCGGCAACCTGGAAGAACACCAACGGCACCTGACCCGGGAGGTGCAGGAGAAGACCTCCAGCCTGCAACAGAGCAACCAGGCCTTGCGGCTGATGTTCGAGACGTCCCAGAATCTCGGTGCCGAAAGCCTGAGCCAGGCCACGGTTGAATGCGTGCTGGAGAACCTTGCCCACGCAAGCTCCGCCGATCGGGTCCGGCTGGTGTTGAACCGGGAGACGGTGCAACAACTGCTCGGCCTCACCGACCTGAATGACGGCTCCCAGGAGCATGCCGAGCTCCGTGTGGAGGGCACCACCGGAATCCCGGACGCCGGCAGCCGTTGCCGGCAAGGCACCGCCAACGCCCCGGCTCTGGCCACCGTGCCGGTCCGGGAGGACGGGCACGAGTTCGGTATGCTGATTGTGGAGTATGATCGGCGTCTGACCCCGTCGCCCTGGCTGGTACGCCTGGCGGAGGCCGTCGCCGATCAACTGGGCGTGGCCCTGGCCCGCGCTGCCAGGTACCGGCAGGAACGACGTCTGGCACTGATGGAGGAGCGATCCGTGATTGCCCGGGAGCTGCACGACTCCCTCGCCCAATCCCTGTCCTATCTCAAGATCCAGGCCATGCGCCTGCAGCGGCTTAACGAGAACAACCCGGAAGGCGCCGTCATGGCACCGGTGCTGGCGGAGCTTCGCGAGGGCCTGAACGAATCCTATCGTCATCTCCGGCAGTTGCTGTCCAGCTTCCGCCTGCAGATGAATGACCAGGGGCTGGAACAGGCGTTGCAAGCCGCCGCATTGGAGTTCGGCAAACGCGGCGGAATCACCGTGGATCTGGACCTGAGCCTGAAACGGGGCCCGTTGGATTCCAATGCGGAACTCCACGTCCTGCACGTCACCCGGGAAGCCCTGGCCAATGTGGTCCAGCATGCCCGCGCCAGCAAAGCCCGGATCTGCTTCCGCCAGGAGCGTGACGGCCACTGCCGGCTGACCGTGGATGACGATGGCGTCGGCATCCCGGAGCAGTTCGAGAAAGTGAACCACTACGGCACCCGCATCATGCAGGAGCGGGCCACCAGTCTGAATGGCCGGCTTTCCATAGGAGCCAGTCCCTTGGGGGGCACCCGGGTGGACATGCGTTTCACCTGCGCGAAACCAGACATCACCACACAGGCATCACCATGAGCACCACGCGTGTACTGATCGTCGACGACCATCCCCTGCTGCGCCGGGGCGTAAAGCAGCTCCTGGAGCTGGAACCGGATTTCACCTGCATCGGCGAGGCCAACTCAGGCCAGGAGGCCCTGGAACTGGCCGAAGCGGAGAAACCGGACCTGATTCTGCTGGATCTGAACATGAACGGCATGGACGGGCTGGAAACCCTGCGGGCCTTGCGGGGGAAAGCGTTGGAATCCCGGATCATCATCCTGACCGTCTCGGACAGTGATACTGACGTGGTTCAGGCCATGCGGGACGGCGCCGACGGCTATGTGCTGAAGGACACGGAACCGGAGGAACTGGTCTCCCAGCTCAAGCAGGCCACGGAAGGCCGGCTGGTGGTCAGCGAAAGCCTCACACCGGCGCTGGCCCGTGCCCTGGGGCGCCCCAGCCGGGACGAAAAGGCTTCCCTGGCGAACCTCACCGCCCGGGAACGAGAGATCCTGAAGCTGATCGCCCGGGGAAAGAGCAACAAGATGATCGCCAAACAGCTGGATATCGCCGAGGGCACCATCAAGGTGCATGTGCGCAGCATGCTGAAAAAACTGGGCCTGCGGTCCCGGGTGGAGGCGGCGGTCTGGGCCGTGAACCAGGGGGTCCGATGAAGGAACTCAACGGCGCG
>JAFIFU010000087.1 GCA_020831885.1 Ectothiorhodospiraceae bacterium
CCAGAAGCTGAAGAAGATGGTGCCGAAATGCGAGGTCCCGGCAGAGCCGTTCACCAGGGCGCTGCAGCTCGGCGAGAAACGCCTTTCCGGCGGCGCCGACATCCAGGCCCTGGAACCGGCGCTGGACGATCTCCTCGCCCTGCAATACACCGGCGGCACCACCGGCCGCTCCAAGGGGGCCATGCTCACGCATCGCAACCTGGTGGCCAACGTCGCCCAGTCCTACAACAACTTGCAGAAATACCTGCCGGACAACCGCACGGCCATGACGGCACTGCCCATGTACCACATCTTCGCCATGGGCGTGAGCGGCATTTTCTACAGCGTGGGCGGACATAACGTGCTGATCCCCTCACCTCGCCCCGTGAGCAATCTGAAGCCGGCTTTCGAGAAATACGACATCACCTTTTTCTCGGGGGTGAACACCCTGTTCGCCGGGCTGCTGAATGAGGAGTGGTTCCGCCAGAACCCGCCGCGGAACCTGGCCATCACCATCGGCGGCGGCACCGCCGTGCAGGTGCCGGTGGCGGAACGCTGGCAACAGGTGGTGGGCCATCCGATCCTGCAGGCTTACGGCCTGACGGAAACCAGCCCCGGGCTCACCGCCAACCCACTGGAGAACAACCGCCCCGGCAGCATCGGGATCCCCTATGCCAGCACCTTGATCCGGATCGTGGATGATGAGGGCAAGCCGGTGCCTGTCGGCGAACCGGGTGAACTGATCGTCAAGGGCCCCCAGGTGATGAAGGGCTACTGGAACCGGCCGGAGGCCACCGAGGAGGCCCTGAAGGACGGCTGGTTCTACACCGGGGATATCGCCCGCATGGACGAGGACGGTTATCTCTACATTGTCGACCGCAAGAAGGACATGGTCATCGTCTCCGGCTTCAACGTCTACCCCAATGAAGTGGAGGAAGTGATCGCCAGGCATCCGGGCGTGGCCTCCGCCGGCGTGGTGGGTGTGCCGGATGAGCAGACCGGCGAGGCGGTGCGGGCCTATGTGGTGCGCAGCGACGCCTCGCTCACCGAGGAGGATATCCGCGAGCACTGCAAGCAGTACCTGACCAACTACAAGGTGCCGAAGCAGATTGTGTTCCGGGAGGAGTTGCCCATGAGCCCGGTGGGCAAGGTATTGCGCAAGGACCTGCGCGCGCAAGCGGCAAAGGAAACCGGCGGCTGAGCACCGCAAGCAAGGCAAGGCATCGCCCCGCCCCGGCGGGGCGTCCATCCCGATCAGGAGACCACGCAGATGAGTATTGTCGGTAGCTGGAAACTCACCATGAAAACCCCCTTTGGGGTGCAGACCCCGACCCTGGTGATCAATGAGGACAACAGTGGCCAGTTGGAGGGCAGCAACGGTGCAGCGCAACTGGAGGATCTAAAAGTGGACGGAAACACCGCCAGCTTCAGTGCGGATATTCCCACGCCCATGGGCAAGTTCAAGGTGTCGTTCACGGCCGAGGCCGGCGGAGACACACTCACCGGCAGTTTCAAGACCATGATGGGTTCCACCGAGTTCACCGGGGAGCGCCTCTGACGACGGAATCCCAGGGAAGCGCTGACACCACCGGCCGGCGGAGGCCTGTCCCGGGCTCTCCCTTGTCGCCGTCCCGCCCGCTGGTGGTATTGCGCCCGCCTCAGGCAATGGCTTTACGGGTTGAAAGCCTAGTAAGCTGAAGCGGGCGGTCCCACGGCGGCGCGAAACGCCAACGGGCAGCCGGTACGTTCTGAAAGCCAGTAACAACAACGAACGCGCGGTCCCGGTGACACGCGCGCCCTTGGAGGACGCATGAGTTCAGCCCACGCCGTCTATGCGGAACGCCCCTGGTCCAGCCAGTACCACGACGCGCAGCAACAATCACCGCGTTCCACTGAGTTCGACAACCTTCCCGCCCTGTTGGTGGACAGTGCGGACCACTTCAGCGACCAGAAGGCATTCACCACCTGTACCGCCAACGGCATGAACGGCCGCATGACTTTCGCCCAGGTGGACGAAGCATCCGACGCCTTCGCCATTTACCTGCGGGAGGAACTGGGCGTGGCGCCGGGGACCCGGGTGGCGATCCAGATGCCCAATTGCCTGAGTTACCCCGTCGCCGCGTTCGGCGTGCTCAAGGCGGGCTGTGTGCTGGTGAACGTGAATCCGCTGTACACGGCACCGGAGATGGAAAAGCAGTTCATCGACAGCGGCGCCGAGGTGCTGGTGATCATTGACATGTTCACCGACAAGCTGGCGGGCATGCTGTCCCGCACGCCTATCCGCCATGTCATCACCACCACCATCAGTCTGTACTTTCCGCCCGTGGTACGCCCCATCGTGTACTACATCCAGAAGTACTGGAGCCGGATGATTCCCGACTGCCCGGTGGAGGCGATCTTCCTGCTGGACGCCCTGGAATCCGGCCGGCGCCTCAGGCAGGCCGTGGGCATCGACCCGCGGGATTACTGGAAGGATCTCGGCCGTTCCGACCTGGCGTTGTTGCAGTACACCGGTGGAACCACCGGCGTTGCCAAGGGTGCCATGCTCTCCCATGGCAATCTGTTGGCGAACATCGGCCAGATCGACTGCATGGGGCGCTCACACATCGAAGACGGCCGGGAATGCGTGCTCACCGCCCTGCCCGTCTACCACGTGTTCGCCTTCTCGGTGAACCTGTTGTCGTTCTACATGAGCGGCGCCCACAACATCCTGGTGCCAAGTCCGCGTCCGATCCAGAATCTGCAGCGCGCGATCCAGAACTATCCCATCACCTGGATCACGGGCGTCAACACCCTGTTCAACGCCCTGTTGAACGAGGAATGGTTCACCGTTTATCCGCCGAAGCACCTCAAGGCTTCCATCGCCGGGGGCACCGCCCTGCACCGTTCGGTGGCGGAGCGCTGGCGGCGGATTACCGGCACACCGCTGGTGGAAGGTTACGGACTCACGGAAAGCTCTCCGGTGGTGACTTTCAATCCGCTTACCACCGAGCCACGGCCGGGCAGCATCGGCATTCCGGTTCCGGACACGGAAATCATGCTGGTGAATCCGGACGGGGAACCCGTGGCCCCGGGGGAACCCGGCGAGCTGATCGTACGCGGCCCGCAGGTCATGGCAGGCTACTGGGAAAAGCCGGAGGAGACCGCGAAAACCCTACGGGACGGCTGGCTGTACACCGGGGACATCGCGGTGATGGATGCGGACGGCTATCTCAGCATCGTCGACCGCAAGAAGGACATGATCCTGGTCAGCGGCTTCAACGTCTACCCCAACGAAATCGAGGACTGCATCAGCAGGCTGGACGCGGTGCAGGAGGTGGCGGTCATCGGCGTCCCGGACGACGATACCGGGGAAGCCGTCCGCGCCTTTGTGGTCAAGCGCGGCGAGATCACCGCGGACGAGATCCGGCAGCATTGCCAGCAGGCCCTGGCCCGCTACAAGGTGCCGAAGCAGATCGAATTCCGCGACGAGCTGCCCACCACACCCATCGGCAAGGTGCTGCGCAAGGATCTGCGCGCGGAATACCTGAACCGCAACGCGCCGCAATAAGAACGCAAACGAGGAGGAGTCGCCGTGCTCAGTCCTACGCAGGAAGCACTGCTGGCCATCATGATGGTAATCATCATGTTCGGCATGGGATCGTCCCTGACCTTCAAGGATTTCCGCATCGCCATGCGGCACCCGCAGGCCATCATGATCGGGTTCGCCTCCCAGTACCTGTTCATGCCGCTGATCGCGTTCACGCTGGCCACGGTGCTGGGGCTGAACACGGTACAGACGGTGGGCCTGGTCCTCATGGGCTGCGTGCCCGGGGGTACCACATCGAACATCTTTGCCTATTTCTCCCGCAGCCTGCTCAGCCTCAGCATCATGATGACCGTCTGTTCCACGCTGGCGGCCGTGCTCATGGTGCCGGTGATCCTGGATTTCTATACCGGTGACGTGGACGCCCAGTTCCGGGTACCCCCGGGCAACGTGGCCTCGCTGCTGTTCGTGCTGCTGATCCCGACCCTCATCGGCATGTGGTTGCGGCGGTTCAACGCCAATGCAGGGGCTGTCAGCGAGTTGCTGGGCGGCGTGCTGGGACTGCTGGTGATCATCTACCTGCTGGTCACCTGGCTGCCCGGTGGCGCGCCGCTGCTCCGGGAGACCGGCTGGGAAACCTACGCTGCGGTGATCGGCCTGGGCCTGTGTGGTTTCGTTATCGGTTACTGGTTCGCCCGGGCCACCGGATTGAACCGGGTGAAGGCCCGGACGGTGTCCCTGGAGACCGGCATTCAGAACGGTCCCCTGGCGGTGCTGATCGTGGTCATCACCTTCAGCGGCCAACTGCAGGTGGAGATGATGGCCATTCCTGTCCTTTACTCGGTCTTCATCGTCATCACCTCCAGTTTCGTCACGCTGTACTACCGGCGCCGGAACAGACACGACGAACTGTTGCGGGATCAGGCCAAGATTGAACCGGCCTGAACACCTTTCCTCCGACCCGGGGCCCACGGCGCTGAACACGCACGGCCCCGGGGGATTCCATACCGTCCGGTATGGATGCTTCGCAGCCTATCTATTTTTCTTTTCCCACCGGGCATCAATGCGTGCTAAATAAAGGTGATCGCAAGGGTTCCGTGTAGACACGGGTTTGATGTTATAGTCAGCGATGATTCACTCTGCGAACGGGTGTTTCATTTTACACTGGCCTCGGAAGGTAAGCAGTGTTACGTTTTTACTCAATTCAGGCCCTCGCGATGGGCCGAGATGCCAATCAAGCGCATCCGAAGGCTTACTTGGGTCGTTGTTCGACCCTGAATAAAGTGCGTCTAGCACACCATCAACCATTAACGGGAATACCCGCTAGCTGGAGGAGAGACTATGTCTCAGTTTCAACGTAAGGCCGGCCTGCTCGCCACCGCAGTCGCCGGCGTCGCCCTGGGCTTTACCGCCATCACCTCGGCCCAGGCCGCCGACCCCATCCGCATCGCCTACATCGAGCCGTTATCCGGACCGTTTGCCAATGTGGGCGAAATGGGCCTGTTCCACTTCCGTTACACCGCGGACCGCATCAACGAGGAACACGGCGGCATCATGGGGCGGCCCATCGAGATCGTACCCATGGATAACCGCCAGAGCCCATCGGAGTCGGCCCAGCTGGTGCAGCGGGCCATCGACCAGGGTATCCAGTTCATCAGTCAGGGCAACGGCTCCAACGTGGCAGGTGCCATCGTCGAGACGGTGGACCGGCACAACCGCCGGAACCCGGATCGGCGCGCCCTCTACCTGAACTATGCGGCCATCGACCCGGCACTGACCAATGACCGCTGCAGCTTCTGGCACTTCCGTTTCGATGCCGAGAGCCGCATCAAGATGGCAGCCCTCAGCGACTTCATGATGGGCGAGGAGGACGTCAAGAAGGTCTATCTGATCAACCAGGACTACTCCCATGGGCATGTGGTGGCCGCCGAGGCCAAGCGCATGCTTGCCGAGAAGCGTCCGGACATCGAGATCGTCGGCGAGGTGCTGCACCCCATCGGCCAGGTGCGCGACTTCTCCCCGTACATCTCCCGCATCCGGGCCTCCGGCGCCGATTCGGTCATCACCGGCAACTGGGGTAACGACCTGACGCTGCTGATCCGGGAAGCCAACTCCGCCGGCCTGGATGTGGGCTTCTACACCTACTACGGTGGCGGCCTGGGAGTTCCCGCAGCCGTGGGGGATCGTGGTATCGGTACGCTGTTCCAGATCACCGAGTGGCACGCCAACCTGCCGGTGGAACAGGGCTGGAGCGATAACGAGGAATGGATGGTGGGCTACAAGGAGCGGCACCCCCAGACCGACTGGTACTACCAGCGCGTGTACAACATGTTCATGATGCTGAAGGCGGCGATCGAGGCCGATCAGAGTACCGACCCGCTGGACGTGGCCATGAACCTGCGCGGCATGGAGTGGGAGTCCCCCACGGGCACGGTCTGGATGCGTGAAGACGACCATCAGCTTCATCAGGACATGTACATCTCCGTGATGGCCGATCTGGACGGTGACCAGGTGAAGTACGACACGGAAAACTCCGGCGTCGGCTTCAGCACCATCGCCAAGGTTGACTGGGAAGACACGGTGCTCCCCACCTCCTGCAACATGCGGATGCCGCGTTAAGACGGCACCTGGCATAGCCAACCTCAAGGCGCCCTGCCCCCAGGGCGCCTTTTCTGACCGCACGAACCCTGTGAGGCAGGAGCCTTCATGCTAGAGACGATCGTATTCTCCCTGCTCAACGGGCTGTTGTACGGCATGCTGCTGTTCATGCTGTCCAGTGGCCTCACCCTCATCTTCGGGATGATGGGTGTCCTGAACTTCGCGCATGCCAGCTTCTACATGCTGGGCGCGTATTTCGCCTACACGCTGGGCATGTACACGGGCTTCTGGGTGGCGCTGTTCCTGGCGCCGATCCTGGTGGGCGCCCTGGGCGCCATTACCGAGCGCTGGGGCCTGCGTCATGTGCACCAGCACGGCCATGTACCGGAGCTGTTGTTCACCTTCGGCCTGGCCTACGTCATCGAGGAGCTGGTCCGCCTGTTCTACGGTACGCTCCCCATGGATTACCGCATGCCGGAGGGCCTGGACTTCACCCTGTTCACGCTGTTCGGCACCAACTATCCGGCGTTCCGCGCTTTTGTCCTGGTGGTGGCCGTGGTCATGTTCATCGGCCTGTACCTGCTGCTGAAGAAGACGCGCGCCGGCCTGATCATCCAGGGTTCGCTGTCCCGCCCGGACATCGTGGCGGCGCTGGGGCACAACGTGCCGCAGGTGTTCATGTGGGTGTTCGCCTTCGGTACCGCGCTGGCGGCCCTGGGCGGCGTCGTCGGCGGCATTCACTTCGTCACCGAGCCCGGCATGGCCTTCATGATGGGCCCGATCGTGTTCGTGGTTGTCGTGCTGGGGGGACTTGGCTCCATTCCCGGCGCCCTGATCGCCTCCATGATCATCGGCATCCTGCAAACCTTCGTGCTCTCGGTGGACTTCTCCATTGCCCACATCGGGGCCTGGATCGGGGTCACCGTGCCACCGGATCACCTCTTCGCCACGGTCTGGTACCTGGACTCCACCCGCATCGCGCCGGTGTTGCCGTTCCTGATCCTGGTACTGACGCTGATCTTCCGCCCACGTGGAATTATGGGGAAACGTGAAGCATGAGCACGATTCAACAAGAGGCGTCCGCCCGCGCCAACGCCGTCGGCAATGTCTGGGTTCGCCGCGGCTGGCCCTGGCTGGCCTGCCTGATCATTGCATTGCTGGCGCCCATGGTGTTCAGCTCCGGGCACGACATCCACATGCTGAGCTCCATGGCCATCATGATGGTGTTCGCGCTGTCCTATAACATGCTGCTGGGCAACACCGGGCTGCTGTCATTCGGCCATGCGGTCTACTTCGGCTTCGGCGCCTACATCGCCATGCACGCAGTCCGCTGGTCCAACGATGCGGTGCTGGATGGCACCGGCTACGGAATCCCGATCGAGCTGATCCCGCTGGTGGGCGGGCTGGCCGGGCTGTTCTTCGGCATCCTTTTCGGTTCCTTCTCCACCAAGAAAGCGGGCGTGGTCTTCGCCATGATCTCCCTGGGCATCGTGGGTCTGGTGGAGGCCAGCTCGCTGGCCTTCACCGGCTTCTTCGGAGGCGAGGCCGGGCTGTTCGGCGACCGGGAAGACCTGAACTCGCTGCTGGGCATCGCCTACGGTCGCAGTCTGACGGTGTACTACCTGATGGTGTTCTGGCTGGTGGTCTGCGCCCTGCTGATGTATCTGCTGAAGCAGACGCCGCTGGGCTGGATGGCCAATGCCGTGCGTGATAACCCGGAGCGGGCCCAGTTCGTGGGCTACAGCACGACCATGGTTCGGTTCCTGCAGTTCTCCCTGTCCGCATTTTTCGCCGGGGTCGCCGGGGGCATGTTCGTACTGGTGGAGGAGATCGTCACCGACGAGGCCATCGGCTTCCTGCTCTCCGGGGAGGTGCTGCTGGCGGCTTATATCGGTGGTATCGGCTTCTTTTTCGGGCCGATTGTCGGCGCCGCACTGGTGGTATACCTGGAAAGCAACCTGAGCGCCGTCACCGACGCCTGGCTGCTCTACTTCGGCGTGCTGTTCATCGCCGTGGTGATGTTCGCCCCCATGGGGATCGTGGGCATCCTCTTCCAGCAATGGGCCAACTTCCGCGCCGGCGGCTGGAAAGGCACGCTACCTGCGCGCCTGTATTGCGCGGTGGCGACACTGGTCGGCCTGCTGGGCTTTGTCTGCATCGTGGAACTGGCGTACCACTACCTGCGTTCATGGGACCCCGGCAGACCGATGACATTGCTGGTGACCACCGTGGATGCCACCACTGCGACACCGTGGCTGGTATCCGCGGCCATCCTGGCTCTCGGGCTGGGCCTGCTGATATTCCATGCCCGCCCGATGCTGAAAAGGGCCGTTGACGCCGCAGGAGGTGGCAAATGAGTCAGGACAATGCACTCACGCTGAGCGGCCTGAAAAAGAACTTCGGCCGGGCGGAAATCATTCGTGGCGTCGATCTGGACATCCGTGAAGGCGAACGCCATGTGATCATCGGCCCCAACGGGGCCGGCAAGTCCACGCTGTTCAACCTGATCAGCGGCCGCATGGAGGTCAGCGCCGGGGAGATCAGGCTGTTCGGCAAGCCGATTCACAACATGTCCCCCCACAAGGTGAATCGCATGGGGCTCAGCCGCAGCTTCCAGGTTACCAACCTGTTCCAGAACATGACCACCATGCAGAATCTGCGTTGTGCACTGCTTTGGGGAATGGGTCACAAGTATGCGTTCTGGAAGCTGGTCAACAAGCAGAAGGAGGTGACAGAGCGGGCGGAGCAGTTGATGGAACAACTCAATCTGACCCACCGCCGCAACGTTCCGGCAGGCCTGCTGACATACGCGGAACAGCGCGCCCTGGAGATCGGAACCACCCTCGGCTCCGGCGCCCGCGTGCTGTTGCTGGACGAACCCACCGCCGGCATGAGCCGCAGTGAGTCCGATGAGGTGGTGGAACTGATCCGTCAGGTCACCAAGGACTGCACGCTGGTGATGGTGGAGCACGATCTTGGCGTGGTGTTCAATCTGGCCGACCGCATTTCCGTGCTGGTCTACGGCGAGATCATCGCAACGGATGCACCGGAGAACGTTCGTTCCAACAAGGCGGTGCAGGAAGCCTATCTCGGTACGGAGGTCCACTGATGCTGTCCACGCATGATCTGCACGCCTACTACGGCAAGTCCCACGTGCTGAGAGGCGTTTCCATGAACGTGCAGCCCGGCGAGATCGTCAGCCTGCTGGGGCGCAACGGTGTCGGGCGTTCCACCCTGTGCAAGGCGATCATGGGCCTGGTGCCCCCGGTGGGTGAGGTCCGCTTCAAGGACCAGCCCATCAACGGGCTGGAACCCCATCGAATCGCCCATCGCGGCCTGGGCTATGTGCCGGAGGACCGGGCAATCTTCCCCGGGCTGACAGTGGCCGAGAACCTGGAACTCGGCAAGAAGAAACGGGGTAAGACCGGGCGTTGGGGATATGAGGAGATCTTCAAGCGTTTTCCTCGGCTCGAGGAGCGGATGGAGTTTCCGGGTGAGGTTATCTCCGGGGGGGAACAGCAGATGCTGTCCATGGCCCGTTCCCTGATGGGTGATCCGGAATGCATCATCGTGGACGAGCCCACGGAAGGACTCGCCCCGAAGATCGTCGAGGAAATCGCCAACCTGCTCACGGACATCGCCGAGACCGGTGTCGGTGTGCTCCTGGTGGAACAGAAGCTCAGCATCGCGCTGAAGATTTCCAACCGGGTGTACCTGATGGGCGAAGGGCGGATGGTGTTCGAAGGCACCCCGCAGGCGCTGCAGAACAACCCGGAAATCCGCAAGGAGTGGCTGGAGGTCTGAGGCGGCGTCCTGCCACCGCCATCCCACAAGGCCGGAAGGGTACCCTCTTCCGGCCTTCTACGTTTCAGAGGAGACAACGTCATGCAGAAGGGTTTGTCGGAACCCCGATTCATGGATATCCAACGCGGGCGTTTTGCCTGGCGCGAAGGGGGCGACCCCGCGGGTAGCCCCCTGGTGCTGCTCCACGGCTGGCCGGAGAGCTCGTATTGCTGGGAGGCGGTGACCCGGCACCTGGCTCCGGGCCTGCGCCTTATCGCCCCGGACCTGCGCGGACTCGGGGATAGCACCCGGGAGGGGCAGCGGGAGGCATTCCGCAAGCAGGCGCTGGCCCAGGACATGCTGCAGCTACTGGACGGGCTTGGTATCGGAGAATTCGCCCTCGGCGGTCATGACTGGGGCGGTGTTGTGGCCCAGGAAATGGCTCTGGCGGCGCCGGAACGGGTGACCCGGCTGGTGATCATGAACATTGTCGTGATCAACAACTTCCGGGGCAACCGGGAGGCCACGGCGATGATCCGCAAGGCCGGCAGCCGTTTCGAGTGGTATCAGCGCTTCCAGCGGGAACCGCACCTGGCCGAGGCCATGATTCCCGGCAACGAAGAGGTCTGGCTCAGGCATTTCCTGCGCCTGTGGAGTCGCGAACCCTTCCCGGCGGATGCCCTCAGGGAATACGTGCGCTTCTACAGCATCCCGGGAACCCCCGGCTGCGGCGCAAACTACTACCGCACCCTGCCCGACGACCGGGAGCACTGGGTGTCGGTGAAGGATCACGTCTGGCCGATGCCGGCGCTGTACGTTTACGGAAACAAGGATCCGGTCATCATCCCGGAGTACCTGAACCACATCCAGGACTGTTTTGCGCAGGTGCGGGTGGAGCAGATCGAGGCCGGGCATTTCGTCCAGGAAGAGCAACCGGAACAGGTGGCTCGTTACCTGAACGAGTTCCTGCTCCAGGACTGAGACCCTGCCCCTGGGGATGACCCGCGGTCCCGGTTCCGGGGGGGGGGGGGGGCGGGGGGGG
>JAFIFU010000088.1 GCA_020831885.1 Ectothiorhodospiraceae bacterium
CACCAGGTGCAAGCCACCTCTCCTCCTAACTGACCCCCGCTTCCTTCATGATGGAGCGATCAGGGTGATCCCTCGCACAGTGGGAGATCGGCGGGACGTGACGGCACGGTTTCATGATGGCGCTGCGTGGCTCCGGGCGGAGAATCTGGACTGCGGCATTCTGGGGCGGGTGAATCTCGCCGTTGGCCCCGGCGAAATCGTCTGTCTGTCCGGGCCTTCCGGTTCCGGCAAGACGCGGCTGCTTCGGGCCATGGCCGATCTTGATGATCACGCCGGCGAAGTCTGGCTGGGGGATCGCAGCCAGAGCCGGACCCCGGCCCATTGCTGGCGCGGGTGGGTGATACTGGTGCCGGCGGAATCCCAATGGTGGGCTGAGACCGTCCGGGAGCATTTCCTGGATCCGCCACCGGGCGGGCTGAAGGCACTGGGTTTCGGGCCGGAAGTCATGGACTGGCAGGTGAGCCGCCTGTCCTCGGGCGAGAAGCAGCGGCTTGCCCTTTTGCGCGCCCTGTCACACCAGCCGGAAGCCCTTCTGCTGGATGAACCCACGGCGAATCTGGATCAGGACACGACGCTGGCGGTGGAGCGCTGGGTGATGGACCTGGCCCGCGACCAGGGCCTGCCGGTGCTGTGGGTCGCCCATGACCCGGCGCAGATCGCCCGGATCGCCAGCCGCCACCTGCGCATCCGTGGCGGCCGACTGGAGGAAGTGCCGTGCAGGTCATCGATCTGAGCTGGCTGGATCTGTCCATCGGCGCGCTGCTGGTGGTGGCGCTGGCGGCGACAGCCTACGCCGCCCGCCTGGGGCTGGAGCGGGATTTGCTGATTGCCGCCCTGCGCACGGTGCTTCAGTTGGCGTTGATCGGTTTCGTGCTGGAGACGCTGTTCGCGTTCGCCGCGCTGCATTGGGTCGCGCTCATGGCCCTGGCCATGCTGCTTATTGCCGGCCGTGAGGTGATGGCCCGGCAGAAACGCCGGCTGACCGGGGGTTGGGCTTTCGGCATCGGCACCGTGTCCATGTTCATCTCTTCGTTCACGGTGACCATTCTGGCCCTGACCGTGATCGTCGGCCCTGATCCCTGGTATACGCCCCAGTACGCGATTCCTCTGTTGGGCATGATGCTGGGTAACACCATGACGGGGGTGGCGCTGAGCCTGGACCGGCTCACCGAGGGCGCCTGGCGTCAGCGCAGTGTGATCGAGGGCCGTCTGATGCTGGGTCAGCCCTGGCAGATGGCCGTGACGGACATCCGCCGGGACGCCATGCGCAGCGGCATGATTCCCACCATCAACGCGATGGCGGCCGCTGGCGTGGTCAGTCTGCCGGGGATGATGACCGGTCAGATTCTCGCCGGCAGCCCGCCGGCACTGGCCGTGAAATACCAGATTCTGGTGATGTTCATCATCACCGTGGGCACCGGCTTCGGCACCATTGCCGCCGTGCTGGCCGGTAGCCGACGTCTGTTCGACCAGCGTCAGCGCCTACGGCTGGATCGACTGAGCGCGCCGACGTAGGAAGGTTTCTTGGGTCTCAAAAGCTGCTCTGAATGCTGCGGCAGCCGTGGCGGGTGGTTTACGAGCGGACGCAGCCGCCGTTCGCCGTGTCACCGTGCCAAGATCTGGGGTCATGCTCCAACCCCCGACCTGATCGAACCCCCCAACCGTGCAGGTCGCCGCCGCCTACTGATCCGTGAACAGCTTCTTGCAGAATTCCGGCACGGCCAGTGCCGCGCGGTGAACGTCCGCGTTGTAATACGCCGTTGAGAAGGGTTTGTGGCGCGCGTCCTCCTCGCGGAACCGGGTGAGATCGCCGCCCTTGCTGGCCATGGTGGCCGACCACCAGCCCGTAGGGTAGCAGACCACCGGGAACTGCAGGGTGGCCACCCGGGTGAAACCGGCGCCCCGCATGGCCTGGTGCAGGTCCTTGAGCAGGGTGTCGATGTGAAGGATGGGCGATTCGCTTTGCTGTACCAGCAGCCCGTCGGCAGCCAGCGCCCGGTGAACGTCCCGGAAGAAGGCTTCGCCGAACAGGCCTTCCGCGGGTCCCACCGGGTCTGTGCTGTCCACGATGATTACGTCGAAAGCGCCGGGGTCCTGATCCTTGATGTACTGGATTCCGTCCTCGAAGCGCAGTTCTGCCCGGGGATCATCATTGGCGGTGCACAGCTCCGGGAAATACGCCTGGGCGGCGCGCGTCACCCCTTCGTCGATATCCACCTGCACGCACCGCCCCACTCCCGGATGCTTCAGGACCTCGCGCAGCATGCCGCAGTCCCCGCCGCCGATGATCAGCACCTGTTTCGGATCCGGGTGGGTGAACAGGATGGGGTGAGCCATCATCTCGTGATAGGTGAAGTTGTCCCGGCTGGTCAGCATGGTGCAGCCGTCGATCACCAGCAGCCGCCCCCAGCGCTCGGTCTGGTACACCTCGATTTTCTGGAACGGTGTCTGTTCCTCGTGGAGTTTGCCGGTGATCCTGATCGAGAAGGCCGTGCCCTCGTCGCCGAACGCTTCACTGAACCAATGCTGTTCATCCAGAGCCATGGGCAATCTCCTGGGGGTGTGTCGTGGGGGCGGATTATGCGGAAAGCCTGTTCGCCTTGCCACCCTCATCGTGCCGACGTGGCGCGGCCGCCGTAAAGGCGGGTACCATAAGGCCCTTTTTCGGTTCTCGGGCATGACGGGCATGAGCGACTGGGACATCGAGCAGGCACGTGCGCTGTACAATACCGCGCACTGGGGCGGTGGTTACTTCGACATCGCCGATGACGGCCGGGTGGTGGTGCGCCCGAACCGTGATCCGGAAGGGCCGGGAGTGGAGCTGCACCGGCTGGCCGAGGAATTGGGCGAAGCGGGTCTGTCCTTACCGGTGCTGGTGCGGTTCATCGACATCCTCCACGATCGGGTGGAGACGCTGTGCAATGCCTTCGGCGAAGCGATGCGGGCTGATGGTTACCGGGGGCGGTACACTGCCGTCTACCCCATCAAGGTCAACCAGCAGCGCCGCGTGGTGGAGGAGATCCTGGCCCGGGGTGGGGAGCGCGTTGGGCTGGAGGCGGGCAGCAAGCCGGAGCTGATGGCCGTGCTGGCGCTGGCCCCGGCAGGCGCCACCGTGATCTGCAACGGTTACAAGGACCGCGAATACATCCGGCTCGCCCTGCTGGGGGAGCGGCTCGGACTACGCGTGAGCATCGTCATGGAGAAGCGTACCGAGCTGGACCTGGTGATTGCGGAATCCCGGAGTCTCGGCATCCGGCCCCGGCTGGGCTTGCGGGTGCGTCTGGCTTCGGTGGGGGCGGGCAAGTGGCAGAACACCGGTGGCGAGAAGTCCAAGTTCGGCCTTACCGCCAGCCAGACCCTGGATGTGGTGGAGCGCCTGCGCACCGCCGGCATGCTGGACTGCCTGGAACTGGTTCATTTCCACCTGGGTTCCCAGATACCCAATGTGCGCGACATCCGCCGTGGCATGCGGGAGGTGGCCCGCTACTATGCCGAGTTGCGCGGGCTGGGTGCGCCCATCGGCTGCGTGGACGTGGGCGGCGGCCTGGGCATCGACTATGAGGGTACCCGCTCACGCAACTACTGCTCCATCAACTACAGCGTTAGCGAGTATGCCTGGAATGTGGTGCACAGCCTCTGGGAGATCTGCGAGGAGCACGGACTGCCCCATCCGGACGTCATCTCGGAATCCGGTCGGGCACTGACCGCTCACCATGCGGTGCTGCTCACCAACGTGATCGACCATGACCGGGTGGACGGCCGGGAGCCGGAACCCCCCCGGGACGACGATCCACTGATCCTGCACGATCTCTGGCGCACACTGGGGGACCGGCACGGGAACCCGCTGGAGCGCTACCATGACGCCATGCACGGCTTGCAGGAAGCCCAGACCATGTACACCCATGGCGTGCTGGATCTGCGTCAGCGGGCGCGGGCGGAGCAGTACTATCAGGCCACGTGCCGCCGGTTGCTACCCCAGCTCAGTTCCGCCGCCCGCAACCACCGGGAGGTGCTGGACGATCTCAACGAGAAGCTGGCGGACAAGCTGTTCTGCAATTTGTCGATTTTTCAGTCCATGCCCGACGTCTGGGCCATCGACCAGGTGTTCCCGATCCTGCCGCTGTCCCGACTGGACGAGCGCCCCAGTGCCCGCGCCGTGCTCCAGGACCTGACCTGCGATTCCGACGGCGCCATCCACCGCTACGTGGATGGCGAGGGCGTGGAGAGCACCCTGCCGTTGCCCCCTTACCGGTCGGGCGAACCCTACCTGCTGGGCATATTCCTGGTGGGGGCGTATCAGGAGATTCTGGGGGATATGCACAACCTGTTCGGCGACACCCATTCCGTGAACGTGGAGCTGGACGACGGTGGCTACCAGCTCAGCGGTCACCGCCGCGGTGACACCGTGGATACCGTGCTGCGCTACGTGGAATTCGACCGGGAGACACTGCTGGCCGGCTATCGCCGGAAGGTGGCCGCCGCCGGGTTGCCGGAGGCGGAGGCGGCGACCTTCCTGTCCGAACTGGAAGCCGGGCTGGACGGCTATACCTATCTGGAGGACTGAACCATGCGCGTTGGAGTGATCGGACTCGGGGCGATGGGGGTCGGCATGGCCCGCAACCTGCACCGGCAGGGCCTGCTGGGCGCGGTCTGGAACCGGACCGCCCACCGGGCCGCTGATCTGGCCGGGGAACTGGGTGCGGAGCACGCGCCGGACCCGGCCGCACTGGCCCGGGGTTGTGACGTGATTCTGACCTGTGTGTCCAGGGACGAGGATGTGCTGGATGTGATCGCCGCCCTGGCTCCGGGCCTGCGGGAGGGCAAACTGGTCACGGACTGCTCCACCATTTCCGTGGATACGGCAATGGCCGCCGCACGGCACGTGCAGGCCGCCGGTGCCGCCTTCGTCGATGCGCCCGTTTCCGGCGGCAAGGAGGGTGCGGACAATGGCCAGTTGGTGTTCATGGTGGGGGGTGAGCCCGACCATTTCGCGCGTCTGAAGCCGGCCTTCGAGGCCATGGGCAAGGCGGCCAGCCATTGGGGGGCGGTGGGCGCGGGTCAGCCAACCAAGGGGGTTACCCAGTTCTTGGCGGCGGGTAACACCCCGGGGGTCACCCCGGCCCTGGCCTTCGGCCAGGCCGCCGGGCTGGATATGGACAAGGTGATCGGCGTGGTATCCGGCGGCGCGGCGGGCAACTGGTTCCTGGAAAAACGCGGCCCGAGCATGGTGAACGGGGTGTTCACGCCGGGGTTCAAGCTCGCGCTGCATCACAAGGATCTCACCATCTGCAAGCAGATGGCCGCCAGCCAGGGCGTGGCGTTGCCCCTGGTGGAGATGACGCTGAAACACTACGAACGGCTGATGCAGGAAGGACACGGCGAGGAAGACATCTCCGCCCTTTACCGCAGCAAGCGGGAGCTGTTCCAAAAGGGCAATCTGCGGGGCCTTTAGCCCGGTCTCCGGGACGCGGCCCATGGCCCGCCTGACCAGCAACGGGGGAACCCGATGTCCGATTTCGAGGAATTCCGGCCACTGAACGATCTGGAGCGGGCCCTGGTGGCCGCCCAGGCCGGGGAGATGGCCAGCGAGACCTTCATGCGGGAGCTGGTGGCCAGCCAACTGTCCATGCTGGTGGACCAGGAGTACGCCGGGAGCCGTGATCCGGCCGGCGTCCGCCCCCTGGTCCTGGAAGGCGCCGACGGAGTGCCGCTGCTCGCCCTGTTCACCGCACCGGCACGGGGTATGCCCATGACCCGGGACAATCCCGATTTCCCCTTTGCCGTTCAGGTGGGCTTTGCCTGGGCCGTGGGTAGCTGCGACGAGGGCATGGGTATTGTGATCAACCCGGGCTGGGATACCGGGCTCACGATCCCCCCGGCCGCGGTGGCCGCGATGAAGGGGAATCGACAGTAGTCGTTCAGCCCTGCACGCGAAGCAGGATGCTGTCCACCTGTTCCTGTTCCAGGCGCTGGCGCACCCGGTCCACCCGACTGCGGTCGGCGATGGGGCCGATGCGGACCCGGTGCCAGGTTCCGCCACCGTCGATGGTAACGCTCTGGATCTCCGCTTCCACCCCCATCAGCGCCAACCGTGCCTTGAGCCGGTCCGCATCGTTGTGGCTACGGAACGAGCCGGCCTGGACCACGTACTGCACGGCGTCATCGGCGGATCCGCCCGGGGTGGGCGAGGGATCCGTGGGCGTTGTGGGTACCGCCGGTGTCGCCACGGGGCTGTCCTCCTGCTGGCGACGGGGAGGTGCCGGTTCATCGGGCACCACCACCTCCATTTCCGAGAGCAGCTTGTAGAACTCGAACCTGGGGCGGTGATCGGTTTCGCTGTCGCCGGCGCCGTCCCGTCCGATGGCCGCACCCCCTGCCCGTTCGCTGCTGATGACACCGTCCTGGGTATGATGCAGATGAACCAGCACCGCCAGGAACACTCCTGGCAGGAAGCCCCCCAGCATCCACAGCCAGCCCGGTACCGCGCCTCGACTGCTGCTTTTGCGACGCCGGGCCTGGGTGCCCGGTTTTCGCCTTGCCGCTTTCGCCATCTACATCGCCTCGGGAGCGCTCACGCCCAGTATCCGCAGGCCGTTCCGGATCACCTGCCGAGCCGCCAGGACCAGGCACAGTCGGGCGTCCCGCAGGTCCGGATCCTCCACCAGGAACTGGTGCGCGTTGTAATAGGTATGCACCCCATTGGCCAGTTCCCGCAGGTAATGGGCCAGTTGATGGGGTTCGCGGCCGGCCGCCGCGTTGGCGACCACTTCCGGATACTGGCCGATGGCCGTCACCAGATCCTGCTCGTGGGTTTCGGTGAGCCGCGTCAGGGATGCCAGGCCCTTGGCCGGATCGTGCTCCATCCCCCGCTCCTCCATCTGTCGCAGCACGCTGCAGATCCGCGCATGGGCATACTGGATGTAGTACACCGGGTTGTCGGCGGATTGGGATTTGGCCAGTTCCAGGTCGAAGTCCATGTGCTGCTCGGGCCGACGCATCACGTAAAAGAACCGGGCTGCGTCCGTGCCCACCTCGTCACGCAGTTCCCGTAGGGTGACGAACTGGCCTGACCGGGTGGACATCTGCACCCGTTCACTGCCCCGGTACAGGATAGCGAACTGCACCAGGCGCACGTCCAGCCGATGCGGATCCTCGCCGAAGGCCTGGAGCGCGGCCTTCACCCGTGGGACATAGCCGTGGTGGTCTGCGCCCCAGATGTCGATGCAGTGATCGAAGCCCCGCTCCAGTTTGTCCAGATGGTAGGCGATGTCGGAGGCGAAATACGTGATGGCGCCGTTCTCCCGGCGGACCACGCGATCCTTCTCGTCGCCGAACCCGCTGGACCGGAACCAGACGGCGCCGTCCCGCTCGTAGAGATATCCCGCCTGATCCAGCTTCTGAAGCGCCCGGTCCACGGCGCCGCTCTCGGTCAGGGAGCGTTCCGAGAACCACTGGTCGTAGCGTACCCCGAATCCGGCCAGATCATCACGGATATCGTCCAGGACGCTGGTCAGGCCCAGCTCGAACACTTCGCCGTAGGCTGCTGCGCCCAGCATCTGCTTGGCCCGTTCCACCAGGGCATCGATGTACTGTTCCTTATCCCCGCCCTCGTGCGCGTCCCTGGGCAGCCCGGCGAATACCGAGTCCGCGGGGTGGTGAAGGGCGTCCTGGCGTCGCTCACGCAAGGTTGCGGCAATCGCTTTCACATAGTCGCCCCGGTACATGTTGTCCGGCAGGCGAAAGGTCTCGCCGCAGCATTCCAGGTAACGCAGCCAGATACTGGTGGCCAGGATGTCCATCTGCCGCCCGGCATCGTTCACGTAGTATTCACGGTGCACCTGGTAGCCGGATTCGGCCAGCAGGCTGCACAGGGCGCCGCCGAACGCCGCGCCGCGACCGTGACCCACATGGAGGGGGCCTGTGGGGTTGGCGGAGACGAACTCCACCATGATCCGCTGGCCGGCACCCTGACGCCCCCGCCCGTAGGCCTCGCCCTGCTCCAGCGCCTGGCGCACGGCCTGGTAGGCGGCGTCCGCCGTGATGAAGAAATTGATGAACCCGGGGCCGGCCACCTCCACCTTGTCCACGCCCGGGTGAGCGGGCAGCGCACGGACCAGCGCCTCCGCCAGTTCCCTGGGCTTCCGCCGGGCCGGTTTGGCAAGCATCATGGCGGTATTGGCGGCGAAATCCCCATGATCCTTGTCCCGGGCGCGCTCCACCTGGATGGGCACCTGCGTATCCTGCGGGATCACCCCATCCGACTTCAGCTGCTCAAGGGCGGTTTCCAGCAGCGCGCGTAGTTCGTCTTTCATGGTCCGGGATCAGCTTCGGTTGAGAAACAAGGCTGGCTATTATCCGGTGTAGGGTACCCGTTTCAAGTGCGGAAAACAGAGATGTGTTGGGTATTCGCCGGGGGCATCAGAGCATTTCCTGGGGGTCCACGTCCAATGACCAGCGCACGCGGCGGGCGCTTGGCAGGCCAGACAGTTGGGGGACCAGCCCATCCAGCAGCGTGTGTAGACTGCGCCGGTCCGGGGCCTGGAGCAACAGTTGTGCCCGATAGCGCCCGGCCCGGCGCTCCATCGGCGCGGGTACCGGGCCCATCAGCATGACCTGGGGCGAGGACACCCGTTCACCCCATTCCCGGGCCTCCTGCAGGAAGAGACGGGGCGGGCCCGCATCCACCGCCTCCGCCCGCAGCAGGGCCAGGTGGCTGTAAGGCGGCAGGCCGGCGGCCTGCCGTTCGGCCAGGCTTTCCCGGGCGAATCGGCTGTAGCCCTCCCGCAGCAGTAACTGCAGCAGCGGGTGCTGCGGGTGATGGGTCTGGATCAGGACCTCGCCGGAACGCTCAGCCCGCCCGGCGCGGCCCGCCACCTGCGTGATGAGCTGTGCCATGCGCTCCGGGGCGCGGAAATCGGCTCCGAAGAGCCCCTGGTCGCAATCCAGGATGCCCACCAGCGTCACGGACGGCAGATGGTGGCCCTTGGCCAGCATCTGGGTGCCCAGCAGGATACGGGCCTCGCCACTGCGGGCGCGGTCCAGCAACTGCTCCATGGCCCCCTTGCGCCGGGTACTGTCCCGGTCGATGCGCGCCACCATCACGTCGGGGAACCGGGCGGTGAGGATCTGTTCCAGTTGTTCTGTGCCCTGGCCCAGGGAGCGCAGATCATCGCTGTCACACTCCTGGCATTGCTCCGGTACGCGGCGTTCGTGGCCGCAATGGTGGCAACGCAGTCGGCGGTCCCGCTGATGCCAGGTCATACGGGCATCGCAGCGGGGACAGGCGGCAACCCAGCCGCAGGCGTGGCATAGCAGGACCGGGGCGTAACCGCGCCGGTTCAGGAACAGCAGCACCTGGCCGTCCGCGTCCAGGTGCTGGCACATGCGCTGCATGAGCTCCCGCGACAGTCCCGCCTCCAGCGGCTGGCCGCGGATATCCAGCAGATGGGTCACCGGCGGGCGGGCCTCGCCGGCGCGACGCGGCAGGTGCAGGTGCCGGTAGCGGCCTTGTTGACAGTTGTACAGGCTCTCCAGGGAGGGAGTGGCGCTGCCGAGTACCAGGGGTACGCCCAACTGGCGGGCGCGGACCGCGGCGAGATCGCGGGCATGGTAGCGGAAGCCATCCTGCTGTTTCAGCGCCAGGTCGTGTTCTTCGTCCACGATGAGCAGTCCCGGTCGTGCCAGCGGTGTGAACAGGGCGCTCCGGGTGCCGATGACCACATCCGCCTGACCACTGCCCGCGGCCAGCCAGGCCTGGAGGCGTTCTCCCTCCGCCAGGCCGGAATGCAGCACGACCAGACGGCCCGGAAGTCGGCGGCGGAAGCGGCGGATGAGTTGCGGTGTGAGGCCGATTTCCGGCACCAGCACCAGCGCCTGCCTGCCCCGGGCGAGGTTGGCCTCCAGAGCGGCCAGGTAAACCTCGGTCTTGCCGCTGCCGGTCACGCCGTCCAGCAGCAGGGCGTGGAAGTCGCCCAGTGCCTCGCAGATCACGGCCACGGCCTGCTCCTGGTCCGGGTTCAGCGGCGGTGCCGGTGCGGGTTCCGGTCGGGGCGGTGTGCAGCGCTCCGCGAACCCCTTGTCCACCAGGGCCGCCAGGGCCTGCCGCCAGTTTCCGCCCAGATCGGCCAGTTCGGCCGCATCCACTCCTTCGGGCTGTTGCAGCAGGCGCTGCAGCAGCGCCTGCTGCCGGTGGGCGCGGCGCAGGCTGTCCAGTGCGGCGGGTTCGCGGCCGGTGGCGGTCAGCCGCCACCAGTCCGGGCTTCCGGCACGCGCCCGTTTGCCCTGGCGGAGTGCCACCGGTAGCGCCGTGGCCAGCACCTCGCCCAGTGGGTGGTGATAGTAGCGGGCCGCCCAGTCGGCCAGGGCGAGCACATCCGCGGGCAGGATTGGCTCCGGGTCCAGGATGGCGTGGGCACGACGCAGTTGGTGCTGCGGCAGATCGCTGCTGTCCCCCACGGTGTGAATGAGCCCCACCAGGTGGCGACGGCCGAACGGAACCTGCACGCGCATGCCCGGCCTGGGGACAGGGCCGTCCGCCGGCGGCAGGTAATCGAAGGTTCCGTGCAGTGGGCACGGGACGGCAACGTGCAGGATCATGATCACGGGTGTGCGGTTACTCGCTGTCCGGCGCAGTGTATCAGCACAGCCGCCGACTCGGCCTGGACTTGTCGGGGGGTGGCGGAGCGGAGCCCCCGGCGGGATCGCCGGCACCCGGGCCGCGTCAGGACAATGCCGGCGCAAGGCGGGTATACTGCGACAAACGGATCAGGACGGGGGGGGGGGGGGGCGCGCGGGGG
>JAFIFU010000089.1 GCA_020831885.1 Ectothiorhodospiraceae bacterium
ACCCACGGTCCGGCCCGGCGTAGGTCGGAAGCCCTGCGCAGCAGGGATCTCCGACAGCAACGGCATCGTGCAGGCATTGCTCCAACAGCATGAACAATATTGCGCGTTTCTCCTGCCGGGCTTGCCCTTCTTTTCCCCCGACCCCATCTAGGCTTCCAGATATCCACAGCTTTCGAAGGACCACAGCACCATGCGAATGGACCGACTGACCACGAAATTCCAGATGGCCATCCAGGATGCCCACAGCCTGGCCCTGGGGCGTGACCATCAATTCATCGAACCGGCGCACCTGATGGTGGCCCTGCTCGACCAGGAGGGGGGCAGCGTCCGTCACCTGTTGAATCAGGCCGGTGTCAACGTCAACCAGTTCCGCAACGAACTCGGCCGCATGCTGGACCGCCTTCCCACGGTGGAAGGTACCGGCGGCGATGTGCAGCTCTCCAATGACCTGGGGCGGCTGCTCAACCTCACGGACAAGCTGGCGCAGAAGCGCAAGGACCAGTACATCTCCAGCGAGCTGTTCGTGCTGGCCGCGCTGGACGATAAGGGAGCGCTGGGCGAGACCCTGCGCAAGGCGGGCGCCAGCAAGGAGACCATCGAACAGGCCATCGAAAACCTCCGCGGCGGAGAGCAGGTCAACGATCCCAACGCCGAGGATCAGCGCCAGGCCCTGGAAAAGTACACCATTGACCTGACGGAACGCGCGGAGCAGGGCAAGCTGGATCCGGTGATCGGCCGCGATGACGAAATCCGCCGCACGGTGCAGGTGCTGCAACGGCGCACCAAGAACAACCCGGTGCTGATCGGTGAGCCCGGCGTGGGCAAGACCGCCATCGTGGAGGGCCTGGCCCAGCGCATTGTCAACGGCGAGGTGCCCGAAGGCCTCAAGAACAAGCGTCTGCTGTCCCTGGACATGGGCGCCCTGATTGCCGGTGCGAAGTTCCGGGGCGAGTTCGAGGAGCGCCTGAAGGGTGTGCTGAACGATCTGGCCAAGCAGGAAGGGCAGATCATCCTGTTCATCGACGAGATCCACACCATTGTGGGCGCCGGCAAGGCCGAGGGCTCCATGGATGCCGGCAACATGCTCAAGCCCGCGCTGGCCCGGGGCGAGCTGCACTGCATCGGTGCCACCACCCTGGACGAGTACCGCAAGTACATCGAGAAGGACGCCGCCCTGGAGCGCCGCTTCCAGAAGGTGCTGGTGGACGAGCCCAGCGTGGAGGACACCATTGCCATCCTGCGGGGCCTGAAGGAGCGCTACGAAGTGCACCACGGCGTGGAGATCACCGATCCGGCCATCGTCGCCGCGGCCACGCTCTCTCACCGCTACATCACCGACCGCCAGTTGCCGGACAAGGCCATCGACCTGGTGGACGAGGCGGCCAGCCGCATCCGTATGGAAATCGATTCCAAGCCCGAGGAGATGGACCGCCTGGAGCGGCGGCTGATCCAGCTCAAGATCGAGCGCGAGGCGCTGGACAAGGAAACCGACGAGGCCTCCCGCAAGCGCCTGGCCGCCCTGGAAGAGGAAATCGGGCGCCTGGACGCCGAATACCGGGAGCTGGAAGAGATCTGGAATTCCGAGAAGGCAGCCGTGGAGGGCACCCACACCATCAAGGAGCAACTGGAGCGCGCCCGTCAGGAGCTGGAGACCGCCCGCCGGGCCGGTGATCTGACCCGCATGTCCGAGCTGCAGTACGGCCGCATTCCGGAGCTGGAGCGCCAGCTCGATATGGCCTCCCAGGCGGAGATGCATGACATGCGCCTGCTCCGGGTCAGCGTGACCGACGAGGAGATTGCCGAGGTGGTCTCCAAGTGGACCGGTATTCCCGTTTCCAAGATGCTGGAGGGGGAGCGCGAAAAACTGCTGCGCATGGAAGAGGGCATCGGTCAGCGGGTCATCGGGCAGGCAGAGGCGGTGTCGGCGGTGTCCAATGCCATCCGCCGCTCCCGTGCCGGACTGTCCGATCCGAACCGGCCCAACGGCTCGTTCCTGTTCCTGGGGCCCACCGGGGTGGGCAAGACGGAGCTGTGCAAGGCCCTGGCGGCGTTCCTGTTCGATACGGAAGAGGCCATGGTGCGCATCGACATGTCCGAGTTCATGGAGAAGCATGCCGTGGCGCGCCTGGTGGGGGCGCCCCCGGGCTACGTGGGTTACGAGGAAGGCGGTTATCTCACGGAAGCCGTGCGCCGCAAGCCCTACTCCGTGATCCTGCTGGATGAAGTGGAAAAGGCCCATCCGGATGTGTTCAACATCCTGCTGCAGGTTCTGGACGACGGCCGGCTTACCGACAGTCATGGCCGCACCGTGGATTTCCGCAACACGGTGGTGGTGATGACATCCAACCTGGGTTCGGACGTGATCCAGCAAATGGCCGGCGAGGAGAACTACGCGTCCATGAGGGACGCGGTAATGGACATCGTGGGCCAGCACTTCCGGCCCGAGTTCATCAACCGCGTGGACGACGTGGTGGTGTTCCACCCGCTGGGCAAGGAGCAGATCACCCGCATCGCCCGCATCCAGACCGCGTACCTGTCGGACCGCCTCCGGGAGCGGGACATGGCCATCGTGTTCACCGATGCGGCGCTGGAGAAGCTTGCGGAGGCCGGCTTCGACCCGGTGTACGGCGCCCGGCCCCTGAAGCGTGTGATCCAGACCCAGGTGGAAAACAGCCTCGCCCAGGAGATCCTGGAAGGCCGCTTCGGTCCCGGCGATCTCATCCATGTGGACGTCACCGACGGCCGGTTCGCCTTCGAGCGCCGGCAGAAGGACGCGGATGTGGCCTGAGAGTGAGAGCGGTGCCGGGCGGCTGCGGGACAGCCGGCCCGGTATCGCGCAGGATCAGAACGGTTTGACCACCGCCAGAATCATCACCGCCACCAGCACCAGCACGGGCAGTTCATTGAACACCCGGTACCAGACGTGCCCGTGGCGGTTGTTGTCTTCGCGGAAATCCCGCAACAGCTTGCCGCACCACAGGTGGTAGATGATCAGCAGTGCCACCAGTGCGATCTTGGCGTGCATCCAGCCCTGGGTAAGCCACGCCGGGTTGAGCCACAGCAGCCAGACGCCCAACCCCACGGTTGCCACCGCGCTGGGGTTCATGATGCCGCGGTAGAGCTTGCGCTCCATCACCTTGAAGCGCTCCCGCCCGGTCTCGTCCTCGGCCATGGCGTGGTAGACGAACAGGCGCGGCAGATAGAAGATCGCGGCGAACCAGGTCACCACGGCCATCAGATGGAAGGCCTTGATCCACAGGTATCCCATGCCGGCGTCCCGTTCAGGAATCCAGCAGGCGGCGGATCTGCTGCCGCATCTGCGCTTCGTCGAACATGCCCAGGCGGCGTTGCAGCACATTCCCCGACGGGCCGATCAGAAACGTGGTGGGTGTCAAGCGCACTTCGCCGAAGGCCCGGGCCAGACTGCCGTCGCTGTCCAGCACCACCGGGTAGATGAGCTGACGGTCCTCGACCATGGCTTCCACCTGGTTACGGGGGTCGTAATCCATGGCTACGGCGATCACGTTGAAGCCCTCACCGGAGAACTCCTCGTGCAGGGCCTGCAGGTGCGGTATCTCCTGCACGCAGGTGACGCAGGTGGTGGCCCAGAAGGTGATGAGCTGCGGTGCGCCGCGCAGCTCCGCCAGGTGGAGGGTCTCCCCCTCCAGCGTCGTGAAACTCACTTCCGGCGCCCGATCGCCTTCCCAGGGGGCGATCCAGATCAGCGCCGCCACCCCGACGATGGCGAGGACGGCCGCCGCGATCAGCGTCTCTTTCAGTTTCATCTCGTCTGTTCCACCGGATTGACTGTCAGCCCCACCACGCCATCGCCCGCCGCCTTGGCCGGAACGCGGACATGGTCACGCGAAGGGCTCCGCAGAGCACCATGGGAATAGATCAGTGCTTCCCTAGTGTACAACGGACCTCCCTCCATGGGTTGAGTTCAGACCGCGTGATACTGGTTCTCCAGATCCTGTCGGGTGACCACGCCGTAATAGCGCTGAAAGCCCGGTGCGGGCTGATGCACCACGTACAGGGCTTCCGCATCGGATTCCTGAAACACGTCCAGTGCTTCCCGCAGGCTGGCCTGCAGCTCGATGGGCGCCGGCTCCAGCCGGCGGGCCGGGATGGCCAGCAGGTCCACCGTGGCCGCGTCCGGCTCCAGCGCCAGGTACTGCAACAGGTCCGCTGCCGCCAGCAGGGCCAGCGGTTCGCCGTTGGGCGGCTCACGGATCAGTACCCAGCGGGGATCCGAGGACAGGATGGCGGTGAGTTCCTCCCGCCCCACGTCCCGGGGTGCCACGCTGATGCTGCGGTCCATGATGCGGGCAATGCCCAGGCGGCTCAGACTCTGCAGCACCGCGCGGTTGCGGATGTGCCGGCCCTTCAGCCGGAGCTGGTGCAGGAACACCGAATCCTTGCCGAACAGCTCGCTGGCGCACAGGCTCGCCGCGGCGATGGTCAACATGCCGGGCATGATGATGTTCGGGTTGTAGGTCAGCTCCAGCATGGCGGTCAGCGCCGCCAGCGGAGCCCGCAGGGTGGCGCCCATCATCGCGCCCAGGCCCACCATGGCGTAGAACGCCGGGGGGCTGGCCAGGTCCGGCATCAGCAATTGCGCCAGATGGCCCAGCGCGCCCCCGGCGGCGGCGCCGATCACCACGGTGGGCCCGATCAGGCCGCCGGGTATGCCCATTCCCACAGCCGCGGTGCTGGCGATCAGTTTCGCGGCCACCAGCGCGATCAGCAGCACCAGCCCCAGTTCACCGAGGAAGATGCGGCTCACGGTATCGTAGCCCACGCCCATGACCTCGGGTACCGCCATGGCCAGGATGCCCACAAGGCCGCCGGCCAGGGTGGTGCGTATCCAGAGAGGCAGCTTTGCCGGCCGCGTGGAAAACCAGTCCAGGCTGCGGATGAAACCCGCTGCCAGGCCGCCGATGACCAGACCCATCAGCAACAGGTAGGGGAGTTCCCAGAAACTCTCCAGGTAGGTGGGCGGGACGACGAAGGCCGGGCTGCTGCCGTAGATGAGCTGGGTGAGGACCGTGGCGGTCACCGCCGCCAGCATGACCGGCAGAAAGCCCGCCAGGGTGTACTCCATCATCACCACTTCCATGGCGAACACCACGCCCGCCAACGGCGTGTTGAAGGAGGCGGCGATGGCGGCCGCCACGCCGCAGGCCACCAGCGTGCGCAACGCGTTGTTGGGTAATCCCAGCCACTGACCCAACTGGCTGCCGCTGGCCGCGCCCAGGTGCACGCCCGGTCCTTCCCGGCCCACGGAAAAGCCGCTGACGATGGCGCCGGCTGCGCCGAAGAACTGCACCACGGCGTTGCGCAGTGGCAGGCGGGCCTGATGGTAGTGCAGGCGTTCCATCACGTAGGCCACACCGGTGCTGCGGCCGGTTTCGCCCACCCAGGTGAGCGCCAGGCCCAGAATCAGCCCCCCCGCCACCGGCAGCAACAGACGCCAGTGGGCCGCCAGCAGGCCGAAATCCTCCCCGCCGCCGCCCAGCAGGACGCCCTGGCCGTTCTCGATGAGCCAGCGGAAGCCGAGGATCACGCCGCCGGTAAATGCCCCGCAGACCAGACCCAGCAGCGCCATCAGCAACACGGCATCGCTGTCGGACAGCCGCAGGCGCAGCCATTCCATGGCCTGGCTGATGTCCCATCTTGGCAATCGGGGCATTGGCATGGATGGGATTATGCCAGACCGTTTACAATGAGCGATTCCTTTCCACGTTCAGGGATTCAGGCAAGCGGAGGCCGCGCATGATTCAGGTGGGCATCGTTGGTGGCACGGGGTACACGGGAGTCGAGCTGCTGCGGCTGCTGGCACGCCATCCCCGGGTGGAGCTGCGGGCCATCACCTCCCGTGGGAACGCGGGCAGCCGGGTGGACGAGATGTTCCCCAGCCTGCGCGGCCATGTGGATCTGAGCTTCACCGAACCCTCGGTGGATACCCTCGCGGCCTGCGAGCTGGTGTTCTTCGCCACCCCCAACGGCACCGCCATGCAGATGGTGCCGGACCTGCTGGATGCCGGTACCCGTGTGGTGGACCTGGGGGCTGATTTCCGCCTCAAGGACCTCAGAACCTGGTCGGAATGGTACGGCATGGAGCATGCCTGCCCGGCGCAGGTGGAGGAAGCCGTGTACGGGCTGCCGGAACTGTATCGCGATGCCATCCGGGATGCGCGGCTGGTGGCCAACCCGGGCTGTTACCCCACCGCCGTGGCGCTGGGCTGGCTGCCGCTGCTGGAACAGAGACTGGTGGATCCGGCCAGCCTGATCGCGGACTGCAAGTCCGGCGTCTCCGGGGCGGGGCGCAAGGCCCAGGTGCATACGCTGCTGTGCGAGGCCAACGAGAACTTCAAGGCCTACGGCGCCGGCGGGCACCGGCATCTGCCGGAGATCCGCCAGACCCTGGAGGCGGTGCTGGGCAGGGAGGCATCGCTGGTCTTCGTGCCGCACCTGGTGCCCATGACCCGCGGCATGCAGGCCACACTGTACGCACGGCTCACCGAGCCGGGGGAAGACCTGCAGGCCCTGTACGAGCGCCGCTATGCCGCCGAACCCTTCGTGGACGTGATGCCCGCCGGATCCCATCCGGAAACCCGCAGCGTGCGGGGTACCAACCAGTGCCGCATCGCTGTTTCCCGGCCCCAGGATGGGGAGACGGCGCTGGTGCTCTCGGTGATCGACAACCTCAGCAAGGGCGCGGCCTCGCAGGCAGTGCAGAACATGAACCTGATGCTGGGGCTGACAGAGACGGCGGGCCTGGACGACATCGCCGTGATCCCGTAAGCCGCAAGATCCGCCGGCGTAGGTCGGAAGCCCCGCGCGGCGGGGATCTCCGACGGGGCGGTGCGGGTTGATCGACCCCGGCGATCCGCACTGCGCGTGGCCACCGGCCCACGGTTCTGGTTGACGCCGGTTCATGTAGGTCGGAAGCCCCGCGCAGCGGGGATCTCCGACATCCGGCGGATGATACGGGGTACCCACGGACGCATGCCCGCGGGCCTCCCGGACCGGGTACGCCGCTTGCGCCATTGACGGCGTTGCCTAGAAATAGGACAATTTTGGTCCAAGTTGCAGTTTATTACCGGAGGCGGCCCATGACAGAGGCGGCGGTCGATTTTGACAACCCGTTGATTTTCACCGACAGCGCGGCCAGCAAAGTGCGGGAGCTGATCGAGGAAGAGAACAACGACAACCTGAAGCTGCGGGTTTACGTGGCGGGCGGCGGCTGTTCCGGTTTCCAGTACGGGTTCACCTTCGATGAGAACATCGAAGACGGTGATACCACGATGGAGAAGAACGGCGTCACGCTGGTCGTCGACCCCATGAGCGTGCAATACCTCATGGGCGCGGAAATCGACTACGTCGAGGGGATTCAGGGTGCCCAGTTCGTCATCCGCAACCCCAACGCCAGCACCACCTGCGGCTGCGGATCCTCCTTCTCCGTCTGATCCGGCGGGACTGAAGCTCAATACCCGGGAAGGCGGCTTTGGCCGCCTTCTTTCATTGTCGGCTCACGTTCCGGGGTACACCGCACCGAGCACCACGCGTTTCCCCGCCCCGGTCACGGCGGGCTCGTTCCCGGTTCGCCCCTCCAGGTGCTCCCGGGCCAGCCAGGCAAAGCCGGCCGCCTCCACCCAATCCGGATCCAGGCCCAGTACTGCCGTGGATCCCACCTGCCGGTCCGGTAACGCCTCGGCCAGCAGCTTGCCCAATACCGGGTTCCGGGCACCGCCACCGCACAGGTGGATCCGGGTGGCTTCCGGGGCCCAGCGCAGGACCGCGTCCGCCACGGTCCGGGCGGTAAAGGCGCACAGCGTGACCATCACGTCGCAAGGGTCGTCGGGCGCGTCGGGGTGAGCCAGCCTGTGATCCAGCCACTGCCCGTTGAACAGCTCCCGTCCCGTGCTCTTCGGCGGCTCGCGCTGCAGGTACGGTTCCTCCAGCAGGTGTCGCAGCCAGCGATCGTTAATCTGCCCCGAGGCCGCGATGGCGCCGTCCCTGTCGTAGGGCAGATCGAAACGCTGCTGTGCCCAGGTGTCCATCAACACATTGGCCGGCCCGGTGTCGAAGCCGGTCACGATCCCTCCGGATCTCCCGGGGAGCAGGCTGATATTGGCGATGCCGCCAAGGTTGATCAGCGCCGAGGGTGAGTTGCCGCCGAAAAACACCTGGTGAAACGCGGGCGCCAGCGGCGCTCCCTGTCCCCCGGCGGCCATGTCGCGGCGGCGGAAATCCGCAACCGTCGTGATCCCGGTGCGCTCGGCAATCCGGTTCGGGTCGCCGATCTGCAGGCTGTTGGCCAGCGGTCCGTCGGGCGCGTGCCAGACGGTCTGGCCATGGGAGCCGATGGCCGTGATCCGTTCCGCCGGAATCTGCGTCGTTTCCAGCAAGCCGAGAACGGCCGCAGCCAGGCTGTCGCCGACGGCGGCGTCCAGCTCCGACAGTTCCCGCACGGCCGTTTGCGCTCCGACGGCCAGCAGGCGCTGCCGCAAGGTGCTGTGGTAGGCGTGGCTCCGTGCGGCCAGCAGCTCCGGGCGATTTCCCCGGAACCGCACCAGTGCCGCATCGATGCCATCCATGCTCGTGCCTGAAATCAGCCCGATATACAACGCTGCCGGTGACGCCATGCGCACTCCCCGAGAAGGGCGGGCAGCCCCGGTGCCCGCATTGAATTCCTGCCCCACACGTTACGCGAAAACCGGTTGCAGGGGCATGGGCGCCGTCCCGGCCGGAGCTGGGTCATGGCGGCGCTTTTCCGTTAGAATCCCCGCTTCAATCGACGGAGGAAGGTCATGGCGTCCATCACCGAGGTGCTTGCCGAGCTGCGCCGGGGTACTGACGAAATCCTGGTGGAAAGCGAACTGGAGGAACGGCTCAAGGCCGGGCGACCCCTGCGTATCAAAGCGGGGTTTGACCCCACCGCACCGGATCTGCACCTGGGCCACACGGTGCTGATCAACAAGCTGCGCCAGTTTCAGGACTTCGGGCACGAGGTGTACTTCCTGATCGGTGATTTCACCGGCATGATCGGCGATCCCAGCGGCAAGAGTGCCACGCGGCCGCCGCTTACACCGGAAGAGGTGAAGGCCAATGCCGACACCTATCGGGAACAGGTGTTCAAGATCCTGGATCCGGAAAAGACCCGGGTGGTGTTCAACTCGGAGTGGATGAGCCGGTTCACCGCTGCTGACATGATCCAGCTCGCCGCCAAGCACACGGTGGCCCGCATGCTGGAGCGGGATGACTTCCACAAGCGCTACACCAACAATCAGCCCATTGCGATTCATGAGTTCCTGTATCCGTTGGTGCAGGGGTATGACTCCGTGGCGCTGAAGGCGGATGTGGAGCTGGGCGGGACGGATCAGAAATTCAACCTGCTGGTGGGGCGGCAGCTCCAGCACCAGTACGGTCAGCAACCTCAGGTCATCATGACGGTGCCCCTTCTGGAAGGTCTTGATGGCGTGCAGAAGATGTCCAAGTCCCTGGGCAACTACATCGGCATCAAGGAAACGCCGGATGACATGTTCGGCAAGCTCATGTCCATCTCCGATGAGCTGATGTGGCGCTACTTCGAGCTACTGAGCTTCCGGCCCATCACCGGGATTGCCGACCTGCGCAAGCGCGTCCAGGCGGGGGAGAACCCGCGGGATATCAAATTCCTGCTGGGAGAGGAGCTGGTGGACCGCTTTCACGGGCCGGGCGCGGGGCGCGCCGCGCGCGATGTGTTCATCGCGCGTTTCCAGCAGGGGGCGATGCCGGACGAGATTCCGGAAGTGGAGGTGGCGGCGGACGGTGATGGCGTGCCCTTGCCGGCGGTGTTGCGGCTTGCCGGCCTGGTCCAGTCGTCCAGTGAAGGCAACCGCATGATTGCCCAGGGCGCGGTGAAGCTTGACGGTGAGCGCGTGGCTGATCGGGGGTTGCTGCTGGCCGTGGGCGCCAGCCCTGTGGTGCAGGTGGGCAAGCGCCGGTTCGCCCGCGTGAAGGTCATCGCCAAAGGTGCTTGACGGGGCGGCCCGGGCGGCGTAGAGTTCGCGCCCTTGCTGCGGCAAACAGAGCGCAGCCAGGGGCGGCGGGACGCCGCGCCGAAGCACGACAAGCGGAGTTGACGGGGCGGGTTAACGGTATATAATGCGCCCCTCGCTGGCTGGAGGATTGGCCTGGCGGCCTCTCGGAGAGAGGGGGTTTGACAAAGCGGGGGGAGGCGCTACAATGCGCGTCCTGCCTGGCGAAGGCCGGGTCGCTCTTTAACAATTTGGATCAGATAACTTGTGTGGGTGCTTGCACTGATGGTGGCGGATGTCACAGATATCGGTGTAAGCAACCTCAAAGTCTATCTTTGAGTAGTGCTTGCGTACCGAGCCAAGATTAGCCGGCTTAACCGGCTACTGTGATTGAACTGAAGAGTTTGATCCTGGCTCAGATTGAACGCTGGCGGCATGCCTAACACATGCAAGTCGAGCGGTAACAGGCCCTTCGGGGTGCTGACGAGCGGCGGACGGGTGAGTAACGCGTAGGAATCTGCCCAGTGGTGGGGGACAACCCGGGGAAACTCGGGCTAATACCGCATACGCCCTACGGGGGAAAGCGGGGGATCTTCGGACCTCGCGCCATTGGATGAGCCTGCGTCGGATTAGCTAGTTGGTGGGGTAAAGGCCTACCAAGGCGACGATCCGTAGCTGGTCTGAGAGGATGATCAGCCACACTGGGACTGAGACACGGCCCAGACTC
>JAFIFU010000090.1 GCA_020831885.1 Ectothiorhodospiraceae bacterium
CCCCCCCGCCCCGCCGCCCCCCCCCCCCCCCCGGGGGCCGGGCGGTGGAGACCGGACCGCCCTTCCGGTCACGCTCCCGTCGCGGATCGATTCCACCCTGGGCATAGGGAACCAGTGGGTGCACCGCCTGGACATCGTTTGCCGGCCGCAGCGGTTCCGGAATCTGGATGGGCAGCTTGACGTCGATCATGGCATGCTCCGGTTTATGGGCGCGCGAACGCATGCAGGGAGCGCGGCGGAACTTTGGGGATGCATCCTCCCCTCAAACCCAGTATATCGGACCGGAGGCGAAGCGCTTGAGCCGGACAGTGATCGTGCACCCCTATTGACCGCGTGCATCCGTTTTGCGTTCATATCGCCTGAGCGCACCGATCCGAATCCGATGGAGACCGAGCGCGGACGGTTACACCATGGGGATGCCCGCCGGGACGCCCACCGACAGCCACGCCAAAGAGGAAGGACGGCCGCCATGTTGCGCCATGCTCTGCTGATACTTGCCCTGATGTTGCTTGCACCCATGACGGGTTGGGCCGATCAGGACACTGACACACCGCCGGAACAGGTCGTCGCCGAGGTTTTCGACCAATCCGTGAATGCGCTTCTCGACAATCGTGAGGCAATTCGGGAAAGCCCCCGGGTGGCTTTCGAGCTCATTGACGAGACGCTCTCACCCTGGATCCATTACCCGCTCATGGGCCAGTTGATCCTGACCCGTCACTGGCGGGAGGCGACCCCCGAGCAGCGCGACGCCTTTCTGGAGGCTTTCCGGGAGTACGTGATCCGGACCTATGCCGCCGTCCTGTCGGATAATGTGGATACCATTGCAACGGAAGTCTCACGGTCCGGGCGGATGCTGGAGATACAATCGGTGACCGAACCCGACCAGCGGGGCCGGGTGGTGGTTCGCACGCAACTGCGGCTGGAGAACAGCTCTCCGATACCGGTGCATTACCGGATGATATCCACCGACGACGGATGGCGGGTCTGGGACGTGGTGATCGAGAATATCAGCTTCGTCACCAACTACCGGGACGAGTATGGTAGCGAGATTCGGCGTATCGGCCTCGACGCGCTGATCGAACGGCTACGGGAGCGGAATGCGCGCGCCTGGTCGGGTAACTAGTCTGCCCGGCCTGGTGGCGGTCTGCCTGCTGCTGGTCCTGGGCAGCGGCTGCGCCACACGGCCCCCGGACCGGGTGGAGAACATCTGCGATATCTTTGACCATCAGCCGCGGTGGTACGATTATGCGCTGGCCTCGGAACAGCGCTGGGGCACGCCCATCGCCACCCAGATGGCTTTCGTGCGGCAGGAATCCACGTTCCGCCACAATGCCCGGCCACCCCGCACCCGGCTGTTCGGCTTCATTCCCTGGAAGCGCCCTTCTTCCGCCTATGGCTATGCCCAGGCCCAGGACCCGGTCTGGGGTGAGTACATGGACGAGGAAGGGAGCCTGCTGGCCAGGCGTACCCACATGAAGCATGCCCTGGACTTCATCGGCTGGTACAACCACCGGACCCATGAGCGGCTGGGCATTTCCAAGCGCAACGCCGAGCACCTTTACCTGGCCTACCACGAGGGGCACGCCGGATACCGGCGTGGCAACTGGCGTAGCAAGCCGTCGGTGCAGCGGTCCGCGGCGCGGGTGGATCGCTTCGCGGCCACATACAGCCGTCAGCTTCCGGCGTGCGAACAGGATCTGCGCTGTCGGCGCTTCTGGCAGGTTGGCCCGTTCTGCGACAGTTGAACCACACACCGCAATACAAAAAAAACCCCCGGACGGACCGGGGGCAAGGGTTACGCGCCAGGGTGGGCAGACGCGTCTGATCGCTGGCGTTCGCCAACATGACCGGTGGCGCCCGGGAGTTCAGCACGTTCCGTCACTGGCCCTCTGGGCGCCCGATTAGGCACACCTAACAGTAAAGCAGAACCCGTGCCAGATGCACGGCTCCCGGAAAATCAGAAGCTTAAGCACCGGAGGTGACGTGACGACTGTCTCTGTTTGGCGACAGCGTTTTCTGAAAAATACCTCATATTTCTTTTTTTACAACAGGTTAGTTGCGTCGCAGATCGGAGACAACGGAAATTCAGCCTGGGCGAGCATTGCGCGCGGCGAGCTGCAACTGGTTGATGAAACGCTGCAACCGCATGCCATCCGGCGGCGCGATGCTCTCGAACGCCAGACCGATACGCCGTCCTTCCTTCCCCCCTCTGAACACATGGCGCGATACACCCCGCACCTGCAATACCACCGTGATCTCCCCCAGTTCGCCCAGCAGCAGGCGGCAGCCGGGCAGCACCTCACCGACCTCCAGCGGGAACTCAACCCCGGGCTCCAGGACCACACCGACGCCGCCCAGACTCAGATCAACAATACGGCACTGAACCGTCTCACCGGAGGTGTTCTCATCGTCCCGGACCGGTAGCCGGCAATGGAATGGACGCCCCACAGGCGCCTGGACCCGGAAAAACTCCCGCCGCTGCCGACGATAGACCTTGTCAGGGATCGGGGCCAGGAACGCGGGCTTTTCCCGGTGCTCCCCCCAGACGATGCCATCACAGACGAAGCGGACGTCGATATTGTCCTGCCGCGTCACGCACATCAGCCGCCCCGCAAGCAGTGCCCGCTCGTTGAGCACGCGATCCGGACTCACATCAAGAAACAACCGCTCGGACTCCACGTCCACATCGAGCACGGCGGTGATGAGAAACCGACGGCCGGACTCGAAATACGCCGCGACGATTTCCGGTTTGCGCTGCAGACTTCGCAGCACTTCCACCACCTGCGGGCGCGCGCTCAGCAGGAATCGGTCCTCGTCGTCCGCGATTCCCCGCGTGCCCTGCTGAAACCCTGAGCCCATGGCCTCCACCTGATGCGCACCGTGTTCTTGCTCTTCTCATGATGACGACGCCCGCCGGAAGCGAAAGCGGGAGTATTCCTGGGACACCGCTGATCGATCTCCTAAGCCCACTATACTAAGCTTTCGGGAGGCAAAGCCATGTCCCCGTGGTTTACGCGGCCCTTTGGCAGCATGCCACTGGGACCGAGCGGGTGCACTTCATGCCCGACGAACAAGCTCACCCATCGGCACGTCAGGTCTGACAAACCGCGCAGAAGTACGTTGAACGTTGAGCGAGGCGCGCCACGCGCACCGGTGCCGCACATCGGGGACAGGGGGCGCCGGCACGCCCGTATACCCGCAATGCCTGACTGAAATACCCCGGCCGGCCACCGGCGCCGACGAAATCCCGCAGTGTGGTCCCCCCCGCGGCAATGGCCTGTTCAAGCACCTCGGTGATGGCTTCCGCCAGCCGACGGTAGCGCGCCGCGGAAATGCGGCCGGCCGCCCGGTCCGGTCTGACGCCGGCCATGTGCAAGGCCTCACAGGCATAGATGTTGCCGACCCCGACCACAACCCGTGGGTCCATGATGAAGCCCTTCACCGGGCTGCGCCTCCCACGGCTGAGACGGTGGAGATAACCACCGTCGAAATCCGCCGACAAGGGCTCCGGCCCCAGCCCTGTCAGCAGCCGATGCTCCGGAGGATCCCCATCCAGCCAGTGCAAGCTGCCAAAGCGCCGGGGATCGGTATACCGCAGCACTGCCCCTCCTTCCAGCAACAGATCAATGTGCTCATGGATGGCCGGGGGCTGGAACGCCGGCAGCACCCGGAGGCTGCCGGACATGCCCAGGTGCAGCATCAGACTGCCCTGGTCAAAGCGAAACAACAGGTACTTTGCCCGGCGGTCCACGGCCCGGATGCACTGTCCGCGCACCCGGTCCTCCAGGCCGGCCTGCACCGGCCAGCGCAGCCGGCGATCCCGGACCAGTATTGCATCAACGCAGCGGTTGATCACATGAGGCGCCACACCCCGTCGCGTGGTCTCAACTTCCGGCAATTCGGGCATCGCAACCGTCCAACGTGTATCGTCAGTTTTCCTTGCCCCCGGGCACGCTGCAAAGGCAGAGCGCCATGCGAATAGATCAGTCCTTCCCTAGCAGATAGGCGCGCACCCGCCCGTCCAGCACATAGGCCAGGCCCCGCCGGGGGTCTGTCAGACGCAGCTCACCGTTGTCCTCTTCGGGCCGCAGGTATCGTACGCCGCCGTCACGCCAGTGCAGCACCACGGGGGCCACCGCCTCCGGCTCCCGCCGGACACTGCGGACCACCAGCGCGGATGCCTGCGTCCAACCCAGTCCCAACTCCTTGGCATCCACGCCATCCGGCAGTTCGCCCCGGCTCACCCGCCAACCGTCGGCATCACGCTCCAGTCGATAGCTCGGCGTCTCAACCGCCTGCAGGATCCGGTCCGGATCCACAAGCCGTCGATCGATGAAATTCCACCAGGGCCCCTCCAGCAGGGGCATCACTCCCTCCCGGACCAGGTAGACCGCGCCGTCGTGCCGGACGTAACGCCGACTGCCGATGGGGTGGCTTGCGCCGAGGAGCAGCTCGCGTCCATCCACCGTGATCCGCACCCTGGGCGGCTCCAGCCCCACCTGGGCAGGCTCTATCTCACCCTCGCCGTAACGGGTTTCCCCGGGCAGACGCAGCAGGGCCAGGACCTGTTCCACGTGGAAGCTGCTGGCCCGTAGCTCCGCAGGCGCCTTCAGCAGCCAGCCATGGGCATCCCGTCGCAGTACCACCGATTCCTGGTTTCTCCTCTGGATCCGGAGCTCCTGAACGGTGCCCGGATCGAGTCGGCTGAGCGTCACCGTGTCCCCACCGCCGCCCGGCTCCAGCCAGGCAACGGTGGCCAACCCACCCACCAACAGAAGCATCAGCACAGTCACCCACCAACGCCGGGCCATTCAGGCGCGCCTCCGCCGCCACCACAGCAACGCGGCCGCCAGCAGACAGCTGGACGGCAGCACCAGCAGGAAGACAATGCCCATACCCAGCAACCAGGGCTGTCCCAGCGCCAATCGTTGATCCAGGGACGCGCGGCCGGCAACCAGGCCGGCTTGCGCCGCCTCCGACAGCCAGTCCACCAGACCGAGCCCCAGTTGGAGATTGGCGCCGTTGCCCAGGTACGCGTTGGACAACCAATCGGCATCACCCATGACGACGATCCGCTGTTCCCCTGCGCCCGGCTGGTTCAGTTGCCGGCTGAGGCTGAGCCCCAGCAACAGCGGCCCCTGCTGCTCCCCGGCTTCCGGTTGGAACCGGAGCGCATCCAGATCCCCGGTGGCGTTCCAATGCCTGGCCTCACTCCGGAGCAAGGGCTGTACGCTCCAGCCCCGTTCCGGGTCGGGCACATCCAGGGCCCGGGCGGCCACCAGCAGGCTGACGCCCTGCACGCGATCCAGTGCGGTATGGTCGGCGTAATCATCACTCACCACGAACCGGGGGTCATCCACGCCCAGGAGCTGTTCCGCACGGGGCTCAACAACCACGCCGGGAAGCAGATCCAACCCCAGATAGTCGAACAGGAACCCAAGCCGATCCTGATCACCGTCGTCCACCAGCCACAGCAGGTTCCCCCCCTGCTCCAGGTAATCCGTGAGCATGGTGCGGGTTCCGGGTAACCAATCCGACCGGGGCCCCGCAATCAGCAACAGCTCTGCATCGGCGGGGATCGCCTCCGCGGAACCCGGCCGCAATGGCTCCAGCTGATGGCCCCGTTCGGCCAGATAGGCTCCGAAAGCACCCAGATCGTGGTTGGCCTCCCCCAGAAGACTACGTTCGCCATGTCCGGTCAGGAACAGCAATGGCCGGTCGGAACTGCGGCCCAGACGCTGGACCGCGGCACTCAGCCGGGGCTCGGTGGGCGCCTTCACACGCTCCTGACGCCCCCGGTACGAGAGCACGATCTCACCGGCCGATTCCACCCCCATCTCGCGGACCAGGTCCGGACGTGCATCGGGATTGACGATCCGGTAGCGAAACTCCGTGGCGTGGCGTTGATACCGTTCCAGAAGCTGCGTCACATGATCGTGCAGCACATCATCGGGAGCCACGAAGGCCACTGCCTCCAAGGGTGCCTCCAGCCCTTGCAACAGTTCCACCGTGGCTTCGGGCATGCGTTGGTGACGCGCATCAGAGAGATCTCCCACCCACTGGTAGCGCATGGTCAACCAGGCCAACAGGCCCAAAGCCGACACAACGGCCAGCGCCAGCAGCAGCGACTGCAGACGCAGCAGCAGGCGGGAGCGCCGGTTCATTCGCATCTCACCTCCTCGTTTGCCCCCGCATTTCAGGGCGCCCGAACCACCAATGAGGTCCCCACACCGCGATCAGGCCTGCATCCGCAAGGCATCCAGCCGGCGCACCGAAAAAACCAGGAAGCCGGTGGTGAAGAGCAGGAAATAGGCAAGACTGCCGGTACCGACAACCCCCTGAACCAGCGGCTCGTAGTGACTGAGCGCCGAAAGGTAGGCCAGCAGGGCATCGGGATAGCCGCCCATGAACCGGGCGCCGGCATCGATTCCCAACAGCACCATGCCAATGACCGTGGTCAGCAGGGCGGCCAAGGGCGGCTGACGGCTGATACAGGACGCGTACATGGCCACCGCCGCCAGCAGCGCCGCCAGCAGTACCAGCCCCAGACATGCGGACAGCAGCCGCCCCCGGTCAAGCACGGTACCTGCCTCCAGGCTCAACGGCATCAGCATCCAGGGAATGGCCAGCAACACGAGAAAGGCAAACCCGGCCAGGTAACGGCCCAACACCAGCTCACTCATGCGCAGCGGCGCCGAGAACAGCAACTGAATGCTTCCGCTTCTCCGCTCATCGGCCATCAGGCGCATGGCGAGCAGAGCCGCGCCCAGCAGCAACATGGCCAGCAGGAGCACGCTGCCGAAGAATGGCAGAACCACGAGATCGTTCACCCCCATGGGACTGTTCACCTGAACCACCACCGCTTCATAGCGGGTACGGTACTGCTCCACCAGCAGCAGAAACCACCAGCCGGTGACCAACTGGGAGACACCAAGCACGATCCAGCTCAACGGGGACAGCAGGATCTGCCGCAACTCACGCCAGGCCAGCCGCAGGATCATGCAGCCTCCCGGCCGGCCGTCAGTTCCAGGAAGATCTGCTCCAGTGTGGGGCGGACGGGGCTGAGTTCCTGAAGGCCCCAGCCCTGGTCCACACTCAACTTCACCAGGGCATCAAGCGCCGAATCCAGCACCGGCATCACGATCACCGCGTGCGGATCATCCGTCGACTCCACCGCCTCCAGGCCGGATACTGCCGCCACCATGGCCAGCGGAGGCTGCACGCGGAATCGCAGGCGCACCCGATGACTGGAGGAATCGCCTCCGGGTCGGCCCTGGAACACCTGACGCCCCTGGTGCAGGATCGTGACCCGATCGCAGAGGGACTGCACCTCGGGCAGAATGTGGCTGGAGAAGATAACGGCATGATCCCGCCGTAGTTCGCCGATCAACCCCCGGACGGCATTGACCTGCCGGGGGTCCAGCCCGGCGGTGGGTTCATCGAGCACGATCACCGCCGGCTCATGAATGATCGCCTGCGCGATGCCCACGCGCTGCCGGAAACCCTTCGACAGATTACGGATGAGCCGATGCGCCACGGCCTCCAGGTCGCAGCGCTGCAGCGCCCCGGTCACCGCCGCCTTGCAACGACGACGCGGCACTCGCCGCAACAGGGCCGCATAGCGCAGGTACTCCTCCACCGTCGTATCCAGATGCAGCGGCGGCACCTCCGGCAGATAGCCAAGCTGACGGCGCGCCGCGATCGGCCGCTCCAGCAGGTCGATTCCCGCCAGACGCACGTCGCCTTCGGTAGGGGCCAGCGTGCCGCAGAGCATCCTGAGCGTGGTCGTCTTGCCCGCCCCGTTGAGGCCCAGCAGCCCGTGCACCTCGCCCCGCTGCACTTCCAGATTCACATCCCGGACCGCGCGGCGCTCTGCGAAGCGACGCCCCAGTCCACGGGTCTGCAGCAAGATTTCCCTGGTCATGACTGAAACGACCTACACCGGATTCATCATTGTGCGTGACTCTGCCTGCCGGACTACCAGTAGAGCGAAATCTCCCGGGCCCAGTCCAGGGCATCCAGATAGGTTTCGATGAGCGTCTCCGCCGGTATACCCGAACCTTCCACCTGCTCCCATTCACCGGCCTCGTACCGGAGCACGCAGTCCAGCAGTTGCCCGTGACTGCCCTCCCGGGCGAGCAGCGCCCGTTCCACCTCCACGCTCAGCCGCAGCGAGGACAGCACTTTCTCCATGGGACTGTCCATCAGCGCATCCAGGCCCGAGAACAGTCCCACGGTGAAGTAGCTGTTGTCCGCCGGATAGCCCAGCTTGCGGGCCAGTTGTTGGCACATACGTGCCCGGACAATCAACGTGACCATCAGTTCCGAAGGCTTGTCACCGACAGCAGCCATGGCGATCAGGGAGGCCCAGGACTGCAGCTCCCGAATCCCCAGGTAGATCACCGCCTGATGAATGGACTCGATACGCCGTTGAATGGGGAAGAAGGCGGAATTCAGATAGCGCAGCAGATTGTAGCTGAGAGAGACGTCGCTGCTGATAATCCGCTCCAGCTCCCGCAGGTCCACGTCCGACTGGTGCAGCATGGCCAGCAGACGCAGAGTGGGCAGCCGGCTGGCCGGTATGGTGTTGCCACGCACGGTCTTGGGCCGGCTGAGAAAGTACCCCTGAAACAGGTCGAACCCCAGTTCCCGGCAAAGCTCGAATCGCTCCCGGTTCTCGATTTTCTCCGCCAGCAACCGCACGGGAAACCGGCGCAACTCCGCGACCCGCTCCATCAGCGCCACGTCATCCAGCCGGTGTACTTCCAACTTGACGATGTCCACGCGGCTCAGAAACGGCTCCATATCGGCCGAATGCTGGTAATCATCCAGTGACAACACATAACCCATGCGGCGCAGCCGCTCCAGGTGCTCCAGCACATCCGGCGTCGGGCGGGTGCCCTCCAGCAACTCCAGCACAACCCGGTCGGCGGGGAACGGCAGGCTCGTGGCCGCTGGCAGAAACGCGCGGTCGATATTGAAAAAAGCCTTGTGGCGCCCCACCAGCTTATCCAGGCCGACCACGGTGAATGCATTCAGGATGACCGTCGAGGTGGCATGGTTGCCGCTGATGACCTCGGCCGAATCGGAATCCCCGGCCGCCCGGAAAAGCAACTCGTAGCCGTAAACGCTGAGGTCGCGCGAGAAGATCGGCTGCCGGGCGACGAAGACATCATCCATCGGGTTTACCGCAGGCGGATCCTTGTCATCGGGTTACGGTTCAACGGCGCCTGCTCCCGGCACCGGTCTTCATCCACCCGAACTGCGGGGGAATGCCAGCCAAGCATACTAATGTTCCTGTCTGTATTGCCAATTCCGGCGCCCCGTACCGTGATTCAGGGCATCTGAGGCACGCGCCCCCGGTACCGGCCGACCCTTTCCGGAAACGACAAAAACCCGCCGCAGCCTGGCTGGGGCGGGCCTGGTTTCATCCGGGCAGGGAGCCCTACTTGATCTTGGCTTCCCTGTACAGCACGTGCTTGCGCACCACCGGATCGTACTTCTTGAATTCCAGCTTGTTCGGTGTGTTCCGCTTGTTCTTGTCGGTGGTGTAGTAATGACCGGTTCCGGCGGAAGACACCAACTTGATCTTGTCACGCATGATCTATGCCCCTCAGACTTTTTCGCCACGAGCGCGAAGATCGGCCAGCACCTGGTCGATGCCGTTCTTGTCAATGATCCGCAGCCCCTTGGTGGATACCCGCAGACGCACCCAGCGCTTCTCGCTCTCCACCCAGAAACGATGGTACTGCAGATTCGGCAGAAACCGGCGACGCGTTTTGTTATTGGCATGGGAAACATTGTTCCCGACGGCGGGACGCTTACCCGTGACCTGACACACCTTGGACATGTTCGTCCGCCTCCCGATTAAGCGGTGACCTGAGCCCGACCCCGGGCGAGAGAAGGCGGCTTTTATACCAGCTCCGGGCGCCCGCTTCAAGTTGCTTGGGGAAGCGCTGGTCGATTCCCCGGATGCTCTGGCTTCGCCGCGTGCCCCGCAGGGCGGGCCCTTCGAGCATGCTGAGCTGCGTTGACGTTCTTGACAGAGCATACGCGGCCATTGCCTGCAAACACCGCCTTGCCAGCCCGCTCGCATGGCTCCACAGGTCGCCATGAGAATCGATCAGCGCTTCCTTGAGTTTCCGCCCCGGCATTGAAAACACCCGGCCAGACACTACATATGCTTTCAGAACGCGTGTTGGTGTTCGGAAAATCAGGAGGTCAGGACCATGAACATCCGTCGTTACGAACCTTGGAGCCTGCTCAATCAGTTGAGCAACGAAATGAACGCCCTGGTGGAAGGGCGCCTTGGCGACACCAGCGCCCTGTCCACCAGTGACTGGGTTCCGGCAGTGGATATCCGGGAGGAACCGGACCGCTACCTGATCCATGCCGACGTTCCGGGGGTGGCTCCGGAGGACATCGAGATCAACATGGAAAACGGCGTGCTGACGTTGAAAGGTGAACGCAAGCGCGAAGACAGTGAAGAACGTGAAGGTTACCGGCGCGTGGAGCGGATATACGGCAGCTTCTATCGCCGGTTCACCCTGCCGGACACGGCGGATGCGGAACGCATCACCGCCAGCAGCCGCAACGGCGTGCTGGAAATCGTGATTCCGAAGCAGGAGAAGGTGCAGCCGCGCCGGATCACCGTGGAGAGCTGAAACCGCTGGTGGCCCCGCCCCGCCCGCGGCGGGCGGGCTCGCGCTCCA
>JAFIFU010000019.1 GCA_020831885.1 Ectothiorhodospiraceae bacterium
GATCCGGACCGCTTCAAGGGCCCCATGAAGCGGACCAACCCGCGCAAGGGGCGCGGCGAGGATCCGGGCTTCGTGCCCATCTCCTGGGAAGAGGCGCTGGACACCGTTGCCGAGCGCCTGAACCGGCTGCGGGCCAACGGCGAATCCCACCGCTTCGCCCACTTCTACGGCCGCGGCTGGGGCAGCTCCGACGCCGGCCTGTACGGGGATTTCGGCAAGCTCTATGGCACGCCGAACTCCGCCATCGGCCATGCCTCGATGTGCGCCGAGGGCTCCAAGCGGGCGAAACAGGCCACCGACGGCAATAACTCCTACAACGCCTATGACTACCGCAACACCAACTACATCCTGAACTTCGGCGCCAGCTTCCTGGAGGCCTTCCGCCCTTACAACTACTTAATGCAGGTCTGGGGGCACATGCGAGCCAAAAGCCCGCAAACGCGCATCACCAGCATCGATGTGCGGATGAACCCCACCATGGCGGCCTCAGACCGCTACCTGATGATCAAGCCGGGCACTGATGGCGCCATGGCGCTGGCCATCGCCCACGTCATTCTCACCGAGGGCTTGTGGGATAAGGAATTCGTCGGCGACTTCCGTGACGGCCGAAACCGGTTCCAAACCGGTCAGAGGATCAGTCCGGCCAGCTTCCAGGAGCGCTGGACCCACGGTATCGCTGACTGGTGGAACCAGGAACTCAAGGACCGGACCCCGGAATGGGCGGAAGAGATCACCACCATCCCGGCCCGTCATATCGTCACGGTAGCCCGGGAGTTCGCCACCACCCGCCCGGCCATGGCCATCATGGAACGCGGCCCCACCGCACACTTCAACGGCACCTACAACGGGATGGCCATCCACGCCCTGAACGCACTGGTGGGCAGCATGTTCGCTGAAGGCGGACTGTTCTACCAGATGGGTGTGCCCTACGGTGCACTGCCGGTGAACGCCGACGACTACATGGATGACCACGCCAGGGAGATGCAGGGCAAATATCCGCGTATCGACATGGCCGGCACCGAGAAATGGCCCATGGCCTCGCACATGATGCAGGAGACCGCCAAACACCACCTGGCGGGCGACCCGTACCGGCTGGACACGGCCATGTTCTTCCTGACCAACCCCATCTGGTCGGCGCCGGACCCACTGCTTTGGGAGGAGGCGCTGAAGGATGTGTTCATCATCGAAACCTCACCCTACCCGGGTGAGACCGCCATGTACGCCGATCTGATCCTGCCGGAGCACACCTATCTGGAGCGGCTGCAGGATTCACCCACCTATCCCTTCGAAGGCTGGCCCATGACGGCCCTGCGAGTTCCCGCCGTGGATCCGGTCTACGACACCAAACACTTCGGCGACATCCTCATCGAAATCGGCAAGCGCATAGACGGCCCCATGGGTGATTACTACCGGGAGCTGGGGGACGTGGAAAACCTGCTGCGTCACCGGGCCGCCGGCTTCGCGGGCAACCCCGGCGACAACGGCGTGAATGATTTCGAGAGCTGGAAGGAAAAAGGCGTCTGGTACAAGAAGCCGTATCACTGGCGCTACTGGCGGGGCAGTTTCTGGGAATGGGACGGTGAGGCCTACAGCATCGAGATGAGCGAATCCGACGTTCAGGACAAGCTGCTGCGGACACCCAGCGGCAAGTTCGAGTTCAAATCCGGCTTTCTCGAGCGGCATGCCGCCTACATCAACCGGGAAATGAATATCCCGGAAGACCGGGTCGGGCTCATTCAGTGGGTGGAGCCGAAGCACACCGGCGGCGGCGACCTGCACTTCGTCACACCGAAAACACCGCTGCATGCGGAAGGGCGCAGCGCCAACATTCCCCAGGCGCAGGCCTACATGCAGCCCATCGTTGGCGGTCGCGGCACCTGTTATCTGGAGATCCACCCGGAGACCGCCCGCCAACGCGGCATTGCCGATGGCGATACGGTCCGACTCTCCGCCGAGGTCCGCGGCGACCGGAAAAGCATTCTGGCCGTGGCCCGCTACATGCCGGCCCACCGCCCGGACACCCTGGTACTCCCCATGGAATACGGCCACTGGGCCCAGGGCCGCTGGGCCACCGCCGAAGGGCGCGACGTCAAACCCGGGCACTCGGGCGATATCACCGAGAACCTGTCCGACCCGATTTCCGGGCTCGCCAGCTACTACACCGCCAAGGTGACGCTGGAAAAGGCCTGAACTGACTGCGGAGGAATCACCCAATGGCTAAGTGGGGAATGGTCATCGACCTGGACAAGTGCACCGGCTGCCAAGCCTGCACCACGGCCTGCTCCATGGAAAACAACACCCTGCCCGGAGAAAGCTGGCAGGACGTGCTCTTCTATCACGAGGGCGAGTATCCCAGCGCCCAGATGAAGTGGCTGCCGCGCCCCTGCATGCAGTGCGAGAAGCCCTCCTGCGTCTATGTGTGCCCCACCCGGGCCACCTACAAGGATGAGGAAGCCGGCGGCATTGTATTCGTGGACTGGAACAAGTGTATCGGCTGCAAGTACTGCATGATCGCTTGCCCCTACGGGGTGCGCTTCTATGCGGACGAGCAGCCGCTGGTGGAGCCGGACATCCGCGACGTCTACCCGGGGGAGAATGGTCAACTGTGGAGCCCGCCCTACCAGAACCCGGAGCAGGACTGGCGCCGCGGCATCGGCATCCAGCCCAAGGGCGTGGTGTCCAAGTGCACCTTCTGCCACCACAAGGTCAGCAAGGCGCCGGAAGGCGTGGCCGATCTGGACGAGGACGATCCGGACCTGGTGGAGTACGTGCCGGCCTGCGTCCGCACCTGCCCGCCCAAGGCCCGCTTCTTCGGCGACCTGGACAATCCGGAATCCAACGTGAACCGGCTGATCGGCGACAAGAAGGGTGTCCGGCTGCTGGACCACACCGGCAACCGTCCGCAGGTCTACTATCTGGGCGCCGGCGCCGGCATTCCGGCCTTCAGTCCGCGCAAATCCTGAGGGAGTGAGCAATCATGTCTGACAACAACGTCATGAAAGGCGGACTGGGGACCGGGCTGCTGATCCTGTCCGTCATCGTACTGCTGGGCTCGTTCGGCTTTGTCATGTACAACCTGACGGTCCATGGCCACGCCACCTTCAACGTCAGCTCCAACCTGCCCTGGGGCCAGCCGATCTCCACCTATCTGTACTTTGCGCTGGCCTCCTCCGGCCTGGGGCTGATCGCCTCGCTGCCCCTGGTGTTCGGGTTCAAGCAGTATTACGGGCTGGCCAAACGGGCGATATTCCTGGCCTTCATCATCCTGGTCTCCGGGATGGCGGTGCTGGCCCTGGAGCTGGGGCATACCTTCCGCATGCTCTGGGCCATTCCCTTCAACATGCAGATCCAGTCCGCCATGTTCTGGATGGGCGTGTTCTATGCCGCAGACCTGTTGTTCCTGCTGTGGAAGTTCCAGAAGATGGAGTCCGGCGACTGGGACAGCAAGGCGACGCGTACCATCGGCATCGCTTCCTTCCTGGGCGTCCTGCTGGCCAGCGGCAACCTGGCGCTGATCTTCGGCATGATGAGCATGCGTCCGTTCTGGTTCGACGGCCTGCTGCCCATTTACTTCTATCTCACCGCCGTCACCAGCGGTCTGGCCGCCCTGGTCTTCTTCACCTACCTGGCCTACGGTTTCCAGCGCGGCGCCATGCCCGAAAAGTTGCAACAAGCCCTGGCCGGTGGGCTGCCCAAGCTGTTTGCCGCGGTGCTCGGGCTGACCATTCTGTTCGTGGGCGTGCGTGCCATCACCGGCCTCTACAGCAACAATCCGGAAATCCACTATGTGTGGACGGAGTACCTGTTCGCCTCACCGGTTTATGTGGCCTCGGTGGTGCTCGGCCTGCTGGTCCCCTTCGCGCTGATGATTTCCGCCAGTCTGCGGGTGAACCCGGGCATCCAGATCCTGGTGTCCATCCTGACCTTCGGTGGCCTCTTCGCGGAACGCTACTTCTTCGTGGTGGGTGGCCAGGTGGTGCCGCTGTTCAAGGGCACCTGGGCCTGGGACATGATCCAGTACACGCCATCCATCACCGAGTGGGCGCTAACCGTCATGGGCTCCGCCCTCTTGTTCACGCTGTACGTGCTGGGCGAGAAGTTCTTCAACCTCTCGGCAGCACCGGAACAGCCGATGATGGACGCCGCAGCGGATCAACCCAGGCAGGCCACCGCCTGAACCGCTGCCATCGATTGACGGCACCGGAGCCCGCTCCGGTGCCGTCCCAGCTGCCAGGATGACCCCGCATGACCGAACTGGCCTTCGATACCCGAACCGACGACACCAGCCCCCGCGCATTCGCCAGGGCTGAACTCTACCTCTGCCTCGGCCAGGCCCTCATGCCGCCAGTGCAGCCGGGCACACGGCAGGCCATGGTCCGCGACCTGGTGGCGGACCTGGAGGATCTGCTTCCCGGTCATCAGGCGGGAGAGAAACTGCGCGAGGCGCTGGAGGCGGTTGCAGATGACACGGCTCTGCTCCGCGCTTATAGCCACCTCTTTCTGGTGCCTCCCTATCCGGCACCTCTGAACGCCGGCCTTTATATCGACAATACGATCATGGGGCCAAGCGTGTTGGAAATGGAACGCTACTACCAACGCCACGGCCTGGCGCGGGACATGAGCTTCCGTGACACGCCGGACCACCTGGCCCTTCAACTCCAGTTCCTTGCCCTGCTGCTCGGTTCCGCCGCGCAGGCAGGACCGAGTGTCGAGGCCCGGCACGCCCTGGAAGAGGCGCGGGATTTCCTCAACCGTTTTCTGCGCCCCTGGCCCAACGCCTGGGTGAAAAAGCTGGACAAGGCCTGCCACATCATCCCCGAGTGCCAGCCGTATGCAGTGCTCGGGCGGTTAGTGCGTGACGCGCTGGACGTGGATGCACGCTGGCTGCAGGAACGGGTTCCGGCACCAGGGCCGGCGGCGGACGCGGAGGAGGCAGAGGGGACCACCACCGCGCTCCAGACGGAGGTGGATCAGACCGAGTGCGGCCGCTGTGGAAAACCGTTCGTCCCCTCCAGGGAACTGGCCGGTATGCTGCGCGCCCTGCGGGACCAGGGGCTCGACGCGGAGCACCTGACGGTGTGCACGGAATGCCGGACATCGGCAATGGGCCTGAGCCCCCTGTCGCCGGATTTCAAAGAAGTGAGACAGCGCAGCGGGCAAGAGCGATGACGTGGACAGATCACCCCCGCCGGGTGGCATTCAACACCGTGGTCACCGCCGATTACTCACTGACCGATGCGGACGGTGAACGGTTGGACGACAGCAAGCAATCCGGCCCCATGCGCTACGTACATGGCCACGTAACGCTGCTGCCGGCACTGGAACGGGCATTGGAGGGCGCCGAGGTCGGCAGCACTGTCACGGTTGAACTCCCTCCGGAGGCCGCATACGGTGAGCGGCAGGAGAACCTGGTTTTCGAGGCCAATCGCACCGCGCTCCCCGACGACCTCGAACTCTACCCCGGCCGGCAATTGCGCAGCGGCTCCCACGGACGCCAGTTCAGCCTGCGCGTGGTCCGCCTCACCGACCAGGGTGCGATTCTGGATGGCAACCATCCCCTCGCAGGAAAACAGCTCTGTTTCCGGGTCACCATCAAGGACGTTCGTGCCGCCAGTACGCAGGAGGCGCAGAGCGGCCGACCGGAGCCGCTTCCGGACCAGGCACGGCCGTGACGGGCATGAACAGTTCACGTTGATCATCCATACTTGTGGGCGATTCACTCATGCACCACCAGGGAGACTGACCCCATGCCAAACGAAGTTGTCATCTGCGCCCCGGTTCGCACGGCAATCGGCACTTACGGCGGCAGCCTGAAAGACGTACCGGCCACCGAGCTGGGTGCCACGGCCATCAGGGAAACCCTCAAGCGCGCGGGAGTTGCCGCCGATGCCGTGGACAGCGTCGTGATGGGCAATGTCATCCAGGCCGGCAATCGCATGAATCCGGCCCGGCAGGCGGCTATCCACGGCGGTGTTCCGGTCTCCGTGCCGGCGCTCACCGTGAACCGGGTCTGCGGCTCCGGTGCCCAGGCGGTGGCCTCCGCGGCCCAGGAAATCATGCTGGGGCACGCCAATTGCGCCATTGCCGGCGGGCTGGAGAACATGGACCGGGCGCCCTACCTGCTGGACAAGGCCCGTTGGGGCTACCGCATGGGTGACGCGAAAATGGTGGATTCCATGCTGTATGACGGCCTGAATGACGCCTTCTCCGGCAAACATTCCGGCTGGCACACCGAAGATCTTGTGAAGGAATACCAGGTCAGCCGCGAAGACCAGGATGCCTGGGCGGCACGCTCGCAGCAGCGCTTTTCCCAGGCGCAGGCAGCAGGGCATTTCAAGAGCGAGATCGTTCCGGTGGAGGTCCCTGGCCGCAAAGGCCCCACAGTATTCGATACCGATGAGCACAACCGGGGGGACACCACGGCCGAGGGGCTCGGCAGGCTCCGTGCCGCCTTCCGTGAGGAAGGCACCATCACCGCGGGCAATGCGCCGGGCCTGAATACGGGCGCCGCCGCCATGATTCTGGCGGAACGCGGCTGGGCCGAGCAGCAAGGGCTGAAACCCGTGGCACGCCTGGTTTCCTGGGGCGTCGGGGCAGTGGAGCCGGGCATGTTCGGGATCGGCCCTGTGCCCGCCGTCCGCCAGGCCCTGGAACGGGCCGGTTGGAGCGTGGGGGATCTGGAACGGGTGGAGATCAACGAAGCCTTCGCCGCCATCGCACTGGCTGTGCTGCGTGACCTGGGCTTGTCAGAAGACGTGGTGAACCCGGAAGGCGGTGCCATCGCTCACGGTCACCCCATAGGCGCCACCGGCGCCGTGCTCACGGTGCGCCTGCTGCACGCCATGCAGCGCAACGGGGAACGGAAAGGTCTGGTGACGCTTTGTATCGGCGGCGGCCAGGGCGTGGCCCTGGCCCTGGAACGCGTGGGCTAGGCTGATCTACGCCCGGTGGTGGCGTCGGCGGCATCCGCCGGCGTTGCCACTGGGCGTTGCTCCGCCTTACGCTCGCTGTAACGGTCAACCAGGTAGGCTGCGCAATCCCTGGTCAGCAGCGTGAATTTCACCAGCTCCTCCATCACATCCACCACGCGGTCGTAGAGAGGCGACGGCTTCATCCGACCCGCTTCGTCGAACTCCTCGTACGCCTTGGGCACGGACGACTGGTTGGGAATCGTGATCATGCGCATCCAGCGGCCAAGGATGCGCATGTTGTTCACGGCATTGAACGACTGGGAACCCGCGTTCACCTGCATCAATGCCAGCGTACGCCCCTGGGTCGGACGAATGCCCCCGTAGGCCAGCGGCAACCAGTCGATCTGCGTTTTCATGATTCCGGTCATGTTGCCGTGACGTTCCGGGCTGCACCATACCTGCCCCTCGGACCATTCGGACAACGCCCGCAATTCACGCACTTTCGGATGGTCATCCGGCGCATCGTCCGGAAGGGGCAGACCGGAGGGGTTGAACATCCGGGTTTCCGCGCCGAACTGACGCAGCAAGCGCGCCGCTTCTTCCGCAAGAAAGCGACTGTAGGAGCGCTCCCGCAACGAACCGTACAGCAGCAAAATGCGCGGCGGATGCGACGACGGCCGGGACCCCCACAGGTGGTCCAGCGTGGGCGTATCGAGCCACGTCCGCTCGACATTGGGCAGGCTTTCAGTCAATTCAAAGTCCTCGTTATGACAAAGGGAAGCGCGATCATTCCGCAGGCGGCACCACCAGGACCGGACAGCGGGCCTTGCGGCAGACGGCCTCCGCGGTACTGCCCAGCAGAAGCTGCTGTATGGCGTTGCGGCCACGCTTACCCACGATCACCAGATCTGCCGGCAGTTCCTCGGCCAACGCGGGGATCACCTGGCGGGGATCACCGTCGAGCACCTGGATCTCCAGACCGTCATCGGCCCGGTCCAGTTGCTGGAGATGTGCTTTGGCGTCCGCGATCTCCCGGTCGCAGCCCTCGCTGGCGCAGGTGGCCATGGCCACCATATGGCGGGAAAAGCGCGGCCATAGCTGCTGAAACAACACCTCTGCGGACTTCGCCGCATCCGAGCCATCGGTTGCCAGCAGTACCACGTCCGCACCGGTCTGATTGCCGGCCTGTACCGGTTCCAGCCACAGCGGGCAGGTGGTCAGCCGCGCGGCATCCAGGGCCGTGCTGCCCACGAAGAACTCGCGCAACCGGCTATAACCACGGTCGCCCAGCAGAACAAGGTCCGCGTTCACCTCCGCCGCGGTGGCCACCACCTCGGCGCCGGGCTCACCAACACGCACCTGCCAGTCCACCCGAAAGCCTTCCGCTTCCAGAGACACCGCCTCTTCCCTCAACCGGGTTTCGTAATGCGAGCGATGACTCTCCTCCGGAGTCGCCGGATAGCGGCTACTGAGCACATAGACCAGTGTCAACTCCTGGGCGCCCCAGGCCCGCAGAGTCTGCAGGCGCTGACGCAGCAACGACCAGGCCGGGGAAAAATCGATTGCAACAACGACATGCTTGAACATGAGCTACTCCCTGCCGGCGGAAAGCGCGGCGCCTTCCACAAATAGCCGCTTCAGACCAAGAAAGCCTTCCACCCGAATGGTATACGCCTGCTCCCACTCCAGTTCCGGAGCCAGGTACACGGTGATTCCGTCAGCATCGTACCGGCGAAAGGCGGCTTGATCCTCTGGAGATCCCGGCTCTGCCACTGGCACGCCGGCCGTACCACCGCAGCACCCGTGACGCGGCGATATCCGCAGGGTTATCGCGTCATGCCTGCCCCGCAGCCATTCCCGCGCATCGGATGAGAACCGAATCTCCACCCGCTATCCGCCCGCCGGCGCCGGTTGCGCCGCCGGAAAATGGCGGCGAGTCCGGTTCGCGATACGCACCAGCGCCAGCATCAACGGCACCTCCACCAGCACCCCCACCACGGTGGCCAGGGCGGCCCCGGATTGCAGACCGAATAGCGCGATGGCTGCCGCCACCGCCAGTTCGAAGAAGTTGCTGGCGCCGATCATCGCCCCCGGTGCGGCCACGTTGTGCGGCACCCGCCAGGCCTTCGCCCAACCGTAGGCGATGAAAAAAATCAGGAAGGTCTGGATGATCAGCGGGATCGCGATCAGCACGATGTGCAGGGGATTGTTAAGAATCACCTCGCCCTGGAAAGCGAACAACAGGACCAGTGTCAGGATCAGGCCGATGTGCGTCACCGGTGCCAGGCGCTTCATGAACACGTTATCGAACCATTCGATACCACGGTGCCTGATCAGCATCACGCGGGTCAGATAACCGGCGCTGAGGGGGATGACGATATACAGGAAGACCGACAGCGCCACCGTGTCCCAGGGCACTGCGATATCGGAGATACCCAGCAACAGCACCACAATGGGCGCAAACGCGAACAGCATGATGATGTCGTTCACCGACACCTGTACCAGCGTGTAGGCGGCATCTCCCCGGGTCAAGTAGCTCCAGACGAACACCATGGCCGTGCAGGGTGCGGCGCCCAGCAGGATGGCGCCGGCCAGGTATTCCCGCGCCAACCCTTCCGGGATCAGGGGTGCGAACACCACCATGAGGAAGAACCAGGCAATGGCGAACATGGTGAACGGCTTGATCAACCAGTTCACGGTGGTGGTGATCACCAGCCCCTTGGGCTGCCGCCGCACGCCGAGAATGGCGCTGAAATCGATCTGCACCATCATCGGGAAGATCATCGCCCAGATCAGAATTGCCACCGGAATGGAGACCTGTGCGTACTCGAACTGCGCCAGCGCCTCGGGAACGGCAGGCAGGAACTGCCCCAGGGCAATGCCGATCACAATGGCGATGGCCACCCACACTGACAGATAGCGCTCGAACAGCCCCATGCCCTGGCGGATGTCCGGACCATCGTCAGTCTCTGCGGAGGTGCTCTGTGCGTTGCTCATGCCTCGCCTCGTTGCAGTTCGTTGTTCAGGAGTTCCCGCACCCGTGCGCGGACGTCGTCGCGCACTGCCCGGAACTGCGCGATGATCTCCTCGTCCGTCCCCGTCGCCTTCGCCGGATCGGGCAACGGCCAGTGGATGCGACGGGTGCCGGATGGCAATACAGGACAATGCTCATCGGCATGCCCGCAGACGGTCACCACCAGATCGGCCTCGGCCAGCATGGCATCCGTGACACGGGTGGACTCCTGGCGGGCAATGTCCACCCCGGCCTCACGCATGACTGCGATGGCCCGCGGGTTCTTGCCATGGGCCTCGATGCCGGCGGATTGCACCCGTACCGCATCACCGCCCAGGGCGCGCGCGAATCCCTCGGCCATCTGCGAGCGGCAGGAATTGCCGGTACAGAGAAACAGGATGTTCATCGGTTTGCTCATGGGAACCTCAGTCGCAACTGATCGACGGGCGATTGGGCATGCTGGCAAGACGCTGGCGCAGATCGCGCACGCCCTCTGCCTGGAAGGCTGCGGCGAGCACATCCCGGGCCCAGGGCGGCAACGCCGGATTCAGGCGGTAGTACATCCATTGCCCCCGCCGCTCCGTGGTGACAACGCCCAGATCCCGCAAGTGCCCCAGGTGCCGGGATACCCGCGGTTGGGACAATTCCAGCGCATGGACGAATTCGCACACGCAGATCTCCTGCTCGCTCAACAGCAACAGCAGGCAGCGCAGGCGCGTGGGATCGGACAGGGCCCGGAAAAAGGATTCTGATGTGATCATATGCATATATCCATATATGTGCTCGCCATAATATCACGAACCGGGCCCATCACCCAAACCCCTGGTTCAACACCTGTTTCATGGCGCAGCCTTGTTGTCGGAGATCCCTGCTACGCAGGGCTTCCGACCTACAAAGCCCGCCTCACCCGTAGGTCGGTAGCCGCGCGCAGCGCGGATCACCGACGTCAACCAAACCCACCGCCGCATTGTCGGAGATCCCTGATGCGCAGGGCTTCCGACCTACGGGCAATGACACCCCTGCGTTCATCGGCGGATCCAGGACGCGTGTCGTCGGGGCCCCTCACCGCGGGGGCTGGCTATCGCCGGTCGCCGGTGGCTTCCTCCGCCATTTTCTCGAAACTGGTGTGGCGGACGTCCTTGCCCTTGACGAAATACACCACATACTCGCAGATGTTCCGCGAGCGATCGCCGATACGCTCCAGGGAACGGGCCGCCCAGACGATGTCCATGACCCGGGGAATGGCCTCCGGATCCTCCTTCATGCGCTTGAGCAGTTGGCGCAGAATGAGTTCGTACTGGCTGTCGGCGTTGATGTCCATCTGCGCCACCCGAACGGAGGCTGCCGGATCCATCCGGGTGAACGCATCCAGGGCGCCGTGGAGCATCTGCCGTACGTACTCCCCCAGCGCCGCGATCTCGTCCATGGGGCTCGCCCGCCGATCCTGGTCCAGAAGATGCAGGGCCATGCGACCAATGCGCTCGGCCTCGTCGCCGATGCGCTCCAGGTCGGTGATGGTCTTGATCACCGCCATCACAAGCCGCAGATCGCTGGCGGTGGGCTGGCGCCGGGCCAGGATATGGGTGCACTCCTCGTCCAGATCCACCTCCATGGCGTTGATCTGATAATCCCGGGTGACCACCTGCTCGCCCTTCTCCTGGTCCCCCTCCACCAGGGCCGCCATGGCATCCGCCAGCTGCTGCTCCACCAGACCGCCCATGGTCATGACCCGGTTGACGATATCTTCCAGTTCCTCGTTGAACTGCTTGGAGATGTGCTGCGTGAAAAACGACTTGTCCATGACGCTGTCCTCGATACGGGTTCCCCGGGTGGCCTCAACCATAGCGGCCGGTGATGTAGTCTTCGGTCTGCTTCTTCGCCGGTGTGGTGAACAGGGTGTCGGTATCGCTGTACTCCACCAGTTCCCCCAGGTACATAAACGCCGTGTAGTCGGACACCCGCGCGGCCTGCTGCATGTTGTGGGTGACGATGACGATGGTGTATTCCTCCTTGAGCTCGAACATCAGTTCCTCGATCTTCAGGGTAGCCAGGGGGTCCAGCGCCGAGGCGGGCTCGTCCAGCAGCAGCACTTCCGGCTCGATGGCCACGGCACGCGCGATGACCAGGCGCTGCTGCTGCCCACCGGACAAGCCGAAAGCGTTCTCGTGCAGCCGGTCCTTCACTTCGTCCCACAAAGCCGCCCGGCGCAGGGATTTCTCCACCACATCGTCCAGGATGCGCCTGTTCTTCACCCCCTGCAGGCGCAGGCCATAGGCCACGTTCTCGTATATGGTCTTGGGAAACGGGTTCGGCTTCTGGAACACCATGCCCACCCGGCGGCGCAACTCGGCCACGTCCACCTTCGGGTCGTAGATATTGCTGCCGTCCAGCAGGATCTCGCCCTCGATCCGCGCGATATCGATCAGATCGTTCATGCGGTTCATGCAACGCAGCAGGGTGGACTTGCCGCAGCCGCTGGGACCGATGAAGGCGGTGATGCGCCCCTTGGGTATCATCATGTTGATGCCTTTCAGCGCCTGATCGTTCCCGTAGTAGAGATTCAGATCACGCACTTCCATGCAGGCTTGCTCGCGGGAGAGCCGCAGCTTCTCGCCCCGGTGGCCCTGCATCTCGGCGGGGTTCATGCCGTGGGTCAGTACTCGGGTTTGCTCATTCATCGGTGACACCTTGTTCGTCATGTCGGAAACCAGACCGGATCCGGCCAACCAGCGCCGGCGGGCTAATCGCTCTCGCTCTTGTACTTCTCCCGCAGGTGGTTGCGGATGGAGATGGCCGTCACGTTCAGCACGATGATCAGCAGCACCAGAATCAAGGCGGTGGCGTAGACAAGGGGTCGGCCGGCCTCCACGTTGGGGCTCTGGAAGCCCACGTCGAAGATATGGAAGCCCAGGTGCATGAAGGCCCGGTCCAGGTGCAGATACGGGAAGTTGCCGTCCACCGGCAGGGTGGGGGCCAGCTTCACCACCCCCACCAGCATCAACGGCGCCACCTCGCCCGCCGCCCGGGCCACGGCCAGGATCAACCCGGTCATCATGGCGGGCGCCGAGAGGGGAACGATGATCCGCCACAGGGTCTCCGCCTTGGTGGCCCCAAGGGCCAGACTGCCCTGACGGATGGTGCTGGGAATGCGGGCCAGCCCCTCTTCGGTGGAGACGATCACCACCGGCAGTGTCAGCAGGGCCAGGGTGAGGGAGGCCCAGATGATGGCGGGACCGCCGAACGTGGGTGCCGGCAGGGCGTCCTGATAGAACATGCGGTCGATACCACCGCCCACGAAATAGACGAAGAAACCCAGGCCGAACACGCCGAAGACGATGGATGGCACCCCGGCCAGGTTGTTTACGGAGATGCGGATGATCCGCGTCAACGGGCCCTGTTTGGCGTATTCCCGCAGGTAGATGGCGGCCAGTACCCCGAACGGCGTGACCACGACGGACATGATCATCACCATCAGCACGGTGCCGAAGATGGCCGGCAGGATCCCACCCTCGGTATTCGCCTCCCGGGGGAAACCGCTGACGAAGTCCCAGAGGCTGCGGGCATAGTGCCGCAGTTGCTGCACCAGGCCCATGTCATTGGGATACCAGGCCGCGACAACGTCCGCCAGGTTAATCTCCCGCGTACTGCCGTCCATGACCTCCATGGTGATGCTGTAACCGCGTACACGCTGTCTCAGCTCGTTGCGCCGCGCTTCCAGCTCCGCGTACTCCGCATCCAGCCGCTGCCGTTCGGCGTCGATTTCCGCCTCCCGGGCGGCGCGGGCCTCTTCCGTGAGTTCCGGATTGCGTTCCAGTGCCCGCTGCTGCAACCGCAGTTGCTCGATCTGGAAATTGATCGAACCGATGTCGAAGCGTTCGATCCGCTGGATCTGCCGGACCGCCGCCAGGCTCTCCGGCAGGCGTTGCTGTAAGGTTTCACGGGCGGCAGGGCCCTCGGCGATCACCTGGCCGTCACGACGGAAATCACGCAGATAACCATAGAAATCGCCCCAGGTAGTGCGTTCCAGCACCAGCACGTCTTCGGGATACCGCCAGTCGCTCATGGCGTCTTCGATATACCAGACGAAATCACGCCCGGTGATGTCCCGGTTACCCCGCTTGATCAGATGCCGCACCACCACTTCCTGGCCCTCGGGCACCTCATAGCCGGCCTCACGCATGGCGGCCGCCGTCTTGGTCTCGGAGCGGCTGACCTCCCCGATCACGCGCTCCGGCTCGGCATCGGCAGTCGCCCGATGCTCGAATTCCACCACCGCGCTGGGCCAGAAATGGCTGAGGCCGTTGACCGCGATCATCAGCAGCAGACCGACCACCATCACCAGACTGATGCTGACCGCACCCGCGTTGAGCCAAACCCACGGCGTTCCGCTTTTGAACCAGTTATTCATCCGTTCAGTCCCCTCACTCTCGGGTGGTCGTCACAGTGAGCTGTACTTGCGACGCAGTCGCTGTCGCACCACTTCGGCGATCGTGTTCATGAAGAACGTGATCACGAACAGCACCAGGGCAGCGAGGAAGAGGATGCGGTAATGGGTGCCGCCGACGGCGGCCTCGGGCATTTCCACCGCGATATTGGCGGAGAGGGTCCGCATGCCTTCGAAGATGTTGAAGTTCATGACCGGGCTGTTGCCCGTGGCCATGAGCACGATCATGGTCTCCCCCACGGCGCGCCCGAAACCGATCATCACCGCGGAGAAGATCCCGGGGCTGGCGGTCAGCAGCACCACCTTGGTGACCGTCTGCCAGGGCGTGGCACCCAGCGCCAGCGAGCCCTGGGTAAGGTGCTTGGGCACGTTGAAAACGGCGTCCTCGGAGATGGAGTAAATGGTGGGGATGACCGCGAAGCCCATGGCCACGCCCACCACCAGGGCGTTGCGCTGGTCGTAGGTGATGCCCACGTCGGTGAGCCACTGGCGCATGTCACCAGTGAAGAACAGAACCTCCACATGGGGGCTCAGGGTGACGCAGAACCAGCCCACCAGCAGGACCACCGGTATCAGCAGCGCGGCCTCCCAGCCCGGCCCCACCAGCAGCCGGATGCGCTCGGCCAGCACACGCGTCCACAAAAAGGCGAACAGCAGGAAAGCCAGCGGCATGAGCACCAGAATGCTGAACACCGCGGGAAGGTTGGATTCCACGAAAGGCGCCAGCCAGAGCCCCGCCAGGAAGCCCAGAATCACCGTGGGCAGCGCCTCCATGATCTCGATGGTGGGTTTCACCATGCCGCGCATGCGCGGCGACATGAAATAGGCGCTGTAGATGGCCCCCATAATGGCCAGCGGCGTGGCGAACAGCATGGCGTAGAAGGCGGCCTTCAGCGTGCCCAGGGTCAGCGGCATCAGGCTGAACTTGGGTTCGAACTCGTCAGTGGCCGAGGAGGACTGCCAGACGAACTCGGGTTGCGAACGTCCTTCGTACCAGACGCGCTGCCACAGCGCGGCGAACGACACTTCCGGATGCGCGTTGCGTACATCCACCCGATGCAACCGTTCGTTGCCGTCCACCAGGTACAGGCCATTGGCCCGGGGCGCGAAGGACAGCACCCCGGGGGGGCCATCGGTGACCTGCTGACTTAGAAGGGTTCGCGCCGAGGTGGAGTAATGTACCTTCACCACGCCGGTCTGGTCCGCCGTGGCGAAGCCCTTGCGAGCATATTCGGGCGCCACCAGGATCACCGGTGCATCATGGCTTTCGAAGCGACGCACCTGGGTGATGCGATTGATGTTGCTGTCATCGCGTACCAGCATCCACTGGCGCACCGAACCGTCCGACCCGCCGACGATGATCGACACCGTGCCCAGCAGGTATTCCATTGCCGTGATCGACGCATTCGGATCGGGCAGCACCTCGCGGGAATCCCGCAACGCGGCCCGCTGCGGGCGGGACACATCGTAGTAGTGCAGATTGCCGTCGGAATCCCCCACCAGGAGGTTGCGCATGGTGATGTCCATCAGCAAGGTCGTGATCTGCGCCGCACCGGGAGGGACTTCCAGATCGTAGACCTTGCGCTCCACGGTCACTGCGCCAGTCATGAAATTGGTGCTGCTCTCGAACTGCACCAGGCGCAGGCGACCATCGGCCAGAGCGGCCACCACCGAGATTCCGCCGCTTCCTGCCTGGATGGCCAGCGCCTGAATTGCCGTACCATCGTCCACCACGTCCAGCAACGCCGTTTCCTCATCCCCCAGGGGAAACTCGATCTCACCACCGGTTTCCCGTTGTCCTCCCACGAAACGCTCCGTGAAGACATGGCGCACCGCCAGCACCTGACCGTTGTCCAGCCCATAGGCCGACAGCCGGGCGCGGGGCTCCGCCTGGGCCCGGGCGGTCACCACGGTGCCCTCGGGGATGGGCAGATCCACTTCGTGGCTGACCGCACCGTTGCGGGGATCGAAGAACACCGCCCGGCGATCGTCGGTGAACCGGACCGCCGTCTCTCGATGACGATCGCTGGCCACATTGACCGACCGGGCGGAGGTGCCGCCGGGCGCGGTGTAACTCGCCCCCACCTCCATGGCCGCGGGTCGGAACATGGGCAGCACTTCGCTGAACAGGTAGATGAAGATCAGCCCCAGGCAGGCGACGACGCTGACACCAAACGCGCCGATCAGATACTTTGCGGAACGGTCCTTCACCGCCCGCCAGCGCCGCAGCCTGGCGCGCTGCTCAGGTCCGGGAAGCAGGTCGCGCACCCGACTGCGCGATTCGATCCGGGGGTTGCTTGCATCATTCATGGAAAGATCGTCTCCAGATACCGGATACGGAAGCGGCAAGACCATGGGGATGGATCAGTGCTTCTGGTGGGATCGGATGTTACGGTCGCCGCATGACACATGCGTTACAATCGGAAGTCGGTTCCGTGACAAAGAAAACCCCGCCGAAGCGGGGTTTCCGGGCTGCTCGCCTGGATCAGTCCAGGCCCAGCTTCGCTCGCTCCTGCGCTGCCACCGCTTCCGGCAGCGGGATGAAGCCGTCACGGAGAACGACCTCCTGACCTTCCTTGCTCAGCACCATCTTCAGGAACTCGCGCTGGGAGGGGGGCATGCCGTCTTCCGGGTGGTTGTTGACGTACACGTAGAGGAAACGGGCCAACGGATAATCGCCGGAGGCCGCGTTCTCGGCCGTGGGCTCCGCCATCACTGAGTCCTCATCCCGGGCAAGGGGAATGGCACGCACACCGGCCGTCTGGTAGCCGATACCGGAATAACCGATGCCATTCAGGGATTCGGTCACGCCTTGCACCACGGAAGCCGACCCCGGCTGCTCATTGATGGAATCCTTGAAGTCGCCATCGCACAGGGCGTGCTGACGGAAATAGCCATAGGTGCCGGAAACGGCGTTGCGGCTGTACAAGGTGATGTCGCGGTTGGCCCAGGCGCCCTCCAGACCCACCTGCCCCCACCGGGTGATATCTTCGCCGTGGCCGCAGCGCCGGGTGGAGGAGAAGATGGCGTCCACCTGGGGAATGCTCAGGCCTTCGATGGGGTTATCCCGGTTGACGTAGACCGCCAGCAGGTCTATGGCCACACGCACCAGGGTGGGCGGATAACCGTGGGCCTCCTCGAACGAGGCGACCTCGCTGTCACGCATGGCCCGGCTCATGGGGCCGAAGTTGGAGGTGCCTTCCGCCAGGGCGGGAGGCGCCGTGGAGGTGCCCGCTCCCTGGATCTGGATATTGACGTTGGGATAGAAGCTGTTGAAGTCCTCCGCCCACAGGGTCATGAGGTTGTTCAGCGTATCCGAGCCGATGGACGTCAGATTACCGGACACACCGGAAACGGCCCGGTATTCGGGAAGGCTCGGGTCCACGTCGGCGACGGCCTGGCCCAGCACCGTCATGGAGGCGGCGGCAACCACGCCGGCGATCGTCTTTGTCAAGCGCATCTCTGTCTCTCCGTTGTCGAATGATGGTCCCGTAGGGAGGACGGCACCTGCCGGTGCCTGCCCTCCGAAACCGGGGACCAGTATCGGCATGAGGCGTGACAGCATCGTGACGCGTTTCTGACGAATCGATGACAGTGCAGTAAAGCGTGAAAGACGGACTCAGCCGCCGGCACCGGTCATGGCGGGACGGGAGCAGTCCACCACCTTGCTGGCAGGAAACGTGCAGAAAAAGGTGCTGCCCCTGCCCACCTCTGAGCGGATTTCCAGCTCCACCCCGTGGCGGCCCAGAACATGTTTCACGATGGCCAGGCCCAGGCCGGTGCCGCCGGTGCGGCTGGAGCGCCCCCCGTCCACCCGGTAGAAGCGTTCGGTGAGCCGCGGCAGATGATGGGCGGGAATGCCGGCCCCGGTGTCCTCCACCTCGAAGCGCACCCCGCCGTCCAGGGATTTCCAGCGGATGATCACGCGCCCCTCCGCCGGTGTGTATTTGACGGCATTGAACACCAGGTTGGAGAAGGCGCTGCGCAACTCCGATTCGTCCCCGAGCACGCACCAGTCCCGGTCCAGGTCCAGGACGACCGACTGCCGCTTGTCCGCTCCCAGGGTGCGGGCTTCCTCCGCCAGCAGGGTGAGCATGCGGGGCACATCCACCGGCTTGGGTTCCACCGGTTTCTGTTCCATCTCCAGACGGGACAGCATCAGCAGATCCTCCACCAGACGCTGCATACGCTGGGTCTGCTGGGTGATCAGCGCCAGCGGCCGGACCGCCTCCGGCAACCGCTCAGGCACCATGTCATCAAGGGTTTCCGCCAGACCGGCAATCACGGTCAACGGGGTGCGCAGCTCATGGGAGACGTTGGCAACGAAATCCCGGCGCATCCGCTCCAACTGGTATAACCGGGTGATGTCCCGCGCCAGCAGCAGGCGCTGGTTGAGACCATACGGGATGACGCGGATTTCCAGGACGAGCGCTTCATCCACCGGCGAAGCAACCGTGATGGCGGCTGCGGCGGCGTGCCTTTCCCGGATGAAAGCGCCGAAACGCGGTTCCCGCAGCAGGTTGTCGATCCGCTGACCTTCATCCTGAGGCCAGTTGAGCCCCAGGAGATCCCGGGCGGCGACATTCCACCACTGAATCTCGCCATTGCCACGGAGAATGACCGCGGCATCGGGCATGGCGTTGATGGTTTCCCGAACGCCCTGGAGAATACGGGTCAGCCGTTTCCGCCGAAAGCGTTGCCGCTGCTGCAGGCGGTGCAGCCCATTGAAAATATCCCCCCACAGTCCGTGGGACGCCGGCGGTTCCAGCTTCCGCCCTTCCCGCAACCAACGCTCCAGCAGAAGCTGGTTATAGACGTTCCAGCCCAGGTAGCCCAGGGCCCCGACAAGCAGTCCCAGCGTGACGGAGCCCAGTATCCAGCCCAACGCTCCGAGCACCAGCAACACCAGAACCAGGCGAGCACCTTCGGCCGGCCAGGGCGAGCCGTGGCTGCTCACGGTTTGGCGGAAAACCGGTAACCGGCCCCACGGACAGTCTGGACCAACCGGTCATGCCCGGAATCAGCAATGGCCTTGCGCAGCCGGCGGATGTGGACATCCACGGTACGTTCCTCCACATAGACATTGGTTCCCCAGACATTATCCAGCAGTTGCCCGCGGGTGAACACGCGCTCCTGATGGGTCATGAAGAAATGCAGTAACCGGAACTCGGTGGGCCCCATGTCCAGATTCCGGTCATTGGCGGTCACACGATGACTGAGCGGGTCCAGCCGCAGGCCGTCCACCTCCACAACCTCCTCGCTGCTCATGGGCGCGGCCCGGCGGAGCACCGCCTTGATGCGGGAGATCAGTTCCCGCGGCGAGAACGGTTTGGTGACGAAATCGTCGGCACCGGAGTCCAGCCCGCGCACCTTGTCCTCCTCTTCGCCACGGGCGGTGAGCATGATCACGGGAATATCGCTGCACAACGGATCCTTCTTGATGCGTCGGGCGAAATCGATACCGCTCATGCCAGGCAGCATCCAGTCCAGGAGAATCAGATCGGGGACATGCTCGTTGAGCAGGGAGAACCCCTCCTCCCCGGATTCGGCCTGGAATACCTGGAAACCGGCCGCTGTCAGGCTCATTTCCACCATTTCGCGGATGGCGGCTTCATCTTCGATTATCAGGATCTTGACTGCCATGTCTCCATCATCTCGCTGTTTGAGACCGCCGTCATTAGAGCGTAACCGCATTACCGTTGTGTGACAGCGCCTGGCTCCGGACGCTGATTTGATTCAAATCAATGCGATGACATTGCTGCAGCGCAGAATGCCATGATCCGCCCGGATTCGATGCGTTGCGGAATCGCAACAGGGATGTGGCGTTTTCACCAACGTCCATGAAACTGTCACCGTCATGTCGTCATTCGGTCACAGTTCATCCGCATCCTTGCTGACGATCGCCCAGCGCGCTGGGCGGGTATCCAGACCCAGCCAACGGCTGGACATGCATCGTCAGGAAGGAAACCGGAATGAACAAGAGATACACCGCATTGGCCCTGGCTGCCATGATGACCGTCCCCGGACTGGCCGCCGCGAATGAGATCTACGGCCGCGCTCACCTCTCCGTGGACTACCTGGACAACGGTGATGACGGCGCCGTGAACGTGTCGAGCAATTCCAGCCGCCTGGGTTTCCGGGGCGACGCGGAGCTGGACTACGGTCTCACCGCCATCTACCAGATCGAAACCCAGATCGATTTCGACGACTCCGGCACCGAATTCGCCACCCGAGACACGTTCGGCGGCCTGCAGGGCGATTTCGGCATGCTGCGGCTCGGCAAGTTCGACACCCCGCTGAAAGCGCTGCGGGGTCGTGTGGACTTCTTCGGCGACCAGGTGGGTGACGCCCGCAACATCACCCGGAACCGCGCACAAGGCCAGGGGTTTGACGAGCGTTTCCGCAACTCGATCCACTACCGCACCCCCAGCTTCGGCGGCGTGTTCGTTGACCTGCAGTACTCCACGTCCACCCAGGACCAGTACAACGCCAACAACGATAACAACGCTTTCAGCGCGTCCCTGAGCTATCGCGAGGGCCCGCTGTACGCGGCCATCGCTTACGAGAACTACAGCAATGAAAGCGGTCTGGACAATGACGAACGCGACATGATCAGGGCCGCCGTTTCCTACGACTTCGGCGTGGTCCGGGTGGCCGGCATGGTGCAGACCGCTTCGGATCCGGATGACAACGCGTATGGTATCGGCGCCCGCTGGGCGGTCACCTCCACCACCGGCCTGCGTGCCCAGTACTACATGCTGGACGCGGATGACAGCGACTTCGACGCCAGCCTGATTGCCATCGGTGTGGACCAGCGACTGGGTCGTGCAGCCACCGTCTATGCCAACTACGCGTTCGTCAGCAATGACGACGCCTCCCGTGTGACGCCGTTCCGGGAGGCGCGTACGGCGGGCAGTCAGGGCGTGGCCGGCGAGGACACCAGCGCGTTCAGCGTGGGCATGATCTACAACTTCTGATCCACGGAAACCGGTTTGCAGGGATGCCAACCGGCCATGGACAGCTCTGTGAATTCCCCTTTTCGGCCCCGCTCATCCGGGGCCGTCTTCTTTTCCGGGTCAGCCGGTGGCACGGTTGGGCGCCGTTTCCTCGTGGGGTTCGGACGGGTTCAGCGCTTCCATCATCTGTTCGCGGCAGAGCAGGGCCAGTTCATTGCGCCCCCGCCCACGGCTGTCCACCGGCTCCCCCACCTCCAGCACCGCACGCATGCCCGGTTCCGCCGACAACCGCAGTACGTGGCTGAGCAGCCCTTCGTCATCCACAAACGGCGCCACGGCGTTGGGCTCACCGTCCGCTTCCAGATAGCGGATGGTGATGGGTTGAACCGGAACGCCGGCATCAATGGCGGCCTGGAACAGCCGCGGACGGAAGGGCAGCAGGTTCAGCCCCGGGCTGGTGGTCCCCTCCGGGAAGAACAATACGCGATGCCCCTCCCGCAGGCGCTGCGCCATGGCGCGCATGGCATTGCCGGACGCATCCCGCTGGCCCCGTTCGATGTACAGGGTACCCAGGCCCGTGGCCACCATGCCGATGCCCGGCCAGGAGCGCACCTCGGACTTGCTGAGAAAGCTGACCTTCCAGTTGGCGGCCACAACCAGGATATCCAGCCAGGACAGATGATTGGCCACCAGCAGCACCGGCGGCGCCGCCAGCGGCCACCCGGACACCTGGATGCGTACGCCCAGCAGGCGGGAGATGCTCCGGCACCAGAACGCCTGCATGCGTCGGGCGAGCCCATGATGCAGCGGCCGGCCCGACAGACGATCGAGCATTACGGCCAGCCCGATGACCAGGCAGCCCAGCGCCACGTGAATGATCAGCAAGGGGAGGCGGACCGCCCGCCGCATGTATCGCATCCGTTCATGTCCTCCGATCCGGGAGACACACGATTGTACGGATCTGGCGGTAGGAAGACAGGGGATCAGCGCGTACTGGCCTGAATATCGCGCAGATTGCGGACCACGGATTCCAGCGCGCGGTCGAAAAGCTGGCCGTCGTCCAGAATCATGATCTGCTCCCGGCGCAGCGCGTCGGCCAGTTCATCCCGGCGCCGGTCCGCCAGTTTGAAGCCGGCGCGGTTGACGAAAATCAGCCGCTCGCCGTTGGACAGGCGCATGGACAGGCGCGCCCGGATGGCCTTGCCATCAGCCTGCCGGAACTCGAACCAGGTGCCGATCTCCGCTTTGTCCACCTGCTCCCGGTAGGGGCGCAGGGCTGCGCTCCGGGCTTCGGATTTTTCCCGTTCCGCGTCCAGCTCGGCCTGCCGGGCGGCGACCGATTCCGCCTCCCGTCGCAACTCGTCGGCCCGGGCCAGGGGACGGGTGAGCACTTGAATATGCTCCCGTTCCAGCTCCTTGAACAGCCGCGTCATGTCCACCGGGTTGTACATCACGGCATTCATGCCGCTGCGCAGCTCATGCAGAAGCCCCGGGATCTCGGCCACCAGGCGCTTGCGCTCGTCGTGACTGGCCTTGGGCTGGACACTCCACACCAGGCGGTCCACCACGTCCAACTGATCCCGCCACCCCTGCCCGTCCTCACCTTCCTTGAGCAGCGCGATGAACAACACCTTGGACCAGGCCTTGTCCAGCAGCCGCCGCACCACCTCCGGCACCAGGCGGTCGCCGATGACGCGTTGGATCTCCACCTCCACCCGCTCCCGTGCCTCGTCCACCCGCGCCTTGCCTTCCACGGCCTGTCGCGTCCGGTCCTCGATCTGCTTGGCCCGTTCCCGTTCCTCGGTCATGAAGGCATGGAACTCGGCCAGGGCCTGCTCCAGTTGATGAACGTCATCACGGAAGTGGGAAAGCACATCGTTCACCAGCGTCTCCAGCCGCCGGTAAACCGGATCCTTCTCCGCCTGCTCGGCATCGGCCCAGCCCACGCCCACCCTGGCCATCTCGTTGATGAGCTGTCGTGCCGGGTGTTTATCGCGCTGGAACAGTGCCTGGTCCAGCAAGGCGGCCTTGATGGTGGGAATCTGCAACCGGGCGATCAGGCTCTTCAGTCCCTCCAGCAGGTGGGGTTCGTCCAGCATGGCGTCGAACAGCAGACTGACGATATCGATGGTCCCCTCGTCCTCGGCACTGAGCTGCCACTCTTCCAGCCCAGCCTGGCGACGAAGCATGGCCTTGAGTTGTTCGGACGAAACGTACTCCGGCGGCTGTCCGTCATTATCCAACTGCAGACCGGACAGGGCCGAAACCACCCGCCCGCCAGCCGACTCCACGCCAAGTGCGCTGCCCTGCCCCCCGGTTGCGTCGCCTCCCGCCGCAGGCGGGCCGTAGGCACCGAGCCTCTTCAGCACGTTCAACAACGCCCCCGCCCGTTGCTCATCGACCCTGGACGCCTTGGGACGCGGCGCCGGCCGGGGCTGAACCTGCTGCCGCGGGGCCGCTTTCACGGCCGGCTTGCGGGGATCGATGACCGGCAGCACCCCGGCCTCCGCCAGCTTGCGATTCAGTTCATCGTACAGCGTGGGCAGCCCACTGAGCACATGCCGCTCGAACAGCTTGTAGATCACCAGGCGGGGCTGCAGATCCAGTTGAAGCGGAGAGATCACGTCGGCAAAGGTCGCACACAGCCGCCCCGGCCCCACCGCCAGATTGTCGGGATTCACGGGCGCACCGGGCTCCAGGTGGTTGAGCCGCTGACAGAGGTGATCCAGCGCCTGGGTGGACCGTGCTTTGGCCCGGGTCACCATGCTTTCGATGGCCAGGTCCTCTTCCAGACGCTCATTGTCCACCAGGGACAGATCCTGTTCCCCGGAAGGCGCCTCGGCAACTGCGGAAGCCTGCTGATGGCCGGCCCGGAGGGCGTCGCGGAAAGCATGCTCCAGTTGCCGCCGCTGCAACCGCATCTGCCGCATGGCGGTGAAGTAGCTGCTCTGGTCCGTACTGGAGGCGGCCCGCTCGGCACGATCGAACAGGGTGTCGTCCACCTGGTCCAGCATGCGGTTGAGCAGATCGCCCAGGCGCTGGTCGGAGAATTCACGGTAACGCTCTGCCAGGCCTCGCGGGGCCTGACTGAACCGTTTCATGTAGACAACCTTGTCATCCTGCGGCATGTGCGCTCCAGCCATGCGGGCGATGAATTTCGGGAAATGTCCGACTTCAAAGAGTACCGCAAGCGCCTCCGGGGCACAGCCCTGGAAGCGTGAACCCGGTCACAGAGCCGGACACTGCCGGGTTGATTTCTACCTGCCTGTACAGACCAACCGTTCAGAAAGGATTGCCATGTCCCGGCGCTGTTGTGGGGGTGGTTGTCTGCACCCGATAAGGTGGTCGTTACCGCGGGGCTTGGTAGTATACTGTTCCACCCGACCCGAGCGCGACACAGGCACCGGCCAACAGAACCCTCGGGCACATACCCGCTGTCGCAACAGGAGAGATTTCACATGACGGACGTTCAGTCACTGCTGGGCGCAGAGGCCGATTCCCTGCTCAGCCACCGCTGCACCGGCATCCCGCGGGAGACGCTGCACCTGCCGGGACCCGATTACGTGGACCGGGTAGTGGCCCAGAAAGACCTGAAACCCGGCGTGCTGCGCAGCCTGCAGACCCTGTTCAATACCGGACGGCTGGCCGGCACGGGCTACGTGTCGATCCTGCCGGTGGACCAGGGCATCGAGCATTCCGCCGGGGCTTCCTTCGCGCCGAACCCCCAGTTCTTCGATCCGGAGAATATCGTGCGACTGGCTATCGAGGGCGGCTGCAACGCCGTGGCCTCCACCCTGGGTGTGCTGCAGTCGGTGGCGCGCCGGTACGCTCACAAGATACCCTTCGTGGTGAAGATCAACCATAACGAGTTGCTCACCTATCCGGAGATCTACGACCAGACGCTGTTCGCCAGCGTGGATCAGGCCTTCGACATGGGGGCGGTGGCGGTTGGCGCCACCATCTACTACGGTTCACCGGAAAGCCGCCGGCAGATTCAGGAGATCTCCGAGGCCTTCGCCCACGCCCACGAGCTGGGCATGGCCACGATTCTCTGGGCCTATCTCCGGAACCCGGGCTTCAAGAAGGACGGCACGGATTACCACGTCTCTGCGGACCTGAGCGGCCAGGCCAACCATCTGGCGGCCACCATCGGCGCTGACATCGTCAAGCAGAAGATGGCCGAGAACAACGGTGGCTACAACGCCATCAAGTTCGGCAAGACGCACAAGAAGGTCTACGACGAGCTGACCAGCGAGCACCCGGTGGATCTGGTGCGCTACCAGGTGGCGAACTGCTACATGGGCCGGGCCGGGCTGATCAACTCCGGCGGCGGTTCCGGCGAGAACGACCTGCAGCAGGCCGTGCGCACGGCGGTGATCAACAAGCGCGCCGGCGGCATGGGACTGATTTCTGGCCGCAAGGCATTCCAGAAATCCATGACCGAAGGCGTGCAGTTGCTCAACGCCATCCAGGACGTGTACCTGGACGCGGACATCACCGTGGCCTGACGGTATCGGCGGAAGACTGGGGCCGGCGGCTACGGAAACCGCTCCGCCAGCCCCTATATATAATAAGTGCAGCCACCGGGAATCAGCCAATTTTCCCTGTGAAAACCGGAGCTTCCGGGCGGCATTTTCTTGCCATCGTACACCCTGTCCGTTATCTTTGCGCCTCGGTCGTGTGATCGGGGCTGCTCACCTGCCCTGCCGTATCGGCGCCGACGATCCGAGCCCATCGAACACTACTGGCGCACCGCCAACGGCGGTGCTGGTTCCAAACGGGGTTTCCGCAGATCATGCTCCTAGCCGTCTTATCTGGTTTCATACTGGCTGCGCTCGCGCCCTGGCTGACCCGCTCGTTGCAGGACAAGGCCGGCTGGGTGCTGGCGCTGCTGCCGGCCGGGCTGTTCGTGTACTTCCTGAGCTGGGTGCCCGTGGTGGTCGCCGAAGGCGCCCAGGTGGTGGCCTACCCCTGGATTCCCGGGCTGGACATCAGCCTGACCATGCTGGTGGACGGCCTCAGTCTGCTGTTCGCCCTGCTGATCAGCGGCATCGGCACGTTCATCATCATCTACGCCGGCGGCTATCTGCACGGGCATGAATACCTGCCCCGCTTCTACGCCATCATGTTCTCCTTCATGGCTGCGATGCTGGGCGTGGTGCTGTCCAACAACCTGATCACGCTGTTCGTGTTCTGGGAGCTGACCAGCATCACCTCCTACCTGCTGATCGGTTTCCATCACGAGGAGAAGGAGTCCCGCTGGTACGCGCTGCAGGGGCTGATCGTCACCGTGGGCGGCGGGCTGGCGCTGCTGGCGGGGCTGATCATGCTGGCTCTGGCCGGCGGCAGCTTCGAGCTGCACGAGATCCTGGCCAGCGAAGAGCTGCGGGACTACGGCTTCTATGCCGGCATGGTGATCCTGATCCTGCTCGGCACCTTCACCAAATCGGCACAGGTTCCGTTCCACTTCTGGCTGCCCAACGCCATGGCCGCGCCCACACCGGTCTCCGCCTTCCTGCACTCCGCCACCATGGTGAAGGCGGGCGTCTACCTGATGGCCCGCCTGAATCCCGGCATCGGCGGCACCGAACTGTGGCTGTATGCCCTGGGTATCTTTGGTGCGCTGACCATGTTCACCGGCTCGTTCATGGCGCTGCGCAGCACCGGCTTGAAGGCGGTGCTGGCCTACACCACCGTCATGGCGCTGGGCACGCTGACCATGCTGATCGGCATCGGCACGGAGCAGGCCATCATTGCCGCCATGACCTTCCTGCTGGCCCACGCGCTGTACAAGGCCGCGCTGTTCATGCTTGCCGGGGCGCTGGACCACGAGACCGGAACCAAGGACATCACCCGGCTGGGCGGGCTGCGCCAGCTCATGCCCATCACCTTTATCACCGCCTGCGTGGCCGCCCTGTCCCTGGCCGGGCTACCACCCCTGTTCGGCTTCATCGCCAAGGAGCTGATGTTTGAGGCCACCCTGCAGGCACCGTTGATCAGCACCTTCACCACGGTGCTGGCGGTGGTCTCCGCCATCATGATCGTGGCCATGGCCGCGGTGTTCTCCCTGCGCCCCTTCCTGGGCCCGCTGAAGGAGACACCCAAAAAGCCTCATGAGGCGCCCCTGTCCATGCTCATCGGACCGGTGGTGCTGGCCGGACTGAGCCTCGTCTTCGGCCTGGCCGGCTTCCTGCCCGCGACTGCCCTGGTGGGGCCGGCGGTGGCGGCTGTACACGGCGCGCCGCTGGATTTCGACCTCTACCTCTGGCACGGCATCAACCTTCCCCTGATGCTGAGCGTCCTGGCCGTCGTGGCGGGGCTGCTGCTGTTCTGGCAATGGGACCGGGTGCTGGCCGTGTACCGCCGGATGACCTTCATCGACCGCTTCGGACCGGAGCGGGGGTACGAGAAGCTCATGGACGGCCTGGTCTGGCTGGCCGCCTGGCAAACCCGCCTGTTGCAGAACGGCTACATGCGTAACTACCTCCTGACCATCGTGCTGACCACGGTGGGGCTGACCGGCTGGACCTTCTTCGTCCACACCGGCAGCAGCGCCCCACTGGGCACCATCGAGTTCGCCGTGCATGAAATCGTGGTGGCGGGCCTGGTGGTCCTGGGAGCCATCGTCGCCTCGGTGACCAGTTCCCGCCTCGGTGCCGTGGCGACACTGGGCATGGTGGGCTTCGGCATCGCCCTGCTCTACGTGTTCTTCAGCGCGCCGGACCTGGGCACCACCCAGATCATGGTGGAAACGCTGACCGTGATCCTGCTGGTCCTGGTGCTGTTCAGGCTGCCTGCCTTCCAGAACCTCTCCAGCGCCGCCGCCCGCCTGCGCGATGCGGTGGTGGCGCTGTCACTGGGGGGGTTGATGACCCTCCTGATCCTGGCCGTCAATGCGGTGGAGGTCACCGACCGGATCTCCGATCAGTTGGTGGCCTGGAGCTATCCGGAGGCCCACGGACGCAACATCGTCAATGTCATTCTGGTGGATTTCCGGGCCCTGGACACCCTGGGTGAGATCTTCGTCGTCGGTCTGGCGGCCATCGGCGTCTACGCGATGATCCGTCTGCGCGCGGAGGACAGGAAAAAATGAGCACCGCAATGGGATCCCTGATACTGCGCACGGCCGCCCGGTTCCTCCTGCCGCTGCTGCTCCTGTTCTCCGTGTTCGTGCTGCTACGCGGTCACGACGAGCCCGGGGGCGGCTTCATCGCCGGGCTGGTGGGGGCGGTGGGCTTCGCCCTGTACATGTTCGCCTTCGATGCGGCACGCACCAAAACGCTGCTGGTGATACCTCCGGTGGTGATGGTGGGTGTGGGCCTGTTCGCCGCCACCGCCAGCGGCATCCTGCCGGTGTTTGTGAATCTGCCGTTCTTCACGGCTCTGTGGTGGCCCGTGGAGTTGCCCGGATTCGGCGAAGTGAAATTCTCCACGCCGCTGATCTTTGATATCGGCGTCTACCTGGTGGTGCTCGGCTCGGTGATGAAAATCGTGCTGGCACTGGCCGAAGCGGAGGAATGACATGCAAACGATCATGGCCTTTCTGATCGGCGCGCTGTTCGCCGCATCCATCTACATGATGCTGCGACGCTCCATCGTGAAGCTGGTGATCGGGCTGATCCTGCTCAGTAATGCGGCCAACCTGCTGATCTTCACCGTCTCGGGACTGACCCGGGGGCTGCCACCGCTGATTCCCGAAGGCGCCGCGCTGCCCGAGGGCGGCTGGGCCGATCCGCTACCGCAGGCGCTGGTGCTCACCGCCATCGTGATCGGCTTCGGTGTGCTGGCCTTTGCGGTGGTGCTGATTCACCGGGCCTACGAAGTCATCAACGAGGACGATCTGGACAAGATGCGGAGTACCGACACGTGAGCCCAGAGGTCGCACTTCCAGTCATCATTCCCTTTATCGCCGGTGCGCTGTCGCTGATTTTCTACAAATCCCATGCGGCCCAGCGCTGGATTGGCGTGATCGGCACCGGTGCCCTGCTGCTTGCCAGCATTGTGCTGCTGTACAACACGTACACCCAGGGCATCCTGGTGATGGCCATGGGCAATTGGCCGGCACCCTTCGGCATCGTACTGGTGTCGGACCTCCTCGGCGCCATCATGACCGTGCTTGCGGCCATCATGGGCTTCGGCGTGGCCTTGTACTCGCTGCCCACCATCAGCCGCGACCACGAGGCCTTCGGCTACTATCCGCTGACCCATCTGCTACTGGCCGGCGTGTGCGGCGCGTTCCTCACCGGTGACGTGTTCAACCTGTATGTCTGGGTGGAAGTCCTGCTGGTCGCCTCGTTCGCGCTGCTCATCCTGGGGGGGGAACGGGCACAGATGGAGGGCGCCATCAAGTACGTGGCGCTGAACCTGCTGTCCTCCATCCTGCTGCTGGTGGCCGTGGGCCTCACGTACGGCCTGACCGGCACGCTGAACATGGCCGACCTGGCAGTGAAACTGCCACAGGTGGAAGACCAGGGCATGGTCACAGTGGTGGGCATGCTGTACATGGTGTCCTTCGCCATCAAGGCCGGTGCCTTCCCGCTGTTCTTCTGGCTGCCGGCCTCCTACCACACGCCGCCGGTCGCGGTGTCCGCCCTGTTCGCCGGGCTGCTCACCAAGGTGGGCGTGTACGCGCTGTTCCGCTTCTTCACGCTGCTGTTCAACCAGGACGTGGATTACACCCACGAGATCCTGCTGTGGATGGCCGGCTTCTCCATGATCACCGGGGTGCTGGGCGCGGCCTATCATTACGAGATACGGCGCATTCTCTCCTTCCACATCGTCAGTCAGATCGGCTACATGATCATGGGCCTGGCGCTGTTCACGCCGTTGGCCATCGTGGGCGGGGTGTTCTACATCATGCACCACATTATCGTGAAGGCGAACCTGTTCCTGGTGGCCGGTGCGGTGTACTTCATGCGCGGCAGCTATGAGCTCAAGGAGATCGGCGGTCTCTGGCGCACCCGGCCCTGGTTGGGGCTGCTGTTCCTGATACCGGCGCTGTCGCTGGCAGGGCTGCCGCCGCTGTCCGGCTTTTTCGGCAAGTACATCATCATCCGTGCCGGGGTGGAGGCGGAGAGCTGGGGGATCGTAGCGGTTGCCCTGGTGGTCGGGCTGCTGACACTGTACTCCATGATCAAGATCTGGGCGGAGGCCTTCTGGAAGGCACAGCCTGAAGAACACGCGGATCGGGCCGCCGCGTTCGAGAAGCGCCTGAATGACCACTCGCTGATGCTGATGGTGATCCCCATCCTGTCGCTGGCGGCCATCACCGTGTTCATCGGCCTGGGCGCGCAGCCGATTTACGAGCTGGCCGACGCCGCAGCGGAACAGTTACTCGATCCGTCCCATTACATCCGGGCCGTTCTGGGAGAAGCGCCATGATCTGGTTCGTCTGGAACATCATGCTGGCCCTCACCTGGCTGCTGCTGACCGGCGATTTCTCCGGCAGCGCTTTGCTCACAGGGATGGTGTTCGGTTATCTCGTGCTCTACCTGGTGGCCCTGGGCAAGGGCGAGCGCATTACCTATGTGCACAAGATTCCCCAGATCATCGGCTTCACGCTGTTCTACATCTGGGAACTCATCAAGTCGAACATGCGCGTGGCCTATGAGGTGCTGACCCCCACGCACACCATGGAACCGGGCGTGATCGGGCTGGAGCTGGAGCTGGAAAGCGATGCCGGCATCACCATCCTGGCCAACCTGATCACCATGACCCCGGGCACACTCAGCCTGGATGTATCCAACGACCGGCGCATGCTGTTCATCCATGCCATGTATGCCGGCGATGAGGACAACCTGCGCCGTGAGCTCAAGGATCTCGAGCGCCGGGTCATTGAACTGCTGTCCTGAGGTCGAATCATGCCGACGTGGGTTATCACCGTTACCTATCTGCTGCTGTGTCTGGCGCTGATCCTGGGTTTTTTCCGTCTGGTGAGGGGCCCCAGCCTGCCGGACCGGGTGGTGGCGCTGGAGTTGATCGCCTCCATCACGGTGGGGCTGATCATTGTCTATGCCATCCATCACGGTATGCCGTACTTCATCGATGTAGCGCTGGTACTGGCGCTGACGGGCTTCATGGCCGCGGTGGGTTTTGCCCGTTACCTGGAACGGGGAGGCAGCCGTCATGAGTGAGTTCTTCACCGCTTTCTTCCTGCTGGTGGGGGCCGGCTTCGTGCTGATCGGCGCCCTGGGCGTGGTGCGCATGCCTGACCTGATGCTGCGCATGCACACCACCACCAAGGCCGGGGCACTGGGAGGCGGCCTGATCGCGGTGGCCGCCGCATTCCACTTCCCGGAGACGGGGGTGATCGTGCGGTCCGTCGCCATTCTCGCCTTTGTGGTGCTCACCGCTCCTATCGCCGCCCACATCATCGGCCGGGCCGCCTACTTCGTCGGCGTGCCCCTGTGGGAAAAGACACTCAAGGACGAACTCAAGGAACGGCTGGATACCAAGGGTCACCAGCTCTACAGCCAGAAGCTGGACGAACGGGCCGACGGGGAGCAGACGGACAGCCATGGCCATTGAGCGCCCCGATCCGGCGCTGGTCGCCGAGGACGTGGTCCGTGCCCTGCGCGAGGACGTGGGCGGGGGTGATCTGACCGCTGATCTGATCCCGACTGCGCAGTGGATGACGGCCACCGTGATCAGCCGCGAAGAGGCCGTGCTGTGCGGTACTGACTGGTTCGACCAGGCGTTTCGGCAGCTCAGCGACCAGGTGCGGATCCAGTGGCAGGCACGGGACGGGGAGCCGTTGCGCGCGGATCAGGTCCTGTGCCGCCTGGAAGGGCCGGCCCGGGCGCTGCTCACCGGGGAACGAACCGCACTGAACTTCCTCCAGGCCCTGTCCGGAACCGCCACCCAGGCAAAGGCATACGCCAGCGCCGTCGCCGGCACCGGCACCCGTATTCTTGACACCCGGAAAACGCTGCCGGGCCTGCGGCTCGCGCAGAAGTACGCTGTACGCTGCGGCGGCTGCAGCAATCACCGGGTTGGGCTGTACGACGCCATCCTGATCAAGGAAAACCACATCCATGCCGCCGGCTCCATCGCCGGTGCGGTAACCGCCGCCCGCCGGCTCCACCCCGATGTCCGGGTGGAGGTGGAAACCGAGAACCTGGACGAGTTGCGTCAGGCCGTGGACGCCGCTGCCGATGTCATCATGCTGGACAATTTCGATCTGGACAGCATGCGGGAGGCCCGCAGATTCGCCGGCCGGATTCCGCTGGAGGCCTCCGGCAACGTCAGTCTGGAGACCATCCGGCAGATCGCTGAAACCGGGGTGAACTATATCTCGGTGGGCGCCATCACCAAACACCTGCGGGCGGTGGATCTGTCGATGCGATTCACCACCGGAGACTGACTTCAACCGGTAAGATGTGAACGGGCGGCCTCCGGGGCTGTCATCACCTGGACCAGCCGCAAGGCCTGGCCCGCATCCCGGTCCGCCCGATCCAGGGCCGGCTCCAGCATGCTCCAGTCCAGCCCGAGCCGCGCCATGGTCTGCTCGCTGAGCATGGGGATGGTGTCATCACCGGGGTTGCCGCGTCGCATGCCCCGCACCACCACATCGGAGACGTGGACAATACCGGTGACAGGGTGCGCGCCCTGGGGCTCATCCGGTCGGTGATGCCAGCCGATGGCCTGGACCACCAGCGGCGGAACGCCCCACCAGGCAGCAACACGCTCCCCGACGGCACAATGGTCGAAACCCAACACCGCCGCCTCGGCATCCCCGATCCACACGTCGTGACGTTCGCGATAACGGAGCACGGCAAGAAACTCCCGGGGGAACCAGGCGTCCAGCACGGCACGCCCCAGGTCGTGGAGGAGGCCCGCGATGAAGGCAAGCTCGGGATTCTCCCCCAGCTCCAGCGCCAGGGCCCGGGCCAGTGCGGCGGTCGCCGCGGAATGTTCCCAGAAGCCGGCCCGATCAAAGGCCTGACCCACCCGGGCCGGTGGCAGCCGGTCCAGCACCGCCGCCACGGCGATCACCTGGGTGAACCGTTCGGAACCCAGGGCGGATCCGGCTTCCACCAGGGTGCTCACGGGCTGTTGCAGGCCAAGTAACGGACAGTTCGCGGTCAGCAGTACACGCCGTTCCATCACCGGCTCGCGGCGCAGGCTCCACGCGGCGAACTCCGGCTGGATGCCGTCCGGTGCAGCCGTCAACAGCCGCCGCACGCTCTCGGACAGTTGCGGTACCCGTTGCAGCGCCCGGTCCAGGCTGAGCAATACGAGCGACATCAGGGTTTGCCCTCCCGGGTGTGGGACCGGAGCAGCCGCCGCAGCCGGTTCATGGCGGGCGACAAAGTCCAGTGGCGAAACACGTGATCCAGCGTGGCGTCCCGCGCATCCGCTGTACTGCGATCGCACCCTGCCGTCGCGCTGGTACTGGCTTCGGGGGTCGGCTCAGTCTCGGGGACACCACGGCCCGTGTTCCGCTCCCAAGGCCCATCGCCGTCCCGCACTGCCATCCCCCTTTCCTGCAACTGGAGAGCCGGCGCCCCATGCACCAGACTCGACATGACGGCATTCTATCCGGGCCTCTGATTGGCAAGCGTGAACGGCAGCACAAATGTGGAGAAAGCCGAAAGACACGTTCATGGACCGGCCCGGTGGAGCCCCAAGACATGGAGCGCGTATAGTTCACTGAACACCCGGGGCAGACAGACCATGACCGCCAAGACCCACCCGCCACTGGAACCCGGACACGATGATCCGGGCTGGCCGAGCAAACGCCGGGTGACACTGGCGGGTGCCGCGGTGAATCTGGTGCTGGCGGCGGGAAAAATCCTGTTCGGCTGGATCGGGAACTCCCAGGCGCTGGTGGCGGACGGCGTGCATTCCCTGTCCGATCTGATCAGTGACGCGCTGGTTCTGGTGGCGGCGCGCCTGGGCTCACGCAAGGCGGACCATAATCATCCCTACGGTCACGGCCGTATCGAGACCGCCGCCACCGGCGCCATGGGCATCCTGCTGCTGGCTGTCGCCGGTGGCTTCATTGTTGACGCCAGCGGTCGACTGCTGGAACCGGAACGCTTACCCACGCCCGGCCTGGTGGCACTGGCGGCGGCCGTGGCCTCGGTTCTGGTCAAGGAAGCGCTGTTCCATTACACCCGCCGGGTGGCGCGCCGGGTGGAATCACCACTGATCGCTGCCAACGCCTGGCATCACCGCTCCGACGCGCTGTCCTCGCTGGTGGTGATCGGCGGCATCGTCGGCGCCATGCTCGGCGCCCCCTGGCTGGATGCCGTGGCGGCCATCCTGGTGGCAGGCATGATCGGCCGCATGGGCTGGGATTTCGGCAGCGACGCGCTCAGGGAGTTGGTGGACACGGGTCTGGAAACCCATGAAACCCAGGCCTTGCGCCGTAGGATTCTTGCTGTGCCCGGCGTGCTCGGCGAACGCCAGTTGCGCTCACGCCGCATGGGGCCGCGGGTCCTCGTGGACGTTCATATTCTGGTGGACGGCGGCATCAGCCTGCGGGAGGCGCACCGCATTGCTCAGGACGTGCGACGCCGCTTGCTGAACCACGACGACGCGGTCAGCGATGTGGTCGTCTCCGTGGAACCGGCCGACAGACCAGGCGCGGACCGCTAAGGAAGCACTGATCTATACCCCCCTGCTCAGTGATGGGGCTCCACGACCATGCAGACGATCTCCTCGACCCGGTCCTCACCACCATGGGCCTTCAACTCGGGCTCCACCGCCTCCCGGGCCCGCGCCGCGGCCGCATCACCGTCCGGCGCCTCAATCTCTGATGTGTAGTGATGCATGCAGCCATCCTTTTCCCGGACCTCGACCGTACAGCGATACATGGTCATGGTATTCACCTCCCCCTAGGCTCGCCCGCTACCGCCCACGGCGGGGCGGCTGTCATCACAAGCATAGAAGACGCGGGAACATCATGCTTGAAAGCCACTGATCCCGACCGGAAACTAGGAAAACGCTGATCGATTCCCTAGCAGCAGGTGAACCAAGACGGAGTAAGGCGCATGCGGTGGCTCTCAGCGGAGGGTGATGAACTGGGGCTGTTTACCGATCTCTACGAACTGACCATGGCCCAGGCTTACTGGTACGAGGGCATGCACGCCGACGCCACCTTCAGCCTGTTCTTCCGCAAACCGCCGGAGAACCGCAATCTCATACTGGCCTGCGGCCAGGAACACGCGGCGGAACTGGTCACGCAGCTTCACTTCCCCCGCCGGCAACTGGACCGCCTTGCCGGTCTGGGCATGTTCCGCGATGACTTCCTGAGGTTCCTGGAGGCCTTCCGGTTCACGGGTGAGATTCGCGCCATGGCAGACGGCACGCCGGTCTTCCCCCAGGAACCGTTGCTGGAGATCACCGCACCGGTCATCGAGGCCCAGGTGCTGGAAACCGTGCTAATGAACTACGTGCACCTGGAGACCCTGCTGGCCTCCAAGGCCCTGCGTGTGGTCGGGGCCGCCCGGGGCCGACCGGTGCTGGACTTCGGCATGCGCCGCATGCACGGGCAGGATGCCGCCCTTCGTGGGGCCCGCGCCTATGCCATCGGGGGTATCCACGGCACCAGCAACGTCCTGGGCGGTCTCCGGTACGGCGTGACACCCCAGGGGACCATGGCCCACTCGTTCATCCAGGCGCATGCGGACGAGTTGCAGGCCTTCCGTACCTACGCGGAACTCTACCCCGGCACCACCCTGCTGGTGGACACCTACGACACGCTGGCGGGGGTCGAGAAAGTGATCCGTCTGGCCCGGGACGAGGGGCTGGACATTGGCGCCATCCGCCTGGACTCCGGGGATATGGCGGAACTGGCCCGGCAAGCCAGACAACGACTCGACGCCGCCGGGCTCCCGGAGATCCGCATCGTCGCCAGCGGGGGACTGGACGAGTGGAAAATCGATGAACTGCTGCGGGATGGTGCCCCCATTGACGGTTTCGGCGTCGGCACGGACATGGGCACGAGCAGCGATGCACCTTCCCTGGATCTGGTCTACAAGCTGACGGAATACGGCGGGGAGCCGCGCCTGAAGAACTCCCCGGGCAAGCAGATCACGCCCGGGCGCAAGCAGGTCTGGCGCTTCAGCGACCGGGACGGCTGCTATTCCGGAGACGAGATCACCCAGGTGGATGAGTCCCGGCAGGAGGGCGAGGCCCTGTTGCGCCCACTGGTCCGGCGGGGAGAGCTCCTGCGTCCGCCCGGCCATACCCACCAGGCCCGGCAACGGGCCAGGGCGGCCCTGGACCGGATGCCGCCCTCCCTGCGCCGGCTGGAACCGGCAACCCGGCCTTATCCCGTGATGTTCAGTGAAACCCTGATCTCGCTGAGGGAGCAGGCCCTGGCCGCCCTGCCCGACACCCAGGGCTGAAGCGCCGGGACCGCACCGTGCACAGTTCCCGCGGCGGTGGAGCGCGTCGTCGTCGGAAATGACGACTGACATCGGCGTCAGATCCTGTAAATTACCCGTTTCACCAACCCTTCAGAGCAACAGGAGATCTGCCGATGAGAATCAGTCTCGACGGACGTACCGCCATCGTTACCGGAGCGGGTGGCGGCCTGGGGCGTTGCCATGCACTGGCGCTGGCCGAGCGCGGAGCCCGGGTGGTGGTCAACGACCTGGGCGAGGGTGTCGAGACGGTTGCGGAGGAGATCCGTCGCGCCGGCGGCGAGGCGCTGGCGATCCGGGGTTCGGTCACCGACATGGACGCGATGACGGCCATGGTGGATGAAACCCTGGCCACCTGGGGGCGCGTGGACATCCTGGTGAACAACGCAGGCATCCTGCGGGACAAGACCTTCGCCAAGATGGAGCTGGAGGATTTCCGCCTGGTCATGGAGGTTCACCTCATGGGCTCGGTGAACTGCACCAAAGCGGTCTGGGACACCATGCGGGAACAGCAGTACGGCCGGATTATCATGACCACATCGTCCTCCGGGCTCTACGGCAACTTCGGCCAATCCAACTACGGCACCGCCAAGATGGCGCTGGTGGGCCTTATGCAGACCCTGAGCCTGGAGGGCGCCAAATACGATATCCGGGTGAACAGCCTGGCGCCCACCGCCGCCACCCAGATGACACAGGACCTCCTCCCCAAGGAGATCCTGGACAAGCTGAGCCCGGAATCCGTCTCACCGGCGGTGGTCTTCCTGGCCTCGGAACAGGCGCCCAGCCGCACGATCATCGGCGCCGGCGGCGGATCCTTCGAAGCCGCGCACGTCACACTGACCCGGGGTATCCATCTGGGCACCGGTCCGGATGTGGCCGACCGCCTGGCGGAGCGCTTCGAAGAGGTGCGGGACCGGAGCCGCGGCGAGATCGTGCCGGAGAACGGTGGCGCCCAGGGGCAATTGGAACTGACCAAGCTCCAGGAAGCGGGCGGCATCATCGCATGACGATTACCGGCAACTCCATCTGATCCAGGACGTCGCTTGCCCCCGGCCCCAGCGTCTCCAGGTAACCCCGGGTCAGGATCAGCGCGCCGCCCCGTTCCCGGTTGACCAACTCCACCAACCGGGCAGGGTTCGGCGAACCCAAGCGCTTCAGGCCGACGGCGATCCCCCGGGCTGCGAGCCATTCCAGCAGCACCTGTATGCGCCAGACCTCGCCAACCGACTCCGTTTCCTGGCCGCCCGTGACCAGTAGCACCGGGCCGGCCCTGAGCGGTCGCGATTCATCCCAGATCAACACCGAACAGGGTGCCTGGTGGATCAACGCCCGGCTGGTGGACCCCATCCCCAGACCGAAGGCGGCCGAGGCGCCGGCGCGCCCCAGTACCAGAAGATCGCGCCTGGAAGCCAGGGCCAGGGTCTCGGCAACCACCTGGCCACGGGCGACACGCAGGGTGTGGCGGATGGAGCGGCCATGAACGGCGGCCTGCAGGGCCGCGCTCACCCGCTCGCCCTGCCGGCGCAGCCAGTCCTCCACGATCCCCGGATCCAGCGGCCGCGGCCTGCCGGTGAGGCCGCCCAACTCCCGGGCAAACGGAAACGCGGCGCTTCGCAGCAGATTGATGTCCTCCACGAACAGCGCAAGCAGTTCCGCCCGACGCGCCGCCGCAAGGTCCACCGCCGCCTGCAGGGCCTGCAGGCTGGGACCGGAGGCGTCCAACAGCGCCAGCACACGCAACGTCTCCTCGCTGGCGCCTTCGACGGGGGCACCCGCATGCTGTTCGCCGTCCTGCTCAGTCGTCATGGTTCCGGCCTCCCGATTGATCCCCCTGCTCCCGGGGTCGAACCGCCCTGGCAAACCCCTGGAGACGTTCCACCACGAGCCGGTTCAGGCTGTCTTCCGGGAAGACACCATCGGCATCCGGCTCACCTGCCGGCCGGCCAGTCAGCAGCTCCAGTGCCTCATCCACCGTGCGAACAGGGTAGATACGGAACCGTCCCTCACCCACGGCCTCGCGCACGTCGGAGCGCAGCATCAGGTGCGTCACGTTGCTTGCCGGCAGCAGCACGCCATGACCGTCCAGCGTGCCGGCACCGGCACAGACATCGAAAAAGCCTTCCACCTTCTGGTTCACGCCGCCCACCGCCTGCACGTCGCCGTGCTGGTTAATGGACCCTGTTACCGCCAGGGACTGCCGCAGGGGAACCCGGGTAATGGCGGAGATCAGGGCACAGACTTCTGCCACCGAGGCGGAATCGCCCTCGATGCCGCCGTAGGACTGCTCGAAAGCAAGACTGGCGGACAGTGACAGCTCGCCATCCGCCGCATAACGGCTCGCCAGGAAGCGGGACAGAATCATCACCGCCTTGGAGTGAATGGGGCCCCCCAGTTTCGCCTCGCGCTCGATATCCACCACCTGCCCCTTGCCCGGCCGGGCGGTGGCGGTGATGCGGGTGGGCCGGCCGAATGCGAAGGAGCCGAGCTGCAACACCGAGAGGCCATTGACCTGGGCCGGAGCCTCGCCCTCGGTGGCGATCATCACGGTCCCCCGGCTGATGGCCTCCAGGCTGCGCACCCGCAGCCGCTCGGCGCGGTACACCTGCTGTGCCACCGCCCGGGACACGTGCGTGCGGCTGATCACACCGGCGCCGTCCTTGCCCGCCCAGTAACTGGCCTCGCGCAGGAGATCGCCCAACTCCCGGGTCCGGGCCGTCACCTTTTTCTGGTCATCCGCCAGCCGGCTGGCCTGCTCGATCACCGCCGCCACCCCGGACGGGTCCAGCGGCCGCAGTCCGGCATCCCGCGCCAGGGTCGCTATCATGCGGGCGAACAGCAGTTGACTCTCATCATCCCGGTCCAGGTCGTCTTCCAGATCCGCCTGAACCTTGAACAGCTCCAGAAACTCCGGATCGTAGTGGCTGAGCAGGTAGTACAACAGCCGGTCCCCCATGAGCACGATCTTCACGTCCAGCGGAATCGGCTGAGGCTCCAGGCTGACCGTACTGATCAGGCCATAGGCCTGCTCCAGCGATTCGGTACAGATCTCCCGTGCGCGGAGATTGCGCTTGAGCGTCTCCCAGGAAGCGGGTTGCATGAGCACGCCACGCACGTCCAGCAGCAGATAGCCGCCATTGGCACGATGCAGGGCGCCGGGGCGGATCAGCGAGAAGTCCGTCAGCAGCGCGCCGTTGCGCACGTGGTGTTCGATCCGACCCACCAGATGCTGGTGGGTGGGCAGATCCTGGTAGACCACCGGAGCGCCGCGGCAGTCGCCGTTGTCCACCAGCAGGTTGATCCGGCAGCGACTGAAGATCGCCTCCGGCGGGATATCCGGGTTATCGGAGACGAAGGCATTGACGTGCTCGACGATGAAGTTGCGTATGGCCTCCAGGTGGGCGATCACCCCCTCCTGGTCCCGGTACGCCTCGTACAGCTCCTCCAGCGGGCCACCAATGGCCGCCTGGATCATTTCCTCGTTCAGTGCATTGACCTGCTGGCGCAGCTCCCGCGCGAGTCGGGGCATCTGCTGGATGGTCTGCTGCAGCTTCCGCTGCAGAATTTCCATGGTGCGCTCGATGCGCTGGCGATCCTGGTCGGAGAGCTTCTGGAACTCCTCCGGCTCCATGATGCCGTCGCCCTTGGCCGGAGCGAACGTGAAGCCCGCCGGCGTGGTCAACATCACGATATCGTGCTCCCGGGCCTCCCGGCGCACCGCTTCCAGCCCCTCGCGCTGGCGGCGTTGCATCACGCGCTCCAATTCGTGCACGCGATTCTGGTATTCCTCGCTCTCGAACACCGCCGGAATGGCGGTACGCAGATCCTCCACCAGTTGATCCAGATCCTGCCGCAGCTTGCGGCCGGTGCCGGGAGGCAGCTTCAGATAGCGGGGGCGTGAGGGTTCGTCGAAATTGTAGATGTAACACCAGTCGGGGGGCACCGAAGCCTCGGCGGCGCGACGCTTCAGAAAGCGGCTGACCAGTGCATGCTTGCCGGCGCCCGGGTCGCCGAGCACGAAAAGATTGTAGCCGTCACTCTCGATTTCTGTTCCGAAATCCAGCGCGTCCACCGCACGGCGGTGTGCGGTGAGCAGATCCAGCGTCTCCAGCTCACTGGTATCGCGGAACTGGAAGCTGTCCGTGGGACAGCGCCGGTAAACGTCGTCCGGGCCAAGCGGCTCCACCATGGTCTTCCTCCTTGTGACCTTTCAGAAAGTGCTGCCGGGCAACACTTGCTGAAAGACGGGTCGTGTCCCGTCCCAGTATGGAGCATGGGAGGCACGGCGCACCAGGAAGGCGCCGCCCCACATGACGTGGGTGACAATCAGAGCAACCAGTTCCTGTACTTGTCGGTGGACAGCACCATACGCACCAGATCGGAACTGTTCCGGGCATCCAGCTTCTCCAGCAGGTGCGCCCTGTGGACTTCCACCGTGCGCACACTGACATCCAGCTCGTAGGCGATAACCTTGTTGAGCTTGCCCAGCAGGATGCCCTCCATGACCTCCACTTCTCTGGGCGTCAACCGGTTCAGTCGTCGCTCGACATCGATCCGCTCGGCATGTTCGTGACGTTGGTTCCGGCTCAGTTCCAGGGCATTGTCCACCTTCTCCAGCAGCAGTTCGTCGGCAAACGGCTTCTCGATGAAATCCAGCGCCCCGGCATTGATGGCGCGCACGGCCAGGGGAATATCGCCATGTCCGGAGATGAACAGCACGGGCAGACGGATATTCCGCCGCTGCAATTCCCGCTGCAATTCCAGCCCGTCCATCCCGGGTAACCGGACATCGAGCAGCAGACAGCCGATATGCTGTTCGGTGATGAAATCCAGCAGGGCCTCGGGGCTATCGAAAGCCTTCACCCGGTAACGTTCGGTGGTCAGCAGGAAACTCACCGCATCGCGAACGTCAGGATCATCGTCCACCAGATAGACTGTCTCCTGCATGGGTATCCTCCGGAGTTAACTTACTGGAAATATTAGCCTTACTTGCAGTCAAGCGATGATTCAGTGATTTCCACGCTGGCGTGGCAGGGCGCCGCACAGCGGCGCTGAATCACGGCTTTATTTCCTGAAAGGTCAGTAAGGGCAGTGTCAGACGGAACTCGGCACCGCCGTTTTCGTGATTGCGGGCAGTCAGGCGGCCGCCATGGGCCTCGACAATGGAGCGTGCGATGGCAAGCCCGAGACCATTGCCGCCCTGACGATGGGTCACCATGGGATCGAACAGTGTTTCCAGCGCGGCTTCCGGAATCCCCGTTCCGCCATCCCTGACCGTCAGGGCGACCACCCCATGCTCCGCATCAACGGAACTGGTTACGGACACCCGGTGCGCGCCGCTCCTGCCCGCCCGTTGTTCGGCCTCCAGCGCATTCTGCAACAGGTTAACCAGGACCTGTTGGAGTTCCAGCTCATCACCGCGAATGACGCAGGGCGCGGGATCCAGTTCCAACACCAGTTGCACCCGCTGCCGCTGATACTCGGGGCGGAGCAGGCCCGCGGCCTCCCGGACCAGGGCCTCCAACTGCAGAGGCCGTGATTCCGTCTCGCCGGTCTCAAGAAAGTGCCGGGTCCGGCGGATGATCTCCGCGGCCCGCTGACTGCCGTCGACGATGCGTTGCAGCGGTTGCTTCAGGGCATCAGCGGATTCCCCACGCTGCACGAGACGCATGGCTGCATTGGCATAACTGTTCACCGCGCACAAAGGCTGATTGATCTCGTGGGCAATACCCGCGGCCATGGTGCTGACGGCGTTCATGCGGCCGATCCGGGCCAACGTGCGCAGGTGGTCCCTGGCGCGGCGATCCGCCTCCACCCGCTCATGACGTACCGCCACCAGCAACAGCGCAGTGAGTTGCAACAGCGCCAGTTGCACATGCAGGGCGATCAGATCCGGCCGCAGGTCCGCCGCCTGGGCGAACGGCCCTTTACCGATGGCCGTGCACGCCACCGCGACCATGGCCGACGACAGCGTTGCCAGCGCAACCGCGGCCGGCGGCAGGCGAAACGCCAGAAACAGCACCAGCGGGAACACCGCATAGGACAAGGGCAACGATAGCGTGGACGGCAGTGTTCCCCCGTAGAGCAACAGGGTCAGCATCGGCGCGCTGGCCACCAGTAACGCAGAACGCACCGTGGCCAGTGAGAACCTGCCCGGCCACCGGGCTGCAAGGAGCACCGGAGCGAACAGCACCACGCCCATGGTATCCGCCAACCAGCACAGGCCCATGGTCTCACCGAAAGCGGAGGAAACACCCACCATGGCCAGGGTTCCGGTCAGCCCGCTGATGAACGCGCTGACCCCGGCACCGACCAGGAGCAGCGTGACGATGTCCCGCACCCGTTCCAGCCGGCTGCTGAATTCCAGGCGGCGCAGCAGTGCGGCACCCACGCAGGCGCCGACCGCGGCTCCGGACGCCAGGACGATGCCATGCATCAGCGGTGCCCCAAAGCCCACATGGCTGATGGTCCCCGCCACCAGCAGTGTGAATCCGATGCCGTAACCGAACCGGTAGACCATGGCCAGACCGATGCCGGTGGCCGGCCAGAGCAGCGGTACCGGGGGTGATTCCAGCATGAACTGGGTGGCCCAGCTTGCCAGGACCAGATAGAGCACCAGCGTGAACAGATGGACGCCCAACCCCTGAATCAGGGGCGGCCAGGCCAGCCCGCGCGCTTCCCGATCTTCGATAACTGCCATCGCCTGCGCACCTTTTACCGGTAGAGAGGGTCAATACGCGCCATAATCCAGCCCGTCCCCGGGGGACAACGAGGATCGACTCCGATCAACCCGTGCCGGAATCGTCCGATCCAGCAACTGGGACAGCGCTTCCGCCCCGCCGATGTGATGACCGTCGATCCATATCTGGGGCACCGCGACCGGCGCATGGCGCGGTATCAGCGGCTTGACCCGTTCAAGCATGGCATACAGCGCCACGGGTTCACGGACCACATCATGCCGTTGATACCGGATCCTGGCCGCATCCAGATACGCCATGGCCCGATCACAATGGGTGCAGCCGGCTTTTCCATAAACGTGATTCCCGCGGATCGGCACCTTGCGTGCATGGGCCCGAACCACCGCTTCCTGAAACACGCCCCGATTCAGAACCCGCCCCTGACTGACCACACGCCCATCCACCAGGACGATGGGCGCATGCCAACCGCCGGCGACAAGCGGTCGCCACCAGGCACTCAACCAGTCCTGTACCTGGACATGGACCGAGATATCCCGCAACTCATCTGTCAGGGCGCTGGCAATCACATCCGCGGTCAGTTCGCACTCCCCGCAAGGGGTCCGGACCCGGAACGGTCCCCAGGCGCCGGCCCACCGGTAAAACGTTACATTGACTGGTCTATCCGTCATGGTCTGCCTCCCACCACGCGACCCTGGCACCGGTACACATGGCTATTACGCCCTCGCGCCTGGCTGACGGACCGCACGATGGCGCTGAGACGTGGCAATATTGTCTGAAACCCTAGTAAAGCAGCCCGGGCGGCCTGTCGCGCCCGTAATTCTGCGTAGTGGCTTCCGCGGCGGCCAATCGGCAGGCCTGACGGATGGAATGCTCCGGCCCGGAAACCAGGCGCCGGCGATATGACATGGCGGCAGGGGAGCCTGCCGGCCAGAGTGTATCGAAACGGCGCAGCCAGGCAGCCGGTTTCCAGGCCACCGGCACCGCGGCGCAATGAACGCCCTTCAGGACCCGACCGTAAGCGATCCCGAACGGCGCCGCCACGCGGCTGATGCGCGTGATATGCCCCCTGGGGTCACCGCGAAAATTCGGCATGCCGGCGGCACCGTTATTCATGATCAGCCGTCCGTCTCCGAACGGGAAGTCCTGCATGTAGGCGGTACACGTGTGGGTGCAGGCAAAGACATCCACCTCCGCCCGCCGGAACCAGTCCGCAATCCGCGCATTGATGGTGCCCGGATCCGGCATCACCTCCAGCGCCAGCCCCCAGCCCGCCGTGGATTCCGGGTCGCCGTGCAGTATGCCAACCCGCACGTCCCCGACGTCAACGCGCATCTGCCGGGGCAATGCGGCCAATCGCGGAAACAGACCCTCACAGGGCTGCGCCGCCGCCCGCAGCCGTTCCATGATCTGGTTCGACCGGTCCACCTGGGGCTGATCCACCCAGGGCGGATACGCGCAACCGCAGCCGGCACCTTCCGCCGGATCAACGAGTTCCAGCTCCACATTGCCAAGGATGGCCCGGTGGGCGAGCACGGTGGCATTCACTTCCCGGAACAGTGACGGCTCCACGTTGAACCAGTTGAAATCACCATTGAACACGATATCCGGCTCAGGCAGGCCCGCTGCCTTCTCTTCGTCCACCAGGGCGAGGACGCCGCTCAGGGCATCCACATTGCCATAGAGGCCGCCAACCACGTACAGCGTCTGCGTCCGGAACGATGCCGCCGCGTCCAGATCCTCCGGCCGTGTGCGGTAACTCAGCGGACAGGTGCGCCCCGGCTCAGGCATGGACCTGGTCCCGTTTCAAGCCAAGGGCGAACGCTGCCATGCCCGCGGCCAGCGTGCCGGCGCTGGTGATCAGCAGCTTGGTGTAGTCATGTGAAACCCCAGGCAACTGACCAAGCACGTTCAGGTAACCCGAGGTTTCGAGAAAATACAGGGTCGCACCGCCCACCGCAGCGACAAATGCGGTCAATAGACTCCATCGGTGCACGCGCCGGCCCCCCAGAACACAGAATATGATCACCGGTGCCAGAAAAAGGGAGGCGTTGCCGCTGACGGCCACCGCCGAGAAAAGGTCATCCGAACCCAGAAACACCAGTAACAGCCCCCCGGTCATGAACCCGCTCATGACCAGGCGCCCGGTGGCCGCCGTCCGCCGCCCCAGACCCATGTCCACAACCGCCAGCTTTGCCGCACTGGACAAGGTGGAGTCCATGGTGGACGCCGCCGAGATCACCAGGGCGATAGCCAGAGCCACCATGGCCGGCGCACCCAGCAGGCGCTGAAGCGTTTCAAGCAATTCCTCCTCGCCGGAGCGGTGCAACCCCGCGAACACTCCCAGCACGCCAAATACGAGAATACACAGCGCGGAGATCCAGAATGCATGAAAGAAGCTCTTTCGCGTTGTCTCCCGGTCGGACAGAAAACCGCGATCCATCATCACCGGATCATGCATGGGATAACTCAACACCTGCAGCAAGGCGACAATGAGCAGAATCCAGCCCGGATTCCCGGGTTCCGGGCTGCTTGTCAGGATCGCGCCCGGATCGAAACGGACATCCGCCACCATGGTGATCAACAGGGCGGCAAGCAAGAGGACCAGGACACTCATCTGCAACAGATCGGTCCGCAGGGAAGCACGCAGGCCGCCATGCATCGAATACAGGAACGTCACCAGCGCAACCGCCAGGATCGCCGTGGTGTACGCGCCGGAGCCGGCCACGCCGAACACGATCCCCACCACCAGCAGGTTCGCGAATACCTCGCTCAACAGTCGCAGCGAGACCAGAACATTGAAGCAGGCGGTACCCGCGAATCCAAAGCGCGCATGGAGAAAGCTCTGTATGCTGGAAACACCGTGGCGGAAGCGAAGCCGGTCCACGACCAGCCAGCCGGTGAGGAATGATCCGTAGTAGACCGTGTAGGCAAGGGCGCCGGCGATGCCGAAGTAGTATCCCAGAATGCCGGCATTGAGCAGCGACCGGGCGAAGATCCAGGTGGTGACCTGGGACATGGTCAGGACCAGAACGCCCGGCGGGGTGCCTGCCGCGTTGCGTCCGCCGAAAAACCCCTCGGCCGTGTTCGCACGGGGTGCGATGGCCAGGCTAAGCCCGGCGATTACCACCAGGCTTGCGATCACGAGTCCCAACGGCAGATCCGTCATCAGTTCCGATCACTCCAATGGCTTGCCGGGCCATCCCCGGACCAGGGACTGAGGCTATCCCCGACGCAATCGCAGCCAATACGTAATTCCCGCACAGAAGGCATAGATCCACCCGACGTCCGCAACCTTGGCGTGGCCCGGGCCAGCGACACTGCATGGCTCGACGGTGCCGGCCGGAACAGCCGGCGAACGGCTCAACAGCGCTGCGGAAGGGCGGGATTTCCCGAAGGGTACGTAAAACTGCGCATTGGACGACGACGGCTCGCTACCTACCGTTACCAGTAACGCGGCTTCGCGAACACACCGAGCGGCACGCCGTCCTCAAGGGAAGCACTGATCGATTCCCAAGGGACGCCGGCCGGGGGGATCCATGATTTCAGCACGGATGGTCAGAGGATGGATACGCAATCAGTTGCAGCACTCGTTGAGGAGAACTGCCGCCTTCTGCAGCAGACAAGGGAACTGGTCAGTCGTCTGACGCCAGATCAATACCGGGACACCCACGGAGCATACGAATTCAGCAGCATCGGTCAGCATGTGCGCCACCTTGCGGATCATTACGTCACGCTGCTTGCTCTGACCACACCACTGGATTACGACCGGCGGGCACGGCACACCCCCGTGGAGCAGTGCCCGGAGGCCGCGGAGCGGCGGTTGATCATGCTCGTCGAGAACCTGTGGGCCCTGGTCAGGGAGCAGCCGGCGATGGACACCCCGCTGCGGGTGCGCCACACCCCGGACCTGGCCAATGGGGAGCAACCGGTGACGTTGGAGAGTTCACTGGGCCGGGAGTTGAGCTGCATTGCCAGCCACACCCTGCACCATATGGCGATGATCACCATCCTGTCCCGCCTCCTGGGTGTGCGGACCGAGCCAGGTTTCGGTCTGGCGCGCGCGACCAGGGAATTCCGAAACCGAACTCACAATCAACAAGGAAATCATGATTATGGAAGTTTCGAAATCGTCAGGTGAGGAGGGGCTGGGCAGACATGCTCACTGGCTGCTTCGCATCGCCCTGCTTGGGGTATTCACCTATCACGGCATTGACAAGTTCATGGGAGGTGGCATCGCGGAGTTCGCCACCATCATGGGCCTGCCCTGGCTGATCGGTCTGCTGGTGGCCCTCACGGAGATCGCTGCCGGTGTACTGGTCGTGGCCGGTGGACTGACGAACACATGGATCACACGCCTGGGGGCGCTGCTCGTGGTTCCCGTCATGTTCGGCGCGATCGCCATGGAGCACTGGGGTCAATGGCATTTCATGGCCACGCCGACACACCCGCTGGGGGGCATGCAGTTCCAGTTCACACTGCTGATGGTCGCCTTTTATCTACTCATCCGCGGTAACGCCCGGTAGCCGGAGGACCCGACATGCCGAATGAAAAACCCGATAGCCGGGAGCAGCTCCTACGCTCGCTTTCCCGCGGCATCGCTTACACCGCGCCGCTGATGATCGCGGTGGCCGGCTACGCAGCCGTCCATTCCATCGTTGGCGACGCCGTCAGCGAACGGGGTTACCTGATGTCTGCCGTCGGCGAGGGGGAAGGTGAGGCCCGGGCCGAAGGCGAGGCTGAAGGAGAGGCTGAAGGAGAGGCCGAGGGAGAGGCCGAGGGAGAGGCCGAGGGAGAGGCCGAGGGAGAGGCCGAAGGATAATTGGAAAGCGCCTGACCAGTAAGAAGGGCTCCCCGGTTCGCACCGGGGAGCCCTTTTCATTGATGGCGAGGCAGGATATCAGCCTTCGGCTTCGCCCTCGCCTTCACCTTCGCCTTCACCCTCGCCTTCGCCTTCACCTTCGCCCTCGGCGACCATCAGCACGTCAGCGATCTCGTCCTCAGCCGCCAATGCGGCCAACGCGTCTGCTGATGCGGTGTGGCCCAAGGCCGATGACCCGGCGCCATAGGCGGCGACAATCATCAATGGGGCTGAATACCGCAGCCCACGCGAGAGGCTGCGAAGCAGCCGGTCCCGATTACTTGGTTTATCCGTCATGATTCCTCCGTTCAGATCATTCGTGCATGCGGGACGTTGCATCCCTGTTCCAGTATTGGTCAGCCGGGACCCGTACCCCATACGCAAAAGAACGTAGACATCCATGGGTATCAGGCTGCTAGTGTTTTTCCATGGGGGAAACACGCAGGAGCAGGCGCGATGAGCAGGACATCCGGGCAGAACCGTTATTTCTGGCTCGCGGGAAAGCGGGAACCGGCACAGGATCTATTTTTCAAGGAAGCACTGGACCCCGCCATCTGGGCGGAGGGCTCCAGCGAGCTGTGGAGCACCTGCTGGTACACGGGGATGCCTGCGCCCGAGGTGTTCGAGCGGCTTGGCCCGGGTTGCAGCATCAACCACATCCCTGGCAACAATGGCCTGACGGTCAAGAGCAATCTGTACGCCACACTGGCCCGGACACGCGAGCACATCACGGAGCAGGCCGGTGATGACAGCGAATTCGCCCGGCGCATGGATTTCTTTCCCCGCACGTTCATGATGCCCAACGAGTATGCGGCACTGCAGGAGGCGGCCGCCCGAAACCCGGAAAAGCGCTGGATCCTGAAACCAAAGAATTCGGCCAGGGGCAAAGGCATATCGCTGGTCCGGGATACCGCCGATGTGCCGCGGGACAGCGCGTTCATGGTGCAGGAATACATGGACAAGCCGCATACCATGAACGGTCACAAGTACGTGCTCCGCCTGTACGTTCTGATCACCTCGGTGGAGCCGCTCCGCGTGTATATGTACCAGGAGGGCTCCGCCAAGCTCGCATCTGAGCCCTACGACCCCAACGACCCGGACAACATCTACGCGCACCTGACCAACCCGGATGTCAATGCCACCAATGCGGCCAGCGAGACGCCCGTGGTTTTCATCAGTTTCGCCAATTACCGGGGCTGGCTGCGGGAGCAAGGCCATGATGATGCGGCCCTGTTTCAGCGTATCCGCGACCTGCTGACACTGACAATCATTTCGGTGCGCGAGCATATGCGCTCCCGGCTGAAGCGGATCACCGCGCCCACATCCGGCTGCTACGAACTGCTGGGGATCGATTGCCTGGTGGATACGGCGCTCAAGCCCCACATCCTCGAGTGCAACCTGAGTCCGTCCCTGGAAGTGTGCGCCGCGCCCCAGGACGGCGGGGACGTTGAAGCCCGCAACAAGCGGCAGCTTGTCACGGACATGGTGAACCTGCTGGGTCTCAACGCCACCCCCCGGCGCAGCGCCCGGCTCGCCCCCGCCGAGCGGCTTGTGGAGACCGCCCGCCTGGAACTGGAGCGTGCGGGAGGATTTCAGCGGCTCTATCCGACGGAGGGGGCAACCCGGTATCTGCCGTATTTTCCCTATCCGCGCCTGGCGGACATAGTACTGGCGGATGCGGTTACGGGTGCATCTGTCCCGCGGCCGCCGGTACGCGCCCGCGGCGTCGCGGAGATGATCGATGACGACGGGCTGGCTCTGTACTCCGAGCGGGCGGGAACCCTGTTCCGCCCCAATGAAACCGCCGCCTGGATCTGGCTGATGGCAACCGATGGCGTACCGGCGGACACCATCGCCCACCGCCTGCTGGAAGCCTCGGAAGGACCCAAGGACCCGGAACATATCTGGGAAGTGCGGCAACGGGTCTGGGACACGCTGGCGGATTGGGCGCGGGACGGGCTGCTGCTCCAGGGAGACAGCCGTCCGCCGGCGGGTACCGGGGATCCCGCCGGGTCGGTTTCGGCCGGCAGGCACCGGTTTTCACAGACCCGACAAGCCGAATCCGGACCGGAGGAGCTCACCGTCAGCACCGGAGGCGGCGCTATCGTCCTGAGCACGGAAAGCCAGGCGGTGGCCCGGCGAGTGCTTCCCGCCTTCGTGCCCTTGTCCACGCCTCCCGGTGACGGGCCGGACAAACCGGATCGGCTGCAGATCGTATCCGCCCACACGGGATACGCCGTCACGAACGCCCAGCGCCTGATCGGACAGGATCTCGCGCTGGAAGACGTCGTGTCCCTGGTGTCGGAGACGCTGCTCCGCGGGGCGCTGGTAGAGACCGGCATGCTGGGCCTGCAGGGTGTGCTACTGGGGTTGACCCCGGGCGGGCCGCCCTCCTGCTCCGCCCTGGTCATCCCGGCGGCAGGCGGGAGCGCCGCCGATAACCGCAACCCATTGGTAACCGGCCTGGCGCGATCGCCGGACAGACCGGTAGCCGGGGGCGTACTCCTGGAGACGGACCCGGAACCCAGGGTCAGAGCGATGGGACTGCCGTACGTCTCACGGGAACAGGCGTCCGGCGCGGACGCACCGCATACGGGGCTGCATGCCTGGCGCTTGCTGCCCGCCAGCCGGGAGCTGATCGGTATACCACAGACCGTTCCGGTTGTGCTGATCCAGGCGGAGACCCAGCCATCCGACAACGGCGCCGCGCCGGCGCTCCAGGAACTGACCGCCGGCCAGGCACTGGCCAGCATGCTGCCACGGTGCGTCGGCCCGGATGCCGGCCATCTGGCCGCAGCGTCCGTATCGGCACTGTATGACTGGCTCAGCGGACGGGCAATCTACCGGGTGGACACCGGAAACGGAGGCGTGGCGGCTGCAAAGGCGCTCCTGGAGGGCATCGCCACCCCGGCCGGAGACGTGGTTACCGACCAGGTGGGTCACTGAGCTTTCGCGAGGTTGTGCCCTTGTCTCAGCACCTCCTGACTGAGCCTTGCTTCCTGAAAGGCTAGGGCCGGAGGAAGGAGAGCCATGCCCGTTCCCTCCGGCCCGCGCAGCCCCGGCGTCAGAACGTGGTCTTCACGCCCAGTTGCACCGCGTGACTATCCCGCGCCCGCTGCCCGGTCGCTTCGAAGAAGTCTTCGGTCTGCGCCCAGCCGGCCACCGCGTGGATCTGGGTTGAAGGCACCAGCTGGTAGTTGACGCGGGCATCCAGGAACACAACGTCCTCATCCAGATCGGATGTCGTCGGGTTGACGATCGTCGCCGCCGCGCGGTCATAGTTCAACCAACCCGCAGCGCCGATGAATTCCCAATCACCCACCGTGTAAACACCACGGACCGCGGCCAGCAGGACGCTGTCGTCGTTTTCGTCGCTGGTTCCCGAACCGCTCAGGTTCAGGCCACCGAACAGCGGGCCCCCGATCTGCGTCCGTGAACGGCTATGCTCCGGACTGCCGTGAATCAGACTGGAGAACGTGTCGAACCCGCTGGCCACAAAACCGCCACGGAGGTTCGCGGCCACTTGTCCTTCCAGCGCAAAAGCCGGAGTTATCTGATGTGCCAGCCGCACGAACCCACCGTAGGTATCTCCGGAGTAGAGCGTGGTTCTGGTATTCCCCAGGTAATGCCCACCCACGGTGTACGTGGTGTCTCCAATGGTTCCCTGCACCCAGGGCGAGGCGAACAGGAGGCCCCGGAGAATAAACGCATCTTCTCCCGTTTCCTCCGACGTGCTCCTTGCGCCGCTTCCGCCTGCCTCCTCATAGGCAAACACGATCCCGGCCCGGGCGTCCTGCCACGGGCTGCCCAGAAACGCCAGGTTGAACTGATTGCCGTCCAGCTCCCGTGCGGTCCCCAGGGGTGCCGCACGGCGATCATAGCTGGCGGCGATGGTCACATCACCCAGGCGCGTCACATAACTCAGGCGATCCCGGCGGGCGTCACTGGTTGTGAAGTCGAAATTCCAGTTGGAGATCTGCCGCCCGATCTGGAAAACCCCGATTCCCGTGGGCACACGCAGAAAACCGTAATCCAGTTCAACCGACCGGTGCCCGCGATTGGACGCGGTGAAAGGGCGCTCATCCGGTCCTGCACCGGGCTGGCCGGAGGCGTCGCCCTGGAACCGGTCATTGAACAGATTCATGCGCGCATGCAACTGCACGCCATCGCCGGCATCAACAATGGTTGACAACCGGACCCGCTGATCGAATCCGGAAAACACCTGGTTACTGCCGCCGTCACGCGTGGCGTAACCCCGCGCTTCCACGTCACCGCCGAACTCCACCTCGATGGCATTGACAGCGCCGGCACTGACCAGCCCGGCCAACGCCAGAGCGGAAACAATCCCGCCTTGTTTATTCATCTCAACAACTCCTCAATAACGCTTTTTATAAAAAACGATTACCCGGCAGGGCTTGTTCAGTATTTATTGATACTCGGAAACGGGAATCAGGGCATTTACCTAAGTAGATATCCGGAAAATCGCCAATCAAGGGTATTGAGAAACTAGAGTGGGGAATTTTTTCCTGCGATCCACTGCTCCTCGGCGCGCGCACTCTAAGTGAATCCCACTACGCATAAAAACCAGTTTCACTGACGGCTGTTTAATCCATGATTAACTCCAAGCCCTGGCCAGAAAGGCACGCAACAGAGAGCGCCCTTTTAACGCCAGTGTTCCAAGAGGTCAGCAACCATCGACAAGGGGTGCATTGTCACCCGAGGAGCATCATCATGAACCGCAAGACTGTCATCATCTCCAGCATCCTTGGCGCTCTCCTGGCCATGGGCTCCGCCCAGGCGGAAATGAGCCACGCCGACCGGACCCTGCACAACGAACTGGTGGGCATCGGCGCCATCGGCCCGGATGTCGGTCCCAGCACGGTGGTCCGCACCGAGCCCGTCCCCTTCGCGTCGGACGCCGAACGGCGCGCCGCCGAGATGGGCTTCCTCAGCCAGGACACCCGGGTGGTGGGTCGCTATGACTTCGCTCCCAATCCGGCCCGGGACCAAGTGGGCCCCGACCATGCACGCTTGGTTGGCATCGGCGTGGCAACCCCGATCGGCAGCTTCCACATGGTGCCGGCGGCCGATGAACCCACTGCGGGCCTGGCCGCTTCCCAGTAAACAGTCACCACGTCACAGCAGCGCCGCCCCGGAGAGGCGGCGCTTTTTTATTGCGGACTTGGGGAATCGCTTCCTTAAGGAAGTTTGCCATGGGAATCGGTCAGCGCTTCTTCAGCTTAATCGACGAATGAAAGCATTCGGTTATTTACCTAATTAATTACACGAATAAAACTAATCAAGACGATCCAAAAAGAGCAGGCTGTTTCGTTATATTTTCCGCATCAAACAAAGAAGATACGTAAATCCCACTACGCAGAATAACCAGTTTCAGAGAGACGGACCTGGTCCATCATTAACTCCAAGCCATGGGCAGAAAGGCATGCAACAACGCACCTTGAAGTCAATGGCAGTTGTTACTGAACCATCCGCAACCATCAAAACGGGTGCACTGTCACCCAGAGGAGCATCATCATGAACCGCAAGACTGTCATCATCTCCAGCATCCTTGGCGCT
>JAFIFU010000020.1 GCA_020831885.1 Ectothiorhodospiraceae bacterium
GCGTCGGCCTGGCGGAGCACCCAGGCGGGGTGCCCCCACCCACGCCCGCCCGGATCCCACCCCCCGCTCTTCCCCTGCCCGCCCCCCCCCCCCGGGGCCGCAGCACAGCCCTAAAAGGGAGCAGTGCCATGCCCTGGAGCCAGATTGCAGAGCGTATCGGCCAGGCCACCGGCCACCCGTTCCGTGGCATTGAGCGCACCCCGGTGGCGGGAGGCAGTATCAATGCTGCCTATCGCCTCGGCGACGGCCGGCGGAATTACTTCGTCAAGCTCAATCGCCCCGATGCGCTGAGCCAGTTCCAGGCGGAAAGCGATGGTTTGCGGGAACTGGCCGCAGCGGGAGCTATCCGTGTCCCGGCTGCGGTGGACTGCGGCCTGGCCGGCGAACGCGCTTTCCTGGTGCTGGAATGGATAACGCTGCATGGACGCGGTGACTGGGCGGCGCTTGGGGAGGGCCTGGCTCACTTGCATGAATGTACGGCGCGGCGTCATGGCTGGCATCGGGACAACGCCATCGGCGCCACACCGCAGCCCAATCCGTGGACCGAGGACTGGGGGGAGTTCTTCGCCACGCAGCGGCTCGGCCATCAGCTCACGCTGGCCGAAGCCAACGGCGCCGAACCGGCGCTGATCGATGCCGGGCGCCGGCTGCAGGAGGCGTTGCCGCTTCTGTTCCGGGATCACGCGCCCTCGCCCTCGCTGCTGCACGGCGACCTCTGGACCGGCAATATCGCCTTCGATGACGGCCGGCGGCCGGTGCTTTACGACCCGGCTGTCCATTATGGCGATCGGGAATGCGATCTGGCCATGAGCGAGTTGTTCGGCCGGCTGCCGGAGGTGGTTTATCGGGCGTACCATGCCGTCTGGCCGCTGGATCCGGGCTATCCGACGCGACGGGAGCTTTACCAGCTCTACCACGTGCTCAACCATTTCAATCTGTTTGGCGGTGGCTACGGTGGTCAGGCGGTGACACGGATCCGTCGCCTGCTCACCGAGCTGGGTTGCCAGCCCTGCGGCGGGTGAAGCCACACCCCGGTGACCGCCACGCTGCCGCGGTCACCGTCCTACCAGTCGAAATCCTCGTCCAGATCATCGAACAGATCCCGCTCCGGGACCTCGCCGTCGAAGATCAGGTTGTTCCGGTACTGGCGGTAGGCTGAGCGGGTGAAGACGTATTCGTCCAGCGCCGCCTCCGAACGGAAGCGGGCGGCCTGATCCAGATTCGCCCGCAGGTTGACCAGGTCCAGGGCGTACAGCGGCCCGATCAGGGCCCAGCCGCCCAGGTAGGTGACCACATTGGTGGCCATGCCGACGGGGTAGTCATGCACGTCCCGGGTTGTGCTTGGTCCCATCACGGGCAGCACCAGGTAGGTGCCCTCCGGCGTCCCCCAGACTGCCAGGGTCTGGCCGAAATCCTCGTTATGCTGCTCCAGCCCCAGCGGTGTGGCGACGTCGAACAGGCCTAGCAGGCCGATGGTGCTGTTCAGCAGGAAGCGGCCGCTGTCCCGTCCTGCCTGCCCCCATTTGCCCTGTAGGGCGCCGTTCACCACCGTGCCCGGGTAGCGGGCATTGTCGAAGAAATTCGTGACGCCGCGCCGGGCGAACCGGGGCGTGACGAACACGTAGGCGTCAGCGGCCGGTTTCGCGATGTAGCGATCCAGTTGTTCGTTGAACGCGTAGATGCGCCGGTTGACGTTTTCCAGCGGGTCATGCACCTGTTCATCCGGCATCGGTGGTGTTCCGGCGCAACCGCCCAGCAGCAGGGCGAGCAACAGGGCCGGGAGGCAGATGCATCGGTTCATGGAGCGCGTCCTTCCGAGGACAGACCTTGCAGTTGCTCGGCAGAGGGAAGGGGCAGGCCGCGGGATGCCAGGGCGAAGCCGGTTTCCAGCAGCCGGTCGCTGCCCACGCTCAGATTGCAGCCGAGGATGATGGTCCGTAGTCGCTGCCGACTGATCTTCACCTCGCTGGCGGAACGGAAGTCCGGCCGGCGGTGGATATTCCGTAGTGTATAAAGGGCCATGCCCAACGCCCAACTGCAGAACCGCCGCATGCCCCGTTGCCGGGCCGGGATAGCCAGGGTGTAGGTCCGGGCCAGGCGTAGTTGATGGTGAGCCACCGCCACCAACTGACCGATGGCTGACCGGAAGGCATCATCCCGGCGCCAATGGCCATGTTCGTCCAGTGAGCAGCCGTTGGCAGCCAGCAGATCCCGTGGCAGCCAGCAGATCCCGCGTTCCCGGTCGTCGCGCACATCCTTCAGGATATTGGTCATCTGAAGGCCCTGACCGAAGCCGCGGGCCAGCGGTAGCAGTGCATCCCGCCGACGGGCGATATCGCGGTCCGCCAGGGCAAAGAGCTCCGTGAGCATCTCGCCCACCACGCCGGCCACCACATAGCAGTAATCACGGAAGTGCTCGCCGTCGGGCAGCCCCAGCGGGTTCTGCAGTCCTTCGAAACGGGCCATGCCCTGGCTCATGATCTTCAGGCAGCGATACAGGATCCGGCGCTGCTCCGCGGGCAGGCTCTGGTAGACAGCCGCCAGCTCGGGAGCCCGGAGGATGAGTTCCTGTTCGGCGGCCAGGGAGATGGGCGCTTCCCGCAGCAACTGCCGGGCGAAATCACCCCCGGTCAGCCTGTTGTCCAGCATGTCCAGCAGGGCCTGGTAGTGGCGGGCCTTGTCGGCAGTTGACAGCCGGGTGCTGTCCTCGATGGTATCCGCCGTGCGGCAGAGCAGATAAGCGTTGGTGATCGCCGGCCGCAGCATGTCGGGAAGCTGCGGGATGGTGAGGGCGAAGGTTCGGGAGACCCCGGGTAACAGCGCCTCCTGCCGCGCTCGAGCGGCCATTTCCCGGCTGCTTGCGTTCATGGCCGGGCACCGTTCCCGGGCCCCCGTTCCTCCCGATGAAGGGCGACCTTCACCGCCGTCGCCGGCGGAGCCCATGCGCTGCAGTAACAGGTACTGGGGGAAATAGACATGCACGGTGACCTGGGTCCGATTCTGCCGGCAGTATACCGCCGCAGCCTATGGCCTGCCATGCACCGGTTCAGTGGGGCGTGACGATGGCGTGTGGCTCCGCCGGCGCAGCCTGGCCGGTCCGGAGCCGGGAAATGTCATACGCCTGCACAGCGAGTTGCAGCGGTTCGCCGCCGGGTGTCCGGAGCAGCGTGCCGGCGATATGGCACCATACGATACGCCCGTTGCGGTGGAGGTAGCGTTTCTCCGCCGTGAAACGGTCTTTCCCGCCGCGCAGGGCCGTTCGGACCAGTGGCGGGGTGATGTGGATGTCCGCCGGATGGGTGATCTCCCGGAAATCCAGACCGGCCAGTTCACCCCCGCTGTAGCCCAGCATGTCGCAAAAGGCCTGATTGGCCCGCAGGCAGGCCCCGGTCCCGGGGTCAAACATGGCCATGCCCATGGCCGCATTGTCAAAAGCGTGCCGGAAAAGCCAGGCGTCCGCCCCCAGTTGCCGGCTGCGCTGCGCCTGTTCCTGGGCGCGTGCCGCGTCCTGCCGTGCCTGGGCGCGGGTTCGCCGCAGATCGTCCTGCAGCCGTTGGTTCTCATCCTCCAGCTGCTTCCGGGTTTCCCGCAGTTCCCCCAGCAGGTGTTCCCTTGCTGCGTACCGATGGCTGAGCGTACGGCGGGCACGGCTGTTGTTGTGTGCCAGAACAGTGAGCCCCAGCAGCAGACCGGCCAGGACCGTCAGCGGCAGCCAGGTTGCCGCTGACCATGGCATGGGCAGCGGCCGGGCGGGCACCAGCCATGCGGACCAAGTCCGGTCGGCCACGTGGACTGTCTCATGCAGGTGAGGCAGGTTTTTCAGTGAGTCGGTGGTGGGCGTCGCGCCGGCCGTGCCGCTCTGCCGGGGACTGCTGTACAAGGGCAGTTCACGGCCGTTGCCGGGGCGGGTTTCGAACAGATGCAGACTGGCGTCGGCGGGATCGGTGAGGGCATGCGCCAGGGCGTCGAATCGCAGCGCAATAACAACCACGCCCCGGAGTATGCCGCTGCCGTCGAAGGCCGGCTGGAACAGGAGCTGTCCGGTGCTTACGCCGTTGGAAGCCGGGAGCAGCACCGGACCGTCCACGGTTGTCAGGCCCTCACTGGCGATGGCGTGTTGCAGGACGTTGGCGTGGGTATCGATCAGGAGCGCCTGGGCGGCGCGCTGGTCCAGCGGATCGCTGCGGGTGCGAAGTTGACTCAACCGGAACGGGCTGACGCTCCGCTCCGGCTCGGGTTCGATCCAGGCGACCAGTTCCAGGTGAGGGTCGCGGGCCTGGTACTCGGATGCCAGCACATCGAACAGCCTGGCATCACTGCTTCCCGTCGCACCCATGATCCGGCCCAGTCGCCGGGCGAGGGCCGTACTGTCCTCCAGCGCGTCCACCACAGCCTGGAAGGCCGTCTGCTGCTGGCCGAGAAAGTGATGCTGGTTGCTCCAACGGGCCTGCTGCCAGAGCGCGACTGCCAGCAGGAGGCAGCACACGGCCGCGGCCGACCCCAACAACAGCGTCATCCGGCTGCCGTTCCCGGTCCATCCACGTGATCCTGCCTGGGAAAGAAGGTCCTTTTCCATGTTGCTCTTCCTGCCTGAAGCCAACCTTGACTGTGCTGGCGCCCCCGGATGCTAGGCGGAGCTGGATGTGGGGTTCAGGGACACCGGTGCATCCACCGCCCGCTCGAAGGAATCATAGTATAGCTGGTCCCCGGGCAGACCGTGTCTGGCGAAATCCCGCCGTGCGGCGTGGACCATTCCCGGCGGGCCGGCCATGTAGACGTCGAAGGGGTCGAGGCTGGAGAAGTCCCGGAGAACCCGGTTATGCACCAGATCCACATGTCCTTCCCAGTTGTCTTCCGGCAGCGGTTCCGACAGGCATGGGGTGTAATGGAAATGCCGGTGTTCCGCCTCCCATTGGCGGGGTAGCGCGTCCATGTACAGATCGCGCAGGCTGCGCACACCCCAGTAGAAGTGGATAGGGCGATCCAGTCCGATGTAAAACGCGTGCTCCAGCATGCTCTTGATGGGTGCGAAGCCGGTGCCGCCCGCCATCAGGATGATGGGTCGCGGGGATTCCTCTCGCAGGAAGAAATTTCCCAGCGGCCCCTCCAGGCGCAACAGCGCCTTCTCTTTCATGTCGCCAAACACCTTGCCGGAGAAGGCCCCGTCCGCCACGTGGCGGACATGGATCTGCAAGACATCGTCCTCGTGGGGCGGGTTGGCCAGTGAATAGCTGCGCTTGCGGCCGTCCCGAAGCAGGATGTCCACATACTGACCGGACAGGAACTGCAGCCGTTCCGTTTCCGGCAGCTTCAGATCCAGTTGCATCACGTCGTGCGCCAGGCGCTTCATGCCCACCACACGGCAGGGCAGCTTGCGCGGCTCGATATCACTGCCGTCGCGCACCTCGCGGACTTCGATGCTCAGGTCGGTCTCCGGGCGCGCCAGGCAGAACAAGGCCTGACCGACCGCCGCCTCCTTCGGGTCAAGCCCGGGGGGCAACTCGTTGGCCGGATAACTGACCTCGCCTTCCACCACTTTTCCCATGCAGGTGGCACAGGTTCCGCCGCGGCAGCTGTACGGAATGACCAGTCCGTGCCGCAGCGCTGCCTCCAGGACGGATTCGTCGGCTTCGGCGGTGAAGCTGTGGCCCGAGGATTCGATGGTGATCCGGTAGCTCATACTGACAATGACAGCCTGTGAGGAAAGTTGTTTCCGATCCGGGATAGCTGATTCCCGGCCCCGTTCAGTCGATGCCCAATTCGCCCCAGCGCTCGTCCACCCGACGGCGGATGTCGTCGGACATGGTGATGGGCCTCCCCCATTCCCGACTGGTTTCCCCCGCCCACTTGTTGGTGGCGTCGAAGCCGATTTTTGAACCCAGCCCGGAGACCGGCGAGGCGAAATCCAGGTAGTCGATGGGTGTGTTGTCGATCATCACCGTGTCGCGCTGCGGGTCCATGCGGGTGGTCATGGCCCAGATCACATCCTTCCAGTCCCGGGCGTTCACGTCCTCGTCGGTGACGATGATGAACTTGGTGTACATGAACTGGCGCAGGAACGACCACACGCCCAGCATCACACGTTTGGCGTGCCCCGGGTACTGCTTCCTCATGGTCACCACTGCCATGCGGTAGGAACAGCCTTCCGGCGGCAGGTAGAAGTCCACGATCTCCGGGAACTGCTTCTGCAGGATGGGCACGAACACCTCGTTCAGCGCCACCCCCAGGATGGCCGGCTCGTCCGGCGGACGCCCGGTATAGGTGCTGTGGTAGATGGGTCGGTGGCGTTGGGTGATCCGGTCGATGGTGAACACCGGGAATCGGTCCACCTCGTTGTAATAGCCCGTGTGGTCACCGAATGGGCCTTCCGGCGCCATGTCATCCGGGTGGATATGACCCTCCAGCACGATCTCGGCGCTGGCGGGCACCTGCAGGTCCGACCCGATGCATTTCACCAGTTCCGTCTTGCTGCCGCGCAGCAGGCCGGCGAAGGCGTATTCCGACAGGCTGTCCGGCACCGGGGTGACCGCACCCAGGATAGTGGCCGGGTCGGCGCCCAGCGCCACGGCCACCGGGAACGGCTCGCCCGGGTGCGCCAGCTGCCACTCGCGGAAGTCCAGGGCACCGCCCCGGTGAGCGAGCCAGCGCATGATCACGCGGTTCCTGCCGATCACCTGCTGGCGGTAGATGCCCAGGTTCTGCCGCTCCTTGTGCGGGCCGCGGGTCACCACCAGCGCCCAGGTGATCAGCGGCCCGGCATCGCCGGGCCAGCAGGTCTGCACCGGGATGCGGGAGAGGTCCACGGCGTCACCCTCGAACACCTCTTCCTGACAGGGCGCGCTGCGCACTTTTTTCGGCGCCATGTTCAGCACCTGACGGAACACCGGTAGCTGATCCCAGGCGTCCCGGAAGCCCTTGGGCGGCTCCGGCTGCCGGAGGAAGGCCAGCAGTCTGCCGATCTCGCGCAGGGCCTCGGTGCTTTCCGCGCCCATGCCCAGCGCAACACGGCGCGGCGTGCCGAACAGGTTGCCAAGCACAGGCATGTCGTGGCCCACCGGTTTCTCGAACAGCAGGGCGGGGCCTTCGCGACGCAATGTGCGGTCGCAGATTTCGGTCATCTCCAGCTTCGGGTCCACCGGAGCGGTCACGCGCTTCAACTCGCCCTGCGCCTCCAGGCCGGCGATGAAATCCCTGAGGTCGGCGTACTTCATAGGCTGAACTCCGCCACCACCGGGGCATGGTCGGATGGACGTTCCCAGCGGCGCGGCGCCACGTCCACCCAACTGGCAGTGCAGGCGCGGCGCATGGCCTCATTGGCCAGAATGAGATCGATGCGCAGGCCGCGGTTACGGCGGAAGTTGTTCATCCGGTAATCCCACCAGGAGAACACCTTCTCTTCCTGTGGGAACAGGCGGAAGGTGTCCACCAGACCGAGATCCAGCAGCTTTCCCAGGGCCTGATGCTCAGGTTCACTGAATAACACCTTGCCGCGCCATTCCTCCGGATCGTGCACGTCGGCATCCTCCGGCGCGATGTTGAAATCGCCCACCACCACCAGCTGTTGGTTCCGTCGCAGCTCGTCCCGGATCCAGGTGTGCAGGCGCTCCAGCCAGTCCAGCTTGTAGGCAAACTTCTCGGAACCGACTTCCTGTCCGTTGGGCACGTACAGGTTGATGAAGCGGATGCCGGATACCGTCACCGCCAGCACGCGTCGCTGGGGGTCATCCAGGCCGGGAATGTCGGTCACCGGCTCGGTCATGGGGGCTCGGGCCAGCACGGCAACGCCGTTGTAGGTGGGCTGTCCGGCGTACATCACCTGGTAGCCGGCGTCCTCCAGTGCGGCGACCGGGAATTTGTCGTCAGTCAGCTTGGTTTCCTGCAGACCCAGAATGTCGGGTTGGACGCTGCTCAGCCAGTCCAGCACCTGGGGCAGGCGCACCTTCAGCGAGTTGACGTTCCAGGAAGCGAGTTTCATGGGCGATCCATCGTACCGGTGGGTCAGTGCCGGGACCACTGCGACCCCGGCCGTGCATGCCCGGGGCTCAGTCCAGGGCGGCCCGGATCTGCTCCGCCAGGGATTTCAGCTCCTGCGGGTCCGCCATCTCCTTCCCGTGGCTGCGCCGTGGTTGGCCTTCCCAGCGCGGTGTCACGTGGATGTGATAATGGAATACCGTCTGGCCGGCGGCAGCACCATTGAACTGGGTGACCGTCGCACCGTCCGGTTTCAGCGCCTTGCGCTGGGCCCGTGCCAGCCGCTGGGCCTCTCTGGCGCAGTTGGCGAGCAGTTCCGGCGGAATCTCGAAAACATCGGGGTAATGGGGCTTGGGGATCACCAGGGCGTGCCCCTTGGAGGACGGGAAGGCATCCATGATGGCCATCACCTCCTCGGTTTCGAAGACAATGGCGGCGGGAATGTCACCGTCGCGGATCTTGCAGAAAACGCAGTCCGGGTCACTGGGGCTCGTCATGCCATGCTCCTTCTCATTGTTCGCGCGTGCCGGACCGCCCACCGGTCCGGCACCGGTTACCCTTATGCCGCCAGGCCGCTGTGGCGTAGCAGCGCATCGATGCTCGGTTTGCGGCCGCGGAAGGCCACGTACAGGTCCATCAGCTCCTCCGAGCCGCCTTTTTCCAGAATGTGGGTCCGGAAATCGGTTCCGGCTTCGGCACTGAAGATACCTTCTTCCTCGAAGCGGGAAAACGCATCCGCGGACAGCACCTCGGCCCATTTGTAACTGTAATAACCTGCCGCGTAGCCGCCGGCGAAGATATGGCTGAAGCTGTTCGGGAACCGGTGCCAGTCCGGCGGGCGTACCACCGCCACCTGGTCCCGTACCCGGTTCAGTGTCTCCGGGATTCGCCCGCCATGGGCCGGGTCGTACTCCAGGTGCAGCCGGAAATCGAACAGGCTGAATTCCAGTTGCCGGACCATCTGCATGGCGGACTGGAAGTTCTTCGCTGCCAGCATGCGCTGGTAGAGCTGCTCCGGGATGGGTTCGCCGCTCTCGTGATGCGCGGCGAACAGGTTCAGCGCCTCGCGGTCCCAGCACCAGTTTTCCATGAACTGACTGGGCAGTTCCACGGCATCCCAGGGCACACCGTGGATTCCGGATACCGGCGCGCAGTCCACCCGGGTCAGCATGTGGTGCAGTCCGTGACCGAATTCGTGGAACAGGGTCTGCACCTCGTCGTGGGTAAGCAGGGCCGGCTTGCCGCCCACCGGGGGCGTGAAATTGCAGGTGAGATAGGCCACCGGAGTCTGCACGCCGTTCTCGGTGCGGCGCCGTACGCGGCACTCATCCATCCAGGCACCGCCGCGCTTTTTCTCGCGGGCGTACAGATCCGTGTAGAACTGACCGCGCACCGTGCCGTCCGGATCCCGGATCTCGAAAAACTGCACGTCCGGATGCCAGATGTCCACGTCCCGGGTGCGTTCCACTATGCGGACCCGGTACAGCCGTTCCACCACCTGGAACAGACCGTCGATCACCCGCTGCGCCGGGAAGTAGGGACGCAGATCCTCCGGACTGAGCTGGTACCGGGCCTGGCGCAGCTTCTCCCCGGCCCAGGTGATGTCCCAAGGCTCCAGTTCCACCAGTCCCAGTTCGTCGGTGGCGAAAGCGCGCAGCTCCTCCAGCTCCTTCTGCGCCTGAGGGCGGGAGCGGGCGGCCAGATCGCTGAGGAAATCCAGCACCGCCTCCGTGCTGTCCGCCATCTTGGTGGCCAGCGACAACTCGGCGTAATTGGCAAAGCCCAGCAGTCGGGCCTGTTCGTGACGCAGGGCGAGGATTTCCTCCATGATCTGGTGGTTATCCCATTGCCCGGCATGTGGACCCTGGTCCGAGGCCCGGGTGCCGAAGGCCGTGTACACCTCGCGGCGCAACGCGCGGTCATCCGCGTAGGCCAGCACGGCGTATACGCAGGGGAAGTCCAGGGTCAGGCGGTAACCCGATTGGCCCTTCTGCTGGGCGGCCTGTTTCAGCATGGCCAGGCTGGAGTCCGGCAGGCCGCCGAGGCGGCTGGCGTCGGTGAGTGTCAGCTCCCACGCGTTGGTGGCGTCCAGTACGTTTTCGCCGAACCTGGAGGACAGCTCCGACAGGCGGCTGGCGATCTGACGGTAACGGTCCTTTTCCGCGGGCGGCAGGTCCACGCCCGCAAGGCGGAAGTCCCGCAGTGCGTTCTCCACGGTCTTGCGCTGGGCCGGGGTGAGGTTGGCGAAATCCGGCCGCTGGCTGATCCTTTCGTAGGCCCGGAACAGCGCCTCGTTCTGCCCCAGCTCCGTGCTGTACTCGGACAGCTTGGGCAGACAGGCATTGTAGGCGGCCCGCAGGGCATCGTTGTTCATCACCGAATTCAGGTGGCTGACCGGCGACCAGGCCTTGCTCAATCGATCGTTCATTGCCTCCAATGGCCGCACCAGGCTGTCGAAGTCGTGCTCGCCCTCCTGGCCCAGCAGGTGCTCCAGTTGGCGCCGGTTGTCGGCAAGAATCCGGTCGATGGCCGGCTCCACATGCTCCGGACGGATGGCCGGGAAGGCCGGCAGGCCGTCGGTTGCGAGTAGCGGGTTGGTCATTGTCTGCCTCGGTCAATGCTTACGGGAATGCACGGATGGTCCTGTTACCGGGCGGCGGCGTATAGTGTGCATCGACCAGTGTACTGTATGGGCGGTTCCAGCGTGATCCAAGGCGGGCCGCCGGTTTTCGACGGGGGATGCATGACTCAGCACTTCGACCTGATCGCCATCGGTGGTGGCAGCGGCGGCCTGGCCACCGCGCGGCGCGCCACCCGCTACGGTGCCAGCGCCGCGGTTATCGAATCGTCCGGGCTCTGCGGAACCTGCGTGAACGTGGGCTGTGTGCCGAAAAAGATCATGTGGCAGGCCTCGGGCGCCATGGAGGCCATTCACCGTGCCGGCGATTACGGCATCGGCGTGTCCGGGGCGGAACTGGACTGGGCCACCCTCAAGGCGCGCCGCGACGCGTACATTCAGCGCCTGAACGGGATCTACCAGCGCAACCTGGACAAGGACGCGGTTACCCTGTTTCGCGGCCATGGGCGGTTTGTCGGTGCGGGCACGCTGGAGGTGGGTGACCAACGACTCACGGCCGACCATGTCATCATCGCCACCGGCGGCAAGCCCCGTTGGCCGGCGATTCCCGGGGCGGAACTGGGTATCGACTCCGATGGTTTCTTCGCCCTGGAGGAACAGCCCCGCCGTGTGGCCGTGGTGGGGGCCGGCTACATTGCGGTGGAACTGGCCGGCGTGCTGGCGGGGCTGGGTTCGGACTCCACCCTGGTTATCCGTCATCAGACGCCGCTGCGCGGCTTCGATGCCATGCTCCAGCAGGGTCTGATGGAAGCGCTGCCCCACGGTGGTGTGAAGGTGCAGCCCGGTTTTGTGCCCGCGCGGCTGTCCGGTGAGCCCGGTGCCCTGGTGCTGGAGGCGGAGGACGGCCAGCGGCTTGAGAACCTGGATGTGGTTATCTGGGCCATTGGCCGGGATGCGAATACCCAGGGTCTGGGGCTGGATGCCGCCGGCGTTGTCACCGACAATTGGGGCAACATCCCGGTGGATCGCTGGCAGCAGACCAATGTGGAGGGCGTGTACGCACTGGGCGACATCACCGGTCAGATGCCGCTCACCCCGGTGGCCATCGCTGCCGGACGCCGCCTGTCCGACCGTCTGTTCGGCGGTATGCAGGACCGCTATCTCGATTACGCCAACATCCCCACCGTGGTGTTCAGCCATCCCCCCATTGGCACCGTGGGGCTGTCCGAGGAAGACGCGCGGGCGCAGTATGGCAACGCCGTGCAGGTGTTCACCAGCACCTTCGTGGGCATGGACTACGCGCTGTCCGACGAGAAGGTACGCACCCACATGAAGCTGGTGACAGTGGGTGATGAGCAGCGCATTGTCGGCGCGCACGTGATCGGCAATGGCGCGGACGAGATGCTCCAGGGCTTTGCGGTCGCTGTGCGCATGGGCGCCACCAAGCAGGATTTCGATGAGACCGTGGCCATTCACCCCACCAGCGCCGAGGAAATGGTCACCATGGTGTGAGGGCGATCCCGTCGGGATCCCGGACCCGGTAAGACCGGTGATCAGGGCCCGCGCTTGCCAAGGATCAGGAATGCCAGGAACAGGATGATGGAGATCACGAACAGGACCTGAGCGATGCCGGCTTCCGCCCCGGCCAGGCCGGAGAAGCCCAGGACAGCGGCGATGACGGCAACGATCAGGAAGATCAGTGCCCAGGACGGCATGAGCGGGCTCCTTGTCGGGGGCGGAATGGGCACGCATCATCCTTGGGCAGGCGTCATGCGGTGTCAACCGGTTTGCGGAAGGGGGAGGAAGGGGGAGGAATGGTGAGAGCGGCGTTCGAGATCGCGGGGCGGACGATCGTGCCGGGGGGACGGGGTACGGTGGATCTGCCCGCAGGACATCTATACACCCATACGCCGCTGACCATACCGCTGCACGTGGTGCACGGCCGTCGCGACGGACCCTGCCTGGTGGTTTCCGCCGCCGTGCACGGTGACGAGATCAACGGTGTGGAGATCATCCGCCGGTTGCTTCGGGAGAAGGCCCTGGGAAGGCTGGCCGGCACCCTGGTGGCGGTGCCCATCGTCAACGTGCTCGGTTTCACCGCCCGGTCCCGGTACCTGCCGGACCGGCGCGACCTCAATCGCTGCTTTCCCGGTTCGGATACCGGCTCCATGGGCGCGCGGCTGGCGCGCCTGTTCCGCAAACAGGTACTGCAGAAGGCCAGCCACCTGATTGATCTCCATACCGGCGCCGTCCACCGCGACAACCTGCCGCAGATCCGCGCCGATCTGGACCACGGGGGTGACGAGATACTGGCCCGGGCCTGCGGGCTGCCGGTGATGATCCATTCCCCGATCATCGAAGGCAGCCTGCGGGAGGCCGCTCGGGAGCTCGGTGTGGCGGCGGTGACGTATGAAGGCGGTGAGGCGTTGCGCTTTGACGAAGGAGCGATCCGGGCGGGCCTGCGAGGCGTGCTACGGGCCATGCGGGCCCTGGGCATGCTGCCCGCCAGCCGGGGACGACCCCAGCCCGAGCCGTTCATCGCCGATGCCACCCGCTGGGTGCGTGCCGGGCAGGACGGCATTCTCCGCGCCGCGGTGGCTCTGGGGGATCGGGCGGAGACAGGCCAGCCCCTGGGCTGGGTGTCCGATCCCTTCGGTGAGCGGACCAGCGTGGTGGAGGCGCCCGAGGCGGGTCTGGTGATCGGGCGCACCAATCTCCCCCTGGTGCACCAGGGGGAGGCCCTGTTCCACCTGGCCCGTTACGAACGTGTCGGTCCGGTGGTGCGGCAGGTGGAACGCTTCAGTCAGGAACTGGAAAATCACCAGGGCTGGGAAGAACCGCCCATCGTTTAGGGAATCGATCAGTGCTTCCTTCCGATGATTCTCCTCCGGCAGCCGATGGCCGCATCCATGCGGCCACCCTTCGGGCCGGACGGCGCTCCTGGCGCGGCTCCGCGAGGAACGCCCAGCCACTCCCACCGCACGTCCCGATCAACCGCGGCCTTCAACACGCGGAATGCCGTCAATGGGCCGGCGCCTGCTCCGGTGCCAGCGGATCCTCTCCCCGGGCCGCGTCGGCCGAGGGCGCGTCGTCGGTCAGGTGCTGGTCCAGCCAGTTGCTCAGGTCCCGGTAGACCTCCTGGCGGTTGATTTCGTTGAACACCTCGTGGCGCGCCTCCGGGTAACTGATCAGGTTTACCCGGCGGGCGCCGTGCTGCCTGTAGGCCTGCATCAGTGCCCGCACACGCTGGCCGCCCAGACTCAACAGATCGCCGGTACCCACCAGCATCAGCACCGGCAGATCCGACGGAATGCGACCCCGCAGCCGGTTGCTGATCTCCTCCATGCCCTGGGCGATGGCATGCCACATGCCGTTACTGGGTTGGAAACCACACAGGGGATCCGCCAGATAGGCGTCGACGATGGATTCATCCCGGCTGATCCAGTCCTGGTCCGTCCGCCGGTCCGGCAGGGAGCGCTTCATATTGCCGACGCCCAGCGCATAGAGCAGCCGGCTGCGGCGATTCCGCCCCTGCAGCGCCTTGAACAAGGTGCCGCCCCAGTGGGTGATCCGCGTGCCCAGGCCCGGCCGGCTGTCGGTGGCGGAGAGAATCAGCCCGTCGATGGTCTCGCCGTGAACGGCCGCGTAATGCTGACACATGAGTGAACCCAGGCTGTGTCCCAGCAGGAAGATGGGGGTGTCCGGATGCCGCTCCCGGGCATGCTGCACCAGCGTGCCGATATCCCGGATCCAGTCGTCCCAGCCGCTTTCGGCAGGGAGGATGCCCAGACACTCGGGATCGCCGGCGGTGGCACCATGCCCACGCGTGTCGAAAGCGTAGACCTGGAAGCCGCAGGTGGTCAGGTGGTCGGCCAGTTCGCCGTAGCGTCCGCTATGTTCTCCCAGACCATGCACCAGCACCACGCAGGCCCTGGGCAGTCGGCCGGGTGCGGTCCAACTGCGGCAATGCAGGGTGAGCCCGTCATGGGCCTTCAGTGTGAATTGTTCCATGCTCCCTTCCCGTCATCCGGCGCCGTAGCAGGTACAGGGCCAAGGCGATCAGCAGCAGGCCGACCGCCATCTGCTGGTAGATATGGGGACCGGCCACCCGGTCCAGGCGGTAGGTGGCCCCGGCGCTGATCCAGATCGTATCAGCGTAGGGCACCACCCAGCTCACTGGCCTGTCCAGTCCTTCCGGCGGATTGCGCAGTTTTTCCCAGCGACCCTGGGTTTCCAGAGCCCGCTCCCGCTGCACCAGACGTATCCGGTAGGCACCGTCGTCGCTGCCGGCCCAGAGCATGCCCTCGGCGTCCAGCGCCAGCGCAAGCACCCGTCGCTGGCCCAGGCCCGCCTCGACACGGCGCCAGGGGCGCCCGTCTGCCCGCCAGAACAGGCCCTGATCCGTTCCGGCCAGCAGGGCGCCGTTGTCAGCTTCCAGCAGGCTGAGGATATTCACCGGCCGGGGCAGGCCCTGACTGACCGGTTGCCAGCCATCGGCGGGCCTGTCCATCTCCAGTCGCCAGATGCCGTCGCCGATGGTGCCGGCGTGGATGGCCAGACCGGTGGCGGTGTCGCCGGCGTGCAGACGATAGACCTGCGCGTCCAGCCCCAGGTTCCGGAAACCGTCCCCGTCCCAGGCCAGCACGCCGTTGCCGGTGGCCAGCAGCAGGTAGTGGCCGGCGGTCACCGCATGGCTGACCCGGGTGCCATCCGGCGCCGCCTGCCACATGTCGGTATTCCAGTCCCAGAGTCCGCCGTTCAACACCGCCAGGTGTCGCTCCGGCAGCAGAGCCATGATCGCGCCCCGGTCCGTTTGGCCAACGCGGTGCCATTCCTGCCCTTCAAGGCGCCACAGCGCGCCATTCTGACTGCCGCGGTACAGCCCGTCCTGCCCCTTCGCCAGGGTGAACACGTGTTCGCTGCGATCCGGGTCGTCCATGACCCAGCGCTCGTGGCTGAACACCCAGGGCGTGGTGGCCAGCACCACCACCCCGAGCATCCCCAGCAGCGCGGAAGGCAACCACATGCGACGGCTGACGGCTGTTTTCATAAAAAACCTGAGGTATGATCGCTAAGCTTTCGTCAATAATAGTTTTATGCTTCGCATCTGGCCTGTGAACTGGAACACGGCCCTGGGCCTGTCCGCCCGGTATGCTGCGAACACGGATCCATCCCATGGGACCATACGCATGCGAATAAACCCGGCACGCCTTTCCCTGCGCATTGCACTGGCCTGCAGCCTCGTGGCATCGCCGTTATTGGCGGACGAGGCTGCCCGGGCGTCTGTCCCCTCTGACGATTGTGACACGCTGCGCGCCGTGTATCAGCGGTTGGCCGCTGACGAGGCGGCTGCCGAGGCCCGGGCGCAACTGGCGAGAACCATCCTGCTGCTGCCGGATTGCGTATCCGGCCAAGGGCGGCTGCAGCGGGCGCGCACCCTGGACGGCGTGGACGTGTTCCAGGCGGGGAGGTTGCAGGATCTGTTCCAGGACACGGAGCAGGGGCGATGAAGACCCCGGTGCTGATTTTCCTGATGGCGCTCGCCCCGGCCGCGTGGGCGGATGGCATGCGCACCCTGGAACCCATCGGGGGCGGGCGGGAAGTGCCGGCGTCCTCCTTGCCCGGGGTGGCGCGGGACGATGTCGAGGATTTCGTAAACGCGTTGCTGGAGGCGTGGAACGGGCAGGGGCTGGAGCGACTGCTGGCGGAGGATTTCCCGGACCGAAACCGGTTGCTGGGGGATCTGGCCGAATTGCCGCCCACTGCCCGGCTGCGCTTGCTGTCCATCGGTCCGGTCCAGACGTTGGAGTCCTCCTGGGAGGAGGACGCCTTGGTCACCCTGCTGTCCGTGCGGGTGCGCGCCCGGGTGGAACTGGAAGGCGAGGACGGCCCGCGGCGGCACGAGACCACCCAGGAACTGGTGATACGTTTCGTACGGCGTCTGACGGATTGACATGAAGGTGGGGCGCTTCCTTAACGGGATGCTGTTGGTGGCGGTCTGCGCAACGGCACAGGCCGAGATCACTGTGTCCGGCGATACCACGCTGCGGTACGAGTACTATCAGGTCAGTGGCGACGAGACCCATGCGCCTTACGCCGAAACCGGCGGGCAGTTCTATCAGGATCTCAATCTGCGCATGACGGGCCAGCCGGAGGCGGGGCGGTACTGGGAGTTCAATGCCTCCGCGGTGCTCAACCGGTCCGACTACCGCCATCCGGACCGGGGTCTGGTGCCGGAGTGGGTGCACCTGCGCTATGAGGACGGAACCGCTCCGCTTCCCTATCGCCTGGACATGGGTGATCAGATGGCCCGCCTGACGCCGCTGACGCTGAACCAGCGGATCCAGGCCGCCCGGGTGGAATTGCAACCGCAACGGGAGGGGCCGGCGGGGGGGCGGCATTCCCTGGTCTGGATCTCCGGGCGGGATCGGAGCGACTGGAACAGCCTTGATCCGTCCGCTCCGCCACGGTTTCATGACACCGCTTATCACGGCGCATCCTGGTTGCTGGACGGGGTGGGGCCCGGCCGTTACAGCGTCAACGTCCTGCACCAGTCCCCCGGCGATCATTCCCCGGATGCAGCGGACGCCCTGATCGCCAGCCTGGCTGCCGCCTGGGACATCCGCTTTGCCCAGCAGCGCCTGGCGGCGGAGGCCGAGCTGGCGCAGGTGGACGAACGGCATGACGTTCAGACAGCGTCGGATCAGGGTTTGCGAATCGCCGTCTCCGGCGAAGCGGATCGGGCGCCCCTGGACTATGGCCTGCGCTATCGTCGCTACGGTGACGGGTTTCGCCCGCTGGGTACCGACGTGATGCCGGACTCGCGCCTCATCGGAATTGACGCCGGCCTGGCCATCCCTTTGGGCATGCATCTCAGCGGCAGCGTGGAGCGGTACACCGACGCGGTGACCCGACGGCGCCTGGAACTGGATGATTACGGGCTGGTGCTGAGTGCTCCGGACTCTCTGGGCATGCTGGACTGGATGGACCATGAATGGGCCGTGCGGGTCCGCGATCGTGAGAACCGCAGCGGCAGCATCCGCGACCGGGCCACGGAGGCACGCTGGACCATTCGGGTCGCCGCGGGCGAGCGGTCCGAGACCCGCATGTCCATGCGCTGGCTTGGAACCGATGACGATACGCCGCTTGACCGGGACCGGCGCGAGCGCCGCCTGGCCCTCAGCCATCAGGAACGGTTCATGCTGGGTGGGCTGAACGTGAGTGCGGCTCCCGGAGTGGACTACCGGCAACGCACGGGCCATCTACCCATGACCCTGCTGCATCCCACCCTACGTCTGGATGCCGGCGTCCAGGCGCACCGGTTCGGCATGCTGCTGGGTTATCGCACACTGGAGCGCCGGGACCACCTGCTGGATGTGGACGAATACAGCCTGCGACTGGATTATCGCTATCGCCTGCGCAGCCATGTCTTCGGCCTGGAGTTCGACCAGCAGTTGCGGGAGCCCGAGGACGGAAACAACACGGAATCCTGGCGGGCGGGGATGTTCTGGCGCTATGAGTTCAGCGGCGCGGGCGGCCTGTCCCTGACACACTAGTCGCGTCCGGCGGCCCGCCAATAGAGGATGAGCGCGAGCCCGAAGAGCATTCCCCCCAGATGGGCGAAATGGGCCACGTTGGCCATGGCGCCGGTCATGCCGGCCCAGAGCGTGAACGCGCCGTAAGCCACGACGAAGTACTTGGCCTTCATGGGAATGGGCGGAATCAGCAGCATGATGCGCTGGTTGGGAAAGCACATGCCGAATCCGAGCAGGATGCCGAATACCCCGCCCGAGGCGCCGACGGTGGGATAGGGCATGCCGGTGCGGGCGGCCTGGGTGGCCACGGCCAGTTGGATCAGGCCGGCACCGACCACGCAGAACAGGTAGTAGAACAGAAAGCGTGCCGAGCCCCAGCGGTACTCCAGGGCCACGCCGAACATCCACAGGGCGAACATGTTCACGAACAGGTGCAGCGTCCCGCCGTGCAGAAACCCGTAGGTGAGTGGTTGCCAGACGCGGAAGCCGTCCAGTTCCACGGGGCCCATGGGCGTACGCACCACGTCCGGCATGCCCAGCGGCCACAGGGCGAAGTGCTCGATCAGCGGCAACCGCAATCCGGTTTCCAGGAAAAAGATGGCCACGTTGATGGCCAGCAACGCCATGATCACCGGCGGGAAGGCCGACGGCGGTCGGAGGGGAGTGTAGCCGGGCGGGGGCGACTGGTAGGCATTGGGTGTCATGATCAACCGACTTTAGACTAGCTGTCTACCTGAGACAACGCGGGGAGCGCTTCGCTCCACCGCTATGCCGCCCGGCCGCGCCACTGGCGCAGCCGCAGCACCCCGTTCTCCAGCAGCGAATAGGCGGCGGGGATCACCACCAGGGTCAGCAGCATGGACGAAATCATGCCGCTGATGATTGCCACCGCCAGTGGTCCCTGGGTTTCCGCGCCGGCTCCCAGGCCGATGGCCGCCGGCAACATGGCCAGGATCAGCGTCAGCGAGGTCATCAGGATGGGGCGAAGCCGGACCGGGCAGGCCGCCTGCAGTGCCTCGTTCACGCTCAGGCCGCGTTTCGCCCGGTATTGGTTGGTCAGATCCACCAGGAGAATACCGTTCTTGGTCACCAGGCCGATCAGCAGGACCAGGCCGATCATGGAGAAAATATTCAGTGTGTGGTTGAACAACCACAGGCCCACGATGCCGCCCACCATGGCCAGCGGCAGGGCGGCCAGGATCACCACCGGTTGCAGGAACGAGTTGAACTGGCTCCCCAGCACCATGTAGGCCAGAATGGTGGCCACCACGAACACGAACAGGATGGATGCGGCGGTGCGTTCGAACTCCTCCGCCTCTCCCACCAGGTTCAGTGTGTACCCCAGGGGCAGCAGGTCCTCGGCCTCCTCTTCCACCACCCGTACCGCCTCCGCCAGCGGTACGGCCGGGTTGGAATAGAACTGGGCCGCATACTGCAGGTTGTACCGGCCGATGACCGCCGGCCCCAGGGTGGGCTGGAATCCCGCCAGATTGTCCAGCCGGATCATGTCCCCGTCGGGGCCGCGCAGAAAAATGCCGCGGAGATCGTCGGCGGATGTGATGGCGCCGTCCACCGCCTTCAGCCGCACGTCGTAGCGCTCACCATCGCCCGGATCATCGTTGTACCGGGCCACATCGATGCCACCGGCCAGTACGTTGACCGCACGTGCCACCTCGAATGTGGAAAGTCCCAGGCTGCGGGCGCGGTCCCGGTCCACCCGCAGGGTGTACTCGGGTTGGTCCAGGTCCAGGTCCAGATCCAGGGTGGCGATGCGGTCGTCGTTGCGCAATCGTCGTTCCATCTCCTCCGCCAGACGGGCCACCTCATCCAGATCGGGGCCGCTGATGTTGAACTGCAGCGGCTCGCCGCGCTGACCGCCGATCAGGGGCACCGCGGTGGCGAAGGCGCGCACACCCGCCACTTCCGCCAGCCGGCCCTGGACCTGACGGGTGATCTGCTGCTGGCTGAGACGGCGTTCGTCCCGCGGTTCCAGGCGTACGAAGGCGATGCCATCATTGACTTGCCCCTGTTGGCCCAGGCCGATGGCGGTGAAAAAGCTGCGCACCCCCTCCTGATCGGCGAGGATGTCCTCCACCACCCGCAGTTTTTCCTCGGTGTAATGGATGCTGGAACCCAGCGGCGTCTGCAGGATGACCAGGAACTGGCCCTCGTCCTCTTCCGGTGCGAACTCGCCGCCCAGTTGCCCCATCAGGCTGCCCGCCAGTACCGTGACCACGGCCACCAGGCCCAGCGTGGTCCAGCGGAAGCGCAGGGCCTTCGCCAGCAGCCAGCGGTAGCCGCCCTCCATGGCGCGGAAGCCGTATTCCAGCACGTTGTACACCCGGCCGTGTTGTTTCGGTACGGAGAGAAAGCGGGAACAGAGCATGGGCGTCAGGGTCAGCGCCACCATGCTGGAGGCCAGCACGCCCAGGGAGACCACCACGGCGAACGATTCGAAGAAGCGGCCGATGATGCCGCCCATGAACAGGACCGGCAGGAAGATGGCCACCAGCGACAGCGTGGTGGCGATGATGGCGAAAAACACTTCATTGGACCCGGTAATGGCACCCTCCACCGGGTCCTCAATGCCTTCCTCCCGATGCCGGAAGATGTTTTCCAGCACCACGATGGCGTCGTCCACCACCACGCCGATCAGCAGAAGCATGGCCAGCATGGTCAGTGCATTCAGGGTATAGCCGAAGAAGAACACCACGGCCACGATCGCCGACAGCGAGATCGGGATAGACAGCACCACAATCAGCGTGGAGCGGAGGTTCTTCAGAAACAGCCACAGGACCAGCGCCGAGAACAGGATGCCCAGCCCGATGGTGGTGTACAGCGATTCCACCATCTCGTGAATGAACACGGACTGATCCGAGGCCACGTGCACCTGGATGCCGGGCGGAAGCTGCGGGCGGATCTCCTCCTCCAGCCGGCGCTGCACTTCCTCGATGATGGCCACGGTGTTGGTGCCGGCCACCTTGACGATGCCCAGTCCCACGGTGGGCTGGCCGTTGAAGCGGGCCAGCGAGCGGGGATCCTCCAGCCCGTCCACCACATCGGCCACGTCGCGCAGGCGGATGAGCGCGCCGTTGCGGCTCGCCACCACCATGTCCTCCAGTTCGTGCGGCGTGTGGTATTCCAGGTCCAGCTTGATCAGCCGCTCGCTGTAGTCACTGACCACGAAGCCGCCCGGGAGCTGGAAGTGTTCCACTTCGAAGGCGTCGATCAGGTCCTGGACGGTGAGGCCGTAGCTGGTCAGCCGCTCCGGATGGATCTCCACCCGGATGTTGCGCTCCAGCCCGCCGCCGATCTGGACCTCGCCCACCCCGTCGATGTTCTCCAGCCGGGGGCGGATGACGTTGCGGGCGTAGACGCTGAGCTGCTGCAGCGTGCGATCGCCCTGCACGCTGAGCCACATGATGGCCTGGGCGCCGGTCTCCACTTTCTGGATGATCGGCGCGTCCGCGTCCGGCGGTAACTGCCGCCGGACCTCATTGACCTTCGCCTGTACCTCGTTGAAGGCCACATCCACGTCCTTGTTCAGATTGAAGGTCACCACCACCAGGGAGACCCCGGGTGCGGACGTGGACTGGATGTTGTCGATGCCGGGAACCGTGTTCACGGCCCGTTCCACCACCGAGGTGACCGAGGCATCGATGATCTCCGGATCGGCGCCGGGTTGGGTCACCACCACGGTGACCACCGGAAAGTCGATGTCCGGGATGCGGTCGGTGCCCACCTGCTGGTAACCGATGATGCCGAACATCACCAGAACGGCGCTGAGCATCACCGCTAGCACGTGGCGGCGGATGGATATCTCTGGCAGCGTCATGCTGGACTTACTCCCTGTTCGTGCGGACTTCCGCGCCGTCGGTCAGGAAGCCGGCGCCCTCCACGGCTATGACCTCGCCGCCATCCAGGCCTTCGAGGATCTCGATGCGGTCACGCTGGCGGACCCCCACCCGCACCGGCCGGGCGTGGGCGACGCCGTTTTCGATGACGTACACCACCTCACCCACCGGACGTTGGATCACCGCCTGATTCGGTACCACGATGCTCTCCCGGCTCGCCAGGACCACGTCGGCATTGACGCTGCCGCCCTGACGCCAGCGACCGGGGTTTTCCACGTTCACGATGGCTTCCACGGCCCGGCTCGCGCCCATGAGCGCCGGCCGCAGCTCGTTGATGTGTCCCTCCACCTGGCCGTTGCTGGACAGGGGGGCGCGCATGCGGACCGCCTGGCCCACCTCCAGCCGGGCCCCGATGGTTTCCGGAAACGGGAGCCGGACCCGCAACAGGTCCTGGCTCACCAGTCGGAACAGCGGCTGGCCCGGGGAGCTGTAGTCCCCCACCGAGACCATGCGCTCGTCCACCTCCCCATCCACCGGTGCCGTCACCCGGGTGTTGCGCAGATCACGTTCCGCATTGCGTACGGCCACACGGGCACCTTCCAACTGCTCGCGCAGGTTTCGGTATTCGGCCTCGGTGGCGTCGAACATGGCCTGGGTCACGAAACCGTCTGCCAGCAGCTCACGTTGGCGTTCCAGTTCCCGCCGCTGGGAGCTGATCAGTGCCTCCAGGCGCCGTATGTCCGTGCGGGTCGACGCCAGGGCCAGTTCATAGGGTTCCGGATCGATCTCCAGCAACAACTGCCCCCGTTCCACCCGGTCGCCCTCGTCCGCGTGTATGGCAACGATGTGCCCGGCCACTTCGGCGGTCAACGAGGGTGCGGTGCGGGAGCTGATCTGTCCGATGGTCCGCTCCACGACTTCCACGGTGTCGGATTCCGCAGGAACGGTGGTGATCAGGGTGCGGCGGTCCGGCGCGGGCGCCGTCTCGCCGCCATTGTCACCGCAGGCGGCCAGCAGCAGCGGCAGGATCAGGGCGAGGGTGAGTCGGAAGCATGTACGCATGGTGCTTGATCCCATCCTTGAGAATTCTCCGGGTTCAGCGGGTCAGATGTCGTTGAGCGTCATGGCCGTTGTCCACCGCCGGCGTGATCAGGTGCATCAGCGAGCGGATAAAGGCTTCCGGCTCCACCGGGTTTCCGTCCTGGCCCAGCTCGGCAAGGATGCCCTGTAACTGGAAGAACATGAAGTTCGCTCCGATGATGGCCAGTGTCAGCGCCAGCGGATCGGTTTCCGTCGGCAGCTCGCCGTCCGCCTTGAGTTGCTCCAGCAAGTGGAGCAGGTTTTTCAGGCTGTCCGAGACCACTTGCTCCGCGGTGCGCCGCTGGGCGGTCCGCTGGGGCGTGATCAACTGCCGCAGAAACAGGTAAACGCAGTGCGGATCGCCGAGTTGCTCCTGCAAGTCCAGCAGTGCGAAGCGGGCGATCCGGTCCCGTACGCTGTGGCGGGTGTCCCGGAGCACCTCCAGTTTGGTGATCAGCTTCTCCGCGGTGTCGTGGAGGTTGGCCTCGTACAGGTTTGCCTTGTTGCCGAAGTGGTGGAAGACGTTGGCCTTGCTGACACGAGCCTTTTCCGCGATATCACGGATCGAAACGCCGTCATAGCCGCGTTCGGCAAACAGGATCTTGGACGCCTCCAGAATGCGCCGGGCCGCCTCGGTGCGCGGCTCCGCGGACTGGGTAGAGCTTTGCTGCTGCATGGATCGGGGACTCCGACTGATCGACCGGTCAGGATGTGGGGAATGTACCGGTCACAAGCCTTCGGCGCAAGCCTCCGCTCGACCTTGTGGGCATGCTCTGGCAGCATTCGGGATCAGGCTCCGTATCGGAGGAGGCTGCCATGCGACCGCGTTTTCATCTGGCCTTCCCGGTCAATGATCTGGAAGCCGCCCGCCGGTTTTATCAGGATGTTCTCGGCTGCACGCCGGGACGCACCAGCGAGCGCTGGATCGACTTCGATTTCCGGGGACATCAGATCACGGCGCACCTGGTGGACCGGCATGTCAGCGAACCCACCAATCCGGTGGACGGCAAGCAGGTGCCGGTGCGGCATTTCGGGCTGATTCTGCCCTGGGACGAATGGGAAGACCTGGTGGAACGTCTGCGCGCCGCCGGCACGCGCTTTCTGATCGAGCCCGGTATCCGTTTCCAGGGCGCGGTGGGGGAGCAGGCCACCTGTTTCCTCACCGATCCGAGTGGCAACGCCCTGGAGTTCAAGGCATTCCGTGACGACAGTGCGGTGTTCGAAACCGCACGGGCGGAAGGGTGATGGAAACCGTCTCATTGGAACGGCTGGTCGGTGACCAGATGAATCCCCATCTGGAGGAGTTGGCCGCCTTGCGCATCGAGGTGTTCCGGGAGTTTCCCTACCTGTATGACGGCGATATGGACTACGAGCGCGGTTACCTGGCCACGTACGCGCGCTCGTCACGCGGCCTCTGCGTTCTGGCCCGGGACGGGGACACCGTGGTGGGGGCGGCCACGGGCATCCCGCTGGAGGACGAGACCGCGGAGTTCATTCTGCCGCTGCAGGCTGAAGGCCTGGATGTGCCCGGCACCTTCTACCTGGGTGAGTCGGTGTTGCGGCGCAGCTACCGTGGGCAGGGTGTCGGCGCCGCATTCATGCGCGAGCGCGAAGCCTATGCCCGGGAACTGGGATTCTCGCGACTCATGTTCTGTGCCGTCCAGCGCCCGGATGATCACCCGCGCCGGCCTCCGGATTATCGACCCCTGGACGATTTCTGGAAAAGTCGCGGGTTCAGCCGCCATCCCCGTTTGCGCACCTGGTACCGCTGGCGGGATCTGGACGATGTGGAGGAAACCCTCAAGCCCATGGCATTCTGGTTCAAGTCACTGGCGTGACCACGTGAGTCAGAGCCCGGCAAGCAACAGCAGGAAGGCCACCACACCGGTGACAGCGTGCAGCAACACCAGGGGCAGGATGGGGGCTTCCCCCCGATCCCGTACCAGCCAGGCGAAGCCACCGCCGATCAGGGCCAGGATGAACAGAAAGAGCGCACTGTTGAACCAGAGGTTCTCGGGCCCGGTGAGAATCCGATGGAGCAGCAGTCCCACCCCGGTGAGCACCAGCAGCCCGTGGGCGGCACCCGGGACGGGGTGGGCCCGACCGCGCCGGTGGCCGAGCAGGTAGGTTGTACCGCCCAGGAACATGGCGGCCAGGAAGACAAGGACGATCAGGATGTCCGGCATGGGGTTTCCCGTTCAGGCTGCTGCAGCGGAGCCTACACAGCCGAATGCCGCGGGACAAGGACGGGGATCGTTTTCGACGTTGTGCTGTCTGATAGCTATCCGGGGCCAGGGGGGGCAACCCATGCGGGCTACGATGGTAACGCTTGCAGCCGCCTTTGCGCTGGCGGCTTGCGCCACGTCACCGGAGACCACCGTCTCCACCCTGGCGGGGGAGCGCTGGGAACTGGATAGCCGGGTGTCTGATTTCAACCGCCAGATCACCATCTACCTGGACGGGGAGGTGGCCATGCGCCATCATTTCGTTCCCATGCCGCCGGCCGGTTCCTCGGGACGGGGTGAGTTCCGTGGCCATGCGCTGCGGCTGCATTGCCGGCCGAACCCCATCGTGTACGGTGTGGACTGCGTGCTGGGCATGGACGGAAGAACCGTCGCCCATCTGCAACACGTCTTCTAGGGAAGTACTGATCAACCCTGGGCGCGTGGGCCGGTGTCCATGATCTCTACCCCCGGTTCGCCGGCGTCCGGTGGCTCGTGATCGGCTAACTGCCGCTCCAGTACCGCTTCATCCGCCTCGGAAGGGTCGCGGCCCTGTTCCAGGCGCCGGCGAACCCGATGCCGCAGGACAGCCGGGGACGCCCGGCACCAGATGACCGTGCAGGGGCACCCGGCTTCCCGGGCGAGTTCGCGAAAGCTGTCCCGTTCTCCGCGTTTGAGGCAGGCCGCGTCGATGACCACCGGCCAACCGGCGCGCAGCAGCAAGTCCGCTGTCTCCCGCAGCCGCTGGTAGGTGCGCCGGCCCGCCTCCGGGCCGTAGATGCCTCCGCCCGGTGGCGCTCCGGTCCGGGCTTCCCCAGAGAGCCCGAACAGGCGTTTGCGCTCCACATCGGATCGCAGGCGGACGGCCTGTTCCCGTTCCATGAGCCGGGCGGCAATCGTGGACTTCCCGCTGCCCGACAGGCCGGCCATGACCCAGAGTCGGGGCACCGGTGTGGTGATGTAGCCCTCCGCGAGGGCAAGATAGCGTTCCAGATCCCGGTGTGCGACGGTGTCCTCCGTCCTGCCCGACGTCAACTGCTGCAGGCGTATGGCGTTGATTTTGGCCCGGACCAGGGCCCGGTAGCCCTTATACAGTTGGAGCAGTGGTAAGCCGGCGTGATCGCCGGTCACGTCCAGCCAGGCATTCAGCAGCCGGATGCCGAAACCCCGGAATCCGCGTGCGTCCAGATCCATGAGCAGGAAGGCCAGGTCGTTCAATACATCGATCCAGCGCAGCGCGTCGTCAAACTCGATGCCGTCAAAGGGCAGAAAGCGGCCTTCCAGCAGTACCAGATTAGCCAGATGCAGGTCGCCGTGGCAGTCGCGGACGAAGCCGCCGGTGGCGCGTGTATCCATCAGGGGGCCCAGTCGTTCCAATTGCTGTTCCATCCAGGCCCGAAGGGTCGCAACGCGGTTGTCCCCGGGGAGCAGACGGGCCAGTTGCTGCGCGTTGTCCCCCAAGGGTGTGGTCTGCACGCCGGCGGAGGCGAACGCGCTGCCTTCCCGGGGCCGTGGTGCCGCCTGATGCATGGCTGCCAGTTCGCGTCCCAACTGTTCCATGTGCTCCCTGCCCAGACCTCCGCTCTCCAGCAGGTGGTCCAGACGGCAGTGTTCCGGGAAACGCCGCATGCGTACCGCGTACTCCAGGACCGGCCCGGTGCCGCCCATCCGCGGTGCATCCGCGGTGCCCGTGACCGGGATGCAATCGAGATAGAGTTCCGGTGCGCGGCGCCGATTGAGCTCGACCTCCAGGGCGCAGTAGTGATGCCGCTGCTCCAATGCGGTGTAGTCCAGGAAGTCCAGTCGGAGGGGTTTCTTCAATTTGTAGGCGTAGTCGCCGGCGAGCAGGATGGTGGAGATATGGGTCTCCAGCAGCCGGACCTCGTTTACCGGGTGCGGGTAGCAGCGCGGGTCCAGCAGGGCACGGATCAATCCCTGCTGGCGGGCGGCTGGATCGGTGGACGGGGTCATGGGTCGCCTGTTGGGGCCTGGAGGCGGGCACGCAGCGCGCGGATGACCGCTGAAGTCTCCGGGTGAATGCCGCGCCAGATCCGGAAGGACTCGGCGGCCTGTTCCACCAGCATGCCCAGGCCGTCGCTCACGGTTCCCGCGCCCTGTGCCCGGGACCAGACCATGAACCGGGTGGGTTCGGCGCCATAGACCATGTCATACGCCGCTGCGCCCGGTGCCAGGATGCCCTTGGGCAGTTCCGGCATGGCGCCATGGAGTCCCGTGGAGGTGCCGTTGATCACCAGGTCGAACCGCTCACCGGCCAGCTCCGGATAACCGCTGGCCCGTAGCGGACCGGTACGGGTCTCCACCAGGGCCCGGGCCTTTGAGACGGTCCGGTTCGCAATAGTGATGCTGGCGGGTCCTGTCTCCAGCAAGGGCAGCAGCACGCCGCGCACCGCACCGCCTGCGCCCAGAATGAGCACATGCCGTCCCGCCGGATCCAGGTCCAGATTGTCCCGCAGATCCCGAACCAGCCCGATGCCATCGGTGTTGTCGCCGTACAGCAGGGCCCCGGCATCCTCAAGCAGGGTGTTCACCGCGCCCGCCGCCTCAGCCCGGGGGCTGCGCCGCTGACAGAGTTCCCAGGCCTGCTCCTTGAACGGCACCGTGACATTCAGTCCTTTTCCCCCATGGGCGAAGAAGGACTGCACCGCCCGGGCGAACCCGTCCAGGGGGACTTCCTGGCGGCCGTACTCCATCTGCTGGCCGGTCTGCTGGGCGAAGCACGCGTGAATCCAGGGTGACTGGCTGTGACTGACGGGGTTGCCGAATACGGCGTAGCGGTCGGTCATCGGGCCTCCTGTCCGGCCGGCTCGGTGTTCAGCCGAAGATCATGCTCAGGATCTGGTAAAAGATGATGGCCAGGATACCACCTGCGGGCAGGGTCACTATCCAGGACAGGAAGATGCCCCGGACGACGGTGAGGTTCAGAGCAGCGATACCCCGGGCCATGCCAACGCCCAGTACCGCGCCCACCAGGGTGTGGGTGGTGGAGACCGGGATGCCGAAGCCCGAGGCCATGACCACCGTGCCCGCGGCGGCCAGCTCACAGGTAAAGCCGCGGCTGGGCGTGAGCTGCGTGATCTCCTTGCCCACGGTGGCGATGACCCGGTGACCCAGCATCAGCAGCCCGGCGACGATGCCGATGGCCCCCAGCAGCAGAACCCAGGTGGGCACGGTGGCCTGCGCCTGCACCTGGCCGCTCTGGACCGCGCTCAGTACGGCGGCCACGGGGCCGATGGCATTGGCCACATCGTTGGAGCCGTGGGCAAAGGCCATGGCGCAGGCAGTGACCACCATGAGAACCGCGAAGATACGCTCCACGTTGGTGTAATGAAACTTGCGGTCCAGGTTGGGATCGATGGGAATGCGGTTGATGATCAGTTTGCCGGATACGCCCAGGGCGCCGCCGATGGCGGCAGACAGGGTGATGGCCTCCGGCATGCTGAAGTTCAGGCCCAGGTGCTGAAGCCCCTTCAGGATGGTCATCAGGGACATGATGAAACCGGTGAGAAAAATGTACATGGGCACGTAGCGCCGGGCACAGCTGATGGGATCCTGCCGGTCCAGGATCAGCAGTTGCACACTGCGGAACAGCATGTAGGCGACGAAACCCGCCAGCAGCGGCGAAATGATCCAGCTCATGGCGATGGATCCGATCACCGGCCACTGGACCGCGCCCCAGCCCAGCCCTGCGATGGCGAAGCCGACGATGGCGCCAACGATGGAATGGGTTGTGGAAACGGGCCAACCCATGTTGGAGGCCACAAACAGCCAAGTGCCTGCGGCGAGCAGGGCGGCCAGCATGCCGAAGATGAGTTCCTCCGGCTTGCCTTCCAGCATGCCGATCTCGATGATTCCCGAGCGGATGGTGTTGGTGACTTCGCCACCGGCCAGGACGGCGCCGGCGAACTCGAACACGGCAGCGATGATCACCGCCTGCCGGATGGTGAGAACCCGCGAACCCACCGATGTGGCCATGGCGTTGGCCACGTCGTTCGCCCCGATGCCCCAGGCCATGAACAGCCCGAAAATGGCCGCCAGGACCAGGTACGTCATGCCGAATTCCATCGATCCCCCCAGGTGACGTGGCTGCGCCGTCCTACTTGGCCAGCATCATCTGCAAGCGGCTCCCGGCGCGCTCGGCAAGGTCGGCCAGCTTGCCGACGAGTTCAATGATCTTGTAGAGAAACATCACGTCCACCGGGGGCATATCCCCTTCCATGCCCCGCAGTGTGGCCCGTAGCCTGATCTGCATGTTGTCCGTGTCTTTCTCGATGTGCCCCAGCTCTTCCAGCAGGTTCTTGACCAGTTCCACCTCGGAGCCGCGGAACCCGGTCTCCACCAGTTCGTCCAGTTCCTCCACCGTCCTGTGGGCCTGACGGGCGGCGTCGATGGAGCGTTCCACGTAGGCGAGAAAGGGCTTCACCATGGGTTCGGGGATGGTCATCTGACGGCCCAGTATCAGCCCGGCGATGTCCTTGGCCTTGTTGGCGATGTTGTCCTGCAGGCGCAACAGCTCCAGCAGGTCGCGCCGGTCCACCGGCAGGAACAGCGTGTCCGGCAGACGAAGCCGCAACTCCCGCTTCATGTCGTCCGCCACGTCCTCCAGGTGCGCGATGGTCTGCTGGTGCTTCTCCACTTCGGCGAAATCCTTCCTCGCCACGGCCTGAAACAGCGGCACCAGTTGCTCGGTGCACTCCACCACCTTGGCCATATGCTCCTGCAGGGGCTTGAAAGGGGATCGGCCGAAAATGCCGGAGAAGTAGCTTCTGGAAAACATCGGGGATGGTCCGCCTGTCATCATCGTGACGAAAAGATGGATACGGTGGGCGGCAGTATAGCCGAGGAGCAGGCACGGCCCAACGGTCGCAGGCGGTGCCCCGGATACGGTGGGCCGCCGGGGCGGGCGGAACGGTTCAGTCCTGATTGTCCTGCAACCAACGGGCCGCGCGTTTGGCGAAGTAGGTGAGCACACCGTCGGCGCCGGCCCGCTTCATGGCGGTCAGGGCCTCCAGCACACAGGCCCGTTCATCCAGCCAGCCGTTTTGAACCGCGGCCATCAACATGGCGTATTCACCGCTCACCTGATAGACGAAGGTGGGGGCGCCGAAGTGCTCCTTGACCCGGCGTACCACATCCAGGTACGGCATGCCGGGCTTGATCATGACCATGTCGGCGCCTTCCTGGAGGTCCATGGCCACTTCGCGCAGGGCTTCGTCCGTATTGCCCGGGTCCATCTGATAACTGTGCTTGCCGCCGCCGCCCAGGTTGCCGGCGGAGCCCACCGCATCCCGGAAAGGGCCGTAATAGCTGGATGCATACTTGGCCGCGTAGGACAGGATGCGCACGTTGTAGAAATCCGCCGCCTCCAGGGACTCGCGGATGGCACCGATGCGGCCGTCCATCATGTCGGACGGGGCCACCACGTCGGCGCCGGCATCCGCGTGGCTCAGTGCCTGCCGCACAAGCACATCCACGGTGGCGTCATTCAGCACGTAGCCGCTGTCGTCGATCACCCCGTCCTGACCGTGACTGGTGTAGGGGTCCAGGGCCGCGTCGGTGATCACTCCCAGCTCCGGCAGTTGCTCCTTGATCGCCCGGACGGCGCGGGGCACCAGACCGTCAGGGTTATAGGCCTCCCGCGCATCCTCGGTCTTCAGTTCCTGGGGGACCACCGGGAACAGGGCGACGGCCGGGATGTTCAGCGCATGGACCTCGTCCAGTTCCTTGAGCAGCAGATCGATGGACAGCCGCTCCACGCCGGGCATGGAGGCCACGGGTTCCCGCTGATTGGTGCCTTCCAGCACGAACACGGGGTAGATCAGATCATCCGCGCTGAGGCGGTGCTCCCGCATCAGGCGGCGGGAGAAGCTGTCCCGGCGCATGCGGCGCATGCGTGCCCCGGGGAAATCGCCAACAGTCAGGTTGCGGATGGTCATGGCGTTACCTCCTGATGGCTTGGGGACGCGCTGATCTGTTCCCATGGTGCTCCGGCTTCGCAGCGCGTCCCCAGTGTCCCATAACACAAGTTTATTGTCTTCGTGAGCGAGGGAGCCGCCGCAGGGGAAGATGCGGGCCCCGGCGCCGCAGAACCGGTCAGTCGGGGCCGGCTCCCGATGTCTCTGCGGAAGGCGCTTCCTCGGCGCGCCGCAACTGCTGTTCCGCCCAGTCCAGAACCCGGCGGACCCGGGGGGAAGCCAGCTTGCGCGCGGTGCGGAAGCCCACCCAGCGGTACTCCTGGTGCTCCGGTCGCCCCAGCTCCGGGTTGATGCCCAGCACGACGCGACGGGAAGGTGTTCGGGCGATGTAGTAGCGGGCCACCTTGCCCTGGGCGTAAGGGCCGGTTTCGATGTAATCCTGACCCAGGAAGAAGTCCAGTTCGGTGATGCCGGTTTCCTCCTCAACTTCCCGCAAGGCCCCCTGCAGCGGGGTTTCGCCTTCCTCCACCTTGCCCTTGGGGGAATCCCAGTACTGAAATGCCCGCAGCAGCAGCACACGCCAGCCGTCATCCTCCCGGCGAACCACCACCACGCCGGCGGAGAGGGTACGCACTTTCCGGTTCCGGTCGCGCCCACGTTGGCGCGTACGCCGTTTGCCACTGCGGCGCTGGCCGGCGCCCGGCTGCCGTGGGTCACCGTTGCTCATGGGTTGCCTGGTTCCTCCCGGTTCGCGGCTCAGCCATGGTACTGCGGGCTGAGTTCGTGAACGGCGCGGATCATGGCGCCGGCATGTTCCGGATCGACTTCCGGGTGGATGCCGTGTCCCAGGTTGAAGACGTGACCGCTGCCGTGCCCGTAGCTGGCGAGCGCATCCGCCACCTGCTGCCGGATCACCTGGGGAGAAGCATAGAGTACGCTGGGGTCCAGGTTGCCCTGCAGGGCAACACGGTCACCGACGCGCCGGCGGGCATCACCCAGATCCTGGGTCCAGTCGATGCCCAGCCCGTGGGCGCCGATACCGGCCATGGCTTCCAGCCAGGCGCCGCCGCCCTTGGTGAAGAACACCAGCGGAACCTCCCGACCATCATGCCGCTTGGTGACACCGGCGATGATCTGCTCCGCATACCGCAGCGAGAACTCCCGATAGGCAGCCGGGGTCAGGATGCCGCCCCAGGTGTCGAAGATCATCAGGGCCTGGGCACCCGCTTGTACCTGGGCGTTCAGGTAGGCGGTGACCGCCCGGGCCAGCTTGTCCAGCAGGCGGTGCATCAGTTCCGGACGATCGTAGAGCATGCCCTTGGCGTAGGCGAAGTTCTTGCTGGAGCCGCCCTCGATCATGTACGTGGCCAGGGTCCACGGGCTGCCGGTGAAGCCGATCAGCGGCACGCGACCGCGCAGCTCCCTGCGGATCAGGCTGACGGCGTCAGTGACGTAGCGCAGTTCCGCACCCGGATCGGGTACCGGCAGGGCGTCCACATCCGCCTCGCGCCGCACCGGCCGCTGGAATTTCGGTCCCTCACCGGTGACAAAGTACAGCCCCAGCCCCATGGCATCGGGGATGGTCAGGATGTCCGAGAACAGGATGGCTGCATCCAGCGGAAAACGCTCCAGTGGCTGCAGTGTCACCTCACAGGCCAGTTCGGTGTTCTTGCACAGATCGAGAAAACTGCCCGCTTTCCCACGGGTTGCCCGGTACTCCGGCAGGTAACGCCCGGCCTGGCGCATCATCCAGACAGGCGTGCGTTCGGTGGGTTGCCGGAGCAGGGCGCGTAGGAGCAGGTCGTTCTGAAGTGCAGCGGTCATGGTCCAGCCTTGGGTGATGGTGGTCAAGGCCGCCATCGCCGGACAGTGCCGGCGGCGGCAGACTGGGGATGATCCTACCAGCCGGTGACCGGCAGGACCATTGATCAGCGCTTCCCCGGTTCTTTCTAGAGTTCCAGGTAGTTGAGGATGCCCTGGGCGGCCTGCCGGCCCTCGAAGACCGCGGTGACGACCAGGTCCGAGCCGCGCACCATATCGCCGCCGCAGAACACCTTCGGGTTGGATGTCTGGCCGAACAGTGCCTGATCGTGGCGGATGCTGACACGGTCCCGTTCATCGGTGCGGATGTCGAATTCCTCGAACCATGGAGCAGGGCTGGGTTGGAAACCGAAGGCGATGATCACACGGTCTGCCGGAATGACTTCTTCCGTTCCGGGGACCGCTTCCGGACGTCGCCGTCCGCGCTCGTCCGGAGCACCCAACTGTGTGCTCACCACCTTCACGCCTTCCACCCGGCCGTCCCCCAGGATTTCCACCGGTTGCCGATTCCAGAGGAAGCGCACGCCCTCCTCCCGGGCATTCTGCACCTCCCGGCGTGAACCCGGCATGTTCGTCTCGTCCCGGCGGTAGGCGCAGGCAACGCTGCGTGCCCCCTGGCGGATGGCGGTGCGATTGCAGTCCATGGCGGTATCCCCGCCACCGAGCACAACCACGCGCTTGCCCGCCATGTCGATGAACCCCGTGGGATCCTGCTGGTAGCCCAGCAGGCGGTTGATGTTGGATACCAGGTAGGGAAGTGCCTCGTAGACGCCCGGCAGATCCTCCCCCGGGAAGCCGCCGCGCATGAAGGTGTAGGTACCCATGCCCAGGAACACGGCATCGTGGTCGTCCAGCAACCGGTCAAAAGGGACGTCCGCGCCGATCTCGGTGTTCAGGCGGAACTCCACCCCCATGCCCTCCATGACCTCCCGGCGCGTGCGCACGATGTGCTTTTCCAGCTTGAAGGGCGGGATGCCGAAGGTGAGGAGGCCGCCGATCTCCGGGTAGCGGTCGTAGACCACGGGTTTCACGCCGTTGCGCGCCAGGATGTCGGCGGCACCGAGGCCCGCCGGACCGGCGCCGACGATGGCCACGCGGCGTCCGGTGTCCTCCACGCCGCCCATGTCCGGGCGCCAGCCGGCCTTGAACGCCTCATCGGTGATGTAGCGTTCGATGGCCCCGATAGTCACGGCGCCGAATCCGTCATTCAGCGTGCAGGCACCTTCGCAGAGCCGGTCCTGGGGGCAGACACGGCCGCAGACCTCGGGCAGGGAGTTGGTCCGGTGGGACAGTTCCGCGGCCTCGAACAGGTTGCCTTCGGCGATCAGTTTCAACCAGTCCGGAATGTAGTTGTGGACCGGGCACTTCCACTCGCAATACGGGTTGCCGCAGGCCAGGCAACGGTCCGACTGGCTGGCCGCCGTTTCCGGGTCGAAGTTGTCGTAGATTTCGCCAAACCGCACCACCCGCGCTTCCACTGTCTGCTTGCGCGGATCCTGGCGGGGCACTTCCAGAAACTGAAAATCGTTGCCCATACACACCTTCCAGCAAGTCCGGCACTGTCTGGCCTACGCCGCCTGGCGCAGGGTGTTCAGTATGCTTTGCAGGTCCGCCGCCTTCGGTTTAACCAGCCAGAATTTGCGCAGGTAATCGCGGAAGTCCTCCAGAATCTCCCGGCCCCAGGGGCTGCCGGTCTCCTCCACGAATTCTTCCACCATGCGCTTCAGATAATGCCGATGGGCCGACATGGCTTCCGAACGCATGCGGTGAATGTCGATCAGCTCGTGGTTGTAACGGTCCACAAAGGTATTATCCAGGTCGAGAACGAAGGCGAACCCTCCGGTCATGCCTGCACCGAAATTCACCCCGGTGGAGCCCAGCACACAGACCACGCCGCCGGTCATGTATTCGCAGCCATGATCGCCAACACCCTCGACCACGGCCCGTGCGCCGGAATTGCGCACCGCGAAGCGTTCACCGGCCAGTCCCGCGGCGAACAGGCTGCCGCCGGTGGCGCCGTAAAGGCAGGTGTTACCCATGATCGCGGTCTCATTGGAGCGGAAGCCGCTGCCGGCCGGTGGGTAGATCACCAGCTTGCCGCCGGCCATCCCCTTGCCCACGTAATCGTTGGCATCGCCTTCCAGGATCATATGCAGGCCGCCGGCGTTCCAGACCCCGAAGCTCTGACCCGCGCTGCCGCTCAGGTGCAGGGTGATGGGCTTGTCCGCCATGCCGTGGTTGCCATGGCGGCGGGCGATCTCTCCGGATAATCGAGCGCCGATGGAGCGGTTCATGTTTTTCACCCCGTAGCGGTACTCGCCGCCGGTTTTCTGCAGAATCGCCGGCAGGCAGTCCTTGACCATCCGTTCCGCCAGCTCGCCGCGGTCGAAGGGGGCATTGCTGGAAACCGCGCAGAAACGGGGCTTGTCCGCCGGCACGCCGCCGTCGCTGAGCAGCGGGCGCAGGTCCAGGCCGCGCTGCTTGTCCGTTTCACCGGGCAGGATCTCCAGCAGATCGGTGCGGCCGATCAGATCCTGCAGACTGGGAACCCCCAGCTTCCCCAGCCACTCCCGTGTCTCCATTGCCACCAGACGAAAGTAGTTGGCCACCTTCTCCGGCGTGCCGATGAAATGCTTCAGGCGCAGGACCTTTTCCTGGGTGGCCACGCCGGTGGCACAGTTGTTCAGGTGGCAGATGCGCAGGTATTTGCAGCCCATGGCAATCATCGGCGCGGTGCCGAATCCGAAGCTCTCGGCGCCCAGGATGGCCGCCTTGATCACGTCCAGTCCGGTTTTCAGGCCGCCGTCCGCCTGGACGCGGACCTTGTCCCGCAGATCGTTGGCGCGCAGGGCAGCGTGGGTTTCCGCCAGCCCCAGCTCCCAGGGGCCACCGGCGTATTTCACCGATGTCAGGGGGCTTGCTCCGGTGCCGCCATCGTAGCCGGCGATGGTGATGAGATCCGCGTAGGCTTTGGCGACGCCGGCGGCAATGGTGCCCACGCCGGCGGAGGACACCAGTTTCACCGAGACCAGCGCCTGGGGGTTCACCTGTTTCAGGTCGAAGATCAGTTGCGCCAGATCCTCGATGGAATAGATGTCGTGGTGGGGTGGGGGCGAAATCAGTGCCACGCCGGGGCTGGCGTAGCGGAGCCGGGCGATCATCTCGTTGACCTTGTGTCCCGGGAGTTGTCCCCCCTCCCCCGGCTTCGCGCCCTGGGCGATCTTGATCTGCAGCACTTCGGCGTTGACCAGGTAATGGGGCGTGACCCCAAAGCGCCCCGAGGCCACCTGCTTGATCTTGGACATGCGTTCGGTGCCGTAGCGGGCCTCGTCCTCGCCGCCTTCCCCGGAATTCGAGCGCCCGCCAAGGCGGTTCATGGCGACGGCCAGGGCCTCGTGGGCTTCCGGGGACAACGCCCCCAGGGACATGCCGGCGGAGTCGAAGCGGGGCAGAATCGCCTCGAGGGGCTCCACCGCATCCAGGCTCAGGGGCCGTGCCGCCGGCTTCAGCCGGAGCAGGTCGCGGAGCACGGCGGGCGGGCGGCTGTTGACCACCCGGGCGAAATCCTGCCAATCCGCATAGTCACCGCTCTCCACGGCCAGTTGCAGTGTGCGCACCACCTCCGGGTGATAGGCGTGATACTCGCCATCCTGAACGAACTTGAGGAGCCCGCCCTTGGATACCGGGGCGCGGCGTTGCCAGGCCTCCCGGGCCAGCCGCTTCTGCTCGTCTTCCAGTGCCCGGAACCCGGCGCCCTGAAGGCGGCTGACGCTGCCGCGCAGGCAACGTTCCACCACCTCATCGGCCAGGCCGATCACCTCGAAAAGCTGCGCACCCCGGTAGCTGGCCACGGTGGAAATGCCCATCTTGGACAGAATCTTGTAGAGCCCCTTGCTGATGCCCTTCCGGTAGTTGCGGCGCAGTTGATCGGCCGGCATCTTGGCGATGCGGCCGGCACGGACCAGGCCCCGGATGGTGGCGTAGGCCAGGTACGGGTACACCGCCGTGGCGCCATAGCCGATCAGTACGGCGAAATGGTGCGGATCCCGGGCGGTGGCGGTCTCCACCACGATATTGGCATCGCAACGCAGACCGCGGTCCGTGAGGCGGTGATGCACGGCACCGGTGGCCAGCAGGGCGTGGACCGGAAGGCGGTCCCGGGCGATGTCCCGGTCGCTCAGCACCAGGACGACCGCGCCGTCGCGTACCGCCCGTTCCGCTTCATCGGCAATGCGCTCCACCGCCGCCTGCAGCCCCTCCGTCGGCGGGTAGTGCAGGTCGATCACATGGTGGGCGTAATCCGGATCGTCCTGGTTCAGCAGAAGCAGGAACTTGGTGCGCGACAACACCGGTGAATCCACCACCAGGCGGCGCGCATGGTCCTCGGTTTCCTCGAAGACATTGCGCTCCTGTCCGAAGCAGGTTTCCAGGGACATGACAATCTGCTCGCGCAGGGGGTCGATGGGGGGGTTGGTCACCTGGGCGAACTGCTGGCGAAAATAGTCATACAGCGAGCGCGCTTGCCGGGAGAGCACGGGCAGGGGGGTATCGTCACCCATTGAGCCCACCGCCTCCTGGCCCGCTTCGGCCAGCACCCGCACCACCTGATCGCTTTCCTCCAGGGTGAGATTGAACAGTTTCTGGTAAACGGTGAGTTCGTCGGCGGAGATGGTGGCGTGGTCGTCCTCCAGCTCTGTCTCCTCCAGGGTGGATTCCAGCCGCCGCTGGTGTTTGCCCAGCCACTGCTTGTACGGGTGGCGTGTCTTCAACTGCCGGTCGATGTCGTCAGGCAGGAGCAGTTCCCCGGTCCGGGTGTCCACTGCCAGCATTTGTCCCGGCTTCAACCGCCCCTTGGCCACTACGTCCGCCGGATCATAGTCATAGACGCCGATCTCGGAGGCCAGGGTGATGTGGCGGTCCCGGGTGATGACGTAGCGGGCCGGCCGCAGGCCATTGCGGTCCAGCGCACAACCGGCATGGCGGCCGTCCGTGAGCACGATACCTGCCGGGCCATCCCAGGGTTCCGCGTGCATGGAATGGTATTCGTAAAAGGCATGGAGATCGGTGTCCATCTCGTCCACGTTCTGCCAGGCCGGGGGGATCAGCAGCCGCATGGCACGAAAGATGTCCATGCCGCCGGCCAGGAGCACATCCAGCATGTTGTCCAGGCTGCAGGAATCGGACCCCTCACTGCTCACCAGCGGGGCGATGGCCTCCATGTCCGGAATCAGGGGGCTGCGCAGTTTCCCGGCCCGGGCGTTCGCCCAGTTGCGGTTGCCCTGGATCGTGTTGATCTCGCCGTTGTGGGCCAGGAACCGGAACGGTTGGGCCAGTCGCCATTGGGGCCAGGTATTGGTGGAGAAACGCTGGTGGAAAACGCAGATGGCGGTTTCCATGCGCGGGTCGCGCAGATCCGGGTAGAACACCGGCAGGTTCGCCGGCATGACCAGCCCCTTGTAGGAGAGCACGCGGCTGGACAGGCTGGGAATGTAGAAATCCGGATCCAGCCCGTCCAGGGCTTTTTCCGCCAGGCGTCGGGCGATGAACAGCCGGCGTTCGAAATCCGGGGTGTCGGCGTCCTCCGGGGCGTTGACGAACACCTGCTCGATGCGGGGCAGTGTCTTCAGAGCCTCCGCGCCACAGGCTTCCGGATCGGTGGGTACCGGACGCCAGCCGGGAACCGACAGTCCCTGCTGTTCCAGCATGCGGGTGACCGTCTCCCGCGCCGCATCCGCCCGGTCTTCCTCCGCGCTGAGGAAGACAAGGCCAACGGCCCAGTTCCGGTCCAGGGCCCAGCCGTGCTCCTCCGCCACCCCACGCAGGAAGGTGGCAGGCCGCTGCAACAGCAGCCCACAGCCGTCGCCGGTTTTACCATCGGCGGCCACGGCGCCCCGGTGGGTCAGCCGGCCCAGGGCGTGGATGGCGGTCTGCAGCACCCAGTGGCTGGCAGTGCCGTCCATGTGGGCGATCAGGCCGAATCCGCAATTATCCCTTTCAAAGGCGGGGCGATAGAGCGATGGTCGGTGGGTGGTCTGGTAGCGCACGGGATAAGCCTCCGCTGAGGTTGCGCCGCGAGGACCAACCCGGCGAAGGCTCCATGACTGACAACCAACAGCAGGTGGCGATCGCTCGGGTCGACCACATCACCCCTGGCGGGCATCGCGGCTGGCAGGGATGCCCCTGGCGCCATGCCGCCGCGCCACGCAGAGGGATTCTCAGTCTAAACCACGCTGCGGCGCACCTCAAAACACGGGGAGGATTGCCCGGGCCCCGCGGCCAGCGGGGCCCGGTGAGCAGGCAACTCAGTCCAGCAGTTGGATCCGGAGTTCGAGGGTGTCGCTCTCACGGGCTTCCGAGCTGTCCTGGACCCGCACGCGAACCCGGGACTCGGTACCGGCCTGCCCGTCCACGGGCTCGCCCACGATCAGCCCCGCCGTGTTCAGGCGCAGGCCTTCCGGCAGGGTACCGTCTGCAAGGCTCCAGTAGTACGGTGCTGTGCCGCCCTGGGCCTGCAGGTTGAACAGGGCGGGTTCCCCGGCGGACAGCGTCACATCTTCCCGGGAGGTGATGAGCAGCGGGGCGCCGCCCGCGATGCCACCGGTCACCTGGATCGCGTGCAGATCCATGCCGGCGGGAACCGGGTTTCCGTCCCCGGCGGTGGACTCCACCCGCAGGATCAGCATGCCGGGGGTGTCACCGCGGACCGCCACCCGGGCCTCGCCGTCCCGGGTTGCCAGCGGAAGGGCGGGTACGGCGGTACCGTCCTGGTCCAGCAGCGAGCCGGCCGGCGGCAGGCCCAGATCGTCCGCCACGGAAACCCGGACATTGGGTGCTCCGTCGGCGGGGTCCGGGACCGGCGTACCGTTCGCGTCCAGCACCCGGAGGGCGATGGTTTCCTCCGTTTCCGCGGTCACGCTGTAGGGCCCGGAAAAGGCGGCGCGGCCGCCGTCGTCCATCAGCCGCAGTGCGGTGGCCGTGGCCGGCTCGTCGATGGTGAACCGTTTGCTGTCCTCGATGCCTGCCCCGTCAACGGAGGTGGATACCCGGAGTTCCACGCGCCCTGGTTCCCAGCCGGTGAGGTAGAAAACAGCGGTGCCGTTGGCGCCGGCCTCCTGGGAGATACTGACCAGCGTGGAGTTGCATCCGACCACCTCCTGGCCCGCGCCCTCGTCTTCAGGGGTGTTCTCCGGGTCGAAGGGGATGCTCAGGGTGGCGTCCCCGCCCCGCTGGATGATCGTGGCCTGAATCGGTGTGCCCACCAGATCACCGGTGTTGCCCCCGGCGCGCTTGATCTGCGCGTACACGGGGATGGAATACAGAACACCGCCGATGCTGATGCCGCAGGTGGGCGCCGCCCCTTCCGGCAGCGGCGGTATCGGGCCGGAGCTGGCAGGCGTCGAGATCTCCAGCGACAGTCGGGGCTCGAGCGGATCCTGTCCTTCGGAATCGTTGCAGCCGGCCAGGAGGGTGGCTGTGGCAACGGCAAGCGCCGCAGCGCTCAGTGCTGTACGGTTCTTCTTCATTGTTCCCTACTCTGTCCGGGGCCATGGCATGGCCCGCTGGTGCCAGGGCGGCGGAGAGCGTTATGAATGCCGCCCGTTCATCGTCCGTGACTTCCTCGCCGAGGCGGCGGGATGCTGCGCACGGTCATCTGCCAGAACACATGAGCTTGCTGTTCTAGTGTATTGGTCTGGCAATACAAGTTAAAGACACAGTTCTCATTCCTGAGAAGGGATCCGAGACCGGTGGCGTACTCAGGTCAACCGCCTGGGATTGAACAGCCGCTCGTGTTCGTCAATGGCGTAACGGTCGGTCATTCCGGCGATGTAGTCCGCCACACCCCGGGCCCGCCCGGCCTGGCCGCGCTCCTGTTCCAGGCGGCGCGCCTGTTCATGCTGCTGGGGCGGCATCAGAGCGATGTCGTCCATGAAGGCCCGGAACAAGGCGGCCACCGTCCGCTGGGCCTTCTCCGCCATGCGGTACACCCGATGATGACGATACAGACGCTTGAACAGGAAGCGCTTGAGCTCCACGTGCTCGGCCTGCATGGCCTCGCTGAAGCGGATCAGTGGCTGCGGCTGCCGGCGCACGGCGTCGCTGTCCGCCGGGGCGGCATCGGCCAGCAGGGCCGCGGAGGTCCGGATCACATCCGCGACCTGTTCACCGATCATGTGACGCACGGTTTCGTAGATCATGCGCCGGTGGGGCAGGTTCGGATGCGCGGCGCGGACCTGGGCGAACAAGCGGCCCATCAGGCCCAGCGCCTCCAGTTGATCAACGGTGATCAGTCCGGCTCGCAGGCCGTCGTCCACGTCGTGGCTGTTGTAAGCCAGCTCGTCCGCCAGATTGGCCAGTTGGGCCTCCAGGCCGGGCTGGGTGCGGTCCAGGAAGCGTTTTCCCAGATCCCCCAGCTCCCGGGCATTGGCGGCGGAACAGTGCTTGAGGATTCCCTCCCGGGTTTCGAAGCAGAGATTCAGTCCGTCGAATTCGGCGTAGCGCTGCTCCAGGTCGTCCACCACCCGTAGCGACTGCAGGTTGTGCTCGAAACCGCCGTACTCCTTCATGCTGCGGTTAAGGGCTTCCTGGCCGGCATGGCCGAAGGGGGTATGGCCCAGGTCGTGGGCCAGGGTGATGGCCTCGGTGAGATCCTCGTTGAGATCCAGCGCGCGGGCAATGGTGCGCGCGATCTGGCAGACCTCCAGCGTGTGTGTGAGCCGGGTGCGGAACAGATCCCCTTCGTGATTGACGAACACCTGGGTCTTGTATTCCAGGCGACGAAAGGCGGAGCTGTGGATGATCCGGTCCCGGTCCCGCTGGAACTCGCTACGCCAGGTGGGGGCCGGTTCCGGTCGCTGCCGCCCGCGGCTGTGCCGGGGATCCTGGGCGTAGGGGGCGAGGGGACGGGGTGTGCTGCTCACCGCCATGCTGCGAACTCCCGTTCAACCGGTGAAATGGTCCAGCGTGCGCTGCAGTGCGGCCGGATCGAATTCCCCGGTCACCACTGCCCGGCCGATACCTTGTTGCAGCACAAGCCGCAGGCGGCCCGCCTCGGCTTTCTTGTCCACCGCCATCAGCTCCAGGAAACGGGCTGCGGTCATTGTCCCCGGCGGTTGCAGCGGTAGTCCGGCGCGTCTGATCAGGGCCTCGACGCGGGCGTACTCCCCGGCGTCCAGCCACCCCAGATCCCGGGACATCCAGGCCGCCATCAGCATGCCGGTACCCACGGCCTCCCCATGCAGCCATTCGCTGTAGCCGGTGGCGGTCTCGATGGCATGACCGAATGTGTGGCCGAGGTTGAGTACGGCGCGTACGCCCTGTTCGGTCTCGTCTTCGGCCACCACGTCCGCCTTCGTCTGGCAGGAGATACGGATGGCCTGGGCCAGTGGCCCGGCCCGGCGTTGCAGCAGCGCATCCATGTTCTGTTCCAGCCAGGTGAAGAAGCCGGCATTCCTGATCAGGCCGTACTTGATGACTTCGGCCATGCCGGCGGTCAGCTCCCGGTCAGGCAGGGTGTTCAGGGTATCGGTGTCGGCCAGGACCAGCCGGGGCTGATGGAAGGCACCGATCATGTTCTTGCCCAGCGGATGGTTCACGCCGGTCTTGCCGCCAACGGAGGAATCCACCTGGGCCAGCAGCGTGGTGGGGATCTGGATGAAGTCCACACCGCGCTGGTAGGTGGCGGCCACAAACCCGGTGAGATCCCCGATCACGCCCCCGCCCAGGGCGATCAGCGTCGTCCTGCGGTCATGCCGTTGCTCCAGCAGACGATCATAGACGCGCATGCAGGTGGTGAGCTGTTTGTGTTGCTCGCCGTCCGGAAGTACCACCACATCCTGTCGGACGCCGTGGCCAAGACCGCCTTGCAGTCGCGCCAGATACAGGGGGGCGATGGTCTCGTTGGTCACGATGAGCGCGCTGTCCGCGCGCAGCCGCGGACGGATCAGATCACCCCGCTCCAGCAGACCAGGGCCGATGTGGATGGCGTAGCTGCGCTCACCCAGCGCGACTTCAAGACTTTGCATCAGATGCCGTCTCCAGAGCCCGCAGGCTGTCCAGTATGTCCTTGACCACCGCCGGAACGGACCCACCGGCGGTGGTGACCGTGATGTGGGCGGTTTCCCGGTAAAGCGGTTCCCGTTCCCGCATCAGGGCTTCCAGTCGGGCACGGGGATCCTCTGTCTGCAGGAGCGGGCGGTTGCGATCATGGCGGGTACGGCGCAGTTGCTCCTCCACCGGGGTTTCCAGGTAGATCACCAGGCCCCGTTCCCGGAGGTGGTGACGGTTGGTCTCGGCCAGCACGGCGCCGCCACCGGTGGCCAGCACCAGATCGTCCCGTTGCGTGAGTTCGTCAAGAATGGCCGCTTCCCGGTGGCGGAACCCGGATTCCCCTTCCAGTTCGAAGATCAGCGGGATATCCACCCCGGTCCGCTGCTGGATCTCCTGGTCGCTGTCCAGGAAATCCAGCCCCAGCGTCCGCGCCAGGCGGCGACCGATGGTGGATTTCCCGGCCCCCATGGGGCCGATAAGGAAGATTCGCCGTGTCTTGCTCATGACGCACCCATTGCCAACGGGGCATGATACCGCGACCGGGGGCGAAGGGGGATGGGGCCAGCGGAAAGGGCCCCCCGGGGCGGGGCCATCCGGACGGTCACCATTCGCCGCCCGGCGCGCAGGTGACCCTGCCTGCGCTCAGACTCTCGCTGAGGATACGCGGGGTCACGAAGATCAGCAGTTCGCTGTTCTCGTCCACGTTGCGGGTGGTGCGAAACAGCCAGCCCACGGCGGGCAGTGAGCCGAAGAACGGAACCCGGCTGATCTCCTGACCGCGTTCGCGCTCGTAGATGCCGCCGAGCACCACCGTCTCGCCGTTGTCCACCAGGACCTGCGTGGTCACTGACTGGGTGTCGATACTGGGCACGCCCTGGAAAACCTGCCCCACGGTGTCCTTGCTGACCTCCAGATCCATGATGATGCGATCGTCCGGCGTGATCTGCGGTGTCACGTCCAGGGCGAGCACCGCCTCCTGGAAGGAGACGCTGGTGGCGCCGCTGGCGGAGGCCTCCTGGTACGGGATCTCCACACCCTGGCGGATCCGCGCGGTCCGCTGGTTGGCGGTGATCACCCGCGGGCTGGAAACCACCTCACCGCGGCCTTCGGTCTCCATGGCGGAGAGTTCCAACTGCAGCATACGGTCGCCGATGCGGCCCACGGCCAGGCCCACGGCGCCGGCCGGGTTGTTCACCGGGAGGTCCACAAGGTTGCCTTCGATGCCATCGCTGGCGAAGCCGGTGGTACCCGGGACGAGACCGCCGGGCCGCGTGCCGCCGACCCGGGCACCGTCGCTGCCCACGCGGCCGCTGCCGCTGGCACCGAAGCGCACACCCAGTTCCCGGCTGAAGTCGTCGTTGGCCAGCACGATGCGGGATTCGATCAGCACCTGGCGCACGGGGATGTCCAGACGGTTGAGCAGGCCGCGGATGTCCGACAGATTGCGTTCGGTGTCGCGGACGATCAGTGTGTTGGTGCGGTCGTCGATAGTGACGGTGCCCCGCTCCGAAAGCAGGGATGCATCCTGGGAGCGCAGCAGAGAGGCCACATCGGCCGCCTTGGCATAGTTCACCTGGAAGAACTCGGAGCGCAACGGTGCCAGCTCTTCGGTGTGGCGCTGCGCCTCCATCTCACGCTGCTCGCGGGCGGCAATCTCCTCCGCGGGTGCCACCAGCATGACGTTGTCGCGGATCCGCTTGTCCAGATCCTTGGTCTGCAGAATGATGTCCAGGGCATGGTCCCAGGGCACGTTCTGCAGGCGCAGGGTGATGTTGCCGGTCACGGTGTCGCTGACTACCACATTCAAACCGGTGAAGTCCGCGATGAGCTGCAGTACCGAACGGATCTCGATGTCCTGGAAGTTCAGCGACAGCCGCTCACCCACGTACTCCTGTTCCTCGCGCTCGGCCACCTCCCGCTCGGTCAGGGGTTGGAACTCGATGACAAAGGTGCTGCCCGTCTGATAACCGAGATAGTCGTACTCGCCGGTGGGGGTGATGGTCATGCGGGCGTCGCGACCGTCCTGGCGGGTTTCGATGGTCTGTACGGGTGTGGCGAAATCCACCACATTCAGGCGACGCTGAAGGCGCTCCGGTACCCGGGTGCCCTCGATGCGGGCGACGATCTGACCCGCCTGGCGCCGGAGGCTGACGCCGGTGTCCGGACGGGCCAGCTCGATAATCACGCGCCCCGTGCCGTCACCTCCCCGCCGGAAATCGATATCCCGCAGTTCGTCGGCCGTTGCGGCCACCGGGCGTTCCTCCGCAGCCGGTTGCGCGGCGGGCCGCCGCTCCGTGGTTCGGGGACGCTCTGTCGCCGCGGTTCCCCGATCACGGAGGTAGACGTGCAGGGTGTTTCCCTCGATCTCGGTGTCGTAAGCCATCATCCGGGCCAGCCGGAGGACGACCCGGGTCCGTCCGGCGGCCTCGGCCGTGGTGACCCCTTCCACCAGACCGATGCCGATGGGCACCGTGCGCTCCTCCAAGGCATTCCGGGTATCCGGAAAGTCGAAGGTGATCCGCGCCGGGTCGTCGATGGTGAAGCTGCTGGGCGTGGGCGGAGGGCCTTCCATTTCCAGCGATACCTGCACCTGGTTGCCCGGCAGTGTGGAGTAGGTGATGTCACGCAGGACGTTATCGGCCAGGGCGGCGGTAGCCCAGGCCGAGCTGATGATGGCGACGGCCACGGCCGACAGCAGACGCCTGACTGCTCCCCGGGCAGGGATGAGGCGGCGTGTGCCGTTGGATGCAAGCATGATCATTGTTGTTGACTCCCTTTCCTCTACTCCCTCGATGCCAGGGTGGCGGCCCGGTGCTGCCAGCGGTTCTCACCCGTGCGAACGAGTTCCTCGAGTTCGACTGATCGTTCCGTAATCGCGACAATGCGACCGTGGTTTTGCCCCAGGTAGTTCCCCTCGCTGACCCGGTGAACGGTGCCCCGAGGGTCGCGGATCAGGGCCCACCGTTGTCCGTCCTGGGCCAGCGTTCCGGCCATGCGCAACGCATCCAGGGGATACTGTTCCAGTTCTTCCCGGCGGCGGTTGGTGTCCGGCCGGGGCCCGGTATCCTCCTCGGCAGCGACACGCGGTTCAACGAAGCTCAGCCGGCTGAACGGATCCCGGTCAAGGCCTGATGGATACGTGTGACTGGGCAGATCCTGCGGCGCCTCGTAGGGTTCGGGTGGTGGGGCCGAGCGTTGCAGTGTCTGCTGGATGTATCCGTACAGGTCATCCGTGCTCCGATCACAGCCCGCCAGCAGGGCCGTACCCATCACCAGGATCAGGATGCCTCCGATGCGGCCCGGCGCGCGGCGACGCGTCCTCATTGCGCTGCCTCCTCATCGTCCAGATACCAGTATGTGCGCGCGACGGCCCGCATGGCGAGCTGCTCGCCGCTCTCTCGGGTGATTTCGATGTTATGCAGCGTGACGATCCGGGGCAGGTTTGCCACCTCGCTGATGAATTCGCCGAACTGGTGGTAGTTGCCCCGGACCGCGATCTCGATGGGCCGCTCCGCGTAGAAGTCCCGGCGCACCGGGCTGCCGGGTCGAAACAGCTCAAAATCGAGCCCGGCACCCAGACCGGCTTGCGAGATGTCCGCCAGCAGCCTGGGTATCTCCACCCGGCTCGGTAACTGACGCAGCCTGTCCTCCAGTTCCTCCTCCATCTCCGCCAGCATCTGCTCGTACGCCTCCAGATTCGCGGCGCGGCGCTGCTTGAGCTCGAACTCCGAACGCAGTTGAGGCTCCTGCGCCTGTTCCCGCTCGAGCTGCCGGAGCATGTCGCTCCAGTTCAGGTACCAGCCCAGGAAAACGACCAGACCGAACACCAGCGCGGCCACGATGCCCTTGATCAGCGGCGGCCAACTGCCGATGTTGTTGAGGTCCAGATCGTTGAGATCCATGCCCTGCAGTTTCATCGGGTTCCCTCCCCGTTATCCGATGTGCCCGGACTGCTCTGACTGACACGGAGTGTGAAATTGCTGACACGCACCCCGTCCCGGTCACGGATCTCGATGACCTCCAGGTTCGGGTCGGTCAGCCAGCCTGAGGCGTCCAGCCGCTCCATATAGCTGGAAACCCGGGCATTGGACTGCCCGACGCCGGCAATGGTGAGGCTGCCGCCCTGCTGGCGCACGGACTCCAGGAATACGCCGTCGGGTAGGGTGGTCACCAGCTGCTCGAACAGGTGCACGATCTGGGGGCGCCCCTTTTGCAGGTCCTGGATCACATCCATGCGCGCGATGAGCTGTTCCCGGGTACGGTCCAGCTCCTGGATGCGCGCGATCTGCCGGTCCAGTTGCCGGATCTCCTGCTGCAGAATCTGATTGCGGTGCTGCTGGTGCTGGATTTCCATGTTCAGATACCAGCGCCCGCCGAACCAGACGGCCAGCCCCACCAGGGCTGCGATGGCCAGGATGACGTAGAACTCCGTCTGCCGTTGCTTCTTCAGCTCCTCGCGCCACGGGAGCAGATTGATGCGTGTGCTCATCAGTCGAAACTCCTCAGCGCAAGACCGCAGGCGACCAGCAGCGAGGGGGCATCCTCACTGAGCTGCTGCGGGCGGATCCGGGAGGAGACCGCCATGTTCACGAAAGGATTGGCGATATAGGTGGACGTGCCGGTCTGCTCCCGCACCATGTCGTCCATGCCGGGTATGGAGGCGCAGCCGCCGGCCAGAACCACGTAATCCACCGAGTTGTGCTGGCTGGCGCCGAAGAAGAACTGCAGCGAGCGGGCGATCTGCTGGGCCATGGCCTCCTTGAACGGGCCAAGCACCTCCTCCTCGTAGCTGTCCGGCAGACCGCCCTGACGCTTGGCACGCCCGGCCTCCTCGAAGGAGAGGCCGTAGCGGCGCATGATCTCCTCGGTGAGCTGCCGGCCACCGAACACCTGCTCGCGGGTGTAGGTGATACGCCGGTCGTCCAGCACCGTGAGCGTGGTCATCGTGGCGCCCACGTCAATCACCGCCACCGTCTGGTCCACACCCTTGCCCGGCAGCTCTTCGGCCACCAGGGAGAACGCGTTCTCCGTTGCATAGCTTTCCACGTCCATGACCACCGGGGTGAGCCCCGCCGATTCGCAGGCATCGATCCGGATGTCGACGTTGTCCGAACGGGAGGCTACCAGCAGCACGTCCACCGTGCCGGGCGCCTCCGGGGATTGCCCCAGCACCTGGAAGTCCAGGTTCACCTCTTCCAGGGGATACGGGACGTACTGATCCGCCTGAAGCTGGATCTGGGCTTCCAGTTCATCCTCGCTCAGATCCCCGGGCAGGTTGATCATCTTGCTGATGGCAGCGGAGCCGGGAACGGCGAGAGCCGCCGTCTTGAGCTTTGATCGCGACCGTTTCACTGCTTTCCGTAGCGCTTCCCCGACGGCATCGAGGTCCGCGATGTTCTTCTCGACTACCGCATTGGCGGGCAGAGGCTCCACGGCGTAGCTCTCTACCCGCAGTCGTCCGTCCTGGCGCTTGAGCTCCAGCAGCTTGATGGCTGTCGAGCTGATGTCAATGCCCAGGACGGGTGGACGTTTCTTCCTGAACAGTCCCACGGGCTTTTTCCTTGTACTTTTGACAGTTAGGTGAATTTACTACGAAACTACCTTCGGTTCCAGCGCTCTGGCGCCGCCGAAAGACGCTCCCGGCCACAGGGGTGTCGCCTACATCCTACAGAGCAAGCGAGCCCAGGGTGAAGCGGAACTTAAGGCGCTTCGTTCTGTCCTGTATAAGCCTTTATACTGCGCAAGAACGAGATCTCGTAGACAGAATCGGCAATTCGGCGTCGAGATTTCGGGCGCGGATGACGAGATACCACCGGCGATAGGTTCCGCTTCATGCATCGCATTCCCCGAGTTCTGGCCTATATGCTGGCCACCATATTGTCCCTGTGTCTCCTGGCTCTGGTGGCCGCGGGCGGCGTATATCTGGTGCTGTCGCCCCAGTTGCCGTCGGTGGAAACGCTCCGGGATGTGCGTTTCCAGCAGCCGCTGCGGGTTTTCAGTGCCGACGGCGAGCTGATCGGCGAGTTCGGCGAGTACCGCCGTGAACCGCTGCGCTATGAAGATGTCCCGGAAAGGATGAGGCAGGCCTTCATCGCGGCGGAGGACGAACGCTTCTTCACCCATTACGGCGTCGATCCGGTGGGCCTTGCCAGGGCCGTGGTCTACCTGGCCCGGCATCGGGAAATCGGTCCCGGCGGCAGCACCATCACCATGCAGACGGCCCGCAACTTCTTCCTCGGGCGGGAGCAGACCTATCTGCGCAAACTCAATGAGATCCTGCTCTCGTTCCAGATCGAGCGTGAATTGAGCAAGGAAGAGATACTGGAGCTCTACCTGAACAAGATCTATCTGGGCCAGCGTGCCTACGGGGTCGGGGCTGCGGCACAGATCTATTACGGGCGGAGCCCGTCGGAGCTGACCCTGGCGGAGACGGCCATGATTGCCGGCTTGCCGAAATCCCCCTCCGTGGCCAATCCGATCAGCAATCCGCAGCGGGCGCTGCAGCGGCGGGCATACGTGCTGCGCCGCATGCTGGAACTGGATTACATCACCCGGGAGGAGTTCGCCGAGGCCAGCGCCGCGCCGATCACCGCTTCGCTGCGCCGGGTGCGGCCCGGGCTGCACGCACCGTACGTGGCTGAGATGGCCCGTGCCAGGGCGGTGGAGCTGTATGGTGAATCCGCCTATGTGGACGGCTACCGTGTCGTGACCACGGTGGACAGCCGCCTGCAGGAGGCGGCCAATGCGGCGGTGACCGGCAACCTGTTGGCCTATGATGAACGGCACGGTTATCGGGGGGCGGAGGCCACCTATTCCCTGGAGACCTACGACGCGGCCGATGCCTGGGATGGTTTGCTGCGGGAACATCCGCGTTTCTCCTCGTTGCTGCCCGCGCTGGTGCTCTCGGTGGATGACCAGGCCGGCACGGCGCGGATCTATCTGGGCGCGGGTGAGGAAAAGGAGCTGACGTTCCAGCAGATGCGCTGGGCGCGCCCCTGGTTGTCCCAGTTCTCGGTCGGGGCGGAGCCCGAGCGCGTCTCGCAGGTGGTCTCCCCGGGTGATCTGATCCGGGTCCGGGAGACGGAGGAAGGGTTACGGCTGGCCCAGGTGCCCGATATCCAGGGGACACTGGTCAGCCTGAATCCGCGTACCGGGGCGGTGGTCGCTCTGGTGGGTGGCTTCGATTTCCGCCACAGTCAGTTCAACCGTGCGGCCCAGGCGCTGCGGCAGCCGGGGTCCGCATTCAAGCCGTTCATCTACTCCGCCGCCCTGGAGCGCGGGTTCACCCCAGCCAGCATCGTCAACGATGCGCCGGTGGTGTTCGAGGATGACGCATTGGAAACCACCTGGCGGCCGGAAAACTACAGTGGCCGCTTCTACGGGCCGACGCGCCTGCGCGAGGCTCTGGCCCAGTCCCGCAACCTGGTTTCCATCCGGGTGCTGCGGGATGTCGGTGCACGGTATACCGTCAGTTTCCTTGAGCGATTCGGTTTCGATTCCCAACGCATGCCCGTTGACCTTTCACTGGCGCTGGGTAGCGCCTCCGTCACGCCGCTGGAGCTGACCGCCGGCTACGCCGTTTTCGCCAACGGTGGTTATCGCGTTGAGCCCCATGTGGTGAGTCACATCACCAACGACCGGGGCGAAGTGGTCTACCGGACGGTGCCGACCCTGGCATGCGATGCCTGTGAGGAACTACAGGAAACGGCGGGTGCCATCCGGCCGGTGGCGGCCGACGAGTCCGGGGGGGCGGACGTGCTGGATCCCCGTTACCGGCCCGCCGAACGGACGCTGGATGCGGCCAACGCCTATCTGATGAACAGCATGATGCAGGATGTGATCCGCACCGGCACGGCCCGCGCCGCCCGCGCGCTGGGGCGGGACGATCTGGCCGGGAAGACCGGTACCACCAATGATCTGCACGACGCCTGGTTCACCGGCTACAATGGCACGCTGGTCACGTCCGCCTGGGTGGGCTTTGACCAGGCCCGATCCATGGGGCGTGGCGAAACCGGTTCGAGGGCGGCCCTGCCCATGTGGATGGATTACATGCGCGTGGCCCTGGACGGGGTGCCGTCCAGCCCGCCACCGCGGCCCGATGGGATTGTGACCGTCCGTATTGATCCGGAGTCCGGGCTGGTCACCGGTGCGGATAACCCGCGGGCAATCTTCGAGACCTTCCATCGTGACCGTGTGCCGGAGCGTGACAGCCATGCCGATGGCCGGTCCGGCGGCGGCGGCCGTGATGCCGACGAAAGGACGATCTTCTGAATTATGGCAAGATCATCGGGGAACACGCGGGATCAGCGCATGCGGCAGATGCTGACTCAGGAGGCCGCGCGCATCATGGCCGAGGAGGGTGTCCGGGACTTCTACCTGGCCAAGCGCAAGGCTGCTGATCGGCTGGGCGCCCCCGGTACCCAGAATATGCCGCGAAATCAGGAAGTCCAGGATGCGCTGCTGGAATATCAACGCCTGTTCAAGGCGGATCGGCAGCCGGATCAACTGCGCCGTCTCCGGGAGACCGCGGTGGAAGCCATGCGCTATTTCAGCCGCTTCCGCCCCCGGTTGGTGGGGCCGGTGCTGGACGGGACCGCCAGTGACTGGTCGGACGTGAATCTGCACGTGTTCGCGGACACACCGGAGGAGGTGGCGATTTTCCTGATGGACGAGGGTATCCCCTTCGAGCCGTCCGAGCGGCGTTTCCGCGTGAACCGGGATGCCTGGGAGACATTCCCGGTCTTCCGTTTTCTTGCTGGAGATGTGACGGTGGACCTGACCGTGTTTGGCAGGGCAGGCATCCGACAGGCGCCAAGGAGCCAGGTGGACGGGCAGCCCATGAGCCGGGCGGACATCGGGCGCGTGGAGGCGTTGTTGGAAGAACCGGGAATGCGGGAGGAAGGCACCGCTTACTGATCTGTTGGACCGGATGGTCCTCCCCCGCGACCTTGTGAGGGTACCGGAAACGCGGGGGGGGGGGGGCGGGGGGGCG
>JAFIFU010000021.1 GCA_020831885.1 Ectothiorhodospiraceae bacterium
GCCGCGCCTTGCCCCCGAACACGCTGCAAAGCCAGAGCACCATGGGAATAGATCGGTGTTTCCCTAGCGTTGTTCCGGGGCGACCCGCGTCCTATGCGCAATGCGGTCCGACGGGTGGGTGATGACCTGCTCGCCCGGGTTCAGCCCGTCCAGAATCTGGCTTCGCAAGCCACTGCGGCGTCCCACCTCCACAGGCCGGCGTTCCGCGCGGCCGTCGGCCGCCACGAAAACCTTCCAGCGGTCGTCCTCGCGGAACAGGGCACTGGTGGGGATCTGGACCACCTGGTCGGCTTCCCAGAGAATGAACCGGCCCTCAACCCGGTAGCCATCTCCCAGCGCCTCCCAGGCTTCCCGGGGGGAGCGTATCGCGACCAGCACCGGCACCCGCTGCTCCTCCACGCCCAGGGCGGAGATGCGCTGGAAACCCCGGGGCTCCACCCGGCGGACCTCGCCCTCCAGCGTCTCGGCACCGCCCCAGCGCTCCAGCAGCACCCGCATGCCCGGGCGGACCCGGACGGCATCCATGGACAGCAGATCGATGCGCACCTCCAGCGTGGACAGATCGCCGATCTCCAGCACCGGCTCACCGGCGTTGATCGGTCCCTCGCAGCAGCGGTGTCGGTTGATGATGGTGCCGTTAATCGGTGCGCGAACGGTCAGTGTGGGTTGTGTGTCCGGAGCACGTTGGCCGTCGGCGATGGCCAGCGTCACCCGGGCAGCCTCCAGCTCGAAGCGGGCCACCTCCATGCCGTGTCGGGCAGCGCGCTCCGCCGCCCTGCCGGCATCGCGCTGCGCCCGGCTGCGGTCCATCATCTCGGCGGAGATGAACTGCTGTTCGTAGAGTTCCAGGTTGCGGCGGTACTCGGATTCCGCGATCTCACGCTGGGTCTGCCTGATCTCCAACTCGGCCTGGGCCAGCTCCAGTCGGGCCCGGGCGGCGGAGACGGCTTCCCGGGCCTGTTCCCGGGTTCGCGCATCCAGGGCGGGGGACGGCAGCGCCTCCATCTCGAACAGGGCGTCGCCCGCGGCCACCGAATCCCCGGGTTCCAGGACGACGCGGCGCAGAAAGCCGCTGATGGGCGCCGAGACGGTGTGCGGATCGCGAACCTGTGCCCGGCCCTCGTCCTCCACGTACTCCGCGAAATGCGCCTGTTGCACGGTGCTGACACTCACCGGCACCGGTGCGGGCATCAGCGCCAGCACCAACAGGCCGAGAATGGCCAGGGCGATAAGGGCGGTGACGATTTTCTTTCGTAGGCTCATGCGTTCACTCGACAGTTTTCAGGGCGGACACCATGTCCAGCCGGTACAGCCGGCGCAGGGTCAGCAGCACCGACAGGGCGGAGGCCAGGAGTACACCTGCGGCGGCAAAGGCATAGGTGCGCGGAGTGATGATAAACGGGATGCGGAACATATCCGTGCTGAAAGCCAGGTTCAGCAGCCATGCAAGCCCGTAGCCCAGCACCCAGCCAACCGGAATTGCCAGCAGGGTCACCAGGAGCATCTCGCCGATCAGGATCCACGCCACTTCCGCCCGGGTGAAGCCCAGGACGCGAAGCGTGGCCAGCTCCCGCGCCCGTTCGGCGAACGCGATGCGGGCGTTGTTGTACACCACCGCAAAGGCAATGCAGCCGGCCAGGACAAGCATGATGGCCATGACCACCAGGACCGTGTCGTCGATGTACTCGCGGATGGCTGTTTCCGTTTGCCCGATCAGGCCGATACCGGCCACCCGGGGAAGATCCCAGAGGCTGTCGAACAGCGCCTGCTCCTGGGAGCGGTCCGTCAGCAGCCAGGCACCGGATATGGCGGGGCCCTCGCCCAACAGCCGGTTCAGCGCCCGGCGTTCCATGTAGGCGCTGACGCCCAGGGGCTCGGCCACAACGGCCGCCAGCTCCACGTCCACGGTACGCCGCTGGCCCTCCAGGATCTCCACCTGAAGTCGATCCCCGGGACGGATGCCCAGGTGATCGGCCAGGTAGTCGGTCATCAACAGCCCCTCGGGCGGCAGGCGGACCGGTTGCAGTTCCGCGTCGATCAGCGTGCGCTGCCGGGGCTCGGCGTCGGTGCCCAGGATAGCGGTGCGATAATCCCGCCGGCCATTGATCAGACGCACCGGAACCGTCCGGTAGCCTTCCGCGTGGTACACACCCGGCTTGTGCCGCAGTTCGGTCAGCGCGCGCTCCGGCGTCGGATCGGTGAAGCTCAGGTGGATGTCGGTTTTCATCACCAGCCGGTACTGCACGTCGATGAGGTGGTCCACCGCGTTGAACTGAAAACTGCTGACCACCAACAGGGCGCAGGAGAGCGCGATGCCGAGTACCGACAGGCCCGCCTTGAACCGATGCCGGGCCAGGTTGCGCAGAATGATGCGGGTCGGTTGGTCCAGTAAGCCCCGGAGGTGGGAGCGTTCCAGCCAGCCCTGGCGGAATGTCTCCGGTGACGGGGGGCGCATGGCCTGGGCCGGCGGCAGCCGGACGGCGGCGTTGACGGCCCGGAAGGTGCCCAGCGCCGCGGCGGTGGCGGCCACCGCCACCGCCAGCACGATGACCCAGGGCTGCAGCCGCGAGCGCATTTCCGGGAATCGGAAGTATTCCATGTATAGGGCGGCCAGGGCGTCCGCGGCCCAGGCCCCGAGGGCCACGCCCAGCAAGGATCCGATCAGTACGATCAGCGCGGTGAGCAGGCCATAATGCAGGCCCACGGCGCTGTTGTCGTAGCCAAAGGCCTTGATGACGGCGATTTCCTGACGCTGGGTGCGGATGATCCGGCCGATGAGCACGTTCAGGAGAAAAGCCGAGACCCCGAGAAAGATGGCGGGCAGCACTGTTGCCATGATGCGGAGCTGGTTCAGCTCCTCCGACAGGAACCGGTGAGACGCCAGCTCGTTCCGGCCATAGGCGCCGGTGCCCCCATACCGTTCCAGGATGGCGTCGAGCTGATCAATGACCGGTTCCTCGTTGGCCCGGGCCTGCAGCGTGGCCACCACGCTGTTGAAGGCGCCTTCCATGTTGAAGGCGGCGGCCAGGGCGCGGCGGTTCATCCAGAGGATAGCGTAGCGCTCATAGTCCGGCAGCAGGTCGGCGGGGCCGATCTGGTAGACGAACTCCGGGGACAGGGCCACGCCGCTGATGGTCAGGGTCTCCTGCCGCCCCTGGATGATGGCGACAAGCTGATCGCCGGCGTGCAGACCATGGGCTTCCGCGAACGGCTCGCTGACCAGCACCTGATCGCCCCGTTCCGCCGCCGGAAGGCTGCCCTCCCGGAGGTAGAGCCGGTTGACGTCCGGCTGCCGGCCGTCCGGGATCGAGACAAGCTGCCCCCGCACCGGGTCCGCGAAGCCGGGTACTTCCAGGCGTACCGGCGCGCGCACCCGCGTCTCTACCTGGTTGATCCCCGGTATGTCGCGAATGCGCTCCGCCAGGCCTTCCGGCGCGCGCTTGAGGTCAGCGAACACATGGGCGAACTGGTAGTCCCGGTAGAAGCGCTCCATGGTCAGAGTGAGCGCATCCAGGGTCGTCACGCTGAGGATCAGGGTCATCACCCCGGCGGCCAGCACCGCCGCAATGGCCGCCACCTGTCCACGCAGGGCGAGCAGGTCGCGGAGGAGCTTGCGGTGAACCGTGCGCATAGGCTTACCAGTGGAGTTCGGATGGCGGCTTGCGCCGGGGGTTTTCATGCACCTCGGACACACGGCCGTCGCTCAGGTGAATCACCCGGTCCGCCATTTCGCCGATGACCACGTTGTGGGTGATCACCGCCGTGGTGGTTTCCAGCTCCCGGTTGACATGGACCAGGGCTTCCAGCACCTGGACACCGGTTTTCGAGTCCAGGGCCCCGGTGGGTTCGTCGCAGAGCAGGACGTCCGGCCGTTTGGCGATGGCCCTGGCGATGGCCACGCGCTGCTGCTCCCCGCCCGAGAGTTGCGACGGGAAGTGGTCCAGCCGGTGCTCCAGACCCACCAGGGCCAGCGCATCCTCCGGGCGCATCGGGTTGCGGCTTATCTCGGTGACAATGGCCACGTTCTCCCGCGCCGTGAGGCTGGAGATCAGGTTGTAGAACTGGAACACGAAGCCCACGTGGTCCCGCCGGTAAGCCGTCAGCGTCCGGTCTCCGGCCTTGACCAGATCGTAATCGCCGTAGCGCGCCTCGCCGCCGCTGGCGCTGTCCAGGCCGCCGAGGATGTTCAGGAGGGTGGATTTGCCGGAACCGGAGGCGCCCAGCATGACGGCGAACTCGCCCGCGTAGAGTTCCAGGTCAACGCCGCGCAGCGCGTGGATCTCGGTTTCCCCCATGCGGTAGACCTTGGTCAGGCCGCGGGTTGCGAACACCACCGGCGGTGCGCGTGGTGAGTCTCCGCTCATGCTGGCATTCATGCAGCGTCCCTTAACCGGAATCATTTACGCCCCAAAAGGTCCGTTATAGTCTACACCGCCCGTGCCGTCACCGATTCACGGTGCGGCCTGATCCGCGACCGGTCCATCAAGGAGAGATCGAGAATGCTGAAGTCCATTGTCCGTTCGCTGGCTCTTACCGGCCTGTTCATTCCGCTGGCGCTGCCCGCCAACGGCGATGTGGAGGTGTCCGACGGCTGGGTGCGCTGGATGCCGCCGGTGGCTGAGCATACGGCGGCATATATGACGATAACCAACCATGGTGATCAGGAGCGCCGCCTGGTGGGCGGAGAAGCGTCCCGTTTCGGCAAGGTGGAGGTGCATGAGTCCAGGGAAGCGGACGGCGTGGCCCGGATGATCCACCTGGACTATCTGGCTATCCCGGCCCATGGCTCGGTGGAACTGAAACCGGGTGGCTACCATGTGATGCTGATGCAGCGGAAGGGCGCGGGCCTGGAGGAAGGCGAGCGGATCACCCTGGAGCTGCATTTCGATGACGGCGGCACCAAGCAACTGGAACTCCCGGTGAAGCGTGGTGCCCATGACCACCACCAGGGTGGCCATGGGCACCATCACGGCGGGCACCATCGCCATTGAGGGTCCGTACATGGGGTGTTCAGCGCTTCTCGAAGCCCCATGCACGCAGGCGGCGTTGCCTCAGAGCTGGATCGCCCGCAGTTCCAGGAACTCGTCCAGCCCGTACTTGCCGGCCTCCCGGCCGAGGCCGGAGTGGCCGAAGCCGCCGAACGGTGCCTGCGGGTTGAACTTGCCGTTGTTGATGGTCACCTGGCCTGTACGCAGTTCGTTGGCCACGGCCAGCGCCCGCTCCTGGTCGGCGGACCAGACAGCCCCGGCCAGGCCGTAGGCGGTGCCGTTGGCGATGGCGATGGCTTCCGCTTCGTTCCGGTAGGGAATCACGCTGAGCACGGGCCCGAAGATCTCCTCCTGAGCGATGCGGGCCCCGGGCTCCACGTTGCCGAACACCGTGGGTTTGACGAAATAGCCCTGCTCCAGCCCTTCCGGCGCCTCCGCGCCACCGCTCACCAGGGTGGCGCCTTCCTCGGTACCGATGCGGATGTAGTCCCTGACGCGATCACGCTGAATGGCGGAGGCCAGCGGTCCGAGCCGCGTGCTCTCCTCCAGAGGGTTGCCCGGGGCAAAGCGGGCAGTTCCGGCTGCAGCGATCTCGCAGGCCCGGTCGTGCAGTTCCGCCGGCACCAGCATCCGGGTGAGGGCGGTGCAGGTCTGGCCGGAGTTCAGATAACACTGGGTCAGCGTGCCTTTCACAGCCCCTTCGAGATCCGCGTCGGGCAGGATCACGGAGGCCGATTTGCCGCCCATTTCCAGCGCCATGCGCTTGAAGTCATCGGCGGCGGCATGAAAGATGCGGTTACCGGTGCGGGTGGAGCCGGTGAACGAGATCATGTCCACGTCCGGGTGAGTGATCAACGCCTCGCCCACCTCCTGGCCCAGGCCGGAGACCACATTGACCACGCCCGGCGGCAGATTGACCTCCTCGCACATTTCGGCCAGCATGAAGCCGGTTATGGGCGCGATCTCACTGGGTTTCAGCACCACCGTGCAGCCTGCGGCCAGGGCCGGCGCCACCTTGAGCATGATCTGGTGCAGCGGGTAGTTCCAGGGCGTGATGGCGCCCACGACGCCCACGGGTACTTTCTGGACCAGTGAGTTGCCCACCTCCTCCATGAACGCGAAGCTGTCCAGCAACTTGACCATGGTGCCCGTTGTCACCTGTGGCACGCCCGCCTGGATCATGGTGGACAGCTTGATCGGCATGCCCACTTCCCGGGTCACCGTGTGGGCGACCTCGTCGGCACGGCCTTTCAACTGCTCCAGCAGGGCGGCCAGGTATTTCTGACGCTCGGCCACGGGCGTGCGCGACCATGAACCAAAAGCGCGTCGGGCGGCCAGGACTGCCTGATCCACCTGTTCGCGGCCGGCCGCGGGAATGCGCGCCATGACTTCCCCGGTGGCGGAATCGTGGACGTCCAGTAACTGGCCGTCCACCGGTTGCCACTGTCCGTCGATGTAATTGCTGGAATAGGTCTGCACGGTCTGCTCCTCCGCTGGTCGTGTCGTGTCCGGATGGGCGGAGACTTCAACACAGGCTGGCCGGCGGGTGCAACTGTGTTGGTCCCGGTGTCAGGGTATCGGTCAGCGCTTCCTAACGCAGCGCCATGTCCAGGTAGGCGTCCATCTGCCGGTCGGCATCGGCATTCAGCAGCTTGAGGCGCCTGGTCTGGTGCAGGACCAGCAGGCCCACGGCGTGGGCCATGCCCGCGGTGGCGCGGCTCCGGGGCCTGTCCAGCCCGTCGTCTGCCAGAGCCTGAGTGATGGTTCGGTAGATCTCCAGCAGTGCGGCGTTCAGTTGCCGATCCAGGGTGGGGGTGAGGCCGCCGGGTCCCGGCCCCTGATACAGGTACAGGCCCAGGGCGAGTTCGGTGGGCCGTTCCAGGTAATAGCGGAAGAAGCAGTGCAACCCGACACGGCCCCGTCCCCCGTCCGCGGTCCGCACGGCACGGTCCAACTCCTGTTGCAGTCGCGACAGGGACGCGGTGAGGATCTCCGCGTAAAGTTCCTCCTTGCCCGTGAAGCGCGAATAGACCGCGCCCGTGGTGCAGCCGGCCTGGCGGGCGATCAGGCGCATGGAAGCGCCGTCCAGCCCGCGCTCCTCGAATACGCGCCGGGCGGCGGCGAGAATCTCCCGCCGCCGACGGTCCTCAGGCAACGCCTGTGTCCCGGAAACGGGGGTCTGCTCAGTCATTGAACTGACGATTGTGGGTCCAGTCGAAGGTGCCCTCGTCCCGCTCGCGGACCGCCTGCTTCCAGCCAACGCTCTCCGCGCGTTGCTTGAAGTTGATGCCTTCCGGTGAGTGACGGGTAATGCCATCGAATACGGTCGCCATCATCTGGGTCACCTGCAAGCCCATATTCTCGTAGGCCTGGTTCACCACCAGTTTCTGCATCATGAGCTGATTCACCGGGACGGAGGCGATGCGGGCGGCCAGGGATTCCACAGCCCCGTCCAGATCCGCGTCCGGTACCGACCGGTAGACCAGACCCAGACGCTCCGCCTCCGGTCCCTTGATCCGGTCGCCGGTGAACAGCATGCGCTTGGCGCGCTCCGCGCCCAGGCGGTAGACCCACATGGCAGTGGTGGGGCAGCCCCAGACCCGGGTCGGCATGTATCCGATCTCGGCCGAATCCGCCATCAGGATCATATCCGAACACAGCGCGATGTCGGAGCCGCCGGCCACGGCATAACCGTGCACCTTGCAGAGCACCGGTCGGTAGGACCGCCACAGGCTCATGAACAGATCGGTGTTCCGCTTCATGAAGGCGTAGTCCTTCATGGGGTCCCATGGCATCTCCTGGGTCACACTGTTGCCGGGACCGGCCGCAGCCTCCGCATAGTACGTCAGGTCGTAGCCGGCACAGAACGCGTCCCCGTTTCCGGACAGCACGATAACGTGAACCCCCGGATCCGCATTGGCCTGCTCCACGCAATCGGCCAGGGCCCGGGGCAGGTCGTCGTCAATGGCGTTCATCACATCCGGGCGGTTCAGCGTAATGCGACCGATGCGGCCATCCTTTTCGTATAGCACCTTGCTCATAGGGCCTCCGGTATTGCTGGTTGCAGTTGAACTGCCGAAAATAACACCGTTATATTCTGAATAACAGCGTTATCTCCGCCGAGCTCCGATGGTTCAGACGAAGCCCGGTGCCGGGTGGTGCCGGGAAAGGAAATGATGAGATGCGGCTGCACCGATGCCGGCGCCCGCGATCACCAACGTCATGGAAAGCGAGGTGCCGGTGTGCAACTGTCCCACGAGCATGCCGGCCAGGGCCGCCAGCGTCATCTGGATGAAGCCGAACATGGCGGATGCGGAGCCCGCCATCTGCGGGAAGTTGGCCAGCGCCCCGGCCATGGTCTGCGGCAGCGTCAGCCCCACGCCCACCATGAACACGATCTGGGGCACCATGAGTGCCGGAATCGTGAACACCCCAGCCAGCGCCAGGCCCGCCATGACGCAGCCGCTGAGGGTGGTGGTATACAAACCCAGGCGCAGCATCTGATTCGGCTTACGCCGCCGGCCCAGGCGAACCGCCATCAGATTGCCGGTGATGAAGCCACCCACGGAGGCGGCGAAATACAGGCCGTAGTGTTCCGGCCGAACTCCCAGGAAATCGATCAGCACGAAGGGTGAGCCTGACAGAAAGGCGAACAGGCCGGCGAACACGCAGGCATTGGTGAAGGCATACCCCAGGAATGTGGGGCTGCTGAGAATCGCGCGGTAGTTGCCGAACAGCCGACCGGGGTTAAGCGGTTGTCGTCGCTCCGGGGGCAGGGGTTCCGGCAGCACCAGCGCAATGATCAGCACCATCAGCGCCGAATACCCCGCCAGCAGCAGGAAAATGGACTCCCAGCCGGCAACCAGCAGCAGTGCGCCGCCGATCAGCGGCGCCACCGCCGGTGCCAGCGCCATGATACTGGCCAGCAGCGCCATGACGCGGGCGGCATCCCCCGGCGGGTACAGGTCACGTACCGCCGCGCGTCCCAGCACCGGGCCGGTGGATCCGCCCAAGGCCTGCAGAAAGCGGAACACCAGCAGCGTCTCCACCCCGTCGGACAGCGCGCATCCAATGCTAGCGGCGGTGAACAGCACAAAACCGCCCAGGAGAATCGGCTTGCGCCCGAAGCGGTCGGCCAGCGGTCCGCAGATGAGTTGGGCCAGGGCAAAACCGGCCATGTAAACGCTCAGCGTAAGCTGGATCTCCCCCGCGCCGGCACCCAGTGCCTGGCCCATGGAGGGCATGGCCGGCAGGTACATGTCCGTGGCCAGCGGCCCCAGGGCCACCACTGCCGCCAGCAACAGGATGACGCGAGGACTGTCCGGTTTCAGCATTTGTCGGTGCGCAGCCCCGCGCTCCTCCCGATGGCCGCCGGTTCCGCTGGAAAGCGCCGCATACGCTGGGTGAGGTAGATGCCTGTCGCCAGACCCACGCAGGTGAAGGCGATGGCTGCACGGAAGTCTCCCGTGGTCTCAATCAGCCAGCCGGCCACGGCCGGCCCCACCAATTGTCCGCCGGCGAACAGCAGGGTGGCAAAACTGAAGGCGATGGGGATGTATCGGGGCGGCACCTGGTCCGTGCTGGCCGCCTGAATGGTCGTAAAGGTGCCGTTGAGGGAACAGCCGATGAGCAGAAAATGCAGGAAGAAGGCGAGCAGGCTCTGGCTGACCAGCACCACGCCCATGGACAGGGTCACCAGCAGCATCGCGGCGGTCAGGGCATTGGCCCGTCCCAGTCGGTCCGAAAGCGAACCCCAGACCGGTGCACTGGCCACGGAAAGCAGGCCGGACATGGCCAGTAGCCAGCCCGCAACCGCCTCGCTGAAACCGGATTCCACCACGTAGCTGACCATGAACACCGCCTGCACGATGTAGCACAGACCGATGATGCCGTAGATGGTGGCTACCACCAGCACCCGGGGGTTGGTGTAGACCAGCCACTTGTCCGCCGTGGCGGGGCGGGTATCAGGCCCCACCGGTTCCACCGGCGGGTTGCGGACCACGGCGATGACCAGCAGCCCAGTGGCCACTGCCGACGCGGCAAACACCCCCCAGGCCACGCGCCAGCCCACGGTGCCGAAGAGGTCCAGCAGCAAGGGTACGAGGGTTCCGGTGATCAGCAGACCAAGACCGATACCGGCACTCATGTAACCGATGACCTGCCCCCGCTTCTCCGGATACCAGGTGGCCAGCAGGGAGACCATCGGCGCAAAGCAGAACGCGGTTCCGAAGCCCAGCAGCGCCATCAGCGCGACGATGAGCGGATAGCTGCTGGCCAGCGCCAGGCCGGCGAACCCCGTCCCGACGATGGCAAGGCCCAGCACCACCGTCTGTTTGGCGCCCCAGCGCGCCGCGGCGACTCCCCCGGCCAGGACCAGGACCAGGTACCCCAGTGCGGTGACCGTGCCCAGCATGCCCGCCTGCTGATAACTGAGTTGCAGGTCGGCACGCATGGCCGGCAGGATCATGCCGTAGGCCAGGCGTGCGAACACGATCACCACCAGGGCCACGAACATGCCGGCGAGCACCATCGGGACGGTGGCCGGCCGCTTTGCGGAAGTCGTCATTGCCGTCATTCAGTTCTGTCGCCGATCAGATATCGGCAGACCCAGCAGTCTACCCACCTTTTCAGCAGAAAGGTCAGTCCCTGGCGTGCTCGAGCACCGTTCTCCCGGCGGTGGCGGCTGTCACCAGGATCGGAACAAGACCGGTGCACGGGGCATCAAGGCCCACAACCCCGGGAGGCAAGCCAGTCCGCCAGCCGTGCGGCACAGCGTTCCCAGCCGGGTTCGATCATGAACATGTGGCCATGGTCGTCCAGTTCCAGGAAGTCGGTCCCATGGAAGCGGGCGATCTCCCGTTGCATGTCGATAACGGTGGTCCGGTCCTCGCGGCCCCCGGCGGTCAGGAGGGGGAAGGGGACGCGGGAGAGATCCGCGCCCACCGTGCCCTTGAGCACTTCCACGGCCACCGTTGCGGATTCCGGGCAGAGCTTCTGCCAGAGTTCCCGCTGGCGCCCGGGCTCCACACGGTTCAGCAGTGCCGACCGCGCCACCCGGAACCCCGGACGTATGGTGCGCTTGCGCACCATGGCGGGAATGGATTTCAGCCCGTACAGGAGGAACCAGAGGTTGAACGGCGGGTTCTGGAATTTGACCCCGGCCACCGGTGCGGAACTGGCGAACACGGCCGCCTTCAATGGCATGCTTTGGGCCAGCACCTGGGCGATGGCGCCACCCATGGAGTGGCCCACAAGGATCACCTCGCCCAGTTCCTGCAGTGCGCCGCGGACATCCTCCACGTAGTCCTGCAGCGTGACCCGGCCGAGTTCCTCCACCGGCGGGCTTGGTGGGTGTCCGCGCAGGTTCACCGCATAACAGTCGTATCCCAGAGCGGCGAAATGACCCATGAACCCATGCCAGTACCAGGAGCCGCCGCTGGAACCGTGCACGAACAGGATGCGCGTACCCGGCCCCGGCTGGCGCTCCACCGCCAGTCCGTTGATGCTCAGTTGTTCCACGGTCGCTCTCCGGCGAGGGCCGGCCGCCCCCGGCGGGGCGGACCGGCCAAGGGTGTCAGCGCTGGTTGCCGTACCAGTACCAGTGGCCGTCCTCCTGGATCATCATGGCACCCCGTGGGAGCCTCTGGGCGCCGAAATTGGTGACCACGGCGCCCTGGATCACGGCCCGGTTGCCGTCCATCTCCAGGCCGGTGATCTCCACCCGGTAGTCCTGGAGCATGGGCAGGATCTGACGCAGGAATTCCCGCTGCGCCCGGAAATCCCGTCCGTCATCCAGGTAGTCGGGATGGTAGTGCTCCATCACCGCATCGATGTCGCCGGCCAGCACGGCTTCCCGATCGCTTTCAAGAAAAGCCTTCAGGTCATCCGGGATTTCCGGTGCCGGTTCCTGGTAGCGCGCCGGGTTCTCCGTGGGGGGGTGTAAACGCCCGGTCAGCGTGTAGCGGATGATGTCCGCATTGAAGGCATCCGGCACGTCAACGTGGGGGAAATGCGCGGCCCCCTGGTAGAACTTCACCGTGGGCCGCGGGCCCCGCTCCGAGAGCTTCTCCCAGGCAGGACGCACCAGATCCCAGCGCACATCCTGGTTACCGGTCACCACAGTGGTGGGAATCAGCGGATCCTCTTCGCCGAACAGGATGGCCACCGGCATCTCCAGCTCATCCAGGCGCTTCACCAGGCTGTCCGGATCCTCGCGGTTCAGCTCGATGCCCATGGTGTAGATGTCGCGGATGAAGGCGTAGATCCAGGCCTCGTACTCCTCCGGGTGCCCGTCGATCATTCCCACCCGGGTCTCGGTCAGGAACTGGGCGTCAATGCTGTCATTGAGAAAGAAGCCCACATCGGCCCGCCGGGTTTCGCCGGTTTCCGGATCGGTCCGGCGGAAGTAGTAGAAGTCCCTGACCGCCTGCTCGGTCATGGCCCGCTCCTGCTCCAGCCGACCCAGCGGCGCCCAGACCTCTTCCCAGGTGGTCAGATCGCGCTTGTAGGCCGGGTCCATCCACGGCATCTCACCGGTGGGCAGTTGCAGAACGCGAGGGTACTCCTCCAGTCCGGACGGGGCCACCAGGATCAGGCGCTCCACCTGGTCCGGCCAGTGCAGGGCATAACCCAGTGACCACTGGCCGCCCATGGAATGACCCATATGGGTGGCCCGGGTCACGCCCAGCTCCTCCACCAACAGGCGCTGCACGGCTTCCCGCGTGTCCTGCAGTGTGCGGTCGAAGGTGCGCCGGTCCAGGTTCCCCGGGATGGATTTGCCGTAGTGGGGGATGTCGAAGGCGATGACCCGCAGCCCGGCCTCCAGGGCATCCCGCATGAGTAGTGCAAAGCTGCCGGCGTTGGAGCCCTTGCCGTGCACCAGAATCAGCACCGGCGCATCTTCCGGATCGTCGCCCCGGTATTCATCCATGTAGGCGATCTCGTAGGCAACGCCGCGGTCGTCCCGTACCGTGGCGTACTGGGTGTCGAACGGGTAGACCACGCGCTCGCGCCAGAAGCTCTCCTCGCTGCCGCCCGGCTTGACCGCCGGCGTGCGCATGTCCGTGACCTGGTAGTGGGCCGTCGGCGCCGTCTGACAGGCGGCCAGTGTTGCCGCCGCCAGCAGGCCGAGGCCAAGCTGCCACATGCGGGTGAGTGGGTGCTGTTTCATCAGGTGTCCTCCAGATGGGGCAGCGGCAGAGCTGACTGCCGGTTCATATCAGACTATGCCCACGCAGCGGATCACGCAAACATGACATGCGGGGCTGCGTCAGGCGAGGAGAAATGCCACCAGCGCCCGGGCGTAGGCACCCGGATCCTCAACATTCATGGAATGACCGACGCCGGGGACAATCTCCAGCCGGCAGTCCGGCAGACGCGTCCGCATCTCCTCCATGTGGGCCCGGGGGATCCAGGCATCGTGTTCGCCCCAGAGTATGAGGCGCGGGTGGCTGAGTTCCGCCTGCCGGGCCCGGAGTCCGCCACTGTGGTGCTCCCGGGTGAGCTGAACCGGCGTGCCCAGCCAGATGCCGTCACTGAGCTGGCGGGTCCGGTCCACCAGGCAGCGGAAATGGTGCCGCTGCTCCTCGCTGGCGCTGTCGCGGAAGGCGGGCATCCGATCACCTCCCAGCGTTTCCGGCTGGAACAGGGAGGATACCGCCGTGGCCAGTGCACTCCAGCAGACCGCCGGATCGTCCCGCATGGCGGCGAAACCCTGGATTTGTCCTTGCGTGAATGCCAGTCCCATAGGGCCTACCGGCGAGAGGCTGAGCACGCGACCGAAACGCTCCGGTTGGCGCAGTAGCATGTGGCTGGCAATGAAATCGCCGGTGGAATGGGTAGCCAGATGGCAGTGCCCGATCTCCAGGGCGTCCAGCAACGCGAGCATGTCGTCGGCATGCTCCGTCATGCTGTAGTTGGCGAAGTCGGCATCCGGCTCCGGCTTGTCCGAGTCGCCGCAGCCGCGCCAGTCCGGTGCGATCAGGTGGATTGCGTCCGGCAGATGGGGCAGCGCAAGGCTGATCCAGTCGCCGCAGCCGAGATTGCCGTGGATGAAGAGTACCGGTATTGCGCCCGGTCTGCCGTGCTCCAGGTAATGATGACGCAGGCGGGATGTTTGCTGAAATGGCATGCCTTCCCTCTCCGGATGCTGCCGGCTTCTGTGGTTCGGGGACTCACGCTAGCCGTTTGGCCTGCCGCCTGGCTTGACGTGAGTCATGAATGCGCTTCACTACTCAGCGTACAGTGAGACTTGGCTGGTTCGCTAAGTGAATACGGATTGGGGAGTGTGGCGGTTATGGGTCCTGTCTGGGTGGTTGTGGCGCAGCAGGGGCTGGCGCGCCTGTTTCGCCGGGAAAAGCGTTTCAGTCCGCTGGAGGAACTGGACAACCTGGTGCAGCCGGAAGCCCGGTTGCATGCGAAGGATCTGCAGTCAGATCGACCCGGACGTACGGTGAACAGGCCGCGCGGCGGACGGACGGCGCTGGAACCCTCCTCGGATCCCAAGCGTACCGAAGCCGAGGTGTTCGCCCGGCGGGTCGCGGAGCGCCTGCATGAGGGGCGTACCGCCGGTGACTACAGGGAGCTGGTGCTGGTTGCCGGGCCCAGCTTCCTCGGGCTCCTGCGTGATGCCATGGATGAAGACACCGCCCGTTGCGTGGTCAAGGAAGTGCGCAAGACGATACCCGACGCCACGGCGGCGGATATCCAGGCCATCGTCGACCAGGCAGACTAGGGAGCGCTGATCGGTCTTCCCATCGTGCCCTGGGGAGCCATTGGAGCGCGCCTTGCCCCGGGCACGCTGCAAAGCCAGAGCACCATGGGAATGGATAAGCGTCTTCCCGGTGTCCCTGAGGGACGCTAGGGAGTCAGTACGATCTTGCCTCTGGCGCCCGGCTGCATGACCAGTCGATGGGCTTCCGGCGCATCGGCCAGAGGCATTTCCCGGCTGATGACCGGCTGCAGCGTGCCGTTGCGCAGGCCGGCGCCCAGCGCGGCATGGGCGCTGCGGTACTCCTCCGGCGTGATCTGGAACAGGGCGCAGCCGATGATGCTGGCCCGGCGGCCCATGGTGTCCCGCGGGTTGATTTCCACGGGACCACGGCTGCCGATGATCACCACGCGACCTCCGTGGGCCAGCACCGGCAGATCCTTGCCCAGGTTCATGTTGGCCAGCATTTCCAGGATCACGTCCACACCGTTTCCGTCGGTGAGATCCATGACCTGGTCCATATAGCCCTCCTGGCTGTGATCCAGCACATGATCCGCGCCTTGCTCCAGGGTCAGCTTCCGTCCCTCCTCGGTGCCGCCGGTGGCGATCACCATCATGCCGGCCGCCTTGGCCAGCTGGATGGCGGCAATGCCCACCCCACCGGTGGCGCCATGAACCAGCACGGACTCCCCGGGTATCGCGGCAGCGCGCTGGAACAAGGCGTGGTAGGCCGTGGTGCAGGGTACGCCGATGGCAGCACCCTGCTGAAAACTGACCTGCTCCGGCAGTGGATGCACCCGATGCTCCTCGGCGATGGTCTGCTCCGCATAGGAGCCGGTGACCGTGCCGGCAACGTAGACCCGGTCCCCGGGGGCGAAACGGGTGACGCCCTCGCCCACGCCCTGGACCGTTCCCGCGCAGTCCATGCCGGGCGTGTAGGGGGTGGGTGGCAGCATGGCGTACTGCCCTGCCCGGATATAGGTTTCCACCGGGTTCACGCCGATTGCATGTACCCGGACCAGCACCTGGTGCGGGCCCGGCACCCGGTCATCCAGCGTTTCCAGTTGCATGACCTCGGGTTCGCCGGGGCTGTGGATGCGTATCGCTTTCATGTCTGATCTCCTCCGTTGGGTTGCTTGCGGCAGTCTGACATACCCCGCGTTTGACTGCCGGCGGCGCTGACCCGTAGTTTCCGGTATAACACTCGATCGGGTGCCGAACAGCATACCGTCTGGAAGGCTGGTTACGGATGCGTGGATGAAGAAGCTGATCCTATTGATGCTCGCGACGGCTCTGCTGGCCGTTGCCTACCTGTTCGTATCCGATCCGGTGGACCGTCGGCCGGCAGGGATGCCGGACGCCGTTCCGGTTGATCCCGCGGATCTGGCGGCCCGGCGGGGTGCGCTGGTGGACCAGATCGTATTCACCCAGGAATCCGATCCCGGCAAGGTCACCGGCATGATCGAAACGGGGACCCACCACGTCTTCGGTCAGGGCGTGACCAGCGTCACCGTGTTCAACCGCATCCGGGACTCCCAGCAGGCCGCCTATGACATGTCCTATGGGTTTTCGGTGGAGCTCACACTGAACCCGGCGGGACCGGAGCTGGCCGACGGCAGCCTGAATCCCTTCCACGTTCCGGCCATCCGCGAGGCGATGAACTGGCTGCTGGATCGTCGCCACGTGGCGGAGGAGCTCTACGGCGGCCTTGCCGTGCCCCGTTATCTGCCCCTGAACACGGCATTTCCCGATTATGCGCGCCTGGCCGACGTTGCCCGGGCGCTGGAGCTTCGCTACCAGTACGATCCGGCCCGGGCCGAGCGGATCATCACCCGAGAGATGGAAAAGCTCGGCGCGGAGCGGCGCGGCGGGCAATGGCTTTATCAGGGGCAGCCGGTGCGGCTCATCGTGCTGATCCGAACGGAGGATGTGCGCCAGCGTGTGGGTGACTATGTGGCCAACCGGCTGGAGGATCTGGGCTTTCGCGTGGAGCGCCGGTACCGGGCCGCGGCAGAGGCGTCCCGTCTGTGGCTGGCGGGGGATCCGGCCGGCGGGCAGTGGCACCTGTACACCGGTGGCTGGATCGCCACCACCATCAATCGGGACCAGGTGGATCAGTTCAGCTTCTACTACACCCCCCGTGGTCGCCCGGAACCCCTGTGGCAGGCCTATGATCCGGCTCCGGAGTTCGACGAGATCAGCGAACGGCTGCAGCGTCGCGACTACAGCACATGGGAGGAGCGACAGCAGCTCATGGCCCGGGCGCTGGAGCTGGCCATGGAGGACTCGGCCCGCATCTGGCTGGTGGATCAGCTCAGCGTCTCACCCCGTTCCCGGGAAGTGGAGCTGGCGGCGGACATGGCGGGAGGCGTGTCCGGTTCCTGGCTGTGGCCCTATACCATCCGTTTCCGCGACCGTGTCGGCGGTACGGTGGTGTTCGCCCTGCCGGGTCTGCTGACAGAGCCCTGGAACCCGGTGGCGGGAAGCAACTGGGTGTTCGACAGCCTGATCATGCGCTCGCTGAACGATCTGCCCCTGCTGCCTGATCCGTTCACCGGGCTGTACTGGCCGCAGCGGATCGAATCCGCGCTGGTGACGGTCCAGGAGGACGTGCCCGTGACCCGCACCCACGATTGGCTGGCGCTGGAGACGGCGCCGGAGATCCGCGTTCCCGAGGACGCCTGGATCGCATGGGATGTGGAAAAACAGCGTTTCCTGACCGCCGGCGAAGCACATCCCCAGGGGCTCACGGCGCGAACCCGCACCCGGGTTCACTACGAGGAGGACTATTTGCAGCGCCGGTGGCACGATGGCAGCCAGGTGTCGTTGGCGGACTTGGTTCTGCCCTGGATCCTCAGTTTCGAGCGCGCCAGTGAGGACAGCCCTCTGTACGACCCCAGCCATGCACCCAGTTTCCAGGTGTTTCAGCGCCATTTCCGCGGCTGGCGCATTGTCTCCCGGGATCCGCTCATCATCGAGATCTACAGCGATCAGGTGTTTCCGGACGCGGAGACCATTGTCGCCCAGCGCACGCCGTCGGTGCAGCCGTGGCACGTGCTGGCGCTGGGGGTGCGGGCGGAGCGCACCGGCGAACTGGCCTTTTCCTCTCACCAGGCGGACCGGCAACGGGTGGACTGGTTGAGCCTGGTGGCCGGCCCCAGTCTGCGGGTTCTGGACCGCCAGCTCGAGCAGGCCGGCGGGCAGCGCTGGCTTCCCTGGGAGGGGACGCTGGGGGGGCTGGTCCGGGAAGGAGAAGTGCTGGCGCGCTATCAGGCGCTGGCAACCTGGCGCGAGCGGCGCGGTCATTTCTGGGTGGGCGACGGGCCGTTCTATCTGCATGACGTCTACCCGGTGGAGCGGACCGTGGTCCTGCGGCGGAACGAGCACTTTCCCGACCCCAGCGACAAATGGCTTCGCTTCACACGACCGGAGATCCCGGAGCTGGATCTGGATGGTCCGCTGGTGGTGGATGCGGGGGGTGAGGCCGAGTTCCGCCTGGAGATCACTTTCCAGGGGGAGCGGTATCCGCCGGAGGACATCGACCTGGTGCAATACCTGTTGTTCGACAGCCGGGGGAACCTGGCCCGCCGCGGGGAGGCGGAACCCGATGAAGCCGGTACATGGGTGGTGCGGCTCAGCGGGTCGGAGACGGCCGCGCTCGGTGCCGGCGCCAACAGCCTGGAGGTGGCCGTGACCACAGGGCGTGTGGCACTGCCCGCTTTCGCCTCCCATGGATTCGCCACGGTGCCGGAGCGACGGGCCGCTAACGGAGGGGGTGCGGATTGATGCACGGTGTCACGGGTGCGACGTCGCCGGTGCCGCGGGGCCTGTGGCGGGATATCCGCAGCATGCTGGTGTTTTCCGCCAAGCGGCTGCTGGCTCTGTTTCTGACAGTGCTGGTGGGGGTTTATCTGACCATCTATATCGCCAATATGGGCGGCCAGGTGGACGAACTGCGGCTGGTGCAGATCCGTGGCACGGTGGGCGAGGAGGTGCGGGCCGACCCCGCGTTCTTTGATCTGCCGGCGGCGGAACGCAATGCGCTGATCGAGGAGCGGGTGCAACTGGAAGTGGAGCGCCTGCGGCTGGACCAACCCTTTCTGCTCCGCAGCGTCGACTACCTTCAGCAGGCCATCCGGCTGGACCTGGGTCGCGCCGAGCAAATGCACAGCGACAGCGGCTCCCGGCAGGTGTATGACATCATCGTGGAGCGCCTGCCCGCCACCCTGCTGCTGTTCGGCACAGCCAATCTGCTGGTGTTTTTTGTCTCCGTGTTTGTCGCCCTGGCCTTGTCACGCCGTTATGGCAGCCCTCTGGACCGGGCGGTGATCGCCCTGGCGCCCAGTTCGGCGGCGCCGGCCTGGTTCTACGGCATTTTCCTGATCCTGATCTTCGCCTTCCTGGTTCCGATGCTTCCGGCCGGGGGCATGGTGCAGGTACCGCCGCCGGAGGGCAGCCTGGCCTACGCTGCCAGCGTACTACGCCACATGGCGCTGCCGGTGCTGGCCATGTTCCTGGGCAGTATCTTCATCTCGATCTATTCCTGGCGCACCTTCTTCCTCATCCATTCCAGCGAGGATTACGTGGAAATGGCCCGGGTCAAGGGCTTGTCCTCCGGCCTGATCCAGCGTCGCTACATCCTGCGGCCCACACTCTCGCCCATCATCACCAGCTTCGCGCTGATGCTGATCGGCCTGTGGAGCGGCGCCATCATCCTGGAGCAGGTGTTCAACTGGCCCGGGCTCGGCACGCTGCTGTTCCAGGCCATCGGCCATCGGGATACACCGGTGATCATCGGTTCGGTGGTGATCTTCGCCTACCTGCTGGCCATTACCGTGTTTCTGCTGGACATCCTGTATGCGGTGCTGGACCCGCGGGTGCGTATGGAGGCAAATCGATGAGCGGGCGCTGGGCACAGGGGCTGGCGCAGTTGCGCCGCTACCCGTCGGCCGTGGTGGGCATGGGGCTGATCGCGCTGCTGGTGGCGCTGTCCATCTACACGGTGTTCGCCATTCCCTACAGCCAGGCGCTGGATCTGTGGCGGGGCGGCGAGGCCTGGCGCATGCATCCGGTCAACGCCCGGCCGGTGTGGGTGGACCGGCTTGCCGGTGGCGACCTGCCGCGGACCCAGGTCATTGCCAGCGATCCCTCGCTGGTGGTCTCGGAGGCCTTCGAGGGCGGCCGGCAGAAGCGGATCGAGCTGGCCTTCGATTATGACAGCAGCGCCTTCCCCAGTGAGTTGAACCTGTTCCTGGACGCCCGTTTCGCCGAGCGTGAGCCCTTCGTGCGCATGAGCTGGCATACCCCGGACGGCCGCGAGATTCACCTGGGGGGACGGCGGATCACCGGTAAGGACCGGGTTTCCATTTCCCAGGACTGGAACCTGGAGCGGCGCCTGGGGCTTGTGCCCCACGTGGGGCTCCTGGCGGAACCGGGGAATGGAGAAAGCCCCGTGGTGCACCAGGGGCGGCATGCGCTGGTGCTGGACGCGGTGCTGTTCGAGGAAGATGCCGAACTGGATGCCAGCCTGGCCGTCTACGGGCGGGTGCACGGGCTGGCGGGCACCGACCACCAGCGGCGGGACCTGATGGTGGCGCTGATGTGGGGTACACCCATCGCACTGGCCTTCGGTCTTCTGGCGGCGGTGGGCACCACAATCACCACCCTGGTGATCGCCGCCACCGGGGTCTGGTTCGGCGGCTGGGTGGACGCCACCATCCAGCGCCTGACCGAGGTTAACATCATCCTGCCCCTGCTGCCGATCCTGGTGATGGTGGGGACGCTGTATTCCACCAGCATCTGGGTCATGCTGGGCGTGGTGATCGCTTTGGGGATCTTCAGTGCCGGCATCAAGATGTACCGGGCCATGCTGCTGCCGATCCGCGAGGCGCCTTACGTGGAAGCCGCCCGGGCCTACGGAGCCGGCCATGCCCGGATCATTCTGCGCTACATGATCCCGCGTATCCTGCCGGTACTGATCCCCACCTTCGTCACCCTGATCCCCACCTTCGTGTTCCTGGAGGCCTCGCTGGCCTTGCTGGGGCTGGGGGATCCGGTGCTGCCCACCTGGGGCAAGGTGATGAACGATGCCCAGGCGCAGAGCGCTTTGTACCACGGCTTCTACTACTGGGTGCTGGCGCCGGCGGCGCTGCTGATGCTCACCGGTCTTGGCTTCGCCATGCTCGGCTTTGCACTGGACCGTGTGTTCAACCCACGACTGAGGAACCTGTGATGGCCCGGGACACGCTGCTGCAGGTGAAGGATCTCAGCGTGCATTACCGCACCGAGCGGGGCGCCGTGCGTGCCGTGGACGGCGTGAGCTTCGACGTGCGCAGGAATGAGGCCTTGGTGGTGCTGGGTGAATCCGGCTGCGGCAAGAGTTCCCTGGCCAAGACCCTGTTACGGGTGCTGCCGCGCAACGTGGCCCACGTGGGTGGGGAGGTGCTGCTGGGCGGCGAGAACATCATGGCCTGGCCGGAGGAACGCTTCCGTCGCGAGGTCCGCTGGCTGCGCATCTCCATGGTGATGCAGGCGGCGATGAACGCGCTGAACCCGGTGGTGCGGGTGGGTGAACAGGTGGCGGAACCGTTGCGCGTACACCGCGGGCTGGGCAGAGCACAGGCCACGGAGCGGGCGGCCGAGGTGTTCAACCTGGTGGGGCTTTCACCCGATTTCCTGCAGCGCTATCCCTTCGAGCTCTCCGGCGGCATGCGTCAGCGTGCGGTGCTGGCCATGGCGCTGATCACCGAGCCGGAGCTGGTGATCATGGATGAGCCCACCTCGGCGCTGGACGTGCTGACCCAGGCCAGCATCATGAACGTGCTCAAGCGGATCAAGGCGGAGCTGGGCACCAGCTTCATCCTGATCACCCACGATGTGGCAACGTCCAGCGAGATCGCCGACCGGGTGGCGCTGATGTATGCGGGACAGATCAGCGAGGTGGCCAGCGCGGTGGATTTCTTCCATCAGCCGGCGCACCCCTATTCCAAGTTGCTGATGGACAGTGTGCCGCGCCTGCGTCAGTCGGGGCGGCCGGTGCACATCCCGGGGGAGCCCCCCAACCTGATCCACCCGCCGTCGGGCTGTCGCTTCGCGGAACGCTGCCCTGCGCGTTTCGGACGCTGCCGTCAGGATCCGCCGGTCTTCGAACTGCCCAACCGGCGGCAGGTGCGCTGCTGGTTGTATGAAGGCGGAGGTGGGCGATGACTGCGATGCAGGCGGACCGGATGACCGGGGAAGACGTGCTTCTATCCGTGCAGGACCTGCAGGTGTGGTTCGAGCTGCGCCAATGGGGGTTCCTGCGCGTGGGATCGGTGCGCGCCGTGGACGGGATCACCCTGGACCTCAGGCGGGGCGAGGCCGTGGCCTTTGTGGGCGAATCCGGTTGCGGCAAGAGCTCGCTGGCGAAAACGCTTCTCGGACTGCACCGTCCCACCCGGGGCCAGGTGGTGTTCGATGGCCAGTCCCTGGGTGCACTGGACCGGGCCGGGCTCAAGGACTACCGCGCACGGGTGGGGTATGTCCAGCAGGATCCCTACGGCGCGCTGCCGCCGTTCATGGACGTCCGCCGCTTGCTGCACGAGCCGCTGATCATCCACGGCATACGCGATCGGGCCGAACGGGAGCGGCGCGTGCACCAGGTACTTGAGGAGGTGCGTCTGACGCCGCCGGCGGAGTACCTGGGCAAGTTTCCCCACCAGTTGAGCGGTGGCCAGCAGCAGCGGGTTGTCATCGCCCGTGCACTGATTCTGAACCCCCAGCTCATCATCGCCGACGAACCGGTGTCCATGCTGGACGCCTCGGTGCGGGTGGAGGTCCTCAATCTGTTGCGCCGTATCCAGCAGGAGCACAACCTGACCCTGGCCTTCATTACCCATGACCTGTCCACGGTGCGCCACTACGCGGAGCGTATTTTCGTCATGTATGCCGGTCGTGTGGTGGAGCAGGCCCAGGTGGATGCGCTGCTGGATCACCCGCAGCACCCCTACACCCAGGCGCTGCTGGCCGCGCTCTCGGATCCGGATGCGGCCAATGCCCGCCGGCAGGCGGAGATCCCCCCCGGCGAGCCACCCAGCCTGATCAATCCGCCGGCCGGTTGCCGCTTTCATCCCCGTTGTCCCCGGGTCATGGCCGGGATCTGCGATGTGGACGAGCCCCCGGACTTCGAACCGCGCTCCGGGCACCGCTCCGCCTGCTGGCTGCACCGTCACTAACCTTTCAGGAGGTAAAGCCATGGTTCAGCGTCGCTGTGCGGTTTGCCGCCAAGGCGTGAGAGCGCCGGCGTGGTCATTCCACGTCAAGCGAGCGAAACGCAGGCGGCGAGCCGCACAGCGGCGCCCAGCGGGGAAACCACTGAAACATGGCTTTACCTCCTGAAAGGTTAGTAATGGTCCTGCTGCTGTCCGGTATCGCGCTGGCGGTGACCGGGCTCGCCGTATTGCTGGCGCAAACCGTGGGCTGGCTGCCGCCGGGGTTGGCGGTTTCCCTGCTGGCACTGGCGGCGGTGTTCATGGGTACCGCGCTGCTGGTCGGCGGCGCGATACGCATCGGGCGGCGACCGCCGGGATAGCCGGACCGGTGCACGTGCCACCGCTTGCCGTCCGGCGGCAAACGGCCCGCGGATCACCTCTGCATCAGATGCGTCATCCCGACGGACGTTGACCTTTCCCGGAACCCCTGTTCTACTAAGAATTGAATTCCAATTCAAAATTTAATTCATGGCCTACCGTAGAACGGAACGCATGGCCGCACGCATGGCCGACAAGCGCGACCGCATTGTGCGTGCCGCCAGGGAACTCATTGCCCAGGGAGGCTTCCGTGCGGCCCAGATGGCTGCCGTGGCGGAGGGTGCCGGTGTGTCCACGGGCAGCATCTACAGCTATTTCCCGTCCAAGGCCGAGCTGTTCACCGAGGTCTTCCGTCGGGTTGTGGATCGCGAGGTGGTGGTGATCCGGGAAAATCTGGGGCGGCCCGGTCCGGCCCGTGAGCGGCTGCGGCACGCGGTGGCGGATTTCGCGCGTCGCGCCCACATGCGTCCGCGCCTGGCCCATGCCCTGATCGCGGAACCGGTGGATCCGGCGGTGGAATCCGAGCGTCTGCGTTATCGCCAGGCCTATGCTCGGGCATTCGAGGATCTGCTGCGGAAAGGCGTGCACAGCGGTGAGCTGCCGCCCCAGGATCCGCGGGTGGGCGCGGCTTTTCTGGTGGGCGGGCTGGCGGAGGTGCTGGTGGGCCCCCTGGCCCCGGAGCGGCCGATGACCGAGGCCGCGGCGCGGGAATTGAATGAGCAACTGATCCGTTATTGCATCGACAGTATCTGTAAGGGAGGAGACCCCGATGAGCGCGCGTGACCCGATTTCCAACCTCCCCACCCACGCGGTGGAAAACCAGCCGGAACCGCTGGGCGACTACAATGCTTTCTCCACCGATCCTGCTCTCATGGAGGGGGTCCGTCGCGAGGGGCCGGCCTGGGTGGCCGAGCGCTGCGAGACCCTGGGGCGCCGGCTCGGGAGCCGTGAGTATCAGGAGCTGGGCTTCCAGGCGAACGAGTATCCGCCGCGGCTGAAGAACTTCGACCGCTACGGCCGGCGTATCGATGAGGTGGAGTTCCACCCGGCCTACCACGCCTTCATGCGTCTGGCCATCGAGAACGACTGGCATTCCGTGGCCTGGAAGGAAGAGGGCAAAGGCGGGCATGTGGCGCACATTGCCGGCATGTATCTGTTGACCCAGCCGGAGCAGGGTTACTGCTGCCCCATCACCATGACCCATGCCGTGGTGCCCGCGCTGCGGCACCAGCCCGAGTTGGCGGCGGAATGGGAGCCGCGCATCCTGGCATCGGCATACGATGGCCGCTGCGTGCCGGCGACGGAGAAGCCGGGGGTGACCTTCGGCATGGCCATGACCGAGAAGCAGGGCGGTTCCGACGTGCGGGCCAATACCACAGTGGCGAAGCCGCTGGCCGCGGGCGGGCCGGGGGAGGAATACGAACTCACGGGGCATAAATGGTTCTGCTCCGCGCCCATGTCCGATGCTTTCCTGACCCTGGCCCAGGCGCCCGGGGGGCTCTCCTGTTTCCTGGTGCCGCGCTGGCGCCCGGACGGCAGCCGCAACCCGTTTTTCATCCAGCGCCTGAAGGACAAGCTGGGCAACCGTTCCAACGCCTCCAGCGAGATCGAGTACAGCGGCACCTGGGCGCAGATGGTGGGCGAGGAAGGCCGTGGCGTCCGGACCATCATCGAGATGGTGCAGCAGACGCGCCTGGACGCGGCAACCGCGCCTCCGGGCATGATGCGCCAGGCCCTGGTGCAGGTTCTGCATCATGTGCGCCAGCGCAAGGCTTTCGGCAAGTATCTGATCGACCAGCCGCTGATGCGCAACGTGCTGGCGGACATGACCGTGGAGACGGAAGCCGCGGTGGCGCTGGTGCTGCGCGTGGCGCGCGCCATGGACGAGGGCTTCAGTGACCCGCAGGCCCGTGCCTTCGGTCGCCTGGCCACGGCCGTGACCAAGTACTGGACCAACAAGCGCACGCCGCAGTTCATCTACGAGGCCATGGAGAGTCTGGGCGGGATCGGCTACGTGGAGGAGAACATCCTGCCGCGGTTGTTCCGGGAGTCGCCCCTGAACAGCATCTGGGAAGGCTCGGGTAACGTGATCTGCCTGGATGTGTTGCGGGCCATGCAGAAGGAGCCGGAGAGTGCGCAGGTGTTCCTTGCAGAGTTGGAGTCGGCCCGGGGCGCGGACGCGCGGCTGGACGCGGCCATCGACCAGTTGAAACAGGAGCTCTCGGATACCACGGACATGGAGTTGCGGGCGCGCCGGGTGACAGAGCGCATGGCGCTGTGCCTGCAGGGCAGCCTGCTGGTGCGCCACGCACCGGCGGCAGTGGCGGATGCCTTCTGCGCCACCCGTCTGGCGGGGGACTGGGGCATGAACTACGGCACCCTGCCCCGAGGCGCTGATCTGGGCGCCATCCTGACACGGGCCTGGCCGGTTTGAATGGGGATGTTCGGGGGCTTCGAGTTGACCGGGAAGCGGGGGAGACCGCCGCGGACACGCATGAATACATCCCTGTAGCTTGTCGGCGGCGTCCATGCCGCCGACAGTCCGCGACGGTCTCCCCCGCTTCCCGGCCAGCCGCGGTGGCTGATCGGAGGGCGCTTCCATGGTTTCGGCGCCGTCAGCACAAGCGCCTACCAACGGTGGAGGCCGGTGCCGAGGGGCGCGAGCCCGGACTGTCGGCGAGAGGGACCTCGCCGACAAGCCTACAGGGACGTATTCACGGCGTGTCCGGGCTCGCGCCCCTCGGCGGCGGCCGGCTCGAAGCCCCGGTGATTTCCGCGGCTGACCCGGTTCCGGTCCACGCGATGACTTTGGTCCGCTATCCTGTTCCCAAGTGATCAACACGGGTTCAAGGGGATGACGGACACCATGCGTGCCATGCGACTCCATCGGGCCGGGGAACCGCTGGTGCTGGAGGAGATCCCTCGTCCGCAGCCCGGCGCTGGCGAGGTATTGGTGCAGGTGCTGGCCTGTGGCGTGTGCCGCACCGATCTCCATGTGGTGGACGGGGAACTCACCGAACCGAAGCTGCCCCTGGTTCCCGGCCATGAGATTGTCGGCCGGGTAGATGCGCTGGGTGAGGGCGTCAGCGGTTTCGAAACCGGCGATCTGGTGGGCGTACCCTGGCTGGGCTGGACCTGCGGGGAATGCGATCAATGTAGGGCTGGCCGTGAGAACCTGTGTGTCCGGGCCGAGTTTACCGGCTACACGCGGAACGGCGGCTACGCCGAGTTCACGGTGGCCGACGCCCGTTACTGTTTCCCGGTCAGCGGTTACACGCCGGAAGCGGCGGCGCCGCTGCTCTGCGCCGGGCTGATCGGCTACCGGTCCTGGCGCATGGCCGGTGGCGAGGAGCCGCGACGACTGGGGATCTACGGTTTCGGGGCGGCAGCCCATATCCTGGCGCAGGTGGCGGTGGCCAAGGGACAGGCGTTCTACGCCTTCACCAGGCCGGGGGATACCCAGGCCCAGGATTTCGCCCGGCGACTGGGTGCGGTCTGGGCGGGCAGTGCCGATGAGCAGCCGCCGTCCCCGCTGGATGCGGCCATCCTGTTTGCTCCTGTGGGGGATCTGGTGCCCACCGCGCTCTCTCATGTGCGGCCCGGCGGGCGGGTGGTCAGCGGCGGCATCCACATGTCGGATATCCCCTCCTTTCCCTACCGTCTGCTCTGGGAAGAACGCAGCCTCCATTCGGTGGCCAATCTCACCCGCCGGGACGGCGAGGAATTCCTGGCACTGGCGCCGACGGTGCCGGTGGAAACGGAAACCCGGCCTTATCCGCTGGCGCAGGCGAACCAGGCACTGAATGACCTGCGCCACGGACGTTTCACCGGCGCCGCCGTGCTGATCCCCTGAGCGTTCAGCCCTCCAGCAGCATGGCCAGCTGACGCGAGCGGGCCACCAGAGCGCCGGTCTCGTCCCAGAGTTCCCCGTCCTCCACCAGCAGACCGTTGTGCAGGTCCTGGGTATGGAAGCGCGCCGCGATCCAGCCCGGCGCCGGACGGCGACGGACCTGTACGGTCAGCTCCAGCGTCGGCACCCAGCCCACGCGCCCCAGCAGACTGAACACGGCGGGCGGGAAGGCATCGGCGAACAGCGGCAGGGCGGCGGCATCCGTGGGCCGGCCGTCCAGGAAGCGCACCCAGCCGGCGATCTCGGCACGGCCCGCCGCACCGGGCTCAGCGTACTCCGGCGCCATACGCAGTTCCAGCCGGGAGTTGATGGGCAGATCGATACCCTGATCCTCGCCGCTACGGGTGTGACAGTGTTCCGGCGGCGCCAGCTGAACCGGGGGCAGGCTCAGGGTCGGGCGTCCGGCGTCGGCCGCATCGGAGAGGTCACCAAAGGCCGCCAGGCATCGGAGGCGTTCCTTGCCGTCCTGGTGCAATGAGGCCGCCGTGTTCACCGTGCGCCGGCCGCTGCGGACAAGTTCCGTGCGGATCTCCGCGTCCTGACCGGCCACGCCCGGGCGCAGGTAGTGGGTGGTCACGGTCACCGGATCCTCCCGCCCGGCCAGTTGCGCCATGGCGCGGATCAGGCTGGCGGCGGCGTAGCCGCCATTGGGCTTGTCGCCGATGTTCCATGCCGGGTGCAGATGGGTGCGGTAGCGCCCGGATGAATGCTCTACCACCGCGGTTTCCATGTCGAATTGCCACTGTGTCATAAGGGTTCCCGTTGCATTGTCGGGCTGGTCAACCGTCTCCCGGCCCGGCCGTGTCCATGATGTGTATGCCCTTGCGGAGCAGAGAGACGGCGGCCTCCGCCCCCGGCTCCAGCCCGTTGCGTTGGGCTGCGTGGGTGGCCACGTTCAGGCGCAGGCTGTCGTCCGTGTGCCGGCAGCGCAGGGTGACCGAGGTCTGTGCGCCCAGGGGCACGCATTCCGCCACCGTACCGTGCACCGGGTTCTCCCGCTCCCCCAGGGAGGGGCGGCCGCGCCGGTGCAGCACGATGTCCGAATCGGGAATGTACCAGCTCACGGTGGTGCCGTGGGGCAGGTGAGTGGGCTTCTCCAGCTCCAGCCGCAGGGCACCCCAGGCCAGCCGCTCCGCGCCGTCGGCGCGGACGACGCTGCCGGTGAACACGTTGTGCCGGCCGAGCAGGCGAGCGACGTGGGGGCTGGCCGGCTGACGAAACAGGGTATCCGGTGTGCCGGTCTGCAGACTGCGACCGTTGTGCAGCACGCAGATCCGGTCCGCCAGCCGCACCGCTTCCTGCAGGTCGTGGGTGACCAGAATAATGGGTATGCGGATGCTGCGACGGAGCAGCGCCAGTTCCCGCTGCAGCCGCTCGCGGGTCATCATGTCCACGGCGGAAAAGGGTTCGTCCAGGAGCAGTACCCGGGGGCCCCGGGCAAGAGCGCGGGCCACGGCCACCCGCTGTTGCTGGCCGCCCGAAAGCTGCCGGGGCAGCCGGTCTTCCAGCCCCTCCAGTCGCACCCGGGCCAGCAACTCCCGGGCCTGTTCGCGGCGCCACCGCAGGCTGCCCGAATCAATGGCCAGCACCAGATTGTCCAGCGCGCTCAGGTGCGGGAACAGGGCGTAATCCTGGAACACCAGCCCCACCCGGCGTTGCTGTGGCCGCAGGCGGATGCCGCGCTGGGTACAGAGCCAGGTTTCCGCGCCGCAGCGGACGAACCCGGTCCGGGTGCGATGCAGACCGGCGATGGCGCGCAGCACGGTGGACTTGCCGCTACCGGATGGCCCCACCAGGGCCAGCAATTCACCGCTGTCCACCTGCAGATGCACATCCAGCGGAATGGGCCGGCCGGCCTGCAGTTCCACCACCAGGGCGCTAGCGGACACTCACGACCTTCCTTCGGCCTGCAAGGCCGTACACGATGGCAATGGCCACGAACGAGACAAGCAGCAGTAACAGGGACATGGCCCCGGCGGCCTCGTCATCAAAGGCCTGAACCCGGTCGTAGATGGCAATGGCGACGGTCTTGGTCTCGCCATCGATGGCGCCGCCCACCATCAGCACCACGCCGAACTCGCCGATGGTGTGCACGAAGGTCAGCACGAAGGCGGAGATCACCCCGGGCCAGACCAGCGGCAGTTCGATGCGCCAGAAGGTCCGCCAGCCGGAGAGTCCGGAACACCAGGCGGCCTCCCGCAGGTGCATGGGCACGGTCTCGAAGGCGCGCTGTACCGGTTGAATGGCGAAGGGCAGGTTGAAGATGATCGAGGCCAGCACGATGCCGGCGAAGCTGAAATTCAGGCCATCACCGGTCAGGCTCTGCCAGAGCTGACCCACCGGCATGTCGGTGCTGAAGCTCACCAGCAGGTAGTAGCCCAGCACCGTGGGCGGCAGCACCAGGGGCAGGGCAATCGCGGCTTCCACGAACCCCCGGCCGCGGAACCGGCTGTAGGCCAGCCAGCGGCCCACCAGCAGACCGATGGGGATCAGGATCGACGTGGTCCAGGCGGCCAGTTCCAGGGAAAGGCGGAATGCCGTCCAGTCCATGAGTCCTCAGCCCTCGTCCGGAACCAGGAAACCGTAGGCGGCCAGCGTCCCGCGGGCCGCGTCCTGCTGCAGGTAGGCGTAGAAGGCGCGCGCCGTCTCCCCGGCGCCGCGGACCAGGACCATGCGCTGGCGCAACGGATTGTGGAAATCCTCCGGGATCAGAGCGTAGCTGCTGCGCCGATGGATCCTGGGTGCCAGCGCCAGTGAATAGGCCACGATGCCGCCGTCGGTTTCGCCGGACAGGGCGTAGCGGGCCGCCTGGGAGACGTTCTCGCCGAAGATCAGGTAGGGCTGGATCCGTTCCCATAGCCCGGCGGTCCGCAGTGCCTCCATGGCGGCGACACCATAGGGCGCATGCTCCGGATTGGCGATGGCGAAGCGGCGTATTTCGCCGGCCTCCAGTCGTTCACGCAAGTGTTCCAGGTTGCCATCGACGATGCCCGCGCCATCGTCAGAGCCGGTGAGGATGACGATCCGGCCGATGGCATAGAGTACACCGGCATCCTCGGTGTGGCCCTCACGGTGCAAAGCTTCCACGTAGGATTCATCGGCGGACAGATACAGCTCGAACGGCGCCCCCTGCGCGATCTGGCGGCGGAAGTTGCCGCTGGAGCCGAAGTTCAGCCGTACCGTTCTCCCGGTGTCATCCTGGAATTGTCCGGCGATTTCCTGCAGCGCGAACTGCAGATCGGACGCGGCGGCAATGACGGGCCGGTCCGCCTGGGCAGGCAGGCAGAACAGCAGTACGGTCAGGCCAGCCAGAACCCGCCATCCCCACCGGCAGCGTGCCCGGAACATAGGTCGAATCCCCTCTTCCGAATGCGGCACATGGTACCACCATGCATGGGCGATGCCTGCGGTCGCGTGTTGCTCCGACGCTGGCGCGGGGCTAAGGTGACACAATTGGTTCACATATAAGCAGAATAACCGCGGAGGAGTCCGGGCATGCGATTCGGTGCGCAGCCCCTGTTCCATGGCTGGATCGTCGTGGCGGGGGCGTTTCTCACCATGTTCCTCGGCTTCGGGATCGTCTACAGCTTCGCCGCGTTCATCGATGCCCTGGAGACCGAGTTCGGTGCCTCGCGCACCGGCGTTTCGCTGGTTTACTCCGTGTCCAGCTTCCTCTACTTCAGTCTCGGTGCCCTCAGCGGCGTGGTAGCGGACCGGTTGGGGCCCCGCATCATGGTCTGTGTCGGTCTGCTCGCCGTGGGCATCGGTCTGATCGCGGCCAGTTTCGGCCAGAGCCTGTTGCTGGTGGGTGTGGCCTTCGCGCTGGGCACCGGGCTTGGCAATGGGCTGAGTTATGTGCCTTCGGTGGGAGCGGTGCAGCACTGGTTTGTACGCAAGCGCGGTTTCGCCTCCGGGCTGGCGGTGGCCGGAATTGGGGTGGGCATGCTGCTGATGCCTCCGTTGGCGGCGGCGCTGATCGGCGTGTTCGGCTGGCGGGTGGCCATGGCCGTGCTGGGGGTGCTGGCCTTGCTGGGAGCCCTGGTGGCCACGCTCATGGTGGAATCCTCCCCCCAGCGGCGCGGTTTGGGGCCGGATGGCGATCCCCCTCCGAAGGAAGCGCCCGCCGGCGGCCCCCTGCCCGGCACGCCCTGGGCCCAAGCGGTGCGCTCGCGTCCGTTCCGCCTGCTTTACCTGGCCTCGTTCCTGGTGGCGCTGGGGCTGTTTATCCCCTTCGTGCATCTGGTGCCCTATGCCCAGGGGCAGGGAATCGGGCGGGCCCAGGCAGTGCTGTTGCTAAGCCTGGTGGGGGTGGGCAGCACCGCCGGGCGTTTCGTGCTGGGCGGGATCGCCGACCGGCTGGGGCGCCGTCGTGCCCTGGGGGGCATGCTGGTGGGATTGGCGGTGATGATGGCGTTCTGGGCGGTCGCCGACGGGTTCTGGGGGCTGGCGTTCTTCGCCGTGATCTACGGCTTGTTCTATGGCGGTTTCGTTGCCCTGATTCCGGCGCTGACCATGGATTACTTCGGTGCGCATAGTGTGTCCGGCCTGATCGGCGCCCTATACACCAGCGTGGCCGTGGGCACCTTCGCCGGGCCGGCGCTGGCCGGGGTGGCCTACGATCTACTGCAGGATTACACACTGCCCATCGTCCTGGCGGCAGTGGCCAATCTGCTGGCGGCAGGCTGCATGGCCTTGCTTTCGGAACCGGCCCAGTGGCGCGCGCAGGCGGAGGCCGGGGGCTGAGCCGGTCTCTGGCGGCCAAGCACGGGGTTCCGGAGGAGACACCCAGCTCCGTGTTGATGTGGCCTGATCGGGGGCTGGGGTTGTTAGGAGCCGACAAATGTCTCCCCGCCTCAAGCAGTTCCCCCATGAGCCGCTTGCCGGCCACGTCGTTCTTACAGATGGAGTACTGGATGCGCAGCCACTCCCGTGCCATCCGGGCGCTGTGCATGCGCCAGGCATAGGCCTCGGCGCCGGTGGCCAGTAGACGGAAGCCGTATTCGGCGTCCTGCGCGACCGGCACCCTGCTGATGACGCGCTTTTGACGGCAACCGGCGGGTGTGAAACGATGCGGACGGACCAGTCAGTCATTTATGCGTTTCATCATTCTGGGCAGGTGTTGGAAATCGGGGAATCGGCCAAGGTGCGGCGCACGCGCAAGACACCGGAGGAACGCAGGAGGGAGTTGCTGGCGGCGGCGGCATCGGTATTCGCGCGGCGTGGCTATCGTTCCGCCGACGTACAGGAGATTGCCGACCGGGCAGGTGTGGGTAAAGGCACCGTCTACCGCTACTTCGACACCAAGGAAGCCCTGTTCCGGGCGTCCATCGCGAACCAGTTGGACGAGCTGGAAACCTGCGCACGTCAGGCCCGGGACCGGCATACGGATCCATTGGAGCGGCTTCGGGCAGCCATTCGGGCAGTGTTCGCCTATTTCGACGGGCATCCGGAGACCGTGGAACTGTTCATTCAGGAGCGGGCGGAGTTTCTCCACCGGGGTGTTCCCCTCTACTTTCTCCGCTCCGCGATGCGGCACGAGGAGTGGGCGTCCGAGTTCCGGGCACTCATTGCCGCCGGCCGCATGCGGGATATGCCGGTGGATGCGCTCATGGACGGGCTTGGTGACCTGGTGTACGGCGCTGCCCTGTCGAGCACGGCATCGCCCCATCGACCATGTCTGGTGGACCGTTTCGACCAATTGTTCGAAATCTATTTGCACGGGGCACTGGTGCAGTCCTGACCGGGGGCGTTGGTACCGCGTGCGCTGGTGTCATTGCCCGTACCCATGGTCGTCGGACCGCTGTCTGTCTGGAGAGAACATGAAGAGAAATGCATCTTCCATGAACCAGCCGCTCCGTGGTCTCTGGCCTCGGGGGAGGTTCACCGGCGTTGCTGTCGCGTTGTTCGTTGCGTTCGCGTTGTCCGCCTGCGGGTCGGAGCAGAGCGGGGGCGCTGACCAGGCGTCGCCCCCGCCGACCGTGACCGTGGAAACGGTCTCTCCCCGGACCGTTCTCGTTGAGGGTGAATATGCCGGGCGGGTCCGCGGTTCCCGGGAGGTGGAGGTGCGTGCCCGTGTCGAGGGGATACTGGAGGAACGCCTGTACACCGAAGGGCAGATTGTCGCGGAGGGGGAGGCCCTGTTCCGCATCGACCCGGAACCCTACGAGATCGCCGTTCGCAGCGCGGAGGCCGAGCGCGCCAATGCCGCTGCTAACCTGGACCAGGCCAAGCGCGACTGGGAACGGATCTCCGGACTCTACGAGCGGGATGCAGTCAGTCGGCGGGAACGTGATCAGGCGCTGACCAATCGCCAACTGGCGGAGGCGCGGATGGCGCTGACGGATGCCGCAGTGGCCGATGCGCGCCGCAACCTCCGGTACACGGAGGTGCAGGCTCCGGTATCCGGTGTCACCGGTCTGGAGGTGTTGCCGGAGGGCAGCCTCATCGAGCGTGGCACCTTGCTCACGACCCTGACCCAGCATGATCCGGTGCATGTCCGCTTTGCCTTGCCGGAGAATGACGCCGCCGTCCAGAGGGTGGCGCGGCATGCCATGGTGCGCGGAAATGATGCCGGGCATCGTTATGCGGCGCGGATCAGGCTACCGGATGGTCGCCGGTATCCCGGCCAGGGGGAAATTGACTTCACCGCCAGCACCATCGACCCGCGTACCGGGACGGTCACCGCCCGGGCCGTGTTCCCGAATCCGGACGGGGCGCTGGTTCCCGGCCAGTTTGTCCGCGTCACCGTGGGATTGCAGGAGCTGGAGGCGGTGTTTCTGATCGACCAGCGGGCTGTCGGTGAGGGACCTGACGGGCCACAGGTCTTCGTGGTGGACGACGCGGATACCGCCCGCGTACGCGCTCTTGCGCTGGGCCCCGTTGTGGATGGCCGGCAGGTGGTCCTGGACGGCCTGGAGTCCGGGGACCGCGTGGTGGTGAACGGTCAGGTGTCGCTGAGCGACGGTGCCGAAGTCCGGTCAGTGCAGCCCGCCCACGGGGAGGATTAGCGATGCTGCGGTTTTTCATCGACCGGCCCATCTTCTCATCGGTGATTTCGGTCATCATCGTGCTGGCCGGCCTGGCGGCCCTGCGCATCCTCCCGGTGGAACAGTACCCGGATGTGGTACCCCCCCAGATCGTGGTCCAGGCCAATTATCCCGGCGCCAGCGCCCAGGTGGTGGCCGATTCCGTGGCGGCGCCCCTGGAGCAGGAGATCAACGGGGTGGACGACATGATCTACATGGAGTCCACCAGCACCGACGCCGGATCCCTGCAGATCACGGTGTCGTTCGAGATGGGCACGGATCCGGATCAGGCTGCAATCAACGTCAATAACCGCGTGCAGGCGGCGCTGCCGCGGCTGCCGCAGCAAGTCCGCGATCAGGGTGTCCGGGTGCAGGCGCGTTCCACCAATATCCTCATGGTGCCGGTCCTGAACGCGCCGGACGGACGCTACGACTCGTTGTTTATCAGCAACTACGCCTTGCTCAACGTGCTGGATGAACTGGTGCGTCTGCCCGGCGTGGGCGATGCCCGGCTGTTCGGCGCCCAGGATTACTCGATGCGGGTCTGGCTGCGGCCGGACAAGCTGGCGCAGTTCGGGCTCACGCCTGCCGATGTGGCAGAAGCGTTGCGGGAGCAGAATGCGCAGTTCGCGGCGGGGCGTATCGGCGCCGAGCCGGCGCCGGAGAACCAGGCCTTCACCTTCAGCGTCACCACCGATGGCCAACTCGATTCCCCCGAGCAGTTCGAACGCATCATTCTGCGTTCCGATATGGATGGAGGGACGCTGCGGCTTGGAGACGTGGCCCGGGTGACCCTGGGCTCACAGCGCTACGAGTTCTCCGCCACCTATAATGCCGAACCCACGGTTCCGCTGGGCATCTACCTGCAGCCCGGGGCCAATGCGCTGGACACCGCCGACGAAGTGCGGGCCGCGCTGGCCCGCCTGGGTGAGCGCTTTCCGGATGGGCTGGAATACACCATCGCCTACGACACCACGGAATTCGTGGAAATCTCCATCCGGGAGGTCTTCATCACACTGCTGATCGCTGTCGCCCTGGTCGTGCTGGTGACCTTCCTGTTCCTGCAGCACCTGCGGGCGACGCTGATTCCCGTGGTCGCCATTCCGGTGTCCCTGATCGGCACCTTCGCCGGGATGCAGGTGCTGGGTTTCTCGGTGAATCTGCTGACCCTGTTCGGCCTGGTCCTGGCCATCGGGATCGTGGTGGACAACGCCATCATCGTGATGGAGAACGTCGAGCGGCTGATGGCGGAGAAGGGCCTCAAGGCGCGGGAAGCCTCCGTGGAAACCATGCATCAGGTGGCGGGCGCCGTGGTGGCCTCCACGCTGGTGTTGGTGGCGGTGTTTGCCCCGGTGGCTTTCCTGGGAGGGTTGACCGGGGAGCTGTACCGCCAGTTCGCGGTCACCATCGCGGTCTCCGTTGTGGTCTCCGGTGTGGTGGCCCTGACCCTGACACCCGCCATGTGCGCCCTCTTGCTGGACAAGCAGAAACACACCGTGGCGTTGCCTTTTGCAGTGTTCAACCGCGGGTTCAACGCCCTCACACGCGGGTTCGTCGCCAGCGTGGGCATGCTGCTGCGGCGCCCCGTGGTGGGCCTGGGGCTGTTCGCGGCGTTTGCCGGCACCACCATGTTCCTGCTGGACCGGCTCCCGGCCGGGCTGGTGCCCCAGGAGGACCAGGGCGTCGCCCTGGTGGTCGGTCAGTTGCCCCCGGTGTCCGCGCTGGGGCGGACAGAACACGTCCGCGACACGCTGGCGGCGCAACTGCTGGAGCTGGACGAAGTGGAGCAGTTCACCTCGTTCGCCGGCTTCGACATCATCGCATCATCCCTGCGTTCCAACGCCCTGCTGGCCTTCGTGAATCTCGCCCACTGGTCGGATCGGCGCAGGCCGGACCAGCATGCGTCCGCCGTGGTGGGAGCCATCATGGGTATCGGGGGCGGAATCCAGGAGGCCAGTGTGTTCGCCTTCACGCCGCCACCGATCCAGGGGCTGTCCCTGACCGGCGGCGTCGAGGGGTATCTTCAGGTGCGCGGCGGTGCCAGTACCGCCCAGGTGGAGGCGCAGGCTTCCCGGGTGGTGGAAGCGGCTAATGCGCGGCCGGAGCTCGTGAATGCGCGCAGCACTCTCGACACCGGTATTCCCCGCTACAACGCCACGGTGGACAGGGAAAAGGCCAAGGCCCTGGGGGTGCCCATCAATGGCATCTTCGACGCGCTGCGCAGTACCTTCGGGTCCCTGTACATCAATGATTTCACCTATCAGGGCCGGCTTTGGCAGGTGAACATGCAGGCCGAGCCGGAGTTCCGCAGCCAGGCCGAGGACCTGCGCCATGTGTTCGTGCGCTCCGCCTCCGGGGAGATGGTGCCGGTGGATTCGCTGGTCGCCCTGAAGCGGACCAGCGGGGCGGACATCATCAACCGGTTCAACATTTACCCGTCCGCCCGGCTGCTCGCCGATCCCGCCCCGGGCTATACAACCGGCCAGGCCAAGGAAGCCCTGGAAGCGGTGGTGGCCGGGCTGGCGTCCGGCGGTGACACCACCCTGGGCTGGATTGGGGAAGCGTATCAGCTACAGGTGGCTTCCGGTGCCGGGGCGACGGCCTTCGGGCTGGGCCTGCTGATGGTGTTTCTGATCCTGGCGGCCCAGTATGAACGCCTGACCCTGCCCCTGGCAGTGGCCACGGCCGTGCCGTTCGGCGTTTTCGGCGCGGCTCTGGCCGCCCTGCTCCGCGGTTTCCCCAATGACATTTATTTCCAGGTCGGACTGCTGGTGCTGATCGGCTTGGCAGCAAAAAACGCGATTCTCATCGTGGAGTTCGCGGCGCAGAACCGGCGCGCCGGCATGAGTTCCACGGACGCGGCCATGGCTGCTGCCCGGCAGCGCTTCCGGGCTATCGTCATGACCGCCATGACTTTCATTATCGGCACGCTGCCCCTGGTGTTCGCCAGCGGGGCCGGTGCCGCCAGCCGGCAGGAGATCGGGACCGTGGTGGTGGGTGGCATGCTGGCCGCCAGCACGCTGGCATTGTTGTTCGTGCCGCTGTTCTACAAGTTGTTGGAGGACCTGGCCACCTGGCGCAGAAACCGTCAAGGCGCCAAGGAGGAGGCTGCCCATGCTTAACTATTCCCGTGGCGCCCTGGCTTTGCAGCGTGTTCGGGGGCAAGGCGCGGCTCGCAGGCAATGGCGAGCCCTTGGCAAGAGCTTCCTTAGACCGGGTGTAATCGTCGCGACCGCGGTTTTCCTGGCAGGCTGCGCCCTGGGGCCGGATTACCAGCGCCCGGAAATGAACCTGCCCGAGGACTGGCCGGACCACGTTCTGCTCAGCGCCGAAGAGCAACGGGCATGGCAGGACTGGTGGACCCGTTACCAGGATGCGCAACTGGAAGCCCTGGTGGGGCGGGCGCTGGATGATAACCTGGATATCCGCCTGCAGGTGCAACGGATTCAGGAATCCCGCGCCCGCCTGGGGCTGGCGGACGCCAGCCGGTTACCCACCCTGGATGCCCAGGCAGAGGCGGCGCGGGAACGGCAACCGGCGGCGGCCACGCCCATTCCGGGTGCCGGCGGCACCGGCAATCTGTTTTCCATTGCCGGTGTCCTGGGCTATGAGCTGGATCTGTGGGGGCGGCTGGCCCGCCAGCGGGAGGCTGCCGGGGCCTTGCTGGACCAGTCCCGCTTCAGCCACGAGGCGGTGCGTTTGAACGTGGTGGCGGATGTGGTGGCCACCTACGTGAATCTGCGCAGCGCCCAGGAGCAACTCGCCATTGCCCAGCGGACGCTGGAATCCCGGGAGCGTACCTTTGAGCTGGAGCGTATCCGCCACGAGGATGGGGAAACGGATGCGCTGACCCTGCGTCAGTCCGCCTCCGAGCTGGAGACAACCCGGGCGCGCGTCCCACCGCTGCGTCAGCAGGTGCGGGCGCTGGAGAGCGCACTGGCTGTGCTGGTCGGCATGGGCCCGGGGGAACTGCTGGCGGAGCTGGACTTCGGTGACGGCCGCCTGGCCGATCTGGAGTTGCCGGACCAGGTGCCCGCCGTGCTGCCTTCGGAGTTGCTGCGGCGCCGGCCTGATATCCGCGCCGCCGAGGCGGGACTGATGGCCTCCACCGCGGAGATCGGCATCGCCGAAGCGGACCGGCTCCCCCGGCTCAACCTCATGGGGCTGTTGGGTACGGCCGCCACCGATGCCGGCGATCTGTTCACGCGGCCCGCGGAAACCTGGGGGTTGGGCGCCTCCGTGGCCGGGCCGCTGTTCGATTTCGGTCGCGGGCGTGCCCGGGTGGAGACTGCGGAAGCCCTGCGCGATCAGGCGGAAACCCGTTACGCCATCACCGTGACCCAGGCCTTCCGCGAGGTGCGGGACGCACTGGTGCTCTATCAGACCACGGACGAACGTGTGGGCGCTGTCCGGCGGCAGGTGCAGGCCATTGAGGAGACCCGGGATCTGGCACAGATCCGCTATGAGGAGGGATTCACCGGGTTCATCGAACTGCTGGACGCGGAACGTGCCCTGCTGGAGGCGGAGCTGGCGCTCAGCCAGGCACTGCGGGATCGGCTGAACGCCACGGCCACCCTGTTCAAGGTCATGGGCGGCGGCTGGGAGCCGGACCGGAGCGGTTCCGGTATCGCCCGGGCGCTGAGCGATGGGTGAACGGCACCGTGCCTATCCCCTGATGCTCCGTGCCCTCACGTTAGCCATGGTGCTGGCGTTGGTACCGGGGGGCGAGACGGCGGCCTCGGAATCCCGGGAAGCCATGGCGGCCATGCAGATGCCCACCGGGGCCTGGCGCGTTGCCGCAGGTGCCGGGCTGGGGGTGTTCCCGGACTATTCCGGCGCCTCAACCTACCGTCGACTGCCGCTGCCGTATGTGGATGTGGTCTGGGGCGACCGGGTCCGGATCAATCCGGTCCAGGGTCTCCAGGTGGATGTGCTACCCGGGCGGCGCTGGCGGGGCGGCCCGGTGATCCGTTACCTGGGCGGGCGTTCCGCCCGCGGGGCCATTTCCGATCTGGACAGCGTCAGGGGTGGTGCCGCCGCCGGCGGCTATCTGCGATACGCCATGGGCCCGATCCAGCTAAGTGCCGAAGCGGTCAGCCCGCTCACCGGGGATATCTCCGGGACGCGGGTCACACTCGGCGCGAACTGGCGTGGACGGTTGGGCTCGCAGGGGTTCTACACCCTGGGTCCATCCGCGGTCTGGGACAGCAGCAACCGGGCCGATGGACTGTACGGGCTGTCCCAGGCGGAGGCGGATACCCTGGCGGTGGCGCCCCATGAAGCCCGGAGCGGCATCGCCAGCCTGCGCATCACCGGCACCGTGGTCTGGATGCTGGATGAGCACTGGAGCCTCACCGGTTTCGCATCGGCCGGGCGGCTGGTGGGGGATGCCGCCGACAGTCCCATCGTTGCTGAGCTGGGCAATCGGAACCAGGGTCTGCTGGGGCTTTTCGCACTGTACCGGTTCTGAATGCCCGTCCGCTATCGAACGAGTAGGTGAGCGCGCATGGACATTGTTATCGGCCTGGTCGCGGCCACACTGGTCGCCCTGTTGTGGAACCGCCGGTGGATACGACCGGGGCGATTATTGCTGGGAGTCCTGACGGCGGCGATCGGTCTCTCCACGGCGGTCTGGCCGGTGGTGCTGATAGGCACCGTACTATGCATTCTCGCGGTGAATCCCGAGCGGCTGCGCGCGGATGGAGACGATGTCATCTGACCGCCGGTGAAGACTGCCCCGGGTGCCGAAGCAGGCAACGCCGCGGGTGCGGGCGTTCATGGGTATCCCCCCGAGTACCGGGAAAACGGCGTGCAAGCCTCATTCAGAGGCGATCGCGTGTGCCTGCAGTATGGAAAGATCCACCACGGCCAGGGTTTCCTCATGGGTGGCATCCAGATCCACGGGGGGTGCGACGCCGGCCCGATACGCTTCCAGCCAGCGTGAAGCGCAGAGGCACCAGCGATCGCCAGGTCTGAGCCCCGGGAAGCCGGCCTCGGTCACCGGCCGCGTGAGATCGTTCCCGCGACTGTGCGAGTAAGCCAGAAAATCCGCCGTGACCACGGCACAGACGGTGTGCATGCCGCCATCGGAATAACCGGTGTTGCAGCAGCCGTCGCGGAAGAACCCGGTGAGCGGATCCAGACCGCAGGGAGCCAGGGGCTTACCCCAGACGTTCGTCGATGCAAATTTTTCCATGGTCGCCTGCCACCCTGATCCTGAATCGCGATCTATAGTCTACCAAGCCCGGCGTGAACTGTGCCCGAATACCGCCGGTTACCGGGGTGTGAGAGGAAAGCCGTTCCCGGGTCAGGGGAAAGTGCCAGTGTTGTTGCAGCGTGCCGGTAAAGTCATTAGCTTACTAATGATCTGGTGCCGCCTCTCCAGCAAGGCGGGCCGAACGAAGTTTTCACATCAAGCGAGGAGAGCACTATGTTGGCCATCGTTGCCAAACTGCGGGCCGTCGAAGGCAAAGGCGGAGAACTGGCCGAGCGCATGCGGGGCATCGCCGAAAAAGTCCGGACCGAACCGGGCAATCATGCCTATACGGTGCACCAGGGGCAGGACGACGGCGACCTTGTCATGATCTACGAACAGTACGACGACCAGGCGGCGCTTGATGCCCATCGGGCGCACATGAAGGAAATGGGCGTGGATCTGCGTGGCCTGCTGGCCGGCAAACCCGAGCTGGAATTCTACAGCACCGGTGGGTGACTGTGCCGGCATCGGCGCGTCCATGCCCTGAACCGGCTTGATGGCAGCGGACACCCCGCGTCTACACAGCCCCCATTGGTGGTGTCCGCCGGCGATAGCCGGTTGCCCAGGAACGCCCGGTGCCCCGGTCGGCATCTTCAATCGCGGCGCTCGGGTCGCCTCGGCCCATCGCTCGGCGCCGTGGTCACCCGGTATCAGTCCTTACCGTCCACCGTGTTCAGCATCGCCCCCGAAATCAGCCGCTCACCGCGTTTGCGCAACGCCTCCGCCGCGTTGATGCGATCCCGCTCGTCTTTGTTCTGACTGAGCTTGGATTTGCCGATCATCGTCTGAACATCAATCTGGATGCCCACGATGGCCTCCAGCATCTGATCAATATACTCCTTCGAGGAATCCGTCATCTTCCAGGGCCGCCCGCCGGAGCTGATGCGATTCTCGTGCACACGCGTCAGTCGCGCCACGACACCCCGCAGGAACCGCTCGTCATCCCTGATCCTGATCCTGCCGTGAACATGGACCGCCTGATAGTTCCAGGTGGGCACCTGCCGGTGGAACGCATGCTTGCTCGGATACCAGTTCGGCGAGATGTAGGCGTCTGCGGCACGAAAAACAACCAGAACCTCATCGCCGTTCTGGACCTCCTTCCAGACCGCATTGGCGCGGGCCACATGGGCAAGCAGGCGGCCCCGTTCCCCGGTGTCCGGGTCCAGCTCGAAGGGCAGATGATTGGCGTCAAGCCCATTGGGCCCGTTGACCACAAGCATTCCCAGCGGATACTCGGTGATGATGCGGTGAAGCTCCTCCACCCGCGTCTCTTCAAAATGCCGGGGCAAATACATTCCGCTTCCTTCTGAAAGGTTCAGTAAACGTACCCCCACAACCCCGATCCGAACTGCGCCGGCCTTAGGGAAACACTGATCTATTCCCATGATGCTCTGCGGAGCCCTTCGGGGCTTTGCAGCGTGTCCGGGTGCGGTGTTGCGGCTCTTGCCAAGGGCTCGCCATTGCCTGCGAGCCGCGCCTTGCCCCCGAACACGCTGCAAAGCCAGAGCACCTTGGGAATAGATCAGTGTTTCCTTAGTGGAAGGTCCGAGCGGCAGGGGCATGGGGAATCATGGTTCATGGCTGGTGGTCAGCCTCCAACCGGGCCGCGGTGGACAGGATCGAGCTTGTGCGTTCGCGAATGAATCTGTCCAGGCAGACGTGATACTCCCTGCGACTGCTTTCTGCCTCGCAGACCGTGTCTCGTTCGCCAAGCCACTGGATCTGCTCACCACGGATGCCGTCCTGTTTATCCCTCGTGGCTGTTTCCCTCAGGAGCTGATAGGCCCGATTGAGCCGCTGATCGGATGCCATCAGGCGATCAGACTGGCAGATCGCCTGTTCCGACCGGCTGTGCGCCCGGGTGCAGTCGAACGAGGGCTGGATGGGCAGGTATTCCGCGTCGACACGTTCACACTGGGGGATGGTGCCTGGTGGCAGCTCAAAGTTCAGCTCACAGGTCCAGTGGCGGTGAGGGAAGCTCTCCAGTATTTCCACGTGGAACCCGATCCAGTTTCCCGGCTCCTCTTCCAGCAGTGCGATGACGGCGTGACCTTCATCGACCATGCGAACCTGCCGGATTTGACGCGGGATATTCACTTCCGGGTAATAAATGTCCATGTCCGACAGATAGGCGGGGAACGATCCGAAACGGAAATAATGCTCTTCCATCTGGATGCGAATGCCGGCCAGATGGGTCAGCGCATTACCGGCCCTGGCTGCGCGCTGGTAGCCTTCCATGTTCTGAACCGGTTGCGCTTCACCCGGCATCTTGCCTGATTGCGTGGCTTCGGCGGTCTTTCCTCCATCATCGGGAGGAACCGGGTCGCTTGTTCCAGAGGCCGCGCACCCGGCCGCAAAAAGAACCACCACCATGGCTAGATAATGCTTCGCTGTGTTCACCCGCTTCACTCCCTTGTCCTTGACTCGCAAATTCGTCCTGAATAGCCCTTCACGCGGCGGGCGTGGAGATTGGCATCCGTAAGAGTACCAAAACCCCGCAATTCACCCGCAAGCTGCACGGTCCGGAAGCGGTCATTGGCATGACCGATACTGACAGGCAGCTCCGGGGCGGTCAGTTCCGTATGCGTCGGTGCGATGAGCACCCCATGGCCCTGAGCCATCCCCGCAAGCAGGTGGCGTCGTGGGGTGAGTGCCTGGCGTTCAGGCCGATGACGCGTAAACTGAGAAGCTGCATAGGAATGAATCTGCCACGGGGGAGAACCGATGCGCGTCTGGGAAGTGCAGAATGACTGGGGGATCGACAACTTGCGGCTGGCTGAGCGGCCGGAGCCCGAGGCCGGTCCGGGACAGATCGTGATCGCCATGAAGGCGGCCTCGCTCAACTACCGGGATCTGATGACCGTGTTGGGAAAGGGCGCCTTCCGTGAGCTGCCGGCCATTCCCTTCTCCGACGGTGCCGGTGAGATCATCTCGGTGGGCGCCGGCGTGACCCGGGTGAAACCCGGTGACCGCGTCTGTCCCATGTTCTTCCAGTCCTGGATCGATGGCGGCCCTTCGGCCGAGAAGCGAAGCCGGTCCCTGGGTGGCCCGCTCCCCGGCGTTCTGCAGGAACGCATGCTGCTGGACGCCGAGGGGGTGTCTCCCGTGCCGGAGCACCTGTCCTGGGAAGAGGCGGCCACGCTGCCCTGTGCCGCCTTGACGGCGTGGCGGGCGCTGATTGTGGAAGGCAAGATGCAGGCGGGCGACACCGTGTTGGTGCTTGGCACCGGCGGTGTGTCCACGTTCGCCCTGCAGTTCGCGAAGATGCACGGGGCGACGGTGATCGTGACATCCAGCAGCGATGAAAAACTGGAGCAGGCCCGGGCCATGGGAGCCGACCATCTGATCAACTACCGGCGCACCCCGGAATGGGCGAAGGAGGCAAACGCGCTGACCGAGGGGCAGGGCGTGGATCACGTGCTGGAGGTGGGTGGTGCCGGCACCATCAACCAGTCGCTGGAAGCGGCCCGGGTCGGCGGCCGGGTGATGGTCATCGGCGTGCTCTCCGGCTTCTCCACCGAGATTGCCATGCGTTCCATCTACATGAAGAATCTGCGGGTGATCGGCCTGTCCGTGGGCAGCCGCGAGCACTTCGAGACCATGAGCGCCGCCATTGCGCGCCATTCCATGCGGCCGGTCATCGATACCGTGCTGCCATTCGATGCCGTGCCGGAGGGTCTGCGGCGGATGCAGTCGGGTGTGCACCGCGGAAAGATCTGTTTTCGCTACGACTGAGCCGGCGCCCGGTCATGCCGGGCCCGGGTACTTGCGACGACACTAGCCTGTAAGCGGTTGGGTTTCAGGCTGCCTTCCCGGGCGGCGGATCTGCGATAATCCGCCTTGGTGACACGAGTGCGACGCAGGACACTGGAATGGACGCGTCATCGCAGTACCGGGCTTTGGTGGAGACCGCCCGCGAGATCAACCGCCGGGGGCTCAATCAGGGGCGCTCGGGCAATCTCAGTGCACGCCACGGCGACGGCATGCTGATCAGCGCTTCAGGCTCACAGTTCGACACGATCGACGCCGCCGATTTCGTGGAGACCGACTTCGACGGTAATGGACGCGGAGCGCGCCGGCCCTCCAGCGAATGGGCCTTCCATGCGGCCATTTACCGGCAGCGCCCGGATGCGGCCTCCGTGGTGCATGTGCACTCGCCCTGGGCCACCACCCTGGCATGCCTGCGCCGGCCCATACCGCCATTCCACTATATGGTGGCAGTTGCCGGCGGCCGCGATATACCGTGCGCGCCGTATGCCACCTTCGGCACGGATGCGCTGGCGGAGCACGTGGCGGAAGCCTTGCGTAACCGCAACGCATGCCTGTTGGCCAATCACGGCCAGGTGGCCCTGGCGGACACCGTTTCCGGCGCCCTGGAACTGGCCATGGAAGTGGAACTGCTGGCGCGCTGCTACGGTCAGGCGCTGAGCCTCGGGGAACCGGCGCTGCTCACTGATCAGGAGATGGACGAGGCGCTGCAGCGCTTCCGGGGTTACTGGCGCAATGCGCGCGATCATGGGGCGCTTTGACGAACACAGGCCGCTCAAGCACTTGCGGACGTCGAAGCCGGATGCCTGATGACCGTCAACGCTCCGGAGCTTCCGCGCTCCGGGGCAGGCACTTCGGCAGGCTTTCGCGCAGGGCGCGAGGCGCGATACCCAGTTCGGCGAAGGTTCCCACCGCTTTACCGACGCAGTTGTCCTGCTGCATCAGGATTACCTGGTCGCGGGTCAGCGGCGGGTTCGGAAGAACCGAGGCAAGCAGCGCCACCAGGTGCCACAGCGGGTAGGGAACCGGCAGCAGCGGACGGCTGCGTTCCAGATGCTTCAGCACCAGGTTGAGGATGTCGCGGTAACGGATAATGTCCGGCCCGCCCAGCTCGTAAATCCGTCCGTGGGGTGGATTGCCGCCCAGCAGGCGGACCACGGCCCGCGCCACATCCGCCACATGAACCGGTTGCAGGCGGGCTTCGCCGCGGCCGAATAGCGGGATCACCGGCAGGCGGGTGAGTCCGGCCAAGGTGCTCAGAAACGCGCCCCCGGGGCCGAACAGCACGCTGGGGCGCAGGATGACCGCCTTGGGGAACGCCGCGATGACCTCCGCTTCCCCCCTGGCCCTGGCCCGTACATAGGCCGAGGGGGAGCGGGAATCGCTGCCGATGCCGGACACATGAATCAGCCGTTGGATGCCGGCCGCCATGGCCAGACGGGCGAGCCGGCCGGCCCCCGCCACGTGAATCCCGTCGAAGCGGGCCTGGCGGCCTTGCACATACAGACTCACAGCGTTCACGACACTGCCGGCACCATCAAGGGCATCGGCCACGCTGGCCTCGTCACGGATGTCGGCGCTGACCAGTGAAAGCGGGTCACCCGCCTCGGCCCACGCCGGCAGGGTCGGTTGGCGGGCGGCGATACGCACCGCGTGGCCGGCATTCACCAGCTCGTGTACGACGGCACGACCGAGAAAGCCGGTGCCGCCAAACACCGTGACCAGGTCGTTGGGCATTGACTTGCCTCTCCCCGTGGGCCGGGGGGCGCAGAATCCGGGCGACACCCCTCATCAGGTCATGATAGCCGCCCACCAGTGGCAGACCCGCATCTCACCGCCATTCCGCCCACGGGAAGCCGGTGGGTTGCTGCTCGGTCCGCCGGCTGCCCCTGAAGTCGTCACGCCACCAACCCGTGTGTGCTGGCACCGGCCAGCGAACCCGTCCGCCTCTGATACACTTAGGGAAGCGCCGATCTATTCCAAAGGTCCTCTGGCTTTGCAGCGTGTTCGAAGGGCTCCGCAGAGCACCATGGGAATAGATCAGCGCTTCCCTGGAGATGGGGTACGCCCAAAGAGGAGGTATGGCAATGAAAGTTGGCGAAGCCATGCATCGCGGAGTTGAATGGTGCGCCCCGGACACCCCGATTATCGAAATCGCCAAGCTGTTTCGTGAGAAGGACATCGGGGCGATTCCCATTGGCGAGAACGACCGGCTGATCGGCATGCTGACCGACCGCGACATCGTCTGCCGCGGCATTCACGAAGGCAGGGATCTCGCGTCGATGACGGCTGCAGACTGCATGACCGAAGGCGTCGTGTTCTGCTGGGAGGATGACGATATGGAGGACGCCGTGCACCTCATGGAAGAGCGACAGGTGCGGCGCCTGCCGGTCATCAACCGTGACAAGCGCATGGTCGGCATGCTGTCCATGGGCGACCTCTCGCATGTTGTCCCCCGTGAGCTGTGCGGGGAATTCATGCAGGCGGTCTCTGCTCATCACTAGCCGTTGAGACTGCGGCGGGCGCGCCGCGTGCCCGTCGCAGTCCGTTGCCGTCCCTTCCGCAACGCGTCGATCGGCCGGCCGGTGACCGCCTTATGCAACCAGGCACACGGCCTGTGCAGGCCGCAAGCAGGGTTGCATGTCCTTCGGATCATGCGAGGCGGACAGACCTGCGCCACCAGGTTCCCCTGTTCGTGTCGGTGATCAAAGCCAGTAGACAGTTGAAATCGCAACCTGGCTACCGAAGCCGGGTCAAGGCACAGCAGGCGTGACACGCCGTGACCACATCAGCCGGCCGGGAGACAGGGGACATCGGCGCGGGTTGTGGAGTTGCCGTGACGCCGTCCGTCCCCGATCCGGGCAAGGATGCTTGAAGCCAGTCCGTCATACCTGCAGGACAAACCGGCAGGCGTTGCGCCTTGTGATTTTCCGAAACGGCGCAAGGAGATAACAGCATGCCATCAACTGCTAACACCCAGCACTTCGGACCCAGGCCGGTGGAATGCCGAGACACGGATCACTACCGAGAAGAGTACATTGAGTCCTTCGTCGACAAGTGGGACGAGCTCATCGACTGGGAAAGTCGTGCGGAAAGCGAAGGCGATTTCTTCATCCAGGCGCTCAATGAGCGTGGCGCAAGGCGCGTACTGGACGTGGCTACCGGGACAGGGTTCCACTCAGTCCGCCTGATCGAGGCCGGTTTCGATGTCGTGAGCGCCGATGGCAGTGCGGCGATGCTCGCCAAGGCATTCCAGAACGGTCGCAGGCTGGGTCACATCCTGCGTACGGTCCAGTCCGACTGGCGTTGGCTCAACCGCGACGTCCATGGCCGCTATGACGCCGTCATCTGCCTGGGCAACTCGTTCACCCACCTGTTCAAGGAACATGACCGGCGCAAAGCGCTTGCCGAATTCTATTCCGCACTCAACCACGATGGTGTGCTCATCCTCGATCAACGCAACTACGACGCCATTCTCGATCACGGGTATTCCAGCAAGCGCACCTACTATTACTGCGGCAACGACGTTTCCGTTTACCCCGAGCACGTCGATCCGGGATTGGCCCGCTTCCGCTACGCATTCCCCGACTCCTCTGTCTACCACCTCAACATGTATCCACTACGCAAGGCGTACGTGCGGCGGCTGATGCGGGAAGTGGGTTTCCAGGACATCCAGACCTTCGGGGACTTCAAGGAAACCTACCGCGATGACGAGCCGGATTTCTTCGTCCACCTGGCCGACAAGACGTACATGCCACCGAGGTGAGTCATGACACAGACCCGCTACAGCAGAGCCGTGAACACGGCGCGCGACTACTACAACAGCGATGATGCAGACCGGTTCTATCTCCAGGTCTGGGGCGGCGAAGACATTCATATCGGACTCTACGAATCGGACGAGGAGCCGATCTTCGACGCCAGCCGGCGCACCGTCGCCCACATGGCGGATCTGCTGGGCGAACTCGCCCCGCGCCAGCGTGTGCTGGATCTGGGAGCCGGCTACGGCGGCGCCGCGCGTTACCTGGCCGGCACATTCGGATGCTCTTTGGTGGCGCTGAACCTGTCGGAGGTGGAAAACGCACGGAACCGCGAGATCAATCGCGCCCAGCAACTCGATCACCTGATCGATGTTGTCGACGGCAGCTTCGAGGACGTGCCGTTTGAAGACGGATACTTCGACGTGGTCTGGTCGCAGGATGCCTTTCTGCACAGCGGTGATCGTGCGCAGGTAATCCGCGAAGCAGCCAGGGTCATGAAGCCGGGCGGCACATTCATCTTCACCGACCCGATGCAGACCGACGACTGCCCGGAAGGTGTGTTGCAGCCGATACTCGACCGAATCCATCTGGAGACGCTGGGTTCACCGTACTTCTACCGTGGGGAATGTGCTCAGGCCGGCCTGCTGGAAATCGGCTTTGAGGACCATACCCCGCAACTTGCGCACCACTACGGACGGGTACTTCGTGAAACCGAACGACTGCAACCGCAGCTGGAGGACAGCATCTCCCGGGACTACATCGAGCGCATGAAACGAGGCCTGCAGCACTGGGTTGACGGCGGTCAAGGTGGATACCTGTGCTGGGGGATCTTCCGGTTCCGGAAGGCCTGAACCTGTCGCTTCAGCGCCTGGTTGGGTGTTGCCCGCCGGGTCACGGCCCTCATCCGTTCAGCCTCTGTGCAGGGGCTTCCGGCCAACGCTCCGGCACCATGAAATGACCGGCTCGTGGATTCGCGTTAGCCAGTTCCCGCGCCGTCGCCACCGGCTTGATGACAACGCCCGCAGCCGGACCACCCGCCAGTCGCAGCGGCGACATGGCCTGACGACAGCGATCGGGAGATGATGACGGCACCGCCTTTTCCGGAAGGCGGGCGGACCGGGGCGCCGGGGGCCGGACGCGGCCATCAAACGCGTTGCCGGGATCCGGTCCGGACAACGAGACCGGGGAGCTACTTTTTTTCCTTCAACAGAGACTTGAGATCGGCGAAGGGCGAATGCTTCGCCGTCGTGCTGGCAGCGCTCGCGGACCCCTTCCCGGCGAGCGCCTCAATCTGGCGTTGGTGTTCATTGTCGTGGCAATAGATGCACAGCAATTCCCAGTTGCTGCCGTCCGGAGGGTTGTTGTCATGATTGTGGTCGCGGTGATGTACCGTCAACTCGTGCAGGTTGGCGCGGGAGAACTCACGGGCGCACCGGCCGCAGATCCACGGGTACATCTTCAGCGCGCGCTCGCGGTAACCCTGCTCACGGGTTTCCGCCGCGCGACGGGCCTCGGCGGTGATCCGGTCAAGCCTGACAGTGTCTATCCTCTTCATGACTGGCTGTCCACGCATTCAGCCCGTCAATTTTCGATCAATGCACCGGCCTCGGCAAGTCGGCGGCGCGCTACCATGGTTGACTTGCGGGCTGCCGGTCGGCTCGACTGACATCCCTCGCGTTACGGCATCGAGCTCAACGTGATTCCCCGGGCCGGCGTATCCGTAGTTCCATGGGTGAGCGCCAGACAGACTTCCCGCCCGGCCCCGCACGCATAAGGCGAAGAGACAAGCAATGCGACCAGGACGGTTGATGACCGAGCATCCGCTGATTGCAGCGGTGATTCTCCAGGGGATGGTCATCCCGCTGGCGCTGGGGCTTGCGCTCATCGTTGGGGTCACACCCTGGGCCGATTTTCACCTGACGGCGGAAGCCCTGCTCATTGCCGTGCTGGCGACCGCACCGCTGGTGATCGGATTCCGGGCCACCGCCAATGCCCGGTCGCCATGGTTCCGGGACCTGGATGAGCTGATACGGCCAACGCTCACAACGCTGTTCCGCGATCGGAGCGAAGGCGCCGTCGTGCTGGTCTGCCTGCTCGCCGGCCTTGGCGAAGAACTGCTCTTCCGCGGCTTTCTGCAGGCTTGGCTGTCGGAACTGCTCAGCCCCTGGATGGGTGTGGCACTCGCCGCCGTAGCCTTTGGCCTGCTGCACTTCCTGTCGTTCACGTACTTGGTGATCGCGACCGCACTCGGCCTGTACCTGGGTGTGTTGTACGAACTTACCGGCAACCTGCTCATCGTCTGCCTGGTCCACGCGCTTTACGACTGGGCCGCCATCCGCTACCTCCTCGACAATGGTGAGCTGTCCGGCCGGGTCGGGCCGGATCGGTAGTCAGTACGTTCCCGATAACCCATGCGCGTACAGCCCCATGTCGACCGCCCGCTGCCTACTCCATGAGGATCTGATCCGGCATCAATCCGTGATGCGGCAACGGATGGCGGTCCGCAGTGCTCAGGCCGGCACGCAGGCGCCGTCGGCACTGTCGTGCGCGGCAACCCAGGCATCGCGATGACCCTCTGCCAGTCGGGACGGATGCACCATCGGGAATTCGCAGGATGGGTTCCAGCTTTCCTCCCAGGTGACCCGGCGGTTCAGTCGATGGATTTGTCCCGGACAGAGCGCGGTGGCCAGCTCGCGTTCCGCCAGTGCTTCCCTAGCGGCGTGGTTATTCAGCATGACGTTGCCGGCTGCTGGTGGGAAGCCACTCATGCCGGTTGTGGGTCCGCATCACCATGGGGTGTCACGCTGGCCGGTTCGGAATACCCGTCGCGCTTCAGAGCGTTGGTGATGGAGACAATCTCCCGCAGGCTGACACTGGCGCCGAGGCGGCCAATCTGTTCGTAGTAGGCGGCGTTGGCGGGGAACTGCTGCGCTTTCTGGTATTGGCGCAGGTGGGCGCAGACATCCTTGAGGTGGGTGTGCAGGCGCATCAGGGAGGACACCAGTTCCGGGTCCATGTATTCGGAGTATTTCATGTTGAGGATATCCCAGAGGTCCTCGGCCTTCTCATTCAGATAGGCATAGGTGTTGTCGCTGAACAGGCTGGCCTCCGCCAGTCGGGGGATCAGGTGCTCAGTGTCATCCGTTTCCACGGCATGTAGCAGTTTCGCGCGTTGGGCCCGGATTGCGGCGAGTTGCTGCGGCCGGGACATGCTGGCGGGAATATCCGCTTCGAAGCCGAAGGCGCGCACCGAGAGGCCGTCCCGCAGCCGGTTGACGTTGCGGGCGATGAGGTAATCCATGTGTTCGCGCACCACTTTCCAGCGCTTGGTCTTGGAGCGCACCAACAGTGTGTCGATGATGAACAGCGTGAACGCAGCACCCAGCAGCTCGGTGAACAGCCCCAGGGTCAAATCCGGATGAATGGCCTGGAAGATCCACAACAGGGCCATGGTGACGCCGATCGCCGCGTACACCGTAAAGGGCATCTCGGAGCGGTCGAACAGGCGCAAGCCCTGTTTCTTGCGGGTTTGTCCCTCGGCTGTCTGGGTGGGCGTGTTCGCGGTCATGGGTGCCGTCCTCCGTGGGTTTCCCGGGCCGATGGCCCATTGGAGGGGTGATGGTGCTGACAATGCAAGCCCGCCGGGAAAAGCGACAGCGCCCCC
>JAFIFU010000022.1 GCA_020831885.1 Ectothiorhodospiraceae bacterium
ATCGACGCCAACGGCATTCTGCACGTGTCCGCCAAGGACAAGGCCACCGGCAAGGAACAGTCCATCGTCATCAAGGCCTCCAGCGGCCTGACCGACGACGAGATCGAACGGATGGTGAAGGACGCCGAGGCCCATGCGGAGGAAGACCGCAAGATGCGGGAGCTGGTGGATGCCCGTAACCAGGCGGACAACCTGATCCACAGCGTGCGCAAGTCGCTGAGCGATCTCGGTGACAAGGCGGATGCCGGCGAGAAGGAGACCGTGGAGAAGGCCATCGGCGAGCTGGAGGAGGCAGTCAAGGGCGACGACAAGAGCGCCATTGAAGCCAAGACCCAGGCACTGGCCGAGCATGCCGGCAAGCTGGCCGAGAAGGCCTACGCCCAACAAGGGGCCGAGGCCGGTGAGGCGGGGACAGAGTCCGCTTCCTCCTCCAGCGACGACGACGTGGTCGACGCCGAGTTCGAGGAAGTGAAGGACGACGACAAGAAGTAGCTCGCCCTTGCGGGACGGCGTTGATCCGGGCGCAGGGCAACCCCCTGCGCCCGTCTGTTTCCCGGCAATGGGGTAACGAGCCGGGCAGGGCACATGGCGGATAGTGGCGAATTATGGCGAAACGCGATCTCTACGAGGTGCTCGGGGTACAGAAGAATGCCACCGAGGCGGACCTGAAGAAGGCTTACCGGCGGCTGGCGATGAAGTACCACCCGGACCGCAATCCCGGGGACGAGCAGGCCGAGAAACAGTTCAAGGAGGCGAAGAACGCCTACGAGGTGTTGGCGGACCCGCAAAAACGGGCGGCCTATGACCAGTTCGGCCACGCCGGTGTGGAAGGCGCCGGTATGGGCGGTGCCCGGGGCGGAGCCGGCGGCCCCAGCTTCTCGGACATCTTCTCCGATGTTTTCGGCGATATCTTCGGCGCCGGTGGTGCGCGTGGCCAGCGCGTGTACCGTGGCGCGGATCTCCGCTACAACATGGAGCTGGGCCTGGAGGAGGCCGTTCGCGGGGCCAGCAAGACAATCCGTATACCCAGCTGGGAGATCTGTGACGCCTGTGACGGCAAGGGCACCCGGGACGGCAGCGAGCCGGAGACCTGTCCCACTTGCCATGGGCATGGTGACGTCCGGGTGCAGCAGGGCTTCTTCTCCGTGCAGCAGACCTGCCCGCGCTGCGGCGGTACCGGCTCGGTGGTCACCGACCCCTGCGGGACGTGCAATGGTCAGGGCCGCACGCAGCACACCCGCGAACTGTCCATCGAGATCCCCCCCGGTGTGGACACCGGTGACCGTATCCGCCTCAGCGGAGAAGGTGAGCCGGGAGAGCGGGGCGGTCCGCCCGGCGACCTTTACGTTCAGATCATGGTGCGCGAGCACCCCATTTTCGTGCGCGACGGGGAGCACCTCCGCTGCCAGGTGCCCATTGACATGGTGGCCGCGGCCCTGGGGGGCGAGATGGAGGTCCCCACCCTGGATGGCCGCGTGACCCTGCGCATCCCGGAAGGCACCCAGAGCGGCAAGGTGTTCCGCATCCGTGGCAAGGGGGTGAAACCGGTCCGGGGCGGCCCCCAGGGCGATCTGCTGTGCCGGGTGGTTGTGGAGACCCCGGTGAACCTGACCCGGGAACAGAAGGATCTGCTGAAACGCCTGGGCGAGACCCTGGACAAGGGTGGCAATCGCCACAACCCGCAGAGTCAGTCCTGGCTGGACAAGGCCAAGAAGTTCTTCGAGGATCTGAAATTCTGACCCGTGGCGGCGTCTCTCAGGCGCCCGCGGCGGAATCCACCGGCCCGTAGATGTAGCGGGTGAGATCCTCGATCATATGCTGCTGGTCCTGCACCGCCCACTTGGTGAGGTCCCCGGCGGAGACCATGCCCAGCAGCGTACCCTCCTGGAACACCGGCAGGTGCCGTATGCGGTGTTGAGTGCACAGACTCATGGCTTCGCCCACGGTCATTGCCGGCGGCACCACGATCAACTCCCGGGTCATGTGCTTCCGGATCGGTTCCTCCCCAGGCGTCAGCCCCTGGTAGCTGATCCGCCGCATCAGGTCCCGCTCGGTGAACAGCCCGGCCAGGCGACCCTGGTCCATGACCAGCACGCAGCCCACGCCGCCGTCCACCATGACCTTGACCGCGTCCGCCACGGTGGCCTCCACCGGCACCGTGAACAGGGCCTGCTGTTTCGCGTTCAACAGCGTGCGAAGTTGCATTTCCATCGGGATACCTCCGGCCGTTGCACTCATCCCTGTACAGGCGTCGCGGGTAAATGGACGGTTCCTTTCCCAATCATAGCTGTCGCCCGCCGGGGTGTCAGGCGGTGACATGTCCGTCACCGCTCCGGGTACAGCACTTCCTTGAAACGGCGGGGGCTGACGCCATGTACAATGGTGTTGATGCGGCATGCCCGTGGTGTGTCGCCATCGCATCCGTTCATTGGCACAACAGATGTGGAGATGCCATGCAGATACAACTGAATTCGGCCCAGGGTGTCGCGATGTCGCCGGCGCTGGAAGAGCATATCAACAAGCACCTGCAGAGCGTGGACCGGCGTTTCGGTCAGCGACTGACGCGCATTGAGGTCTACCTCACCGATGTGAACGGGCCGAAGGGGGGCGTGAACAAACAATGCAAACTGGAAGCCCGCCCCCGGGGGGGAGACCCGCTGATGGCGGAGTCGTTGCACGAGAATGCCTATGATGCGGTGAGCGGTGCCGTCAAGCGCCTGGAATCCGTGCTGGGCAATCATTTCGGCAAACTGGATCGGCGGCCGTCCGGCAACAGGCAGTCCCCGCTGGCGGACGGCGAAGGCGAGGAGGACTGATCCGGAGCGGTTCTTCGGAAAAGCGGCCCCGGGAACGGGCGGCGCATCGGGCTGAATGGCCTGATCGGGGCGATTGAGAGGGGGGCGGCGATCCGCCGGAAGAGCATGGAACCACGCACAGCCATGGTCTGGCTCGTCTGGACATTCCTTTTGCTGCTGTTCTGGCTGCTGCTCACCGGGGGCGAAGCCGGGTTGTCCGGTCTGGCCGTTTCCGCGCTGGCGGCCGCGCTCGCCGTGCGTCTGGGGCAGCGGGGTCCCCGGCGGCTGCGGCCGCTGGCGGCCCTGCGGTTCCTGCTCTTCTTCCTGCAGCGCTCCCTGGCCGGCGGGCTGGATGTGTCCTGGCGGGCCCTGCACCCGGCCATGCCCCTGTCACCCAACTGGGTGGACTATCCCCTCCGGTTGCGCCACCCGGGTGCACGGGCACTGTTCATCGGCACGGTCAGCCTGACCCCGGGCACGCTGGGCGCCGATATTGTCGGCCACCGGGCATGCATCCACAGCATACTGACGGACGTGGAACCGGATCTGAAGCGCCTGGAAGCGCGGGTGGCGGCGCTGTATGACGAACGCCTGGAGGGGGCATGAGCCTGGTCCTGACTTCGGTGGCCGTGCTGCTGATCCTGCTCCTGGGGCTGGGCCTCTGGCGGGTCTATCTGGGGCCGGAGGAAGCGGACCGGATGCTGGCGGTGCAATTGCTTGGAAGCACCACCGTGGGCGTCCTGGTGCTGCTGGCCACTCTGCTTGACCAGCCGCCGCTGCTCCGCGTGGCCCTGCTTTTCGCCCTGCTGGCCGTGCTGGTGGCGGTGGCCTTCGTGCGCGGCGGGACGGCTCTGCCGCCCCGGGAGGGCGAATGACGCTGCTGGGAAGTCTGGTCATCGTCGCCGGACTGTTTTTCTACCTGGCCGGAACCGTGGGCATGCTGCGATTCCCGGATGTCTACTCCCGCCTCCACGCCGTGACCAAGGCGGACAATATCGGCCTTGGGTTGCTCTGTCTGGGGTGCGCCCTGATCCTGCGGTCCTGGACTCTGGCGGCACTGCTGGCGGTGATCTGGTTGCTGGCGGTGACGGCGGCGACCGTGGGCTGCCATCTGATCGCCCGTAATCGCCTGCGGCAGGATCAGGGCGTCGAATGAACCTGTTCGATGCGCTCACCGCACTGCTGCTGGTGTTGCTGGCCTGGCGCTGCCTGATCGTACCAGACCTGTTTCGCAGCATCGTGCTGTTCGTGGTGTTCGGTCTGCTCCTGGCCTTGACCTGGGCGCGGCTGGATGCACCGGATCTGGCGCTGGCCGAGGCCGCGATCGGCGCCGGTGTTCTGGGCGTGCTCCTGCTGGGTACCTGGCGGGCGCTGGGCAGTCCGCGCCGGGGGGAGACCCCGTCCTCATCCTTGCCTGCGGGCCTGCGGGTGTTGTCCGCCGCAGGGTCGGCGGTCCTGGCCGGTGCGCTGGCCTACGGCCTGCATCTGCTGCCGGGCACCGGGGATGGTGCCGGTACCCTGGCCCTGGAGACCCTGCCGCTACCCGCCACCGGTCAGCCGGTGACCGCGGTCCTGCTGGATTTCCGCAGCTACGACACGCTGCTGGAGACGGCGGTACTGTTGATGGCCGTGGTGGGCACCTGGCTCGCCCGGAGCCCGCTGCTGGACGCCCTGTCCAGCGAGGATGCCACCGCCCACACACCGGTGATGCCGGTGCTGATGCGATTATTCGCCCCCGTGCTGCTGGTCACCGGCGCCTATCTGGTATGGGCCGGCGCCTATACCCCAGGGGGGGCGTTTCAGGGAGGTGCCGTTCTGGCGGCGGCCGGCGTGCTGCTGGCCCTGGGGCGCCGGCTTGGCACCGCGCCGGATGCCGGCTGGCTGTTACGTCTGCTTCTGGTGCTGGGCGTCCTGGTGTTCATCGGGGCAGGTCTGCTGCTGATGCCGGCCCAGAACGCGTTCATGGCCTATCCGGAACGCTGGGCCGGCCTGATCATGCATCTGGTGGAGTACACGCTGGCGGTTTCCATCGCCCTGTCGCTGCTGTTGCTGTTCACCGGCCGGCCGGGTCTGCGGGGTATTTCCGGATGATGGGGCTGGATGTCTACGCCATTGCGGCCGCCGTCCTGGTCGGCCTGGGCTTTCACGGCCTGATCACCCAGCCGCACCCGCTGAAACGGCTCTTGGCGGTGAACGTGGTGGGCAACGGGGTGTTCCTGGCGCTGATTGTGCTGGCCCGTCGTCTGCCGGATGGTCCCGATCCCATTCCCCACGCCATGGTCCTCACCGGCATCGTGATCGCGGTCAGCGCCACGGCGTTCGGCCTTGCCCTGGTGCGCCGGCAGGCCCGGGACGCGGAGGAGCGGGATGACTGAGATGCTGCCGGTTCTGGCCGTGTTTCTCCCGCTGCTGGCGGGTGTGATCCTGTTCCTGTCGGGCCCCGGCCCCGGCGGACTGTGGGCGCTGGGGGGCATCGTGCTGTCCGCGGCGCCGTCCCTGCTGCTGGTGCGGCAGGTGGCGGTGATGGGCACCATCGAGCATTTGATGGGCGGCTGGTCCGTGCCGCTGGGTATCCGGCTGATGGCGGACGGGCTCAGTGCGCTGATGATTCTGCTCACCGCCGTGGTGGGGGTGCTGGTGTCTATCCACGCCCTCGGGCTGTTCGACCGGCGTGATGCGGCCTCGCGCCAGTTCTGGGTTCTGTGGCCGCTGCTCTGGGGCGCGTTGAACGCCCTGTTTCTGTCCGCCGATCTGTTCAATGCCTACGTGACCCTGGAACTGGTCACCCTGGCGGCGATTCCGCTGGTGCTTCTTGCCGGCAGCGCCCGGGCGGTGAGCGCGGCGCTCCGTTACCTGATTCTGGCGCTGTTCGGCTCCATGCTTTACCTGGCCGGCGTGGCGCTGATCTACGGTCTGACCGGTGTGCTGGACATGCAACTGGCCGGGGAGCGTCTGGCCGGCGGGGGTTGGGTGGTGAATCTCGCCGCGGCCCTGATGGTGACGGGGTTGCTGGTGAAGGCGGCCATCGTGCCTTTCCATCTGTGGCTGCCGGATGCCCATGGCAGCGCCCCGGCACCGGTCAGCGCGCTGCTTTCGGCCCTGGTGGTCAAGGCTGCCGTGTACCTGCTGCTGCGTTTATGGAGCGGCCCGTTGCTGGAGCCGCTGTCTCAGCCGTCCGTGGCCTGGCTGCTGGCGGGCCTGGGGGTTGCCGCGATTCTGTACGGCTCGGTGCAGGCGCTGCGGCAGCCGCGCCTGAAGCTGGTGGTGGCCTATTCCACGGTGGCCCAGTTGGGTTACATGCTTCTGTTGTTCCCCATGGCCGGGCTTCTGGCCTGGCAGGGGGTGATCTACCACGGGGTGGCCCATGGTGTTGCCAAGGCCGCCTTGTTCCTGGCGGCCGGGAACATCCTGTACCAGATCGGCCACGACCGGATCGTGGACCTGCGGGGCAGCGGAACCGTGCTGGCGGTGAGCTTCGGCACGTTTGCCATTGCCGGCATCAGTATCATGGGGCTGCCACCCAGCGGCGGTTTCCTGGGGAAATGGCTGCTGCTGCAGGCCACCCTGGGTGCGGGCGCCTGGTGGCTGGCGCTGGTTATCCTGGCGGGCGGGCTGTTGGCCGCCGGCTACGTGTTTCGCGTGCTGCGGGCCGCCTTTCAATTGCCGGACAGCGACGCCGAGGGCATGGAGCCGCCGGTGCGGCATATCGGCCCGCTGATGCGCTGGCCCGCCTTGGTGCTGGCCCTGCTGGGTATCGCGCTGGGTTTCGCCGGTGAACCCCTGCTGGCGCTGCTGGGCGACATGCCCGGGGGGGCGGGATGATCTACCAGGCGCTTCCGCTATGGGTGCTGATGACCTCCCTGGTGGCCGCTCTGGTGGTGTTCGTCGCGGGGGAACGGCGGCACCGGTTGCGCATCACCGTGAACCTGGCTGCGGCAGTGTTCAAGCTGCTGCTGGTGGCCGTGATGCTGGTGGGCGTGCTCCGGGGCGACCTGTTCCTGGTGCGTTTCGCCGTGCTGCCGGGCGTGGAGCTGATTCTTCACGCGGACGCCTTGACCATGCTGTTCACCACGCTCTCGGCGGTGCTCTGGCTGGTGACCACGGTATACGCCATCAGTTACCTGGAGCAGCGTCCCAACCGGGCACGCTTCTTCGGCTTCTTCAGTCTGTGCGTGGCTGCAACCATGGGGATCGCCACCGCGGGCAATCTGTTCACGTTTTTCGTCTTCTACGAACTGCTGACCCTGGCCACCTGGCCTCTGGTGGTTCATAACGGCTGGCCGAAGGCCATGGCGGTGGGTCGGTTGTACCTGCGCTATACGCTGGGCGGTGGCGCGGTGCTGCTACTGGGGATCGTGGCGCTGAACAGTCTGGGGGTGCCCGGTGATTTTCTGGCCGGCGGCAGCCTGGACGGCGTGGAGAAGACCCATCGGGCGGCCGTATTCGGAATCTTTCTCCTTCTCCTTGGAGGGCTGGGTGTGAAGGCGGCGGTGGTGCCCCTGCACGTCTGGCTGCCCAGCGCCATGGTGGCGCCGGCGCCGGTGAGTGCATTGCTGCACGCGGTGGCGGTGGTCAAGGCCGGTGCGTTCGGGATCGTGCGTGTGGTCTATGACGTGTACGGGCTGGAGGTGATGACGGAACTGCAACTGGGCACGCTGTTGGCGGCGGTTGCCAGCGTCACCATTATCTACGGATCGTTGAAGGCCATCGCGCAGACCGACCTGAAGCGCCGGCTGGCCTACTCCACGGTGAGCCAGGTGTCCTACATCGCCCTGGGGGTGGGCTTGGGCAGCCCTCTGGCCACGGTGGGTGGGCTGGTCCATCTGGTTCATCAGGGGCTGATGAAGATCACGCTGTTTTTCTGTGCGGGCAACTACGCGGAGACCCACGGCATCCACAAGATCACGGAGCTGAACGGTATCGGCCGCCGGATGCCCTGGACCACGGCTATGTTCACGCTGGGCGCCTTCGGCATGATGGGCGCGCCGCCGCTGGCCGGGTTTGTCAGCAAATGGTACCTGGGCATGGGTGCGCTGCAGGCGGAGGCGCTGTGGGTCATCCCGGTGCTGCTGGTCAGTACGGCGCTGAACGCCATCTATTTCCTGCCCATGCTCTACCGGGCCTGGTTCGCACCCCCGGCGGACCGGGAGGCCGCTGCCGGACTGGCCGAGGCCCGGCTCGGGCTGTTGGTGCCGACGCTCTGTACCGGTATCGCGGCGTTGGGTGCCGGTGTGCTGGCCGGCTTGCCGTTGAGCCCGTTGTCCTGGGTGGCCTTCATCGTGGCGCAGGAGTACGGTGAATGACCCCGCTGCTGCCCCTGTTGCCGCTGCTCACTCTGCTGGCCGCCCTGCTGCTGGTGCTACCGGGCCTGCGCCGCGTCGTGTTTCTCGCCGGCGCCTTCCCGGCAGGGGTACTGGCCGTGGCGCTGGCGCTGGGTGCCGGTCCGGACCCGGTACACCTGGACTGGTTGCTACTGGGTTCGGCCTTCGGTCTGGATCCGGTGGGTCGCGCTGTCCTTGGCCTGGCGGGTGTGCTTTGGCCGCTGGCCGCTCTAACCTCCTTGCCCCTGCTGGGCGGCAGCCACGGCCGCCGTTACGGCATCTGCTTTCTGCTCACCATGAGCGGGAACCTGGGGCTGTTGGTGTCTCAGGATGTAGCGGGCTTCTATTGCTGGTTCGCATTGATGACCTTCGCCGCCTGCGGCCTGGTGTTGCATGACGGGTCCGACGAGGCCCGACGTGCCGGCCGCGTCTACCTGGTGCTGGCCATCATCGGCGAACTGCTGTTGCTCGCCGGGCTGTTCTCCGTGGCCGCGCAGGCGGGCAACCCTGCCATGGCGGAGCTTCCGGCCGTATATGCGGGGCTGGACCGCCCGGCGTTGACCGCCGGTCTCATTCTCGCCGGTTTTGCCGTGAAGATGGGGGTGGTACCCCTGCATGTCTGGCTGCCATTGGCCCATCCCGCGGCACCAGTGCCCGCCAGTGCGGTATTGTCCGGGGTTATCCTCAAGGCGGGCCTGGTGGGCTGGTTGCGCCTGGTGCCGACCGGAGCGCTCCACCAGGTGGAGCCGGGTCTCGTGCTGGCCGGTCTCGGTCTGGCGGGCGCCTATCTTGCCGCATTGGCGGGCTGCTTTCAGCAGCGGCCGAAAACCGTGCTGGCCTATTCCAGCGTCAGTCAGATGGGGCTGCTGACGCTGCTGGTGGGGCTGTTGCTGGCGGGGTACGGCCCGCCGGATGCGCTACTGGCGGCCATTGCGCTGTTCGCTGTCCACCACGGTTTGGCGAAGGGGGCCCTGTTTCTGGCCGTTCCGGTACTGAAGGCCGGCAACCGGCTGGCAGCGGGGTTGACGCTGATTCCGGCGCTGTCTTTGGTGGGGGTGCCGCTCACCTCCGGTGTGCTGGCCAAGGCGGTATTCAAGGATGCCGTGCCGGAGGCCCTGGTTTTCTGGGTGACGCTCAGCTCTGTGACCACCGGGCTGATCCTGCTGCGTTTTCTGGTGCTGGCCTGGCCACGGGGGCCGGATCGCCACCTGCCGGAGCCGTCGGTGCTGCTGGGCTGGTCCGGGGCGTTGCTGGCATCGCTGTTGGTCCCATGGCTGCTGGCGGATGGGCGCTGGCTGGGCTATACGCTGCAATTCGGCAGCCTGTTGGATGGGCTCTGGCCGCTGGCAGCGGCCCTGGCGCTGGCGCTGGCCGCGGCCCGGTGGACCGGCCGCTGGCCCCTGCTGCCGGAGGGCGATCTGGTACTCCCGGCGGAACGCGGGGTGAATGCCCTGCGCCGGCAGATCCGTCGGCTGTTGCCGCTGTCCGATGCGGAACGGGAGGCGCCCCGGTGGCCGGAGGAACGGCGCCCGTTGGCGGAACCCGGGTTGGGGCTGGCGGTACTTCTCATGCTGGGCTTGACCCTGATCCTGGCCTGGCTGTCGGTGTCGGGCTGACCCGGGTGGTCTGGTTGCCCTTATATGGAGCGAAGCAAATGAAGCTGGACCTCCCGTTGCTGATTATCGGCCTGCTGCTGATCGCCAGCGTGGCAGCCTATGCCACCGGACGCCTGAGCTATCCGGTGGGCTTGCTGGTATTGAGCCTGTTGTTCATCGGGCGGCTCATGCAGCTCGCTCAGCGCGACTGATCACGAAAAGCCTGGGCGCGGTTTCCGGCGTTCCCGGTGGGTTTGCCAGCCGCCAGTCCCACTCCGCGGATGGCAGGGCCTGGCACCAGGCGGCCACCTGCCGCGCCTCCTCGGCGCCCCCGGGATGCCCGGTATAGGCCATCACGGTACAGCGCCCGCCGGGCAACAGCCGGTCCCGGACCGCATCCAGGGCGGTGCAGGTGGTGGCGGGCCGGGTGGTGGTTCCGTGATCGGCTCCGGGCAGATAACCCAGATTGAACATCGCCGCCCGCAATGGTCCGGTGTCCAGTGTGGACAGGTTCTCGTGGCCCATGCACCGGAGTTCCACCCGGCAGTCATGGATAAGGCCCAGGCGGCGACGGGTGGCGGCCACCGCCTGGGCCTGGATATCCAACGCCCAGACGGTACCGCCGGGCCGCACCCGGCTGACCAGAAAGGCGGTGTCATGGCCGTTGCCCATGGTTGCGTCCAGTACCGTGTCACCGGGAGCGATGACCTCTGTGATCAGCGCATGGGCCAGGGTGGTGAGGCTCGGGCTTCGTCTCACCCTGCTCGCCCCGGAGGCAGGTAATGACGCAGATGCCAGGCTGCGGGTAGCGGCGTCTGTCGAACCAGATGCGAGGCCAGCGCCAGGGCCGCCGGCGGCGCCACCAGCGTGCCCCGGGAACCCAGCCCGCTGAACACGGCAAGCCCGGGGTAGTCCGGATGCCTGCCGCAGAACAGGAGGCCCTGGCGATTACCCGCACGGACCCCCGCCAGGTGCTCGCGGAGGGTCACCGGCGGGCAGGGATGCAGCATGTCCTCCAGAGCGGCCAGCAGTTCATCACGTCCATGCCGGGTGGGGGTGGGTTCGCTGTGGCGCTCGTAGGTGCCGCCCAGCCAGACCCGTTCCGCATCCAGCGGGATCAGGTTTTTCCCCCGACTCAACATCTGCTGGCCCAGCTCCGGACGCCGCTGCAGCACCAGCGCCTGGCCGTGGGACATGCGCCAGGGCAGGTCCGCCAACCAGGGCCAGTCGCGGCTGCGATAGCCCTGGCAGGCGATGACGCCCCGGACCGCCCGGCCGCGCCAGCGGACCGATCCGTCGCGGGCGAATGCCAGCGAGTCGGCGTCCACGGTGGAAGATACGAGCCGGTTACTGTCTCGCAGCCAGGCCCGGGTGGCATCCAGGAAGGCGGGCAGGTCCACCTGCCCCGCCCGGACTTCGACGCAGCCCAGTGGGGCGTTGAGCCTGGAGCAGGCCGGCGGGGACGGTGGGGCGATCAGGCCGGCCGTCCGGGCATCCCGGCGGCGGTTCTCCACCATTTCCAGTTCCTGGGGGGCGCGGATCAGGCGGAGCAGCGGTCCGGTGTGCAGCAGGGGAGTGCCCAGACGCCGTTCCAGCAGCCGCCAGTGTGCGATGGCGCCGTGAAACCAGATCTCCGCCGGGGCGGGCGCCTGGAGGCGCGGGCCGGTGAAGGGGTTGAGCAGTCCGGCTGCGGCCCGTGTGGCATTGCCGGTATCGCCGGGATCGGCCACCAGGATTTCCGCCCCCAGCCGGTCCAGGGCATGCGCCAGCAGACTGCCCGCAAGTCCCTGACCGATAATGAGATACGGGAGGTCCATGGTTGTGCCGGCCTGCATCGTTCCACGTTTGCCCTGTCTGCGCTGGCCCAGTAGCATACCGCATCTGCAGGAAGACCCGGGAAAGCCCATGTCCGCCCCCATCGATCAGTCAACCAAGGTTCCACGTATCGGTTTTGTCAGCCTGGGCTGTCCCAAGGCCCTGGTGGATTCCGAGCGCATCCTCACCCAGTTGCGTATCGAAGGCTATGAGGTGGTGGGGGGCTACGACCAGGCGGATCTGGTGGTGGTGAACACCTGCGCCTTCATCGAAGCGGCCCAGGAGGAGTCCCTGGATGCCATCGGTGAAGCCTTGACCGAGAACGGCAAAGTGGTGGTGACCGGCTGTCTGGGCAGCCGGGGATCCGTCGTGCGTGACCGTTTTCCGGAAGTGCTGGCGATTACCGGGCCCCAGGATTACGAGGCGGTGATGAAGGCGGTGCATGCCCAACTGCCCCCGCCGCCACGCAGTCCGTTTACCGATCTGTTGCCGGACAGTGGTGTGAAGCTGACACCGAGACATTATGCTTATCTAAAAATTTCAGAGGGATGCAACCACAAGTGCACATTTTGCATTATCCCTGACCTGCGGGGGCGACTGCGCAGCCGGCGTGTGGATGCGGTGCTGGGAGAAGCCGAGCGGCTGGTCCGAGACGGCGTGCGGGAACTGTTGGTGGTATCCCAGGATACCTCTGCCTACGGCGTGGATCTGCGTTACGAGAGCGCCCCATGGCACGGTCGGGAACGACGCACCCGGATGACGGAGCTGGCGGATGCTCTGGGTGACCTGGGTGTCTGGGTGCGGTTGCACTATGTCTATCCCTATCGCCATGTGGACGAACTGATTCCGCTGATGGCCCAGGGGAAGGTGCTTCCTTACCTGGACATGCCGCTGCAGCATGCGAGCCCCGGGATTCTCAAAGCCATGCGTCGTCCGGCGGGCGGCGAACAGGTGCTGGAGCGGCTGCAGCGTTGGCGGGACATCTGTCCGGACCTGGTGGTGCGCTCCACGTTCATCGTCGGTTTCCCCGGGGAAACCGAGGCGGATTTCGAGCAGTTGTTGGCGTTCCTGGAGGAAGCCCGCCTGGATCGTGTCGGCTGTTTCACGTATTCCCCGGTGGATGGGGCCCGGGCCAACGCGCTGCCGGGAGCGGTTGATCCGGAGGTGGCCGAGATGCGTAGAGAGCGGTTGATGGCGCTCCAGGCCGGGATCAGTGCGGGAAAGCTGCGGCAGTTCGTGGGCCGGACCCTGCAGGTGCTGGTGGATGCGGTGGACGGTGATGAAGCCCTCGCCCGCAGCTACGCCGATGCGCCCGAGGTGGACGGTCTGGTGCACCTGGTCGGCGCGGAGGGACTGCGTCCGGGGGATTTCGTGGATGTCCGGATCCATGATTCGGACGAACACGATTTGTACGGCACGGCGGGGGAGCCCTGATCGGTTCCATGGTGCGCCGGGGGCTCCCGGGGCTTTCCTGGCGTCCCGGGGTCGGGACGGCTCACGCGTTGTCGCTGAAGGCCTGACGCATGCGCCGCAGGAAGCGGATGCCGTCCGCGATTTCGGCTTCCGTGAGCCGGCCGAAGCGCCGGGCAAGATAATCCCGATGACGGGGGAACACCTCCTCGAACAGCGCCTCGCCCTGACCGGTCAGCCGGGCGATGGTGCTCCGCCGGTCGTCGGGGCATGGGATCCGTTGCACGTATCCCATGGCTTCCAGGCGGTCCACCACGCTGGTCAGTGTGGTCTTGTACAGCAGCGTGCGTTCGCCCAGTCGCTTGAAGGTCATTCCCTCAGTGTTGCCGAGCGTGGCGATGACATCAAACTGGGCCGGAGTCAGGCCCAGTTGTTTGATATGGGGAATGGCATAGGCTTCGAAGGCCTGGTACGCCGTCACCAGCTCCCGGAGCAGGGGCATGAAGGCGGCGGGGTCGGAGGTGTGATTGTTCATGGTGTTGTTTGTCCGGCCTGAGTCTGTCCAACTATGAACTGAATGCCGGGCAATGAACAAGCCTCCCGGAAAGTTCAGCCGCGGGGCGGTTGATCATCCCGGAACAATGGTACCTGGCTCAGCGGAACCTCGTTGACGGGCTCGCCACGCAGCAATTGCCGGAATCGCCGGCAGGTGGCCGGGCCGTGCCCCGCGTAACCATTGCTGAAAAACCCGAACACGCCACCTGGCGCCGGGCGGGCGTTCAGTTCCTGCTGCAGCAGTTGCAGCCACCAGGCCAGACGGGCGTCCGGATTCAGGTGCTCCCGGCCCAGATCCGTGAACTGACGCGGCCTCCCGAGCCAGCGGGCATAAAGAAAATCCGCCGTGCGCGGAGGAAGCCGGGGCCGGTAGGCCCCGGCGGGGACGCGATCGGCCGGTCGATGGGCGATACCGCGATCCGCCGCGTCCACGTAGACCCAGGCCACGTTGTGCTCGCTCAGCAGCTCCGCGGTTTCCGCCTGCCACCAGCTCGGATGGGCGAACTGCACTGCGAATCGCTGTCCGGTGGCGGCCGCGACGGCCAGCAGGGCCTGTAGTTCGCCGAAGCGTTGATGACGGATTTCCTCATTCAGCCGGAGCAGGATAACCCCCAGGTGGTTGCCCAGGGGCAGCAGCCGTTCCACCAGGCGCTCCAGTTGTCGCAAGCGGGGTGCGGCGTCCAGGCGTCCGGGCACGCGGAGCACGCCATCGGGCGCCAGAACGGCAAAGCGAAAGCCCGGAGGGACCGCCTGGCGCCAGTGCTCCACCTGTTCCGGCCTGGGCAGGCCCCGGGCGGTTGCATCCAGTTCCACCGCGTTGAACTGGGTGGCATACCAGCCCAGACGACCGGCTGCCCGGATGCGGGACGGGTAGAAACTGCGCTGCCAGTCGCCGTGGGAGAAGCCGATGGTGCCCAGGTGCCAGCGGCTCATTGCCTGCTGCGCGCCTCCACGAATCCGCGGATGAGGCGGGACAGCTCCGCCGGCTGCTCCAGTGGCAGCATGTGGCCGGCCGGCGCGATCACCGCCAACTGCGCGTTGGGCAGCTTGTCCTCCAGAAACTGGGAGTACTTCAGCGGCGTCATGTGGTCGATGTCGCCGCTGATGATCAGGGTCGGGACATCCATGCGGTGCAGTTCGTCGGTGACATCGAACCCGTTGCATGCGGTGAAATCGCTGGCGAGCACTTCCGGGGCGTGGGTGGCCAGCCGCGCCTTCTCGTTCTCGATAACCGCTGCCGGCGTGTTGGGGCCGAAGGTGGCGGCGGCCATCTTCTCGATGACGTCCGGTAACTGTTCCTCGCTGATATCCATGAACTCCGGTGCGGCCCGGAGCCGGGCACCGGTGGCCACCAGCACCATGCCCCGGAGCCAGTCCGGACCCTCCAGTGCCAGTTGCTGGGCGATGGCACCGCCCATGGAATGCCCTGCCAGCACGACGTTGTCGAGGCCCAGCGCCTCCACGAAGCCCCGGACTGCGGCGGCGTAGTCCGCGATGCGGGTGGCGAGGCGTCCGCCCGAACGGCCATGCCCCGGCAGGTCGATGCAATAGGTGTTGCAGGCGCGGCTTTCCCCCAGCGAGGCCGGCCAGATGCCGGTGTCGCCTGCAGCACCGTGGATGCAGATCAGATTCCAGTCCGCGTCCTGATCTGTAACCGTGTAGTGAATCCGGGTTCCTGCGACGTCGACATAGGGCATGACCTGATTACTCCTGCCGTTCAAACGTGTGGTTGTTGTCTGTGGATGGATGTTCGGGGCGGCCCGGGGGAGACGGGCTCAGCGGACCAGCGCCGGAAGCAACTCCGCTGCATTGCCGGGCAGACGGAACTGGACGATATCCGAGACCTCGGTTTCCTCCGGGTTGATCTCCACCGTCGGAACGCCCGCCCGCGCTGCCATGACCACCGGTTCCGCGATATACGGGAACAGGCTGCTGGTGCCAATGCTGAACACCATGTCAAAACCCTGTCGCAACTCGTTATCCAGACGGTCCAGCGCATCCTGTGGCAAAGCCTCGCCGAACAGTACCACACCGGGGCGGAGCACGCCGGCACAGGCGGGGCAGAGGGGCGGTACGGTGAGATTCTTCCAGCCGTTGGCGTCCCGTCCGTAATCGCACACCGTGCAGTGCAGTTTGCCCAGGTTGCCGTGGATCTCGATCACATTCTCGCTGCCGGCGGCGTGGTGCAGCCCGTCCACGTTCTGGGTCAGCACCACCGCGTTGGGGACCGAGGCAATCGCCTGGTGCCCGGCATTGACTTCGGGATTGATGAGGCGCTTCTCGGCCATGCGCATCAGCTCACGCCAGGTGATTTCCGGCCGACTGCGCAGCATGTCACCGGAGAGCACCAGTTCGTAGGGAAGCCCTTCCTCGTTCACGCCGCCCTGGTAAACGCCGGTGCTGCCGCGGTAGGTGGGCAGTCCGGAGGCCACCGAGATGCCGGCGCCAGTGATGAACAGGGTGCGTTGCGATCGGGCCAGCAGGTCCGCCACCTGTTCCAGCGTATCGGTATCCACCATCATCGCTTCCGCTTGATTGCCACTCATTGCGCGCTACGCGCCAACTGGAGAGGATACCGAGCGTGGAAGCCCCTTACCAGAGCGGAAGCTGATTCCTCGCATGGCCGCGTTTAGGCCTAACTGAAATAACTGGCTTCCGACTGACGGCGTCGGATTTCCGGCAGAACCGGCTGGCGATCCTTGCGCAGTTAACAGCCCTTCGGAGCTCCTCGAGCGATGGGATTCAGTCAACTTGAATGCAGGCCTAATTCATGGTGCACAGCAGCATGATATTTTCAAAACACTGACCCTGGACACCTAACAGTGTCCAGGGTCAGTGTCACGAGTGCAATCGCAACTATTGAATACCGTAAGTCGATACATCCACCGTCGAGAGCACTTCTTCCCAGAGGAGTTCGGCCAGGTCATCGGTGGTCTTGACGTCGTTGACCAGGTTGATCCATCTCTCTAGAAGGGCGTACATATCGGCAACCATCTCCTCACCACGCTCCACACCCAAATCTTTATACCTTTGAGGGATAGACTCCAGGTCTTGGCGCACGAACTCACGGGTTGCATCGATGAGTTCTTCGTGAGCCTGACCAACGACCACGCCAATCGATTGAGCCTTCTCGATAGCTGGCTGAGCGTTGGCCGCGAAATTGAACGTGGTTGCTGCAGCCATGTAAGCAGCCGCTCTTAGCATGGCCTGACGATTTTCCTCGCTCATGGCTCTCCAAGTGTCCGCGTTGACGTTGGCGGGACCAAGCCCGGCGAACAGCCCACCTGGCACTTCCAAGGTGAGATCGGACACTGGTTCCATAAGGCGGAAGTTGACTAGTTCCGTGGGTGTAAGCGCTGTGCAGTCAACCACGCCCTGCGATAGTGCCTCAAACGCCTCGTTCAGTGACACGGTAACCGGAGTTGCGCCCACACTCTCGACCCAGCGTGCCCATTGTGGCCCACCAGCGCGCACACGTGTGCCTCTCAGATCGGCTAGCGTTTCTACGGGTTTCGTGCACTGTAAGATGTAGCCAGGGCTCGCGGCGGAAGCCGTGAAAACTTGGTTCTGTCGTGCATACTCTTGCTGACATTCAGGGCACTGTGTAACGACGTACTCTAGCATTGCACCAGTGTATGCGTAGCTAACGGCCTTCGGATCCTCTGCGTCCAATAGGTTTACGATCATTGAGATTTCCGACAGCAAGTTTGTGTGCGGATACTCGTTTGGGAAATAGGGAGTGAGCAGATAACCGATATCGGCGATACCGTCACGGACGCCGGCAGACGTTTCCGCGAAGTTCAATAGACTGAGCGGGAAAATCCGTACGGACAAGTTGCCATTGGAGAATTCCTCCAAATGCTCAGCATAGATTTCCGCAGCTCTAATAGTGTCAGTGCCTGGTGGCGATCCGAGCGCGAAACGCAATTGTTTGGCCTCCGCTCCCGTTGACAGCAGTGCACCACCGATAATTAGACCGATCAGACCAGCCATTGATAAATTTCTTATAACGCGCATAGTTTTCTCTTCCTCATGCCCGATTTCGCGGGTGCTTGTTTAGGTCATTTTCGTCTTGGATTGCAACTCGATTTCGCATTCGATCAACTGTCTCCTTTTATCAGCATCGTCTTTATACTTTACGCAACTCGCGGCGCAGAATTTTCCCGGTTAAGGTCTTAGGTAGTTCGTCTAATATCTCTATTGCGCGGGGGCATTTATAGGCGGACAGCCGCTGCTTGGCGAACTCAATCAGTTCTTTTGACGTCACGGAAGCATCAGTTCTCAGGCTGACGAAAGCCTTGACGGTCTCCCCACGGTACTCATCAGGCACACCAACCACAGCGGCTTCTCGCACGGCTGAATGCTCGTAAAGTACGTCCTCAACTTCGCGCGGCCAGACCTTATAGCCGGAGGCGTTGATCAAGTCCTTCTTGCGATCGACGACGAAAAACCACCCATCCTCTGTCATGAAGCCGATATCGCCGGTGCGCATGCGTCCGCCCCGGAGGGCATGGTCCGTTTCCTCTGGCTTATTCCAATAGCCAGGCACCACGTTGGGGCCTTCGACAATGATTTCGCCTAGTTGCCCCGGGGGTAGATCGTTCTCCTCCTCGTCGGCGATACGCACAATCATGCCGGGCATAGGCACGCCGACCGAGAGCGCACCGCTGTCAGGATCTACGGGCCCTCGCATTCCTCGAGGAGTATGAATGGCGGGTGCGGTCGCTTCGGTAAGGCCGTAAGAATTGTGGATGAACGTACCCATTCCTGCCTCAAAGGCGTTCGCCGTGGCAGGAGACACGGGTGCCCCGCCCGAGAATATGGATTTAAAACAGCGGAAATCCTTCGCAGAGGCTCCTGCGGTGTTCATTAGGGCTATGAAAACTGTGATGGAACCGACAGTGAAGGTGGGTTTATGTTCTCGTATTGCGTCGAGTATCACGTCAGGGTGAAAACGGTAGGCCAACACTAGTGGCACAGGTACTGCCAGGCTGGCACTAACGTGAGCAATCAACCCGGTGATGTGAAAAAGCGGTGCGACGCCGAGGATTGATCCATCGGGCGTCAGCCCCACCCACTCCTTGTAAATGTGCGTGGCGGCAGCAACGTTTCGGTGCGTGTTTATCGCTCCCTTAGGAGAACCGGTGGTGCCCGAGGTGTAGCAAAGCATGGCCGGATCGTCGGGCCGCACCGTTGCGCCCGGCGGCGGCTTATCACGGTAGCTCTCGACCAAAGTGCTCATGTCCAGCGTTCCGTCACACTCCTGCCGCTGGACGCCATCGAACAGACGCGAATCTCGCCTAGTCTGATACTCTAGCTCGGACGTGGTTATCACCAGCTCGACCGCGGTGTTCTGCAGCACGTGCCTTGCCACATCCCGGTGTAGCGACTCCAGACAGACTAGCGCCTTGGCCCCAGAGTCGGTGAGCATGTAGGTAAGTTCCCGCTCGCGGTTCATCGGGTTGATACATACGACGATGGCACCGACTTTCCAAGCACCCACGACAGCGATCAGAAACTGCGGAACATTCTGCAAATAGATGCCCAATCGGTCGCCATGCTCGAAGCCGCGAGCGGCCAGTGCGGCCGCAAATGCATCGGAAAGCCGGTCGAGTTCTCGTCTTGTTATCGTTCCATCGAAGTACTTAATCGCCACACCATCGGGTGCCGTCTGGAGCCCCGCATGAAACATTTCCAACGCTGTTGCTGCTGTCGGCGAATACTCGCCAGGATACTTGTCACCATAAATGTGGAGCCATGGGCGGCTGTCATAGATGCTCATCGGTTTACCTCAAAGTCACTTTACTGGCCACGATGCGTTCCCGGTCCTGCGCGGCCGCATCTATCGAACACCGTTTGCCAGTTGTTCTTTTCTCCCGCCGTTCTGTCGTATGGGTTCCAGATGAAAATCCTCCAAATTGGGAGTGCGGGTGAGTCGCCAGTAATCGACGACCCGCCAGGGTGAGTTCGTAACCACTCGACCCCGGCTATTGTGGTAATAAGTCCGCACCCCCGGGTGGCGCCAGACCATCTTGTTGTGGGCCTCATCCACCGCGCGGTTGTAGGTGTCATGTACGTCTCTCCGACACTCGACAACCGCTACATTCCGCTCGAGCATGCTCAGCAACAACTGCACGATATAGTTGGCTTGACATTCGGCTGTGAAGATGTAGCTACCGCCCGGCGGATTCGTGTTGGGTCCGTACATGATGAAAAAATTGGGAAAGTCGGGCGTCGTCATGCCTAAATATGCAGAGGCATCGTCTCCGTCCCAGACTTCCTGCAAAGTGCGTCCGGAACGCCCCCGCGTCTCGAAGGTTTGAACAAAGGTTTGGGCTTTGAAACCGGTGCACAGGACAACGATATCGGCCTGATAATCCTGACCGGATGCGGTGCGGACGCCGGTTTCGAGAAAGGCACTGACCGATTCGGTGACGAGTTCAACATGCGGTTCGCGTAACGCGGCAAACCAGCCGTTATCGAGCAGAATCCGCTTCGCATAAGGCGGGAAATCTGGGAGCGCTTTCTGTTGCAGATCCTCCCGCCCCTCCAGTTGCTCCTGCAAGTAGCGCTTGAAAAATTTTCGGTGCGCATCATTAACAGCGTTCATTGCACGTTCGGGATGCCGCCACTCGGGATCGCGCTGCAGTGTCGGATGAACCTTATCGTTCCAGACCCATGCCAGCCGCATCCGATACCACAACCGGTAATAAGGCACGTTCTCGAACAGCCATTGTTTTTCTTTACTGATCGGCTTGAAATAATCTTCATTCGGCGCGATCCACTGCGGTGAGCGCTGGAAGACGTACAAATGATCAACACGATCGACAATCGCGGGCACGGTCTGCATGGCGCTTGCTCCGGTCCCCACAACAGCGACCCTTTTCCCGGTTAAGTCCACGTTCTCTGGCCAATCAGCCGAATGAAACAGGCTACCGCGGAACGTCTTCATCCCGGGGAGGTTCGGAATGTTCGGGGTATTGAACAGGCCTACGGCGCTGATTACGGCGTTCGCAACGCGTTCCGATTCTTTCCCCTCACGGTTGCGCACCGTTACCCGCCAAACTTGGTCGTTGTTGTCATAAATGGCCGCGACAACCTCGGTTTCGAACCGGATTGACGACCTGAGGTCGAAATGATCCGCCATGTCCTCCATGTACTGCGCAACTTCGGCGCGCCTGCTGAAATGGGTCGACCAGTTGCGTGGAAAGAAGGAGAAGGAATACAAGTGGCTGGGAGTATCAACCCCGCAACCGGGATATCTATTATCGAGCCAAGTCCCACCTACCGTAGAATTTTTCTCCACAATCTCATATGGGATTCCCGCCTGCTTGAGGCGTAGTGCCGCTGCAAGACCGGATACACCGGCGCCGATGATGAGTACCGAGAATTCGTCGACTTCCTGGGGCGCCCTCTTGATGCCATCGGCGGTTGGTTCCGGCTCCGTAAATCCCATTTCCACCGACATCAAGCCCGCGTATTCGTCGGGTATCGGCTCGCCCATGCAGATTGTCATCAGCTCCCTTAGCAACGCCTCCTCCGGAGCCGGAACGGCTGGCAGTTGGCCATCGTTCCACAGCGCGATGGCCCGAGCCGCCGCGTTTCGGATCTCCTCTTGTCTGCCTTCGGGAAGACCACCCGAGGCGTGATCACCAAGCCCGCGCGTAGCGGTCGGTTGATAGGGAGATTCCAGCCAACGGCGATCACCGGTCAACTGAAACAACACCATGAGCAGGGCAGGTATATTTGCGTCATTGAGCGCCAGGCGTAGTTGTTCCGTATCCATAGGCTGGCCGGGGCTGGGAAACATCATCATCCAAACTCCATATGTGTTGAAAAAATAAACTATTGCGAGAGCCGGCTGTTGTTTAGCCGTCTGGCCGACGAATAACGGGAAGCACCAGTCGGGAAGGCCGGGACCGGTCGTGGTGAACACGATTTACCGTTGGCCGCATCTCGGCGGCGGTCGCCTCTGCGATCACGTCACCTGTGTTGGGGTTGCGATCGAAGCGCGGGAAGTTGCTGCTGGAGATATCCAGACGAATCCGATGTCCGGCATCGAACACAATCGCTGTCGCAGCCAAGCTGATACGCAGCGCGTAAACTCTACCTGGCTGCATCAGCGAAGGTTGTGTTAAGGATTCTCGGTATCTGGCTCGTAGGATGCCATCTGTCAGGATTTCTGCTCGTCCGCACGGGTGAACATCTACTAACTTGCCTGTGAAATCTGTGTCCACGGCTTCCGAGGAGACGTACAGAATCAGTTCAACCGGGCCAATCACCTCCAGAGGTTCGCGCAAGGGGGCCGTGGTGTAAGAAAGCACATCCAGGCGAATCTCCACTTCGCGCTGATCTCGAGGGCCGGAGTTAGCGCCGACGAACAGCCCGGGTAGGAAAGTTGCTCCACCCACCGTGGGTACAGGATTAAGCGGGTCATAGATGAATCGGTCAGGAGGTTCGTCGGCCGCCGGTTCGAGCCTTAGTAGGCCGTCGCCGGTTAGGCTGTTTGCATGTCCATTGCTGTGCAGGAAGTAATTGGTAAATTGGGTATCGGGGAGCGGCCAGTCCTCTTCGTCGCGCCAATTGTTCACTCCCATCACAAACAGGCGAACCGGTTTGCTGTCATCAACGTTAGGTTGTGCATCCCTCAGCCAGTGATCGAACCATCGTAGCTGTAATCCGGTCAGATCGGCGCCGTCGATCCCCGAGCGAAGCCCGTAACCACGCTCTGGATGCCAGCCGCTCATGGTGCCGTGAGCCCAAGGCCCGATAACCAATCGCTGGCCGGATCGCGCTAGTTCACTGCCGCCATAGCGTTTCATGCCCACATAGTTGGCCAACGTTCCTTGCAAGAAGAGGTCATACCAGCCGCCTATGTTGAGCCCCGGCACCGTGATGCGACTGTAGTGTTCCCTGGGAGCCGTTGCGCGCCAGAAATCGTCGTAGTTGGGGTGGGCTAACCACGTATCATAATACGGTGCAAGTGCGCCTAGCTCCGGGAGCCCGCGCAGCGGAAGGCGACGATACAATGCTTGGTTGTTGTCTACTGCCGTAATTAGTCGTCGTAGTTCGGCACGTTCTGCCTCGCCTGCGGCAAGTCGACGCTGCAACTCACCGGTCGCGAGTGCGGATAGGGTCCAATGGAGGTTGAAACCCAACTGAAATGCGCCACCCCGATAAACCCAGCCGTCGTAGTATTGATCCGGCGTTACCATGGGCGCAATCGCCCGTAGGGCAGTGGGGGCTTGAGTGGCAGCGAGCCATTGGGTGGCCCCGACGTAGGATCCACCCGCCATGCCAACGCGTCCGTTGCTCCACGGCTGGCGGGCAGCCCAATCTACGGTATCAGCCCCATCTGCTGCTTCGTCTTGAAACGGCGTGAAACTGCCCTCGCTGGCAAACCGGCCCCGCGTGTCCTGCACGATTACCGCATAACCCGCGTTCGCGGCCCGTAAGACGTCCAGAGCGTAGTTAACGATAGGGGTATATTCCTTGCTGTAAGGGGTTCTCTGAATAATTGTGGGATATTGGCCAACCCCATCGGGGCGGTACACGTCGGCAACAAGACGCATGCCGTCGCGCATCGGCACTGCTACCCCTTTCTCAATCAGGACACCCATTACGGCACCTTTCAAACAGTGTTCATGCCTTCCCGGGGGTAACCCAAGAGCTCAAACCCCGAATAGGAATTAAGCTACAGATCATTATATAACATGTAAAGTAAGTTATGTGTTCCGATGAGTCAAACTGAGCTGTTGCGGCTGCTAGTCAAGAAGTTGCAGTCGCTTTGTCCGTAACCAGTGGGATGGAAGCCGTCCTTGGTGATACACCCAGACTTCCAGGCGGAAGTAGTTAGAGCGCTAGAAGGGGGGACGCTACCGCTGGGGGAGTTGCCCTGACGCAAATGGGTGGCGCGCGGTTGCCTGAACCGTCGGTGGCGCGAACCGCGGTAGAAGAGGTATGAGCAGATCGGAGCGGCGTGTCTGGATGCGAAGAATGTGGAATCGAGACGCTTTCGTGAGGAAGTTTGTAACCTATAGATGCGGGGGCTAGGTGCCATTGACCGATGGAATAGCCTCCCACCGGTGGCCGCGTGAATGTCGCCCAGTCGCACCTTACGTTGTCAGAATCCGGCGCTGCGGCGCCGGGAGTGATCGGCCAGCACCAGGGCCATGGCGCTGGTCAGGCGCCGTGCCGTGGCCACGTGGAGGAATTCGTTGGGGCCATGGGCATTGGATTGCGGGCCCAGAACCCCCGTGATCACGAACTGCGCCGAGGGGAACGCGTCTCCCAGCATGGCCATGAACGGAATGGTGCCGCCTTCGCCCATGTACATGACGGGGGCGCCGAAGCAACGCCGGGAGGCCCTGTCCAGGCTTGCCGCCAGCCAGTCCGACAGCGCCGGCGCATGCCAGCCGGTGGCGGATTGATCCGGAGTGAACCGGACCCGGGCGCCGTAGGGTGGATCCTGCTCCAGAAGGGCTTTCACCGCGGCACTGGCCTGCGCGCCGTCCACACCGGGGGGCAGGCGGATCGATAGTTTGAGGGCCGTGCCCGGTCGCTGCACGTTGCCGGCCTGGTCCAACGGCGGCAGGCCGGCGGCGCCGGTGACGGACAGCGCCGGGCGCCAGGTGCGGTTGAGCACAAGCTCTGTCAGATCCTCTGCCACCGGGCCGGCGCCGTCCACGAACGGAAAACGCCGGTACAGCGTCTCGCCCAGCACCCGGGCAGCGGCGCCGGCCTGCTCCCGGCGCATGTCCGGAACGGGCACATGCAGAGCCTTCGGCAGGATCTGCCCGCTGGCACTGTCTTCCAGCCGCTCAATCAGTTGCCGGGCAATGCGAAAGCTGGACGGGACAACGCCGCTGGCGTCACCGGAGTGCACGCCCTCCCGCAGGATATCCACTTCCAGCACGCCGCTGGCCATCCCCCTGAGGGAAGTGGTGCACCAGAGCTGCTCGTAATTGCCGCAGCCCGAGTCCAGGCAGATCACCAGGTCCGGCTGCCCGATCCGGTGGGACAAATGGTCGATGTAGGCGGGCAGGTCGTAGCTGCCACTCTCCTCGCAGGTCTCGATGAGCAGCACGCAGCGGGCGTGGGGAATGCCCTGTTCGCGGAGAGCCAGAATGGCGGTGAGCGAGGCGAACACGGCGTAGCCGTCGTCGGCGCCGCCACGGCCGTACAGGCGGCCATCCTTCAGTACCGGCTGCCAGGGGTCCAGACCCTCGGCCCAGCCGGTCATCTCCGGCTGCTTGTCCAGATGGCCGTACAAAAGGACGGTGCCTTCGGCTTCACCGGGGATGTCCACCAGCAACACCGGTGTGCGTCCTGGCAACTGCACCAGCTCCACCCGCATGTCGTCATGGGCCTTGGTCCGGCACCAGGCTTCCGCCTGGGCCACAGCGGCATCGATATGGCCATTGCGCTCCCAGTCGGCATCGAAGTGGGGGGACTTGGCCGGAATGCGGATATAGTCCTCCAGCTCCGGCAGGATGTCGTCCTGCCAGGCCCGGTCCACATAAGCCTGCAACTGATCCGGGTTCATGGATCGCGCCTCCACGGGGTCGGGTCCTCGGTGTGCAGCCGGCCGCCGCGCAGGACCAGGCGGCGGTCGACGCGGGGCAGGCGATGCCGGTCATGGGCAATGATCAGCAGGGAACGGCCCCGCAGCCAGGGCTCCATGTCCTGCAGCACGGCCTGTTCGGTAGCATGATCCAGGCCTTCTGTCGGTTCGTCCAGCAGGAGTATCGGGGCAGGCTTGAGCAGGACCCGGGCCAGCGCCAGCCGGCGCGCCTGCCCGCCGGACAGGCCGGTTCCCCCCTCGCCGAGCCAGCTTTCCAGTTTTCGCGGGAGCTGATCCACCACATCGGCCAGCCGGACCGCCTCCAGTACCCGCCAGAGCGCCGTCTCGTCCGCCGCCGGCGCCCCCAGCCGCAGATTCATGGCAATGCTCCCGGCGAACAGGGTGGTCCGCTGGCTCAGCCAGCTCATCCGGTCATGGGGCACGGCGGGATCCAGCCGGCGGAGATCGGTACCCCCCAGCAGGACGCTGCCCTGCGCCGGATCAGCTTCCCGCAGGGCGAGACGCAGCAGGGTACTTTTGCCACTGCCGCTGGGGCCCAGCACCGCCACCCGTTCACCGGGTTCCAGGCACAGATCCAGTTCCTCCAGGCAGGCCGGCTGATTGCTCCGGTACCGGAAGCTGACGTTCCTGAAGGCCAGGCGGTTGTCAGGGGGAGCCGCGGCGGGTTGGGGCGGGGCTGTCACCGCCGGTGGCGTGTCGGCAAGCTCGGTGAGCCTGCTGGCGGACCAGCGCACTTTCCCCATCAGCAGAAATGCCTGCGGCAGTGGCATCACCAGTTCGCCCAGGGCGAAGATGGCCAACAGGATCGCCACCAGCACCGGTCCGCTGACCAGCTCCTGCTGCACCTGCCCGATGCCCACCTGCAAGGCCAGCCAGAGCGTCGCCAGCATGCCCGCCAGCACGAGCCCCTGGGCCAGCGCCTGGATGACCGCCAGGCGTTGCTGGGCGCGCAGCCGGCGGTGGTCCAGCGCCTTGATCTTCTGCAGGTGCCGGCGCACCGCCCCGAACACATGCAGTTCCGCCTGGGCCTGCAGGTCCCCCACCAGGTGCTCCCGCAGGCGGCCGCCCAGTTCCCCCAGTTCCCCGGCGGCCTTTCGGGCATGGCGCGCCGTGAGCCAGCCGGCCATCAGCGTCACCGGCACCAGCACCAGGCCGATGGTCAGGGCCACCGCTGGCGACAGCCAGGCGAGGAAGGCCAGCCCCCCCAGCAGGCCCAGACCGGCCACGGCCACGGGGCCCAGCACCCGCAGGTAGAGGTGATCCAGTGCATCGATGTCGGCGGTGAGACGGTTGAGCAGGTCGCCGTTGCGCAGACCGGCCAGGGTGGCGGTGTCCAGGGGGAGCAGATGGCGAAACAGCCAGACGCGCAGATCCGCCAGGATGCGGAACACGGCCTCGTGGTTGATCAGCCGTTCGGCGTAACGGCTGACCGCCCGGCCGACGGCGAACAAGCGGATTCCCGCGCCCGGCGTGTAGATATCCAGCTGCATGCCGGCCCCGGCTGCCAGCGCCAGCCCCGCCAGTGCCGTTGCAGTGATGAACCAGCCGCTCAGCGCCAGCAGCCCGAAGTTGGCCGCCGCGGTCAGTAGCATCAGACCACCTCCCGCAAGCAGCCACAGCCGGCGTCGCCCCAGCAGCCGGAGATAGGGGCGGAGCTCCTTCATGGGCTGTCTCCCTGTCCCCCCGTCCGGGGCAAATGAACCTGACGATCGGCCCAGGAAAACTGCTCCGGCTGGTGACTGGCGATCAGCAGGGTGGTGCCATTGCGGTGCAGGGTCTGGAGCGCGTGGAGAATGATCTCCCGGCTGTCCGGATCCAGGCGTGCGGTGGGTTCGTCCAGGAGCAGCAGCGCCGGCTTGCGGATCAGTGCACGCGCCAGCGCCACGCGTTGCGCTTCGCCGCCGGAAAGGCCCACGCCGCGTTCCCCAACGGGGGTCTCCAGTCCCCCGGGCAGGGTGTCGCTGAAGCGGGTGACGCCGGCCTGCTCCGCCGCCGTGCGCACGGCTTCCGCTCCGGCATCCGGAGCCCCCAAGAGGATATTCCCCCGGAGGGTGCCCGGCAGCAGGTGGGGGTTCTGTCCCAACCAGCCGAGACGGCGTTCCAGCGCGTCCGGGGCCAGTTCCTCGAGGGGGATGCCGTCGATGAGAATGGCGCCCGCCTGGGGGTGCAGCAACCCCATCAGCGCATACAACACACTGGTCTTCCCGCTGCCGCTGGGGCCGACCAACAGGACGGCCTCGCCGGGGTGCAGCTCCAGGTGGAAATCGCGCACCACGGTCTGGCCGGGCTGGTAGCCAAGTCGCACACCGCGGGCCTGCACGGTCAGGCCCGCATCGTCGGTAAGTACCCGTTCCCCTCGGGGCGTCATGGGGGATGGCTCTTCCAGGATCGGTGCCAGTTCGCCGGCGGCGCCCTGGGCGGCGGCCCGGTCGTGATAATGGGTTGCCAGGTCCCGGAGCGGGGCGAAGAAGTCCGGCGCCAGCAGCAGGATGAACAGGCCGGTCTGCAGGGTGAGCTCCGGCGCCGGCCCCAGCGTGAAATAGCCGAGCAGGCCAAGACCGATGTAGATGGCCAGCATGGCGATGGCCACGGAACTGAAGAACTCCAGGACGGCGGAAGAGAGAAAGGCGATGCGCAGCACCTGCATGGTGCGACGGCGGTAGTCCTCGGAGCCGGCTTCCAGTTCCCGGACCGTGGCCGCGCCCCGGCCGAAGTGCTTGAGGGCGTCCAGCCCCTGAAGACGGTCCAGAAACTGTCCGCTCAACCGGGCCAGGGCCTGGAATTGTCGCTGGTTCGCACCGGCGGCTCCCATACCCACAAGGGCCATGAACAGCGGAATGAGGGGGGCGGCGAACAACAGCAGCATGCCCGCCAACCAGTCCTGGCTGAACACCGCGATCAACAGGCCCAGTGGGGCAAGGATGGCGATGGTTCGCTGGGGCAGGTAGCGGCCCACATAGTTTCCCACAGCCTCGCTCTGGTCCAGGGCCACATTGCTGAGGGCACCGCTGTCCCGGCTGCGCAGGCCGGCCGGCCCCAGGGCGTACAGGTGCCGGAACAGCCCGGTCCGCAGTCGGTCGCTGGCGATCAGGCCTGCGTGGCTTGCCAGCCAGTCCCTGGTGGTGCCGGTGATCACACGCAGCAGCATCACCCCGGCAAGCATTGCCAGCATCGGCGCCGGTTCTGTTCCCTCCGGTGGGGGGAGGATCACGCTGCTGACCAGGGAGGCCAGCAGCCAGGCCTGGGGAATCAGCAACCAGCCATGCAGCACGCCGAGCAGGGTGGCCAGCCGAAGCGAACCCCTTGCCGGCCTGACCAGGCTGTCCAGCCAGCGGCCAGCCGTTCCGCTGTCCATCACTGTGGGGCTGCCCGCGAGCGCCGTGGCGTCTGCGTCTGTCTCGGTGGGTCTGGTCATGACTCGGGGTTCCCGTGACTGGGTGTGGTGCAGTGAACGTCGCCTGTGGGACTGACCCTGACGTCACGATTCAGTTCGCGTCATGGTATTGCTGTCGTGACAATGGGCGAGAATACAGCAAGGCCGCCGACGCCGGGAACCGGGCGCGGCGCGGACGTCTGCAACCAGTTTGATTATTGGTAATCCATTACCCCGGCCAGGCGTGTTACAATCCCGGGCTGCCTGTTCCGGCGTTCCGAGCTGCAAGTCAATTCATCCGTTACAGTTACAGCCATCGGGCTGGGATCACTCACAGGAATTCTCGCATGCGTTTCGAAGGTACCGACAGCTACGTAGCCACCGACGATCTGACCATGGCGGTGAACGCCGCGGCCGCTCTGCAGCGCCCGTTGCTCATCAAGGGTGAGCCGGGCACCGGCAAGACCCTGTTGGCGGAGGAGGTTGCCCAAGGGCTGGGCCTGCCGTTCTACGAGTGGCACATCAAGTCCACCACCAAGGCCCAGCAGGGTCTCTACGAGTACGATGCGGTCTCCCGCCTTCGGGATTCCCAACTCGGGGATTCCAAGGTCCACGATATCGCCAATTACATCGTCAAGGGGCCGTTGTGGCATTGCTTCGAAAGTGACCGGCAACCGGTGCTGCTGATCGACGAAATCGACAAGGCGGATATCGAATTCCCCAACGATCTGTTGCGGGAACTGGATCGCATGGAATTCTTCGTCTACGAGACCCAGCAGGTGGTCAAGGCCCGCCATCGGCCGGTGATCATCATCACCAGCAACAACGAGAAGGAACTGCCGGACGCGTTCCTGCGCCGCTGCTTCTTCCATTACATCCGCTTCCCGGAACGGGAGACCATGGAGCGGATCGTCGACGTCCACTTCCCCGGACTGAAGAAGGAGCTGTTGAAGGAGGCCCTGGAGCTGTTCTTTGACCTGCGCGACGTGCCCGGCTTGAAGAAGAAGCCCTCCACTTCCGAGCTGCTGGACTGGCTGAAGCTGCTGATGGCCGAGGATGTGAGCCCTGAGGCGCTGCGGGAGAACACCCAGCGCAAACTGCTGCCGCCGCTGTACGGCGCGCTGCTGAAAAATGAGCAGGACGTGCACCTGTTCGAGCGCCTGATGTTCATGTCCCGCCGAAAGGACGCCTGAGGCGCGGCGTGGACGCCGGTATGTGGACATTCATCTCTGACGGGGCGCGGGGGCTGTTGCCGGTATGCTGATCGATTTCTTCTACCAACTGCGAAAGGCCGGCCTCAAGGTGACGGTCACGGAGTTTCTGGTGCTGCTGGAGGCGCTGGAGCGCCGGGTGGCCGTGTGCAGCGTCGAGGACTTCTACTACCTGGCCCGCGGGGCACTGATCAAGGACGAGAGCCAGTTCGACCGCTTCGATCAGGTTTTTGGCAGCTATTTCAAGGGCTTGGAGCTTATTAGTGACGATCTGGTGACGGAGCTGCCCGAGGAGTGGTTGCGCAGCCTGGCGGAACGTGTGCTTTCCGAGGAGGAAAAGGCGAGGATCGAGGCGCTGGGTGGCTGGGAACAACTGATGGAGACGCTGAAGCAGCGTCTTGAGGAGCAGGAGAAGCGTCACGAGGGAGGCAGCAAATGGATCGGCACCCGTGGCACCTCACCCTTCGGCGCCGACGGCTACAACCCGGAAGGCGTGCGCATCGGCCAGAAGAAATCCCGTCACCGGCGGGCGGTGAAGGTCTGGGACAAGCGGGAGTTCCGCAACCTGGACAGTTCCCGGGAGATCGGCACCCGCAACATCAAGGTGGCGCTGCGCCGCCTGCGCCAGTTCGCGCGGCAGGGGGCAGCGGATGTGCTGGACCTGGACGACACCATCCGTTCCACGGCACGCAATGCCGGACACCTGGATCTGAAGATGGTGCCGGAACGGCACAATGCGGTGAAAGTGCTGATCTTCTTCGACGTGGGCGGCTCCATGGACGATCACGTGCGGGTCTGCGAGGAACTCTTCTCCGCGGCCCGGGCGGAGTTCAAGCACATGGAGTACTTCTATTTCCACAACTGCCTCTACGAGACGGTCTGGAAGGACAGCCGGCGCAGGCACAGCGAAACCATCCCCATGCTGGATGTGCTGCATACCTATGGGCCGGATTACAAGGTGATTTTCGTGGGTGACGCGACCATGAGCCCGTACGAGATCATCTATCCGGGTGCTAGCGTGGAGCACTGGAACGAGGAGGCGGGTTCCGTCTGGCTGGAGCGGGTGAAGGCCACCTGGCCGCAAGTGATCTGGCTTAATCCGGAACCCGAGCAGCGCTGGGCTTACACCCAGTCCATCCAGATCATTCGCGAACTGTTGGGCGATCGGATGTACCCGCTCACCCTGGAGGGGCTGGAGCAGGGCATGCGCCAGTTAAGGAAGTAATATGTCAATCACACTTGTTCTCGGCTGCCAAGTCAGTTAGGCAAAGCCCTATTGTTTGGGCGCGGACCCGGTCCACTAATTCCACCAGGGTTTTCAACTCCTCCGTGGTCAGTACCTCGAACATCCGCCCGGTCCAGGATTCATGATCCTTCGCCATGGAACGGAACAATGCCGCCCCCGCCGGCGTCATCAGGATATGGCTGACCCGGCGGTCCATGCTGCAGGGTTTGCGGCGGATCAGGTTATCCGCCTCCATCCGGTCAAGGAGGCGTGTAATGTTCCCCTTTGAAGCGAGTAGGCGTCGTGCCAGTTCTTTGGTACTTAACCCGTTTGGTCCGGCATGATCGAGTTGGGCCAGGACATAGAAGCGGGACAGGGAACTCTGATAGCGGGTCCTTAAAAGGTCGTTGACGGTTTGTTCCAGCCGTTTTGAACACATCATCACATGCAGCGAAGCGCGCAGAGTATGCTTGCTGTATGGAAGATCACCCATTTTGTCAGTATCGCGGGATGTAGCTACTTCACGCCTCATGGTCTGTCGGCTCCTTGCCTATTAACCTGGAACACAGAAACAGCATAACAGCCTGTTGCACTGTGATGCATTATCCGTAAACGACTTAGTTCTGTGTCGACACTCCGGCTCTGGCGGCCTGTTCCAGGGCTTCCCAGCGCTGGAAGGCCGCCTCCAACTGTGTTTCCACCTCGGCGAGCCGTGCCGTGGTGGTGGCGATCTCTTCCGCCGGCCCCTGGTAGAACTCCGGATCCGCCAGGGTGCGGCTCAGGGCTTCCTGTTCCTGCTCCAGTGTCTCGATGGTGGCCGGCAGGGTTTCCAGCTCCCGCTTGTCCTTGTAACTGAGCTTGGCGCGGGCCGCCGGGCGCTGTGTGCTCTGCTGTGCCGGTGCCCGGGGGCGTTGCTGCGCCCCGGTGCGGGGCGACGGGGCGGCGGGGCGCTGACGTTCCCAGTCGCTGTATCCCCCCACATATTCCCTGACCTGTCCGCCGCCTTCGAATACAAGGGAACTGGTCACCACGTTGTCCAGAAAGGCACGGTCGTGGCTCACCAGCAATACCGTGCCCGTATAGTCCACCAGCAACTGCTCCAGCAGCTCCAGGGTCTCCAGGTCCAGGTCATTGGTGGGTTCGTCCAGGACCAGCAGATTCGCCGGTCGCGTGAACAGCCGTGCCAGCAGCACCCGGTTGCGCTCGCCGCCGGAGAGGGCGCTGATAGGGGCACGGGCCTGGGCCGGCGTGAACAGGAAATCCTTCAGGTAGCTGATGATGTGGCGTTGCTGGCCGTTGACCGTGATGGTGTCGGCCCCACCGGAAACGTTCTCGGCAACGCTGAGTTCCTCATCCAGTTGCTCCCGCAACTGATCGAAGTAGGCGATTTCCAGTCCGGTGCCCAGCCGGACCCGTCCCGCATCCGGGTGCCGCCGTCCCAGCAGAACGTGGAGCAGGGTGGTCTTGCCACAGCCGTTGGGGCCGATCAGCCCCACCTTGTCACCCCGCATGATCGTGGTGGAGAAATCCGCGATCAAGGGTTCCCCGTCAAAGCTGTGGCTGATGTGCTCCGCGCGGATGACCAGCCTGCCGGAGCGGTCCGCCGCCTGCAGATCGAAACCCGCCACGCCCTGGCGCTCCCGCCGCTGTGCCCGCTGGCGTCGCATGTCCTGCAGCGCGCGGACGCGGCCCTCGTTCCGGGTGCGGCGGGCCTTGATGCCCTGGCGGATCCAGGCTTCCTCCTGGGCAAGGCGGCGATCGAACTGCTGCTGTGCGCGTTCCTCGGCCACCAGTTCCGCATCCCGGGTCTGCAGATAACGGCGGTAGTCACCGGGATAGCTCCGCAGTTCACCCCGGTCCAGTTCCACGATCCGCGTCGCCAGGCGCTGCAGAAAGGCGCGGTCATGGGTTATGAACAGCAGTGCCCCTTGCCAGCCCAGCAGCAGTTCCTCCAGCTGGCCTATGGCTTCCACGTCCAGGTGATTGGTGGGCTCGTCCAGCAGCAGGAGGTCCGGATCCTGAACCAGCGCCTGGCCGAGCAGGGCGCGTCGGCCCACGCCGCCGGATACATCGGCAATCGGCTGATCGCCCGGCAGATCCAGGCGTGTGAGCATGGCGTCCACCCGCTGCTCCAGGGTCCAGCCGTCGGCGCTGTCCAATGCCTGGTGAAGCTGTTCCATCTCCGCCAGGAGTCGGGGCTGCTCCCCACCCCCGGCCAAGGCCTGGGCCAATTGGTAGTGACGGGCCAGGAGTTCGCCCGCGGCGCCGAGGCCCTGGGCCACCAGCTCGCGGACGGTACCGGTGAAACCGCGGGGCAGTTCCTGGGGCAAGCGCGCGATGCGCAGCCCCGGGCGCATCGCCAGCTCGCCGTCCTCCGGTGTGATATCGCCGGCGATGACCTTTAGCAGCGTGGATTTGCCGGCGCCGTTCCGGCCAAGCAGGCAGACCCGCTCCCCGGCATCGATGGTGAAGTCCACATGATCCAGAACGGGATGGGCGCCGAAACTGACGGTGAGCTGGCGGGCGGTGAGTAGCACGTTGGTATCGGGTCCGGTGATTGTCGATACGGAATACGGCCGGCGCCGTGGTGGGTGCCGGCGGAACCGCCATTCTAAAGAATCGGGGCAGGCACCGCATCCGTTCCCTGCGGGTCGGGGGCGGCGACAGGCGTCCTGACTGGTGCGTGGTAATCCGCTTCCGAGGCTTGGTATAGTGCATCCAGGTGGGCGCCGGGAAGCCTTATGCAGTACCGTCTGGATGTAGCCGATCTCAAACTCGGTCATTACGTCGCCGAACTCGATCGGCCGTGGACCGAGACTCCGTTCCTGTTTCAGGGGTTCGTGGTCAGCTCCGAAGAAGAGCTGCACAAGCTCCGCGGTCTCTGTGATCACGTCTACGTTGATGCGGAGCAATCCCGGGTTCCGGTGGAACCCCGGGCGGTTACGTTGCCCTTCCGGCGGCGCAAGCCGCGGGCGACCCTGGGTGGACCCACCACCGCCGTCACCGCTTCCCGGGTGGCGGACCTGACCAGCTTCCGCAGATCCGCCGGACACGCAGGCGGCGTGCGGGAGCGAAGCCGCGTCTATCTGCAGAAGGTGTTCAAGGACGGGCGTCTGGGTGCGTCGCTGGATACCGACGAGGCGAAGGAAGTCGTCCGGGGGCTGGTGGAGACCATTTCCGCGGATGCCAATGCCGCCATCTGGCTCACCCAGCTCAAACGCAAGGACGAATACACGTCGCTGCACTGCCTGAACGTCTGCGTGCTCACGCTGGCTTTCTGCCGGCATCTGGGCTATAGCAGCGAGGACTTGCAGATGATCGGTCTGGGGGCGCTGTTGCATGACATCGGCAAGACCCAGACGCCCCTGGAGATCCTGAACAAGCCCGGGCCGCTAACCCGGGACGAGTTCGCCGTCATGAAGCGGCATCCGGAGGATGGCTACCGCCTCATGCTGCGCACCGGACAGCTGCCGGAGGTGTCGCTGTCCATCATCCGCAGTCACCATGAGCGCATCCCCGGTGATGGCTATCCGCTGGCGCTCAGGGGCAGCGAACTGCAGGTTCCCGTGCTGGCGGTGGCCATTGCCGACGTCTATGATGCCATGACTAGTGATCGGATCTACCATCAGGGTATCGGTACGGATCTGGCGCTGCGCATGATGTACGAGCAGGCGGCGCAAACCTTCGGGCAGGAACTGATGGAAGCCTTCATCCGCTGCGTGGGCATCTATCCCGTGGGCAGTCTGGTGGAGTTGGGCAACCAGGCGCTGGGGCTGGTCATCGATGCCGGCGAGGACACCCGGCTGCTGCCCCGGGTGCTGCTGGTGCGCAACGCGGATGGCCGCATGCGCCCGGAACCGACCATGCTGGATCTGGCGGAACTCTCCCAGGGTGGCCGGTTGCGGGACTGGACCATCCGTCGGGTGGTGAGCACCGCGGAAGCCGGCTTCGACCCCCGGCGGATCATGCTGGAGCAGGCCGGATTGCGACTTCCCGGATTCGATTTCGGGCAACCGTCCTGAGGCTGGCCCGGAGCGCCATGGGAAGAGATCAGTGCTTCCTTAGGGGGCGCCGGCGTCCTCCAGTTCCGCCGCCGCCTGCATCCAGTTGTCCTCCACCTCCTGCAGGCGCAGGCTGATACCCCCCTGTTCCTTGAGGAGCTCCTGCAGGCGATTCCGGTGTGCCTCCTGGTAGAGCTCCGGTCGGGCGAGCTCCTGTTCCAGTGCCGCTTTCCGCTGTTCCAGTTGGTTCAGCTCCCGCTCCAGGGACTCCACCCGCCGGCGCAGCGGTTGCATTGCCTTTCGCCGGTCGGCTTCCCGCCGCCGCTGCTCCCGCCGATGGGCTGCCGTGGTCCGGCCGCTGTCCGCCTGTGGTTCCTGCTCCCCGGTGGCCTGGCGGCGGCCGGCCAGCCAGCGGGCATAGTCGTCCAGGTCGCCTTGGAATTCCTGTAACCGATGATCCGCCACCAGGTACAGGCGGTCCGTGGTCATGCGCAGTAGATGTCGATCGTGCGCGATCACCACCAGAGCGCCGGTGAACCACTGCAGGGCCACGGCCAGGGCCTGGCGCATGTCCAGATCCAGATGGTTGGTGGGTTCGTCCAGTAGCAACACGTTGGGCCGCTGGTAGACCAGCAGGGCGAGCACCAGGCGCGCCTTTTCGCCGCCGGAAAACGGGGCCACGGGGGCCAGGGCGTTGTCCCCGGTGAAGCCGAAGTTGCCCAGGAAGTCCCGCAGGCGTTGCTCCGTTGCCCGGGGGTCCAGCCGTTGGAGGTGCAACAGGGGGGAGGCTGACGCATCCAACTGCTCAAGCTGGTGTTGGGCGAAATAGCCCACCGCCAGTTCCTGTGCGGTATGCCGGTGACCGGCCTGCAGGGGCTGCACACCGGCGATACTGCGGATCAGCGTGGATTTACCCGCGCCGTTGGGGCCCAGCAGGCCGATACAGTCCCCGGGAGACAATTGCAGGTTGACCCCGGACAGTACCGGGGTGTCGCCGTAGCCCACCGTGGCATCTTCCAGTTGCAGCAGGGGGTTAGGCAAACGCTCGGGTTCGGCGAACCCGAACCGGAATGCCTGTGGCTCGCGGACGGCCTCGGTGAATTCCATGCGTTCCAGCGCCTTGATGCGGCTCTGGGCCTGCCGGGCCTTGGTGGCCTTGGCCCGGAAGCGGTCGATGAATTGCTGTAATCGAGCCCGCTCCCGCTGCTGGCGTTCGTGGGTGGCCTGCTGCTGTTCCAGGCGCACGGCCCGCTGGCGTTCGAAGTCCGAGTAGTTGCCGGTGTAGGTGTGCATGCCTCCCCCGTCCAGGTGGATCATGCGCTGTGCCACGGCGTCCAGGAACTCCCGGTCATGGGAGATCAGCAGCAGCGTTCCCGGGTAGCCGCCCAGCCAGTCCTGTAGCCAGAGGACGGCGTCCAGGTCCAGGTGGTTGGTGGGTTCGTCCAGCAGCAACAGATCCGAGCGGCACATGAGGGCCTGGGCCAGATTCAGCCGCATGCGCCAGCCGCCGGAGAATTCCTCCACCGGAATCTGCTCCTGGCCGGGCGCGAAGCCCAGCCCGTGCAACAAGCGGGCGGCGCGGGCATGCGCGCCATAGCCGTCGATGGCGTGCATCTGTTCGTGCAGGCTGGCGATGCGGACGCCGTCCTGGCGGCTTTCGGCATGGGCCAGGTCCGCCTGCACGCGGCGCAGCTCCGCGTCGCCGTCCATGACGTATTCCAGTGCCGGGCGGGGGTCAGCCGGGGTCTCCTGGGCCACGTGGGCGATGACCAGACCCGGTGGGAGCCGGCATTCGCCCGCATCGGCCTGAAGCGCACCGCGGATCAGGCTGAACAGACTGGACTTGCCGGTTCCGTTGGCACCAATGATGCCCACGCGTTCGCCGGCGTGGATGGTCAGGCTGGCGCCGGAAATCAGCAGATTGCCACCGCGCCGCAGGGAGAGATTGACGAGATTCAGCATGGCGCGAGTTTACTAAGCTTCCTGTAGCCATGGCCATACGTCCTGAAAGGCCAGTACCATGTGATTGTTCCGTGTCTCCGCTCTGCTGTCTGGCGGCAGTCCGAGCTCGCGTGCCGGCGGGAGCGCGGTGGAAAGGCCACCGCGGGCGCGGGATGATTCACGAGGTTCCGCCGCCGGTCAAGGCGCTGGACCAGGTGGGCAGACAGGGAGCGGCGTCATGACCGATCACTTTCCGCATCTGCTGGAACCCCTGGACCTGGGGTTCCTTCGGTTGCGCAACCGGGTGCTGATGGGCTCCATGCATACGGGGCTGGAGGACCGTCGCCGGGATTTCGAGAAGCTGGCAGTCTATCTGGCGGAGCGGGCACGGGGCGAGGTGGGTCTGATCGTCACCGGCGGCATTGCGCCGAACCGGAGCGGCTGGCTGGCCCCGTTTTCCTCCAAGCTCACCGGTTCCGGGGAGGTGCCCCGGCACCGCCTGCTGACCAGTGCCGTGCATGACGAGGGCAGCCGCATCTGCATGCAGATCCTGCATGCCGGACGGTACGCCTATCACCCGTTCGGCGTGGCTCCGTCGGCGGTCAAGGCGCCCATCAACCCGTTCCGGCCCCGAAAGCTGAGCCGGCGCGGCGTGGAGCGGCAGATCCAGGCATTCGTCCGCTGCGCGGGCCTGGCCCGGGAGGCCGGCTACGACGGTGTCGAGATCATGGGGTCGGAGGGCTACCTGATCAACCAGTTCCTGGCGCCCCGGACCAATCTCCGTTTGGATGAATGGGGCGGCGACATCCAGGGGCGCATGCGTTTCGCCGTGGAGATCGTGCGCCGGGTCCGTGAGGCGGTGGGGCATGATTTCATCATCATTTTCCGCCTGTCCATGCTGGACCTTGTGGAGGACGGGAACACCTGGCCGGAAGTGGTGGCGCTGGGCCGGGCCCTGGAGGCGGCCGGGGTGACCATGATCAATACCGGTATCGGCTGGCACGAGGCCCGGATTCCCACGATTCAGACCTCGGTGCCCCGGGCGGCCTTCACCTGGGTCACCGCCCGCATGAAGCGGGAACTCCGGGTGCCCCTGGTGGCGACGAACCGGATCAATATGCCGGATGTGGCCGAGCGGATTCTGGCTGAAGGCCAGGCGGATATGGTTTCCATGGCGCGGCCTTTACTGGCGGATCCGGACTGGGTGCGCAAGACCCGGGAAGGCCGCTGGAAGGACATCAATACCTGCATCGCCTGCAACCAGGCCTGCCTGGATCACGTTTTTCAGCGGCGCCGGGCCACCTGCCTGGTCAATCCCCGGGCCTGTCACGAGACGGAGCTGAATTACCTGCCTGCCCGCGATCCGAAGCGTATCGCTGTGGTGGGCGCCGGCCCGGCCGGACTGGCCTGCGCCACGGTCCTGGCGGAGCGCGGTCACGAGGTGAGCCTGTTCGAGGCGAGCAATGAGATTGGTGGTCAGTTCAACATGGCGAAGCGGATTCCCGGTAAGGAGGAGTTCGCGGAAACGCTGCGGTACTACGAGCAGCGCCTCCGCAACACAGGAGTGGATGTCCAGCTCAGTCAACGGGTGACGGCGGACCGACTGCTCCGGGAGGACTTCGATGCCTTCGTGCTGGCCACGGGCGTCGTGCCAAGGCGCCCGGACTTCCCGGGTTTGCTGCACCCGAAAGTCCTCTCCTATGTGGATGTGCTGTACGGGGGCATGCGCCCTGGGGCCCGGGTGGCTGTGATCGGCGCCGGCGGTATCGGTTTCGATATGTGTGAATACCTGATTCATGGTGAAGGCGAGAGCCCCAGCCGGGACCTCCGTCGCTGGCAGCAGGAGTGGGGGGTGGATCCAGCGTATGATCACCGCGGTGCCCTGGCTCCGGCCCGGCCCGAGCCCTCACCGAGAAAGGTCTACCTGCTGCAGCGTTCCACAGGGAAGCCCGGCGCAGGACTGGGCAAGACCACCGGCTGGATCCATCGGGCCACATTGCGGAACAAGGGTGTCGAGACAATCTCCGGGGTGGCCTATGACGGGGTGGATGATGCCGGTTTGCATATCCGCGTGGGAGACGAGCGTCGCCTGCTGGAAGTGGATCATGTGGTGATCTGCGCCGGGCAGGAACCTTTGCGGGAACTCATGGAGCCGCTGCAGAACGATGCCCGCCCGGTGTACGTGATCGGCGGTGCCGACCGGGCAGTGGAGCTGGATGCCAAACGGGCCATCGATCAGGGAACGCGTCTGGCTGCCCGCCTCTGAGGCGCCCCGCTTCCGTGTGTGCCGCTGGCTGATTGTGTTACCTTCTTCCACCGTCTGAGTCTCGCGGTCGTCGTGGCGGAGGGCCACGCAACCAATGGAATGCGCGCCTATGTCTGTGCCGTCCCCGGAGGTCTCCGATCCGCGCTGGCTGTTGCGCAGCGTCTTCGGCTACGACGATTTCCGCCCCATGCAGGGGGATGTGGTCCAGCATCTGGTGGAGGGCAACGATGCCCTGGTACTGATGCCCACCGGTGGCGGAAAATCCCTGTGCTACCAGATCCCGGCCATGGTGCGCCCGGGTACCGGCGTGGTGGTCTCGCCGCTGATCGCACTGATGCACGACCAGGTGGATGCCCTGGTCCAGGCCGGTGTGCGCGCCGCCTGCCTGAATTCCAGCCTCTCCTCCGAGGACGCCCGCGGCGTGGAGCGCCAGTTGCTGGCCGGGGAACTGGACCTGTTGTACGTGGCGCCGGAACGCTTGCTTGCCCCGCGGACCCTGGCGCTGCTGGATCAGTGCCGGATCGCCCTGTTCGCCATTGACGAGGCGCACTGCGTTTCCCAGTGGGGTCACGATTTCCGGCCCGAGTACCTGCAGCTATCCCAACTGCACGAGCGGTATCCCGCCGTGCCGCGCATCGCGCTCACGGCCACCGCCGACGGGCGGACCCGCGAGGAGATCGCCCAGCGTCTCGGTCTGCGTGGGGCGCGACGCTTCATCAGCAGTTTCGATCGTCCGAATATCCGCTATACCATCGCGCCGAAAGACAACGCCAGACAGCAGTTGCTGAGCTTTCTCAAGCGGGAACATCCCGGCGAGGCGGGCATCGTCTACTGTCTTTCGCGCCGGCGCGTGGATGAGACCGCCGATTGGCTCCGGCGACAGGGCTGGGACGCGCTGCCGTATCATGCGGGCCTGTCGGCGGAGGATCGGCGCGCTCACCAACAGCGCTTCGTCAGCGACGACGGCGTGATCATGGTGGCGACCATCGCCTTCGGTATGGGAATCGACAAGCCAGATGTCCGTTTTGTGGCACATCTGGACCTGCCACGCAGCCTGGAGGCGTACTACCAGGAGACCGGACGGGCCGGCCGGGACGGTCTGCGGGCCAACGCCTGGATGGTGTACGGTCACCAGGATGTGGTCATGCTGCGGCAGCTGCTGGAGGAATCGGCCGCGGCGGCGGAGCAGAAGCGGGTGGAACGGCAGAAGCTGGAGGCCACGCTGGCGTTCTGTGAACTGACCGCCTGCCGCCGCCAGCATCTGTTGGGTTATTTCGGGGAACGGTTGGCGGAACCCTGCGGAAATTGCGACAACTGCCTGAATCCGCCGCCGACCTGGGACGCCACGGAGCCGGCGCGAATGGCGCTGTCCTGCGTCTACCGCACCGGACAGCGTTTCGGTGTCGCGCAATTGGTGGACGTGCTGCTGGGCAAGGACACCGAGCGTGTCCGTGCCCTGAGACATGACCGGCTCTCCACCTTCGGTATCGGCAAGGATCTGGATGCCAGGGGCTGGCGAACCCTGTTCCGTCAGCTTCTGGCCTTGGGCTATCTGCGGGTGGATGCCGAGGGCTACGGCACGCTGGCACTCACTGATCGCTGCCGTCCGCTGTTGCGCGGGGAGGAAAGACTGGAGCTGCGGCGGGAGGTTGCGGGGCGGCGGCGCTCCCGGGGCAGCCGGAGTGAACGTTTCGTCGCCGAGGCCGACCAGCAGCTCTGGGAAGCGTTGCGGGCCTGCCGGCGCCGTCTGGCTGAGGCGCAGGGGGTGCCGCCCTACGTGATCTTCCATGACGCCACGCTGCTGGAGATGCTGGATCAGCGGCCTGTCACGCTGGAGCAGATGGCCGCAATTCCCGGCGTGGGCGAAGCCCGGTTGGCCAAGTACGGCCAGGCGTTCCTGGACGTTCTCGCCGGCAAACCACCGCCCGGCCCGGCGTAGGCCGGGACCGGCGCGTTGTCCGGGGTCGCAGGTCGGTAGCCGCCCCAAGAGCCGATCACCGACAGGAAACGGGGCAGTGCCCCACGACGATCACGTCGGAGATCCTTGCCGCGCAGGGCTTCTGTCCTACCGTTCCTGGTCTCGCTGGCGGAGCTGCGTCTCCAGTGTCTCCAGCGCCTGGGCCAGCGCCTGGTTGGCCGCTTCCACGCCGGCACGGGGTGTTGTTTCCCGCATCGCGGCCCGGGTGCGGATTGTGCTGTTCAGCAGGATCTCCTGCCCGGGCTGGCTGATCAGGCGTACCCGCAGCCCGAGGCGTGCCTGGCCGGGCATCTGCCGGAGGTCCTGCTCCAGGTAAAGGAGTTCCACCTCCAACCGGTAGTCCGCCGTTACCGTGGCCGGGCTGGCGACCACAGCGGTGAACAGCCCGCGGTTCTCCAGATGCTCCACAAGAATCGGCTGGAGTTGGCGGGCCGGCCGGTCGGACCAGCGGTTATGGGCGTAGTAGCGGATCTCGTGCTCGCTTTCCCGGTAGGCCATGGCCGCGGTGTCGTAGCCGGGAAGGGGCTGCACCCGGGCGATCATCAGCACGGCGTTCCGGGGCGTCCCCATGTCCAGCCCGGTGGTGACCGGCGTGACCAGTTGCCAGGTCTGCGGATGGGTCTGCTGCCCGGTATTCAAAGACATGCAGCCGGTGAGCAGCGCGGCGGCGGCGACGGCAAGCAGGCGGGTGGCGATAGCTGTCATGGTTCCTCTCCGGGGCCGGCAGGGCGTTGGGGTCGCCCGAAGATCAGTCGGTTCGGCTGTTCGCTCAGCTCGTCCGTGAGGCGGTTGATGCCGCCGGCCGTGTCCTGCAGCTCCAGCATCAACTGGTTCAACTGGGGTAGAAGATTGCTGCCCAGCACTTCCAGGCTTCGCACGCCTTCACGGCTGAGGGCACTAATATCCTCGCTGGCTTCACCCGCCTGGCGTGCCGCCTGATCCAGGGATTCGCCCACTTTGTCGAAGCCGGCCAGGGTGGTTTCCAGTTGCTGGAACAGGGGGAGCAGTTGTTCACTGGCGCGGGCGGTCTGATCGATGGTGGACTCCCCGGCTTCCAGCATGCGTTCGAGCCGGTCGCTGTTGTCCGCAAGCGTGCGGCTGAGTCGTTCCAGGTTATCCAGCGTCGCACTGATGGCGTCCAGGTTGTCGTCATCCAGCAGTCTGGCCACTTGTCCGGCAAGCTGATCCAGGGTTTCCACACCTTGGGCCAATCCGGCCTCCAGGCGGTTTACCAGGGATGGCCGCATTTCCAGGACCGGGTACGGTTCCCCTTCCGGAATCGGCGGACGGCCGGCGTCGGCACTACCGCCGCGCAATTCGATGTGGGTCAGCCCGGTCAGCCCCTGGGTGGAGAGTTGTGCCGTGGTATCGGCCCGCACCGGGGTGCCGCGTTCCACATCCACCTGAATCCGCACTTGCCCCGGGCGGTCCGGTAGCAGATCGATGCGGTGGACCCGGCCCACGTTGACCCCCTGAAACTTGACCTCGGCGGAGCCGGAAAGCCCGCCCACGGATTCGTCGGAATAGATGGTGTAGCGCTCATACTCGCGGGTGGTAAGGTCGGCGCTGAACCAGAGTCCCGCGCCCACCAGCGCGGTGCCCAGAATCAGCACAAACAGTCCCACGGCGATGTAGCCGACGCGGGTTTCCATCAGTTCGCTCTCCTCGTCTTGCCGCGCGTCCCGGAAAAGTAATCGCTGATGGCAGGATGCGGTGACTTCGCCAATTCGGCAATGGGTGCCGCGGCAACCACCTTGCGTTCAGCCAGGAAGGCGACCCGATCGGTGGCGGTCCAGAGTGTATCCAGATCGTGGGTGATCATCACCACGGCCAGGCCGAGCAGTTGGCGCAGCTCCATGATGCGCTCATCGAACGCGCCAGCGCTGACCGGGTCCAGCCCGGAGGTGGGCTCGTCCAGGAACAGCAGATCCGGGTCCATGGCCAGGGCACGGGCGAGGGCGGCCCGCTTCACCATGCCGCCGCTGAGCTCGTTGGGCAGTTTGCCGGCGGCCTCCGGCGGCAGGCCCGCCAGGCGGATCTTGAGCATGCCCAGTTCCTCCCGCTCATACCGTTTCAGCCGGCTGTGCTCGGCAATGGGGAAACAGACGTTCTCCAGGACGGTCATCCCGGTGAAGAGGGCACCGTGCTGAAACATGACACCGATCCGGCGACGCAACCCATGCTGGGCACGGGCGTTCAGATGGCTGCAGTCCTGCCCGAACAACCGCACCTGGCCCCGCGTGGGGCGCGTCAATAGTGTCATATGCCGCATCAACACGGTCTTTCCACTGCCGCTGCCACCGACAATAGCCAGGATCTCCCCTCGCTCCACGTGCAGGTCCAGGTGCTGGTGAATCAGATGCCCACCGAGGCGTGTCTCCAGATCCTGCACATCCACCACGTGTTCCCGTTCCATGGCTACAGCCCGAGTAGATTGAAGATCACTGAGAAAATGGCATCCACCACGATGACCAGGAAGATGCCGTGGACCACGCTGCGGGTAGTGGCGCGACCGACGCTCTCTGTGCTACCGCGTACCGAGAAGCCGTGGTAACAGCCCACGGCGGCGATGATCACTGCGAATACCGGCGCCTTGATGATGCCGACCCAGAAGGAACTGGGCGCCATGGCGTCGGGGATGCGTTGAATGAATTCCGTGAAGCCCACATCGAACATGGCATTGGCCACCACCATACCGCCCAGCACCCCCACAACGTCCGCGAACAGGGTGAGCAGCGGCATCGCCAGCACCAGGGCCACCACCTTTGGGAGCACCAGCATCTCGTAGGGCGTGATGCCGGTGACCCGCAAGGCATCGATTTCCTCGGTGATACGCATGGTTCCGATCTGTGCGGCGTATGAGGAGCCGGTTCTGCCGGCCACGATGATGGCCGTCATCAGTGGCGCCATCTCCCGCAGCATGGTGATCACCAGCAGATCCACCAGAAAGATGTTCGCCCCATAGCGCTCCAACGGCGTTCCGCCCTGATAGGCGATGACCACCCCGGTGAGAAAGACAAGCAGGCCCAGAATGGGGATGGCCCGCACGCCGGCAATCTCGATCTCCGCGATGATCTGTTTCCACCGCAGACGATGCGGGCGCAGCAGGCGCGGGAAAAAATCCAAGGCCAGTTCACCCAAAAAGGCGACGAAGTCCAGCGCCTCGCGGCCGGTATCCACCGTGCGCCGCCCCACAGCTTCTATCATCCCCTCGCGCCGGGGGGGTGGCGGAGGCAGGCTGTCGGTTTCCCGGACCAGGTCCAGCAGGTGCCGGTGGTGATCGGAGAGGTGGGAGACATCCAGTTCCGCGCCCTGCTGCGCCAGACGCTGCCGCAGCCGGTGCAGGAGCAGGGCGCCCGCCGTATCCAGACGACTCACGGCTGTGGTGTCCAGTTCCCAACGGGCACCGTGCTCCGCCTGCAGACTGTTCAGGACCCGTGCCATGCCGTTAAGCTGGGGTGCGGTCCAGTCACCACGACAGGCGAGCACGGTGCCATCCAGGGCAACCCCCGGGGCCTGTTCTGCTGACAGGTCAGTGCCGCCCATGCCCGGACGCATGTGTGCCGATCATTGAGTACCTCATGCCGATGAACATTATCACAGGCTCCGGTCAGCCCGTTTTCCGGAGCCAGCAGTACCGAGGATGCAGCCGGCCGTGACCCGACTGGATATCGATCTCCATTGCCATTCCACGGTTTCCGACGGCACGTTGCCGCCGGCGGCCGTGGTGGAACGGGCGGCTGCGCAAGGTGTCCGCGTGCTGGCCCTGACGGATCACGATACCCTGGCCAGCGCCGGTTCGGCCCTGGAGGCGGGTGCCGCTGCCGGGGTTGCTGTGGTGCCCGGGGTGGAGATATCCACCCTCTGGCAGGGGCGGGAGCTGCATGTGGTGGGGCTGCGGGTGGATCCGGCGGATACGGCGCTGCTGCGCGCACTGGAGCAGAACCGGGGGCGGCGCCGGGCGCGTGCCGGGCGCATGGCGGACAAGCTGATCCGGAGCGGCGTGACGGAGGCGCGGGAAGTCCTGGAACAGGCCGGGGACGCCGTGCCGACCCGAACCCATTTTGCCCGTTTCCTGCACGACCGGGGCTACGTGAACGACGTTCAGCAGGCCTTCGACCGTTACCTCAAGCGTGGCAAGCGGGCGTGGGTGGGTGTGGACTGGATGTCCATGGAGCAGGCGGTGGGGCGCATCCGTGCCGCGGGTGGCCAGGCGGTGCTTGCCCACCCGCTTGCCTATGGCATGACGGGCGCCTGGATGCGCCGGGTACTGACAGCTTTCCGCGAGGCGGGTGGCGCGGCTGTGGAGGTCTGCTGCGGAAACACGGGGCCACAACGGATCCAGACGGCTGTGGGGTATGCGCTGCGGTACGGGCTGATGGGCTCGGTGGGTTCGGATTTCCACGGACCGGAGAACCCGTGGATTGAGCTGGGCCGGCTCCGGCCATTGCCTGCCACCGTGGCTCCCATCTGGCGGGACTGGCCGGCGGATCTACAGCCGTTGTGCTGAGGACTCAGTCGTCGCGGCGGGAGGTCACGCGTCCCTCGATGACAGTGCTGTGCCGGCGGTACGCACCGTCCCGGTGTGTGGTACCGGCCCGATGCTGCTGTTCCGCGGCCTTGCGGAACTGACGGCGGAGCCACCAGAGCCGCAGGCTGAACAGCAGGCCGCCCAGTACGGCCAGGCCCAGCAGTGCCAGGAAGACGAACGCGCCGACGAACAGTGCCGCCAGCAGCATGAGCGCGCCGCCGATCACCCCGAGGACCTGCATCAGGGGATTGGGGCGGCGGCCGTTGATGAGAAAGACATGTCGCATGGCGTACTCGGCTTTGGTTGTCGCGTCGTCTGGCACTGCTTCCTGAGACAGCGGGAAACGGTCAGGGTTTCCTCCGCTCCCGGGCCATGCGCATGGCGGGCGTCTGGCGCACGCGCGTGGCAAGATACAGGCCCACCAGAATCAGCAGCCCTCCCGCAGCATGATACGCGTAAAGGCCCTCGCCCAGAAACAGAATGCTCAGGACAGCGCCGAACAGGGGCAACAGGTAGATGAACATGGCCGACCGTGACGGACCCAGGACGGCGACGCCGTAGTTCCAACCCATGTACGAGAGCAGGGACGGGAAGATGGCCACGTACAGAAGTGGCGCTGCCAGCTCCATGCCCGGTGAGAACCGGTAGCCCAAAGCCAGCTCCACCAGGTGAAACACCAGCACCACCGGCAACGCCATGGCGATAATCGCCGTCAGAAAGACCACTGGATGCAGCCGTATTCCCCGTTTTTTCATCAGCACCGAATACAGCCCCCAGCAGGCCACGGCGACAATCATCAGCAGATCACCCAGCGCGATATCCACTGACAGCAGTATCCCCAGTGAGCCGCGGCTGACAATAACCAGCATCCCGATCAGCGCAAGCACGATGCCGGACATCTGCCGGCGGGAGAGGCGTTCACCCAGCAGCAGGAAGGCCATCAGGCCGATCATCACCGGCATGGTGGAGTTCACCAGGGAGATATTGATCGCCGTGGTGGTATGGGCTGACAGATAGAGCAGGGAGTTGAACAGCCCCGCACTCAACAGCGCCAGAACGAACAGGCTGCGCCAGTGAGCGCGTATCGTGGGCATCGCAGCCCGCAGGTGGGGCCAGGCAAAGGGCAGCAGGATGAAAAACGCCAACAGCCAACGCCAGAACGACAGCGCCATGGGCGGAATGGTATCCACAATGCCGCGCGCCACCACGGCGTTACCCGCCCAGAACAGGGTCGTGAACACGAGGGCCCCGCAGGCCAGTGCCTCCTGGCGTTGGATGTCCGACATAGTGAGCCACCTCCTCCGGCGCAAGCGGAGAGTTGTAACATATGTGGCGCTCCGGCTCAGCCCTTGACCCGCCCGGGCGGGCCGGTTGGCAAGCCTTCGCCCCGCGGAGTAGAGTACGTCACGGAATTATCTGGGGGGTTGGAATCTTGGAATTACCGACGGAACTCGCCGAACTGGACCCTGCGCAGCAGGCCTTTCTGCGCAACGCCGTGCTGAACGGCGCGGTCTGGGGCCTGGAGGACGAGGAAGGCTGGGCGCTTGCCGCCTCCACGGAAGGGGAGACGGTGATGGTGTTTCCGCTCTGGTCCTCCCAGCAGGCGGCCGCGGCCTGCGCGGAAGGGGATTGGGCCGGTTACCGGGCCAGTCCGGTATCGCTGGATGACCTGCTGGAGCACTGGCTGCCCGGCATGCAGCGGGACGGATACCGCGTGGGCGTGGATTGGAATGCCGGCCTGGAGGGGGTGGAGGTGCCGCCGTTGGAGTTGCAGGCGGATCTGGAGCAGATGGTCAGCCTCATGGACGCGGAGGGTCTGCTTCCCCCCGGATCGGAGACGGAGGGCCGGGATTGATGCCCGCATTTCAGGACATGACCCGGGAGGAGCAGGTCCGGTTTTTCTTCTCCCGCTTGCCCCATGGCGTGGCACTGGGTGTGGAGTTGATCGAGGCCGGTCAGGGCCGGATCCTGACCCGTGTTCCGTTCAGCGAATTCATGGTGGGGAACCCGGTCACCGGGTACGTTCACGGCGGCGTCATCACGGCGCTCGTCGATCAGACCGCCGGAACCGCGGCCATGTTCGCCAGCGATCCGCCGGAGACCGTGGCCACGCTGGACCTGCGCATTGATCATCTCACCGTGGCCCGGGCCGGACAGCCGGTGCACGCCTTTGCCGAGTGCTACAAGGCCACACGGCACATCTGTTTTGTGCGCTGCATCGCCTATGCGGAGGACCGAAATCACCCCATCGCCACCAGCATGGGGTGTTTCATGAAAACAGGGCAGTTACTGGCCGGGGGTGGAGAACGGAAATGAAGGATATTGTCTCGGTCATCCGGAAGGCCCGGTCTGAGCGGGATTACGCTCGGGCCATGGCGCTGTTTCCGTACGCGCGGTTTCTGGGAATCGGTTTCCGCGAGGAGCGTGGGGAACTGCTGTTCCACATGCCCTTCCATCAGCGCATCATCGGCAACCCGGTGATGCCGGCGTTGCATGGCGGCGCCATCGGAGCGTTCATGGAGCACGCCGCCATCATGCACCTGCTCTGGAACATGGAAAGCGCCATGCAGCCCAAGGTGGTGGATTTTTCCATCGACTACCTGCGCCCGGGGCGGCCGGAGGATATCCACGCCGTCTGCCGGGTGGTGCGTCAGGGGCAGCGGGTGGCCAACGTCTCGGTGGAGACCTGGCAGAGCAACCGGGAGCAGGTCGTGGCCACCGCCCGTGCCCACTTCCTGCTCACTCCCGCTGAAGATCTGGAGCGGGAGTCCTGACGTCGGTGATCCGCGCTTGCGCCCGGCTATCGTCCTACGATTGGCGGGGGATGTCCCGTAGCTCGGAAGCCTTGACGACGACTCACTCTTCCGGGCGATAGCCTTTGATGAACAGCACGCCTGCCGCCGGCACATGGATCAACCCGAAGCCGGCGATAAAGACAATGACCACGTTCAGATCCGTGGCCATCCCGTAAACCCGGGCCGAAATCCAGCCAAAGGCCAGGCCGGTGGCCACGAGCACGATACGGGCGGCCCGCAACTGGCGCGGACCCAGGGTATGAAAGGGCAGGCGCCAGTGGGCGTAGAAAGCGGCGGCCAGCCCGATGAGGGTGATCAGTACCAGGATCAGTGTGGGCATCGCGGCATCATAGCCGGGATGCGCTCAAATGCCCAGACGGTCCGGTTCAATGACCACGCAAGGCCGATACCCAGCCGACGATCTGCTCGATGCCATCGATGACCTTCGGGCAGTAGGTGGAGAGGAAGTCGAGCCGGAGATCGGCGTTCGGTCCGGCATCCTCCAGCGCCGCCAGCACCCGGGCACCGTCGAAATCCACGTAGGCCAGCCGGGCGGTCAGTTCCCCGGCGGGGCGGCCGAATGCATTTCCCGGCAGCAGGGCGACACCGGTTTCATTGAGCAGGGCCTCGCAGAGCTGCTCGCTGGTGCGGATGCCCCGCTTCTGCAGGGCCTGCCGGTGCGGACCGAAATCCGGGAACAGATAGAAGCCGCCCCGGGGGCGGGCCAGGGAAAGGCGGGCGCCCTTGCGCAGGCGCTTCCAGCAGTGCCCGCCGAGGGCGCGCAGAATACGGCGCGAGCGCTGCAAATAGGCTTCCATCTCGGTTCCGCCCTGGAAGGCGCGGACCGCCGCGTACTGAATGGGGGCTGAGGTGGAGGTATACGTCTCGCTGGCCACCACGGCCATGGCGTCCAGCAGCCAGTGCAGGTTGTGGGGCACCGCGAAGGTTCCCAGCCGCCAACCACCGGCCCCGCACCATTTACTCAGCCCGCTGCTGATGATGGTTCCCTCCGGGTAATAGCGGGCTACGGAGACGTGCTGACCCCGGTGATGCACTTCGCCGTAGATCTCGTCGGAGAGCAGTACCACACGGTATTTGCGCGCCACCGTCGCCAGGCTGCGCAACTCGTCCGCGGTGTAGCTGTCCCCGGTGGGGTTATTGGGGTAGTTCAGGATCAGGATGCGGGGCCGGGTGGGGTCGCGGGCGCAGAGGTGTTCCAGATCCTCCGCCAGCAGGCGCCAGTCATGCTCCGCCCGGGTTTCCACCCAGCGGATCTGGCGGCCGATGATGTGCGCCTGTGGTGCATAGGACACCCAGCTCGGCGTGGGGATGACCAGATCCCCGTAATAGACCAGTTGCAGGATGAACATCAGTTCCTTCGAGCCCGGGCCGATGAGGATGTCGTCTGCCGTGAACTCAACCCCCTGGGTGCGGCGGTGGAAATCCGCGACGGCTTCCCGCAGGCTGCGCAGCCCCCGTACCGGCAGGTAATCCTTCTGGTGGGCATTGTTCTTGAGTTCCGACTCCACCGGCGCGGGAACCGGGAACGGCGACTGGCCCAGTCCGAACCGGTAGACCTGGTGCCCCGATGCCGCCAGCTCCGCCGAGCGTTCGTTGATTGCCAGCGTGGCGGACTGGCCTAACCCCCGCACATTCAGGTTCAAATGGATGTCCGGCCCGTTGCCCCGTTTCCGGCGGCGCCCCTGTGTCTCACTCACGACTGTCCCCTTGCGTTGCTCATGGCCATTGGCATTGCATCACTTTACGCCCATCATCGGCGTTTTGTGACCGTACTGCCCGTAACAACCGGTCTATGGTCACCATGGTGACACCAGAAGTCATGCGACAGACAGTGTTTGCCTGCTCTGGTACTGATAGTAGCGGCAGTCACCACCGGCTGCCGAAAGCTTCGGGACCCGGCGGGGTAACGGCATCCGGACCTGTCCGTTCAGGGCCCAGGTTTGGGAGCCGCCGATCCGTCCCCAACCAAAAGAGCGAGATCAAATAATGAACTGGAGTACCGCTCTCGTGGCCCTGGCGGCGCTTTTCTGGGGACTATCCGGCGGGATCGGCGGGATGTTGATGGCCGATGGCTGGGACGCGTTCGTGGTCTCTTTCTACCGGGGCACTATCGGCCTGCTGTGCGTGTTCTTCTGGCTGATGCTGCGCCCGGGCGGCAGCGGACTGTCAAGTGGACGGTTATGGTTCTGGTCAATCATCGCCGGTGTCGGCGTTGCAGGGAATTTCTCGTTCTATTTCCTGAGCATTGCCCACGGCAGTGTGGCGGTAGCCGCAACACTGATGTACTGCGCCCCGGTGTTCGTGTATCTCGTGTCATTCGCTCTGAAGCTTGAAAGCCCCACCCCTCTGAAGTGGGCCGCGATCGCCCTGGTGATGGTGGGTATTGTGTTGCTGACACAGATTTACGACATCGGTGCCAGCGGTGTCACGGCGATTGGCGTGGGTGCCGGTCTGCTTGCCGGGCTGTCCTACGCGGTATTCATTTTCGGCTTCAAGTATGCGGCACCGCACGGCAGCCCGCAGGCGATCCTCGTCATTGCGTTTGCGGTACTCGGCCTCATGCTGTTCCTGCCGGGGGATGCCCGGCAGATGGTTGCAGCCCTCGGTACTCCGGATTGGCCGTTGTTCCTGACGCTGGGTGTACTGGGCGCGGGATTGTCGTTTGTTCTTTATATCATCGGCCTGAATCATACCGCACCGGCCGTGGCTTCCATTGTGGCGATGGTCGAACCGGTCACCGCGTCCTTGTTCGGCGTCGTGGTTCTGAACCAGAACCTTGCTGCCCCGCAGATTTTGGGTATGGGGTTGATCTTGGTGACCGTAACCGCGTTGAGCGTTCATTCGAGCTACAGGCGCACGCCTCCCCATCTGCCAATGGAGAAACGCTCCCCTGGCTGATGGCATTGCTTCCTGAAAACTTAGTAAGATTGATCCGATCAGTGCTTCCTTAAGGAAGCGCTCATCTATTCCCATGGTGCTCTGGCTTTGCAGCGTGTTCGGGGGCAAGGCGCGGCTC